>NZ_NEUF01000160.1:0-171745 GCF_002910915.1 Streptomyces sp. SM10 | reverse complement strand
CGCAGCCCCCGGCCGGGCCCGCCGGCCTGACGAAACCGCTGCCGGGCCTCCGTCAGAGGCCTGGCGGGCAGGCTCCGGGGGAGTGAGCGGCAAGGGCCCGCGCGGAGCGTTCCCGCGCACCCGGAAGAACAGCCGTCGCCCCGCCGCGCCAGGCAGACTCCGGAGCCCGCCTCGCCTGCCGGACAGGTGCCCCGTCAGGCGACGCCCCGGGCGGCTTCTGCCCGACGCGCTCCCGTTCCGCTCAGTGCGGTCTCCAGCTGAGCTTGCCGCCTCCCACCCAGCGGACGGCGGCCGGATCGTCGAGGTCGTGGACAGGAACACCGGCCGCGGCGGCGGCCAGCAGGACATCGGTCATGGCGGTCGCACACCCGATCACTTCTCCGTCGATCTCCACGACGCGGAAGGGCGGGTCCCCCGGCTGGACCGGCAGAACGGTGATGCGGGGCGCGGAGGCATGGGGGTTTTCCGTCATGGGCTGATCGGTTCCACACCAAGGCTCCTGGCATGTCGGAGTAGTTCCATCTGGCCCATATGCCCGTTTTGGAATAGTTTTAGAAATTGATCCCGTAATCCATAAAAGGCCATTTCGTGCGACCTGAGCCTCTTCGATCGGGCGCAAATCGCCCTAATCGGACTCCGTGACCAGGGTCACCCCCAGTGCGCCGGACGCGGGTTCGTCGCGGCCGGTTCCCTTCTGTGCCAAGAGAAATGGCCGGCGCGATGTGGGGTGGATTACATGAATTCCCGTGAATCGATCTTGCGGGTGAATTGTGATCACCGCGCCAGGCTTGTTCCTTTCCCTATTTCTCGCCTACGGTCACCATCACTCCGAGCGGAACGCCGAATCCTGCCGCCGCTCGGTAACCCGACCACTTCTCGTACGGCAGGAGCGGGGGACCCAAGTAAGCGCCGATCCGGTATCCGGAGCGGCTCGGGGTGAAGTCGCATTCGTATGCGTCCGGGCATCTCCAGCTCGAACCCGACAGCTCACTTCGCAGGCGACGGAGAGGAATTCAGCATGCCCGAAATCGGTAAGCACCGTCGTTCCAGGACCAGTTCACTCACCCGCGGCATCATCGCCGTGAGCACGGGCGGAGCCGCCCTGGCCCTGCCCCTGATCGGCGCCACCGGTGCCTTCGCCGCCCCGGCCCAGCCGGCCGCCGTGGAAAAGGCCGCAACGTCGACTGCTGTGTCCGGCAAGGGAATTGCCGCGCAGAAGTCCACGCCCTCGGACTATTCCGTGGTCGTGGGTGACACCCTCGCCAAGATCGCTCGCGAGCATTCCGTGAGCGGTGGCTGGAAGGCCCTCTACGAGGGCAACCAGAAGGTGGTCGGCGGAAACCCGGACCTGATTCACCCCGGCCTGAAGATCACCCTTGACGTCAAGGGTGAGAAGAAGTCCGCGGACAAGGCCGAGAAGGCCGAATCCAAGGCGTCCGACCGTGCGGAGGAGAGCTCCGACCGCGCCGACCGTTCGGAGCGCACGAGCACCGAGATCGCCGCTGAGGGCGCGCCCGCCGCCGAGGCCGCTCCCGCCGCCGAGTCGACCTCGTACACGAACGACCTCGACGGCTGGATCAAGGAGTCGCTGGCCGTCATGGCCGAGCACGGCATCCCCGGCACCTACGAGGGCATCCACCGCAACATCATCCGCGAGTCCGCGGGTGACCCGCAGGCCATCAACAACTGGGACATCAACGCGATCAACGGCGTCCCGTCGAAGGGCCTGCTGCAGGTCATCGACCCGACCTTCCAGGCTTACCACGTGCCCGGTACGTCGATGGACAGCTACGACCCGGTCGCCAACATCACGGCCGCGTGCAACTACGCCGCGGACCGGTACGGCTCGATCGACAACGTCTTCGGGGCCTACTGAGTCCTCACGGGCGACGGACCTCTGACAGACGGAATGTGACAGAGGGCCAGAGCGGTACGGACGGGTGGTACGGGTTCGGCGGAACCCGTACCACCCGTCCGTCGTGTCCGGGGGATGTCACGGCCGCCTATATCCGGGCGACAGGCCGGTCGGGGCCCGGGTGACTGGTCTCGTACAGGTTCGTCGTCCATACTGCCCGCCGTGGAGCAGCGCATAGATTCGAACACCCAGCCCGAGTTCGCCGCGGGGACAGACCCGGCGTACATCCCCGGCCTGACGGCCCCTGCCCCCGCGCGGACGGAGGCGGAGGCGGAAGCGGAGAAGGCGGCGCCCGAGGCCCTGGAGGCCGACGTCACGGACGCGCCCGCCCAGGGCGCGGCCGAGGAGGAGGCGGTGGAGGATTCCACGGCCGCCGGTGCCGCGCCCCGGGACGACGGGACGGCCTCGGATGATGCCGCCCCGGACGCCGGGGCGGCGCGCGAGGACGCCGACGACGAGGACGGCCCCGTCTTCGACGTCAGCGACCGGCGCGGATCCATCAGGGTCGACGCCGACGGCGTCCGTTTCCGGCTGGACGACCAGGAGGCGGAGTTCGACTGGTCCGAGATCGGCGCGGTCGAGGTCAGGACCGGACGCTTCGGGCGCCGGTTCACCGTGACGGTCCACCTGTCGAGCCGCCGGTGGTTCAACGCCGAGGTCGAGGCAGGGGCCAGGAGCGACCTCAAGGGGTGGACGGCGGAGCTCGACGAGGTGCTGGACGCCTACTTCGAGGAGGCCTGACCTCCGCCTTCACGACCGCGCACCGGGCTGCCCGCCGGCCCGGTGCGCGGTATACCCTGAGGCGGCCTCAGGTCCCCGCCGCAGCGCCGAGGACCACCGACCGCGTCAGATGCCGCGGCAGGTCGGGATCGAGGCCGCGGGCGGCAGCGCGGGCGATCGCCAGCCGCTGGACCCGGACCAGTTCGGCCAGCGGGTCCAGGCCGCTCTGCACCCAGCGGGCCCCGGTCGCCAGTACCTGCTCCCGGAGCCCCTCGGGAGCGCTGCCGAACATCCAGGTGGCGGTCCCGGCCGTGGCGATGCTGATGGGGCCGTGGCGGTACTCCATCGCCGGGTACGACTCCGTCCAGGAGAGCGACGCCTCCTTCATCTTCAGCGCCGCCTCGTTGGCGAGCCCGACCGTCCAGCCGCTCCCCAGGAAGCTGTACTGGGAGCATTCCAGCAGTCCCTCGGGGAGCGGTTCCGCGAGAGCCGTCTCCGCGTCCCGTACGACGTCCTCGGTGTGCAGCCCGAGGTGGGCGCGGAACAGGGTCAGTGCGGTGGTCGCGAACCGCGTCTGCACCACGGACCGTTCGTCGGCGAAGTCGAGGACCACCACCTCGTCGGCGGCGTCCATCACCGGGGTCAGCGGGTCGGCGGTCACGGCGACGGTACGGGTCCTGCCCCGCAGTCGGTCCAGCAGGCCGAGCACCTCGGTCGTCGTTCCCGAACGCGTCAGGGCCACCACCCGGTCGTACGTCCGCCCGAGAGGGAACTCCGAGGCGGCGTACGCGTCCGACTCGCCCTGCCCGGAGGTCTCGCGGAGCGCGGCGTAGGCCTGCGCCATGTAGTACGACGTTCCGCAGCCGACGACGGCGATGCGCTCACCCGTGGCGGGGAGTACCGCCTTCCGGTCGGCGGCGACCTCCTCGGCACGGCGCCAGCACTCCGGCTGGCCGGCTGTCTCGGTCTCGACATGGGACATGTCCGCACTCCGCTTCCGCTGCTGCTCGCGCCTGATGAGGTGGGTCTGGGCGAAACCGTCGCCGCCTGTTCAATGTTGCATGTTACAGGGGTCTATCGAGCAAGAACAAGCAAGCGTCGTGCGTCTTCATGAGGCACGCTGCGTCGGTTTTCGGCCATGCTCGGTGGGTAGTCGGCTCAATCCGGTTCCGCTGCCCCGGTCTGGGTACCGGTCGCGCGCCGAGGGTCGGACGGTCGATATCAGATACATCAGGCGGAAAATCCCTGGTGAGTCCGATCTGGGGCAACCCCGGACGGTCACCGTCGCGCGGCGGACACCCCGGGGGAGGAGCGATTTCGCGTCATCGGTGTGGCGGGTTGGCCGAGTTCGAACGCGCGGCCGGATCGCGGTCGGCATAATCGCCCCATGTCGATCACGGGTGGGGACGTCGTTGACCTCGGCCGGGGCCTGTACGCCTGGCTGCCGCCGAAGCGTGGCTGGGGCCTGGCCAACTGCGGCCTTCTCGTCTCCCCGCGCAGCGCGTTGTGGATCGACACGCCGTACGACCCGCTGCTGGCCGGTCAGTTCCTCGTGGAGAGCCAGAAACGGCTGCCGGACGGGGCCGGCATCGACCGTGTCATCGTCACGCATGCCAACGGCGACCACTTCTGGGGCGCCGGGGTGCTTCCGGACGCGGAGATCATCGTGACCCGGGAGGCCCGGGAGCACATCCACTACGACCCCACTCCGCAGCAGCAGCACGCCCTCGTGACCGGAAGTGATCAGTCCACCCCCCTCGGGGCCTACCTCTCCCGCCACTTCGGGGCCTTCGACTGGTCGGCCACCGATGTCGTGCGGCCGACGACGTACTTCACCGGAGAGCTCGAACTGACCCTGGGGGAGTACGCGGTCCAGGTGTCGTCCCTCCCGCCCGCGCACACCGGGGGCGACCTGATCGTGCACCTGCCCGCGCAGCGCGCCGTCTTCAGCGGGGACGTCATCTTCTCCTCCACCCCGCAGCAGCCCGGGGACCATCCCGTGCACTGGGCCGGCCCCCTGAGCAACGTGATCGACGCCTGCGAACGGGTCCTGGCGACCGGCGCCGAGGTGATCGTGCCCGGCCACGGGCCCGTACTCGACCCGGCCGGAGTGCGGGAACACATGGGCTACCTCGCCTACGTACGCGAACGCGCCCATGCCCTCCACGCGGCAGGGGTGCCCGCGACCGAGGCGGCGCGCCGGGTGATCGCCGAGGACCGCTACCCGTCCCTCGGTCTTCCCGAGCGGCTCGTGGTGACCATCGGGAGCGAATACCGCCACCTGGACGGATCGGAGCTCCCCGGGGTTCTCCAGGCGATGGCCGAGGTCGCCGCCGTCGCCCAGGAGCCCGGCACGGAGCGCACCGGCGGCCAGGCATGACGGCCGGCCCCAACGACGGCGGACCGAGCCGCCGGCCGTCCCCGACACGAGAGACGCGGTGACGCCCCGTGGTGGCATGGATCGTGGCCCTGATCGCCGTCGCGGTGGCGATATGGTCGTCGGCGCGCAGCTACCAGGCAGGGCGCGAGGCCTACGGCGCCTCGGCGCGTGCGGAGCTGACCGAACGGCAGGCCAGGGCCGCCGAGGCCCGCACCCTCGCCCTCACCGAGGAGATCCGCCAGCTCGCCGAGAAGCGGATACCCGCCGCGGCCACCGCGCTCTCCCACCGGGCGGCGCCCGTCCCTGGCCTGCGTGGGGCGGCGGACATCGAGGGGGACGCCGCACGGCTGCTCACCGAGGCCGTCCAGGCCGCGCGCGCGGCGGTCCTGGAGGAGCGCGGACGGGTCGACGCGGCGGCGCGATCGGCCATGCGCGGCACCTCCGCCAAGATCCAGTCGCTGCTCAACCAGTCGCAGCACCTGCTCCAGGAGCTCCAGCACGAGTACGACGACCCGCGGATCCTGCAGCTCGACTTCCGCAACGAACTGGCGCTGCGCCGCACCCAGGCCACGGCCGTGCTCTGCGACGCCTGGCCGGGACTGGCCCGGCAGAACTCCTCGCTCGTCGAGGTCGTCCTCGGCGCCCAGTCCCGGGTCGCGGGGTACGAGCGGATCAAGGTCGCCAACCACCTGCGCCAGGAGCGGCTCGCGCTGGTCGCCCGTGCCGCCGAGCCCCTCGCCATCGCCCTCGCCGAACTGCTGGCCAACGCGACGGCGTACTCCCACCCGGACACCGAGGTGCCGGTGACGGTCCAGCAGGCCCCGGGGCGCGGCGCCCTGATCCTGGTCGACGACGCGGGCATCGGCATGGACGACGACGCGCTCAAGCGGGCCCACGCCCTGCTGTCGGGCCCCTCCGAGGTGCTCCTCACCGAGCTGGGGGACCCGCCGCAGACCGGCTTCGCCGTCGTGGGACGGCTCATCGCGCGCTACGGCTTCAGCTGTCACATCGAGTCGTCCCCGTACGGAGGGATGCGCGCGATGCTGCGGATCCCGGCCCATCTGCTGACCGTGATGGACGACGACCGTACCCTCTCCGTGCTCGCCCCGAAGCCGCTGCACGCGCGGGGGGCCGGCTCCGGCGCCCCTGTGACGCCGCCGGCCGGGTCCCCCGCCGAAGCCCCCGCTCCCGCCGAGCCGGCCGCAGCCCCCGCCGTCACTCCCGCGCACTCCGGTGCCGCCGAAACCGCGGCGACCGCCGCAGAAGCACCAGCGGACGAGGACGCGGCACAGGCGGCCGCACTGCCCACCCGGCGGCGCAGATCCCGCAGAGCGCCCTCCCCGGCGGCGGAGACGGCCCCGCAGCAGGTGGACGAGGAGTCCGCGCCCCGCACGCCCGAGCGGGCCGGGGCGGCCTGGGCCGCCCTCCAGGAGGGCACCCTCAGCGGCAGGCGGGCGCCCGCACCACCGGCGCCCCCGGCATCCCCATCGGACGACCAAGGAGACGACGAGACGTGAGCGCCACCCCCACCGCCGGTGATCTCGCCTGGGTGCTGACCCCCCTGCTGGAGCTCCCCGGAGTGCAGCACGCCGTGGTCGCCACCGGCGACGGGCTCGTCGAGGGCGCGTCGCCCGGCCTGGACCGCGCGTCCGCCGAACGCGTCGCGGCGATGACGGCCACCCTGCACGCCGCGGCCCGGGCCTTCACCACCGCCTTCACCGAGGCCGAGTCGCCGCGCCTGGCGCAGACGGTCGTGGAGTCAGACCTGGGCTTCGCCATCGTCGTACCGGCGGGCAGGAACACCACGCTGGCCCTGTTCGCGGCCCCCGACGCACACCTGGGGAACATCGCGTACCAGATGCAGGTGCAGGTCACCGCGCTGACCCGGGCCATGCACGCCCCCACCCGCCAACCGGACGCTGCCACCCGGCCATGAGCCCCGGCCCAGGGCGCCGCCTGATCCCCGCCTATCTGGTCACCGGTGGCCGCTCCGTGCCCACCGGTCCCGGGCTCGACCGGCTCGCCGTGCTCATCCGTACCGACTCGGCCGTGCCGCCGGAGACCGGTTCGGAGCAGCGCAGGCTCTGTGAGCTCCTGGAGCCGGGAGCCCTCACCGTCGTCGAATGCGCCGCCCATCTGGAACTGCCGGTCAGCGCGACGGTCTTCCTGGCCACGGACCTCGTGGCCGCCGGACACCTGCACGCTCGACCACCGATCCCCAGCGCCGGTGAGATCGACCGGTCGCTCGTCGAGAGGCTGCTCGTTGGACTCCGTTCCCTCCACTGACCGGGGCGGCGTCGGCTATCTGCCGAGCGCCGCCGAGACCCTGATGAAACTCGTCGTCACGGGTCCCTTCGGCGTGGGCAAGACGACCCTGATCCGCACCCTGTCGGAGATCCCGACCCTCCACACGGAGGAGGCGATGACGCAGTCCAGTACGGGACTCGACGACACCGCCGGGCTCCCGGACAAGACCACGACCACCGTCGCCGTCGACTTCGGCCGGCTGACCGTCCAGGACGACCTGGTGCTCTACATGTTCGGCACCCCCGGCCAGGAGCGCTTTCTGCCGCTCTGGGAGGACATCGCACGGGGTGCGCTCGGCGCCCTCGTCATGGTCGACACCCGACGGCTCGAGGACTCCTTCGCCGTCATGGACATGGTGGAGGAGCAGGGACTTCCGTACGCCGTCGCCGTGAACCGCTTCCCCGACGCCCCCGCCCACGCGGACGAGGTCCTGCGCAAGCACCTCGACCTCGACGCCCGTACCCCGCTCGTCCAGTGCGACGCCCGTGAACGCGAGGGCGGCATCAAGGCCCTGATCGCCCTCGCCGAGCACGCGCTGACCTGTCTGCCCGCGTCCCAGGAACCGTCATGACCCCTCCCGCGTCCGGTACTTCACCCGGAACCGTCCCCTCCGCCCTCGAACCGCTCGCGCTGTACGGCGCGGGATTCGCCGCCGACCCGCACGGCCACTACCGCAGGCTGCGGGCCCAGGGGCCGCTGGCCAGGGTGCGTATCGCCCCGGACGTCGACGCGCTGCTGGTCACCGACTACCACGCGGCCGTCGACCTGCTGCGCGACACCGAGACCTTCACCAAGGACCCGCGTGCCTGGCAGGCGGGCGTCCCCGCCGACTCCCCGGTCCTCCCCGTGCTCGGCCACCGGCCCACCGCCCTGTTCACCGACGGTGCCGTCCACGCCCGGTACCGCGACGCCATCAACGACACCCTCGCCCTGATCGAACCCCACCTGCTGCGCGCGGAGGTGGCCCAGGTCGCACAGCGGCTCATCGCCGCGTTCTCGGCCACCGGCTCCGGCGACCTCATCGCCCAGTACGCCCGCCGACTGCCCGTGCACGTCTTCACCGCCTCCTTCGGCGTGGCACCCGAGGACAGCGAGCGCGTGGTCCGCGGCACCGCGGGGATGATGGACCCGGAGGCGGACGCGACAGCCGCCTACGACGACCTCGTCGGCGTCGTCTCCGCCCTCGTCTCCTCCCGGCGCCGCAGACCCCGCCGCGACCTCACCACGTACCTCCTCGGCCACCCGGCGGGGCTGGACGACGACGAAGCCGTCCGTCAGATCACGCTCATCATGAGCGCGGGCCACGACCCCACCACCAACCTGATCGGCAACGCGCTGCTGCGCATGCTCAGCGACACCGGATACGGAGGCTCCCTGCACGGCGGTGCCATGACCGCGCGCGAGGCGGTGGACGACGTGCTCTGGCGCGACCCGCCGCTGGCCAACATGGGCGCGCACTTCCCGCGCCACGACACCGAGTTCCACGGAGTCCCGCTGCGCGCCGGGCAGTTGGTGCTGGTCTCGTTCGCCGCCGCCAACACGCAGTCGCCGCCCTCGGTCCAGGATCCCGCCGTACGCTCCGGCGACGGCGCTCACCTCGCGTGGTCGACGGGACCGCACCGCTGCCCGGCCAAGCAGCCGGCCCTGCTGATGGCGATGACCGCGATCGAGCAGCTGACCAGTCAACTCTGCGACCTCGAACTGGCCGTCGAACCCGGCGCGCTGGTCTGGCGGCCGGGCCCCTTCCACCGTGCCCCGGCCCACCTCCCGGTCCGATTCACCCCGCTCGACACACTCCCCGAACCGGACGACGCGGGAGCACCGGAGACCTCCGATCACGTTCCGACCCGTGTCGGTGGTACGCCGAACGGGTGAGGGGCGAGAGAATTGCCCGATGAACAGCGAGCGCAGCCGGCGCACAGCCAACCGGCATACGGACGGGGTGGTTCTGTGAGCAGGTACGACAGGTACGACAGGTACGACGCCACCGACGAACAGTGGGAAGGGCTCGCCCAGGTCGTACCCCTGAGGGGCCGTAACGAATGGCCCTCCCGGGTCGACCACCGGACGGTCCCGGACCAGCAGGAGTCGGCCGAGCAGCGGCGCCTCGTCGTTTTGCGGGTCCAGGTGTTCGCGGACGCCCGCGAGGTCGCCGAGTACCTCGTGGCGCAGATCCCGGTCCTGCTGGACCTGACCGGGGCGGAGAGCGACGTGGCCAAGCGGATCCTGGACTTCAGCAGCGGCGTCGTCTTCGGGCTCGGCAGCGGGATGCACCGGGTGGACCGCAACGTGTTCCTGCTGGCGCCGGTCGGCATGGAGGTCGAGGGGGTCACCGCGGCGGGCGTACCTCAATCGTAGGAAGGTCGCGCGGGCGGAACGGTTCGCCGCTCCGGGGCGTGCGTACGGTCCGCTCATGACTGTGATCTCCTCGGGCAGGACGGCCCCGCCGCCGTCCGGCGCGGACCGCCCCGCCCGCCCCTTCGTCGGCGAACTCCGCCTCGACGCCTTCGCCTCGCACCGCCGCACCGTCATCCCGCTCGGGCCGCTCACGCTGCTCGCGGGAGGCAGCGGCAGCGGGAAGACGACCGCCCTGCGCGGATACGACGCGCTCGCACGGCTGGCCGCCGGTGATCCACTGGAGGACGTCTTCCCCGATCCGGCGGCCTGGGTCCCGGACAGGGCGGCCGCCGACGCGCAGGGGCGGCGCGGATTCAGGCTCGGCTGCACGGTGGAGGGCCCGGCCGGCCCGGTGACACTGGATCTCGCCGTGCAGGCCGAGCCCTCGCTCCGCATCGTCGGCGAGCGGCTGAGGGACAGTGGGGAGACCCTGCTGACCACGGCGCTGCTGGACCCACGGCGCCCGTCCGTCCAGGCTGCCTGGCTCACCGCGGGGGCCGTGCCGGTGACACGCGCACCCTTCCCCGACGACCGGCTCGGTACGGCGCTGCTGCCGCTGCGCGTCGCGGGGACCACGGAAGGCCAGCTCAGAGTCCTGGCCGCGGCCGAGCAGGTGGTGGTCGCCCTGCGGTCTGCCTTCGTCTGCGACCCGCAGCCGCAGGGGATGCGCGCGGCGGTGCCGGTGGGGGAGGGGCGTCTCACCTCGTGCTGCGACAACCTCGCCGACGTCCTCCACCGCACCCACAGCCAGTGCGCGCAGCGGCACGCCCGCCTGGTCGCCAGTGCGGACGCCGGGTGCACGGGAGGCGTGACCGGCCTGACCGTGGAGCGCCTGGACGACGGGACTGTGCGCGCCATGACCGGCCGGGGCCCGGGGCGCAGCACCCCAGTCGGCCGTCTCGGCGACGGTGAGCTGCGGTATCTCGCCTTCGCGCTCGTACTCCTGACGGGACCCCATGTCCTGGTGGTGGACCCGGCGGCCGAGGTGCCGTCGGCCATGCAGGCGCTCACCGTGCTGGCCGACGGGCTCGACCGGAGCCTCGACGCGCGGCAGGCGAAGGAACTGCTGGCGCTGGCGGCGTCGATCTGCGCGGACGGGCACATGCGCCTGCTGGGAACCGTCGGTGAGGCGACCGCGGCAGCGGCCCGCGGGGCGGCCGGCACGACGGTGGTAGACCTGTCACCGTGACCGAACTGGATGTAGCACAACTGCAGCGGCGGCTGGCCGACTTCGCGGCGTCCCGGGCCTGGGAGCCGTACCACACGCCCAAGAACCTCTGCGTTGCGCTGAGCGTGGAGGCCTCCGAACTCCTGGAGATCTTCCAGTGGCTGACGCCGGAGCAGTCGGCGAGGGTGATGGAGGACCCCGATACGGCGTTCCGCGTCACGGACGAGGTCGCGGACGTCCTCGCCTATCTGCTGCAGTTCTGCGAGGTCCTGGGCATCGACGCGCTGGAGGCGCTGGCGGCCAAGATCGACCGGAACGAGACGCGCTTCCCGGTACCGGACGGTACTCGGGGCTGAGCATTAGCGCTCGGTACAGCGGTTGGCGCCGAGATTGATCGTGAATGCTGAGAGGACTCCGGCAGCATCGCCGGGGTCCTCTGCCGTGGTGGGGCGGTCACAGGTCGGCTCCGGTGTGGGAGGAGGGCCAGGAGGCGTTCGCGCTGGGTGGCGCCGAGGCCCTGCCGCCAGGCCTCGGCGCCGTCATCGCCCAGGCACTCGGCCATCACGACAAGAGCGCCACCCGCATCGCCACGGATGTGGGAGCCCTCTGGGGGGAACTACGCGCCGGGCGACCACGGCAGGTGACGGACAAGTTGGCATGAGATCGGCTGAGGCCGGCGGAAGGATCAGCCTTCGGCCAGAGAAACGAGGAACCGGGTCTCCGCGTCGTCCCGTCCCGCGCACATCCTGGGGACCGCGATGAGAGCGGACAGGGCCCGACACCAACCCAGCACACGTTGAGGGGACTGGCCGGGAACCAGCTCCGCCAGTTCCCCGATTCTTTGCTCCAGCACGCTGAAATCCGCCGCTCCCTCAAGCACCCAGTCAACGGCATCGAAGTCCGGGTCCCCCCACGCGGGCCCGGGATCGATCGCCACCATGCGGGCGTCCGGTCCGGACAGCACGTTGGCTGGATGAAGATCACCATGTACGAGTCCCACAGGCCCATCGGCGGCGAGTTCCAGGGCTGCCGCCCGGGCCTGCCGAAGCATCGTGGAGGCAGCCGGGTCGTTCACGTCGGCCGCCGTCAGCCTGCGGTCGGTCAAGTCGAACACGAAGTCGATGCGGTGTGAGAGAGGCTGCAGTACCGAGTGCTCACCTGGCGCGGGAGCAGCGGCCCGTAGGTCCCGCAGCAGCGCCGCGACCTCGGCGAGATTCCAGGCACGGTGCCTCACCTGCGCTCCCGGCTCCACGTCCTCCAGCAGCAGGGCCCCGACGGCCAGATCCTGTCCCAGCAACGTGACAACCGACGGCGTATCTGCCCAACGCCGTAGGGCTTCGGCTTCCTCCCGGGCAATCCCGGGCTCCGGCGTGAGTTTCAGCCACGCCGAGGCGTCAGTGTCACCCCTGAAGCAGTGGAACACCCGCGAGGTGCCTCCTCCACCCGCCGCGACAAGGGACAGACCCCAGCGGGTGGCGAGTTCGTTCACGAGAGCCGGCAACTCGTCACACCAGGCGAGCACCCCTGTTCCGAACCGAACGACGAGCCGGTCCCGGACCTCTGGTGCGACGCAAGCCCACTCTCTCAACGTGTCCCCAGGGTGGTGGATGCGGTCTTCGCACATCCTAGGAGCACCGTCTGTGCACGCCCCATGCCGTGTCATCGGCACAGAGGATGGAGTGTGGTCTCGTCGAACCACCCGATGCAGTACTCGGGACTATCGACGGTTACCAGTCCCGAGGCCGGTACTGGACCGACGCACCGTCACTCTTCGGAGTGATCGACTTATCCACAATCCTCTTCCTGTCCACAGATTTCCGATTTCCTCTGGCATTCATGTGCCACGCAGCTCACTGTGGGTAATGAAGAGATGAGCGGGTTTCTGTACGGATGGTCACGGCGACGGGGGAATCGGATGGAAGCGGAGCGACTGATCGCTGCGGGCAGGAGCGCGCTCGCGGGGAGCCGGGGAGTGCCGGCCGTCATGGCGGAGGCATGGCAGGCCCAGGCCCTCGCCCGGGCGGTCGGCGGACAGCTGGCGAGGTGCGGACCGGCCGAGCTGCGGACGGAGGCGCGCGGGCTCAGCGAGACCTCCGCCCTCGGCAGCGCCGTGCTCGACCACCCGATGGTGCCGGCCGGAGGCGTCAGGGCCTCGCAGCTCACCGAAGTGGCCCATGTGCCGGGCACGTTGGCCGCTCTTGCGGCGCTGCTCGGCGAGGCGGGCATCGCCCTGGTGGGTGTCGCCTGCGGCACGGAGGAGGAAGGGCTCTACTGGCAGTGCATCGAGGCGATAGACGCCGTCGACGAGTCCGTGGACCGGATCCACGGCATGCTCAGACGGCTCGCGGAGCAGGAGCGTGACCGCGAGCGGGAACACGAGCCGGACAGGGAGCGTGACGGCCCGTTCGGTGTGATCACCGGTCCGGCGGGGTTCGTCGCCGGGCAGCAGTGAGCCGGCGGCCGGAAGGGAGCACCGGCCGCCGACGGGAGAAGCGAGCAGGGGAGAGACGGGGCGCGGCGGGTGCGAAGGTGCAGGATGGAGGCATGGATCTTCGAATCTTCACCGAGCCCCAGCAAGGGGCGAGCTACGACACCCTGCTCACCGTCGCCAAGGCCACCGAGGACCTCGGCTTCGACGCCTTCTACCGGTCGGACCACTATCTGCGCATGGGCTCGGGTGACGGTCTGCCCGGCCCGACCGACGCGTGGATCACGCTCGCCGGGCTCGCCCGCGAGACCAGGCGGATCCGCCTGGGCACGCTGATGACGGCGGGCACCTTCCGACTGCCCGGTGTGCTGGCCATCCAGGTCGCCCAGGTCGACCAGATGTCCGGCGGCCGGGTCGAGCTGGGCCTGGGCGCGGGCTGGTTCGAGGAGGAGCACAAGGCGTACGGCATTCCGTTCCCGAAGGAGAAGTTCGGCCGGCTGGAGGAGCAGCTGGCGATCGTCACGGGACTGTGGGAGACCGAGCCCGGCAAGACCTTCAGCTACGACGGGACCTACTACCAGCTCACCGACTCACCGGCCCTGCCGAAGCCCGCCCAGGCGAAGGTGCCGGTCCTGATCGGCGGCCACGGCGCGGTCCGCACCCCTCGGCTCGCCGCCCGGTACGCGGACGAGTTCAACATCCCCTTCGCCTCGTTGGAGGACAGCGAGAAGCAGTTCGGCCGGGTCAGGGACGCGGCTGTGGTGGCGGGCCGGGCCCCTGACGACCTGGTGTACTCCAACGCGCTCGTGGTGTGTGTCGGGAAGGACGACGCGGAGGTGGCACGGCGCGCGTCCGCCATCGGACGGGAGGTCGAGGATCTGAAGGCGAACGGCCTGGCGGGCTCGCCCGCCGAGGTGGTCGACAAGATCGGCCGGTACGCCGCCATCGGCTCCTCGCGGATCTACCTCCAGGTCCTGGACCTGCACGACCTGGACCATCTGGAACTCATCTCGTCGCAGGTCCAGTCGCAACTGGGCTGACGGCGGGGACGCGGCCGGAAGGACCGGATCCACACGGCGGCCGCGGACCGTCGGGAACCGGCGGACAGGACCGGCGGACAGGGGCAGGCGCCGGTGGGCAGGAAGCGTCGAACAGGCAACCGCCGGCCGGACGGGACCGTGGCACGGGACCGACCGGTACCGGCCGACAGCGAGGAGCAACTGTGCACACCGCCCGGACGCCGAACGTGCCGCCCTGCCGTACGCTCGGCGAAGCGCTTGCCGAGGGGACCGTCCTGCTGGACGGGGGACTGTCCAACCAGTTGGAGGCCCAGGGCTGTGATCTGTCCGACGCCCTGTGGTCGGCCCGTCTGCTGACCGACGCGCCCCAGCAGATCGAGGCCGCCCACGCGGCCTATGCGCGGGCGGGGGCGCAGGTGCTCATCACCGCCAGTTACCAGGCGACGTTCGAAGGGTTTGCACGGCACGGGATCGGCAGGGCCCGGGCGGCGGACCTGATGGCCGACAGTGTGGACTCGGCGCGCAGGGCGGGCGCGGTGGCAGGGCGTGAGCTCTGGGTCGCGGCCTCGATCGGACCGTACGGGGCGATGCTCGCGGACGGCAGCGAGTACCGGGGCCGGTACGGACTCACCGTCCGGGAGCTGGTGCGCTTCCACCGGCCCCGGGCGGAGACGCTCGCCGCGGCCGGCCCCGATGCGCTGGCTCTGGAGACTGTGCCGGACATCGTCGAGGCCGAGGCGTTGCTGGAGGTGGTCCAGGAGCTCCCGGTGCCGGTCTGGCTCTCGTACAGCGTGGCGGGCGACCGCACCAGGGCCGGGCAGCCCCTGGCGGAGGCGTTCGGTCTCGTCGCGGGCATCGAGCAGGTGGTGGCCGTCGGGGTCAACTGCTGCGATCCCGCCGACGCCGACCGGGCGGTGGAGGTGGCGGCCGCGGCCACCGGCAAGCCGGTGGTCGTCTACCCGAACAGCGGAGAGGAGTGGGACGCCGACGGCCGTGGCTGGACCGGCAGGGGGACGTTCGAGCCGGGCAGGGTGCGGGACTGGCAGCGGGCCGGCGCCCGTCTGGTCGGTGGCTGCTGCCGTGTCGGACCGCCGGACATCGCGGCCCTTGCGGACCGGCTGGAGTCGCCGGCAGCGTGAAAAAGCCTGGTGGGAGACGGGCCCTCGCACCATACTCGGACGGGTGTTCCTGACTATCAGCACCACCGGCACCCCAGAGCGTCCCGCGACCGACCTCGGCTATCTGCTGCACAAGCATCCCGACAAGGCGCAGACGTTCTCCACGTCGCATGGCACCGCGCACGTCTTCTACCCCGAGGCGTCCGAGGAGCGGTGCACCGCGGCGCTGCTGCTGGAGGTCGATCCGGTGGCGCTGGTGAGGCGGGGAAAGGGCAAGGGCCGGGGCGGAGCCCCCGACGCTGCGCTCGCGCAGTACGTCAACGACCGGCCCTACGCGGCGTCGTCGCTGCTTTCGGTCGCGATGACGACGGTGTTCAAGTCCGCGCTGAACGGCGCGTGCAGGGCCCTGCCCGACCGGGTGCGGGAAGCTATGCCGCTGCGGATCGAGATCCCGGCGCTGCCGGCCCGCGGCGGTGCGGAGCTGGTGCACAAGCTGTTCGGCCCGCTCGGCTGGACACGGATCGAGGCCCTGCCCGTGCCTCTGGACGAGCGGTTCCCGGAGTGGGGCGACTCGCGTTACGTCCGGCTCGTGCTCGAAGGGGACGTGCGGCTCGCGGACGCCTTGCGCCAGCTGTACGTGCTGCTGCCCGTGCTCGACGACGCCAAGCACTACTGGGTCGCCCCCGACGAGGTCGACAAGCTCCTCCGGGCCGGCGAGGGCTGGCTGGCGGGCCATCCGGAGCAGAAGCTGATCACCAGCCGGTACCTCTCCCGCCGCCTGGGGCTCACCAGGCAGGCGATGGAGCGGCTCGAGCTGGTCCGGCTGGCCGAGTCGGACGACCTGGAGGTGGAGAGTGTCGACAACGCGGTCGACGAGACCACCGACACGGAGGAGAAGCCGGTCCCGCTCGCCGAGCGGCGCCGCGGGGCGATCCTGGAGGCGCTGGGTGCCGCCGGGGCCAACCGGGTGCTCGACCTCGGCTGCGGCCAGGGTCAGTTGGTGCAGGCGCTGCTCAAGGACACGCGTTTCACGGAGATCGTCGGGGTCGACGTCTCGGTGCGCGCCCTGACGGTCGCGGCACGCAGGCTGAAGCTGGAGCGGATGGGCGAGCGGCAGGCCGGGCGCGTCACCCTCCGGCAGGGCGCGCTCACCTACACGGACAAGCAGCTGAAGGGGTACGACGCCGCCGTGCTGAGCGAGGTGATCGAGCACCTCGACCTGGACCGGCTCCCCGCCCTCGAGTACACGGTCTTCGGCGCGGCGCGCCCTCGGACCGTGCTGGTGACGACCCCCAACGTCGAGTACAACGTCCGCTGGGAGACGCTGCCCGCGGGGCACGTGCGCCACGGTGACCACCGCTTCGAGTGGACCCGGCAGGAATTCCGGGAGTGGGCGGAGCGGGTCGCCGGACGCCACGGCTACACGGTGGCGTTCGTACCGGTGGGACCGGAGGACCCCGAGGTGGGGCCTCCCACACAGATGGCCGTGTTCACGATGACCACGGCCCGGGAGACGACGAAGGAGGCAAAGGCCGCATGACCAGTACCTCGCGCACCCTGCCGGTGACCGACCTGTCCCTCGTCGTCCTCATCGGCGCCAGCGGTTCGGGCAAGTCCACCTTCGCCCGCAGGAACTTCAAGCCCACCGAGATCATCTCCTCCGACTTCTGCCGGGGCCTCGTCGCGGACGACGAGAACGACCAGAGCGCGAGCGGCGACGCCTTCGACGTGCTCCACTACATCGCGGGCAAGCGCCTCGCCGCGGGCCGGCTCACTGTCGTGGACGCCACCAACGTGCAGCCCGAGAGCCGCAGGCAGCTCGTCCAGCTGGCCCGGCAGTACGACGTGCTGCCCATCGCCATCGTGCTCGACCTGCCGGAAGAGGTCTGCCAGGCGCGCAACGCCACCCGCCCCGACCGCTCCGGCATGCCGCGCCATGTCGTGCAGCGTCACCGCCGCGAACTACGCCGCTCGTTGCGCGGTCTGGAACGCGAAGGCTTCCGCAAGGTGCACATCCTGCGCACCGAGGAGGAGGCCGACACCGTCGGGGTCTCCCTGGAGCGCCGCTACAACGACCTGCGGCACCTCACCGGCCCGTTCGACATCATCGGCGACATCCACGGGTGCAGTTCCGAGCTGGACACCCTCCTCGGCGAGCTGGGGTACAAGGACGGCGCGCACCCCCAGGGGCGTACCGCCGTGTTCGTCGGTGACCTCGTCGACCGCGGCCCGGACAGCCCCGGTGTGCTGCGCCGCGTCATGTCCATGGTGGCGTCGGGCAACGCGCTGTGCGTCCCCGGCAACCACGAGAACAAGCTCGGGCGCTATCTCAAGGGGCGCAAGGTCCAGCACAGCCACGGCCTCGCCGAGACCGTGGAGCAGCTGGAGCGGGAGGACGCCGAGCACCCCGAATTCCGCAGGCAGGTCGGTGAGTTCATCGACGGACTCGTCAGCCACTACGTCCTGGACAGGGGTCGGCTGGTCGTCTGCCACGCGGGGCTGCCCGAGAAGTACCACGGGCGCACCTCCGGGCGGGTCCGCTCGCACGCCCTGTACGGGGAGACGACCGGCGAGACCGACGAGTTCGGCCTGCCCGTGCGCTACCCGTGGGCCGAGGACTACCGGGGCAGTGCCGCGGTGGTCTACGGACACACCCCGGTGCCCGTGGCCTCCTGGGTGAACAACACGATCTGTCTGGACACCGGGGCCGTCTTCGGCGGGAAGATGACGGCGCTGCGCTGGCCGGAGCGGGAGATCGTCGAGGTACCGGCCGAGCGCGTCTGGTACGAGCCGGTGAAGCCGTTGACCACCGAGGCCCCCGGAGGCCGGGAGGGCCGGCCGCTCGACCTCGCCGACGTGCAGGGCCGCCGCATCGTGGAGACCCGGCACATGGGCCGGGTCGCGGTGCGCGAGGAGAACGCGGCGGCGGCGCTCGAAGTCATGAGCCGCTTCGCCGTCGACCCGAGGCTGCTGGCCTATCTCCCGCCGACCATGGCACCGACCGCCACCTCCCACGAGGAGGGCTTCCTGGAGTATCCGGCCGAGGCCTTCGCGCAGTACCGCGCGGACGGCGTCACCAAGGTCGTCTGCGAGGAGAAGCACATGGGCTCGCGCGCCGTGGCGCTGGTCTGCCGCGACGCCGGCACGGCCCGGGAGCGCTTCGGCACGGACGGCCCCACCGGCGCCCTGCACACGCGCACCGGGCGCCCGTTCCTGGACGACACGGCACTCACCGAGGTGGTCCTCGGACGGCTGCGCGCGGCGGTCACCGCCGCCGGACTGTGGGAGGAGTGGAAGACCGACTGGGTGCTGCTCGACGCCGAGCTGATGCCCTGGTCCCTCAAGGCCGCCGGGCTTCTGCGCTCGCAGTACGCGGCGGTGGGCGCGGCCGCCGGAGCGGTGCTGCCCGTGGCGGAGGGCGCCCTCGCGGCGGCTGCCGCCCGCGGGGTCGACGTCGGTGCCCTCGCAGGGCGCCAGTCGGAACGCGCCGAGGACGCCGCCGCCTTCACCGAGGCGTACCGCCGCTACTGCTGGAGCACCGAAGGGCTCGACGGCGTCCGGCTCGCGCCGTTCCAGATCCTCGCGGTGCGGGGCCGCTCCCTCGCCTCCGTGCCGCACGACGAACAGCTGGCGTGGCTGGACCGCCTGGTCGAGCACGACCCGACCGGACTGCTCCAGGTCACGCGGCGTCTCGTCGTCGACACGGGTGACGAGGAATCGGTCCGCTCCGGTACGGACTGGTGGCTGGAGATGACCGGCCGCGGCGGTGAGGGCATGGTCGTCAAGCCGCTCGGCGCCCAGGTCCGGGACGGGAAGGGCAGGCTCGTCCAGCCGGGCATCAAGGTGCGCGGCCGGGAGTACCTGCGGATCATCTACGGCCCCGAGTACACGCGGCCGGAGAATCTGGAGCGCCTGCGTTCCCGGTTCCTCGGCCACAAGCGGTCGCTGGCCCTGCGGGAGTACGCCCTCGGTCTCGAGGCGCTCGACCGGCTGGCTGACGGGGAGCCGCTCTGGCGGATCCACGAGGCGGTGTTCGCGGTGCTGGCGCTGGAGTCCGAGCCGGTGGACCCCCGGCTGTAGGGGGTCCACCGGCTCGGACACGGCCCGGTCCACCGCCGGGCCGTGGGTCGGGCCCGGCACGCTCGGGCGCGGTCAGGCGGTGATGCGCATCAGGGTGATCAGGTTCTCGCGTACGGTGAACGCGAAGTGCGAGGGTCCGTTGAAGCCGTCACCGCCGACCTGTGCCAGGACGGTCACGTCGTCCTCGCCCGGGCCCGCCGACACCTCGGTGACGTCGAGGGTGACATGCGCACCGATGAACTCCGCGTCGCTCCAGCCGCGCAGGGCCTCGTACCCGGTGAACACGCGTCCCCAGTCGTCGACCGCGCCGTCCGGAGCGAAGGTACGCAGCCAGGCGGCCGTGTCCTGGGCGTTCGAGGCGTCCAGGAACGCACGGACCACCGGGGGCAGGGGCGGCGGAGTGGCAGACATGGGGAGGGCTCCTTCGGAGGGAGTGAAGCGGGCGCGGCCGGTGGCGGACCACGAGGTCCCGGGCTGCCCGGCCGGAGCGGGGGTGGTGCCGGTGTCAGTCTCGGTGGCCGACCCGCGGGGCCGCCCGATCGGCACGCCGACTTGGGGTGGACGAGTGAGTCACTGCCCCCGTTCGCCCACCCGTGGACGGGTGGACAGGGGTGCGCACGGAGGCGGTGGTGGCCCGTTGCCCGCCCGCCCCGAATCGGGTGGCGGTTCGCAGGGTGAACGGTGCCCCGCGCGGTGAGGATGAGGACATGGGATTCCATGTCGATTCCGAGGCCGGGCGGCTGCGCCGCGTCATCCTGCACCGCCCCGATCTGGAGCTGAAGCGGCTCACCCCGAGCAACAAGGACGCTCTCCTGTTCGACGACGTGCTGTGGGTGCGCCGTGCCAGGGAGGAGCACGACGGCTTCGCCGATGTGCTGCGCGACCGGGGGGTGGAGGTCCATCTCTTCGGCGATCTGCTCCGGGAGTCCCTCGACATCCCCGTGGCGCGGCGGCTGGTCCTCGACCGGGTGTTCGCGGAGAAGGAGTACGGCCCGCTCGCCACCGAGCACCTGCGCGCGGCGTTCGAGGAGATGTCGGCCGCGGATCTGACCGAGGCACTGGTCGGTGGGATGACGAAGCGGGAGTTCCTGGAACGGCACGCCGAGCCGACCTCCGTGCGCTTCCACGTCATGGATCTGGACGACTTCCTGCTCAGCCCCCTGCCGAACCACATCTTCACCCGCGACACCTCCGCCTGGATCTACGACGGCGTGTCCATCAACGCGATGCGCTGGCCGGCCAGACAGCGCGAGACCGTCCACTTCGAGGCGATCTACCGGCACCATCCTCTGTTCACCGGACCCGAGGCGGGCGTCTTCCACCACTGGTCGGAGGGCCAGGACGACTATCCGTCCACCATCGAGGGCGGCGACGTCCTCGTCATCGGCCAAGGTGCCGTGCTGATCGGTATGAGCGAACGCACCACCCCGCAGGCCGTGGAGATGCTGGCACGAGGGCTCTTCGACGCGGGATCCGCCCGGACGATCGTGGCGCTGGACATGCCCAAGCGCCGTGCGTTCATGCACCTCGACACGGTCATGACGATGATCGACGGTGACACCTTCACCAAGTACGCCGGCCTCGGGATGCTCCGCTCCTACACGATCGAGCCCGGCACCGGCCCCCGTGAGCTCAAGGTCACCGATCACCCGCCCGAGCACATGCACCGGGCCGTCGCCGCCGCGCTCGGCCTGGACCGGATCCGGGTGCTGACCGCGACCCAGGACGTCCACGCGGCAGAGCGGGAGCAGTGGGACGACGGCTGCAACGTGCTGGCGGTGGAGCCCGGGGTCGTCGTCGCGTACGAGCGGAACGCGACCACCAACACGTATCTGCGCAGGGAGGGGATCGAGGTCATCGAGATCCGGGGCAGCGAGCTGGGGCGGGGCCGGGGGGGCCCGCGCTGCATGAGCTGTCCCGTGGTGCGTGATCCCGTGTGAGGGGCGACGGCCCGGGGCGGTGCGGAGGCGCGGGGGAGCCCTGTATAGCAATACGGTTGCTCGTATAGACTTCCAGGCGATCGCCCCCACGCCTCAGTCGACCCAGGAGCAGTCACCATGGCCACAGACCTCACAGGCCGCCATTTCCTCAAGGAGCTGGATTTCACGGCCGAGGAGTTCCGCGGCCTGATCGCTCTGTCCGCCGAGCTCAAGGCCGCCAAGAAGGCGGGCGCCGAGGTGCGGCGGCTGCGCGGCAAGAACATCGCCCTGATCTTCGAGAAGACCTCGACCCGCACCCGCTGTGCGTTCGAGGTGGCCGCGGCCGACCAGGGGGCGTCCACGACGTACCTCGACCCCTCCGGTTCGCAGATGGGGCACAAGGAGTCGGTGAAGGACACCGCCCGGGTGCTCGGTCGGATGTTCGACGGCATCGAGTACCGGGGCGACAGCCAGCAGGCGGTCGAAGAGCTCGCGGCCTACGGCGGCGTGCCCGTCTTCAACGGGCTCACCGACGACTGGCACCCCACCCAGATGCTCGCCGACGTCCTCACGATGACCGAGCACAGCGCGAAGCCCCTGGAGGAGATCTCCTTCGCCTACCTGGGTGACGCCCGCTTCAACATGGGCAACTCCTACCTGATCACCGGAGCCCTGCTCGGCATGGACGTCCGGATCGTCGCGCCGGCCGCGTACTGGCCGGCGCGGGAGGTCGTGGACCGGGCCCACAAGCTGGCCGAGTCCAGCGGGGCGCGCATCACCCTCACCGAGGGCGTGGCCGAGGGTGTCCGGGCGGCCGACTTCGTCGTCACCGACGTCTGGGTCTCCATGGGGGAGCCCGTCGAGGTCTGGGACGAGCGCATCGCGTCCCTCGCGCCCTACGCCGTGACCATGGACGTGCTCCGCGCCACGGGCAACGACGACGTGAAGTTCATGCACTGCCTCCCGGCCTACCACGACCTCGGCACGAAGGTGGCCAGGGGGATCCACGAGCGGCACGGTCTCTCGGAGCTGGAGGTCACCGACGAGGTCTTCGAGTCCTCGCACTCGGTCGTCTTCGACGAGGCGGAGAACCGGATGCACACGATCAAGGCCGTTCTCGTCGCGACGCTGGGGGGCGGCGCGGAGAGCGTATGAGCATGCACCCGATTGGGTGAACATGCGTGCAAGTGGCTACGATGGTGCTACTTGGTGGGGTTCGGGCTCGCACGCCCGAACCCCTTTTCGTGTGCCCGGTCCGGCGCGCGTGCCCAGGTGAGAGCCCTCCCCACAGGCTCGTTCCCGCCGCACCACCAGAGAAGAGACCCGTCCCCCCATGAGTCCCGCCTCCTCCGCCCCGAAGAGCCCTGCCCGCAGGGCCGGGGCGCGCGTCAAGAGCCCCGATCTGCTGCTCGCCGAGTCCGGAGCCGACCTGGAAGGGCACGGCCTGCGGCGCACCATGGGCCTCTTCCAGCTCGTGTGCTTCGGTGTCGGGGCGATCGTCGGCACCGGGATCTTCGTCGGGCTGTCCGACAGTGTCGCCGAGGCGGGGCCCGCCGTGGTGGTCTCGTTCGTCCTGGCCGCGGTCACCTGCGTCTTCACCGCCTTCTCCTTCGCCGAGCTCGGCGGCGCCATCCCGGTCTCCGGGAGCTCCTACTCCTTCGCCTACGCCACCCTCGGGGAGCGCGTCGCGTTCCTCGTCGGCTGGTGCCTGCTGCTGGAGTACGGAGTCTCGGTCTCCGCGGTCGCGGTCGGCTGGAGCCAGTACGTCAACGAGCTGCTGGACAGTCTCATCGGCTGGAACCTGCCCGACGCGCTCTCCTCCGGGCCCGGCGACGGCGGTGTGATCAACCTCCCCGCGGTCGTCGTGGTCATGATGGCGGCCACCCTCCTGGTGCGCGGCGTCAGGGAGAGCGCGGGCGCCACGGCGGCGATGGCGGTGCTGAAGATCGGCGTCCTCATCGCCTTCTGCGTGATCGCCTTCACCGCGTTCGAGGACGGGCACCTCTCGCCCTTCGCCCCCCAGGGCATGGCCGGGGTCACCGCCGGCGCGTCCGTGGCGTTCTTCTCGTACATCGGGTTCGACGCCATCACCACCGCCGGTGAAGAGGTCAAGAACCCGCGCCGCAACATCCCGATCGCGATCATGATCTGCATCGGTGTGGTCACCCTGCTCTACTGCGCCGTCGCCCTGGGGGCCATCGGCGCTCTGGGCGCGGATGCCGTGGGCGACAAGCCGGCCGCGCTCTCGCTGGTGGTCGACACGGTCACCGGGTCGAGCGTCGGCGGCGGCGTCATCGCCTTCGGCGCGGTCGTCGCCATCGCGTCCGTCGTCCTCGCGGTGATGTACGGCCAGACCCGGATCCTGATGTCGATGTCCCGTGACGGGCTGATTCCCCGGGTCTTCGAGCGGGTGTCGCCGAAGACCCGTACCCCGGTCGCCAACACCTGGATCGTGGCCGTCGTCTTCGCCGTCCCGGCCGCGTTCTCGTCCCTCGACGTCGTCGTGAACCTGACGACCATCGGGACGCTCGCGACGATGGCGGTGGTCAATGTGGCCGTCATCGCGCTGCGCCGCCGCAATCCTGAGCTGAAGCGTTCCTTCCGGGTGCCCCTCTATCCGCTCAGCCCGGTCCTGGGCGTCGCCTTCTGCCTGTACCTGATGTACGGGACGGGCTGGACGACCTGGGTGCAGTTCGTCGTCTTCCTCGCGGTGGGGGCCCTGGTGTACGCGGGATACGGCCGCAGCCGCTCCCGGCTCGTCAGTTCCGGGGAGCCGCCGCACCCGGCGGCGCCGGGTGCGACCGGAGGGTGAACCAGACCGCCTTGCCGTGCTCGGTGGGGCGGTGACCGCAGGCGGAGCTGAGCGCGCGGATCAGGAGCAGCCCGCGCCCGTGCTCCTGCCAGGGGTCCGGCGCGCTGCCGGGCAGCAGGCGGGACAGGTCGCCGGGCGGACCCGGGTCGTGGTCGTGGACCTCGACCTGGCAGCCGGACGCCAGGAGCTCGACCACCAGCTCGATGGGCCCCGAGCCGTCCGTGTGCTCCACGGCGTTGGCGACCAGCTCCGCGGTCAGCAGCTCGGCCGTGTCGCTGTCCGCGGGCGCGTCCAGGTCCGCCAGCGCCGTACGGACGAGGGCGCGGGCGATCGGCACCGCTGCCGTCGAGTGCGGCAGGGCGATGCGCCAGGAGCGGGGCTGCGGTGCGGGGGCGTCGGACGGCAAGGCGGGCGTTTCCGTTCGGGAGCGAGGCATCCGGAAGGGGACCTCGGCCCCGGGGCTGCTGGGTCGGGGCGGCGTCCTCTGTCACCGGAAAGGTACGGGCTTCTGTACCAGGACTTCCTGCGCTCAACCATACGAAGCGCGACGCCGCAGACATAGAGGCTGACGACCGGCACAAAAGGGACCTTCGCCACAGTGGCACCGCCAGGCCTATCGCGTACTCATGACGGAAGTCACAGATGAGTGATAGCTTCGAGATGCATCAGCAGCAGCCCGACGGCTGGAGGGGAACCTTCCATGAGCCCGTTCATCGGCTCCGCCCCGCGCACCGAGCGCTGGCAGCATCTGCGTCTGACGGTCCAAGGCGGTGTGGCGACCGTCACGCTGGCCCGCCCCGAAAAACTCAACGCGCTCACCTTCGGTGCCTACGCCGATCTCCGCGACCTGCTCGCCGAGCTCTCCCGAGAGCGCTCCGTGCGGGCCCTCGTGCTCGCCGGCGAAGGGCGAGGCTTCTGCTCCGGCGGTGACGTCGACGAGATCATCGGCGCCACGCTCGCGATGGACACCGCGCAGCTCCTGGACTTCAACCGCATGACCGGTCAGGTCGTACGGGCCCTTCGGGAGTGTCCCTTCCCCGTCATCGCCGCCGTCCACGGGGTGGCCGCCGGCGCCGGAGCGGTCCTCGCGCTGGCCGCCGACTTCCGGATCGCCGCCCCCTCCGCCCGCTTCGCCTTCCTGTTCACCGCCGTCGGGCTGTCCGGCGGCGACATGGGCGCCGCCTACCTCCTGCCCCGGGTCGTCGGCCTCGGCCACGCCACCCGGATCCTGATGCTCGGCGAACCCGTCCGCGCCCCCGAGGCCGAGCGCATCGGGCTGATCAGCGAACTGACCGGGGAAGGAGAGGCCGACACCCGGGCGGCCGCCCTGGCCCGGCGGCTCGCCGACGGGCCCGCCCTCGCCCTGGCCCAGACGAAGGCTCTGCTCACCGCCGAGCTCGACATGCCGCTCGCCGCGTCCGTGGAGATGGACGCCGCCACCCAGGCCCTTCTGATGAACGGCGAGGACTACGCGGAATTCCACGCGGCCTTCACCGAGAAGCGGCCGCCGAAGTGGCGGGGCAGGTAGCGCGATGCCCCCCTCGGACACGGGGCGGATCGCGGTCATCGGCGGCGGGCCGGGCGGGCTCTACGCCGCCGCCCTCCTCAAGCGGCTGCGCCCCGGCCGCGAGATCACCGTGTGGGAGCGCAACGCGCCGGACGACACCTTCGGCTTCGGAGTGGTCCTCTCCGACGAGACGCTCGGCGGCATCGAACACGCCGACCCCGTCGTGTACCGGGCCCTGAGTGACGCGTTCGTCCGCTGGGACACCATCGACGTCGTGCACCGGGGGACGACACAGACCTCCGGCGGCCACGGCTTCGCCGCGCTCGGCCGCCGGACCCTGCTGAGGATCCTGCACGAGCGCTGCGCCTCCCTCGGCGTACGGCTCCGCTTCGGGACCGAGGCGCCGCCCGCGGCCGAGCTCGCCGCCGGCCACGACCTGGTCATCGCCGCCGACGGGGTGCACAGCGCCACCCGCGAGGCCCACGCCCGCCACTTCCGTCCCACCGTCACCGACCACCGCAACCGCTACATCTGGCTCGCCGCCGACTTCGCCCTCGACGCCTTCCGCTTCGAGATCGCCGAGACGGAGTACGGCGTCATGCAGCTGCACGCCTACCCCTTCTCCCGCCCGTCGCCCGACCACCACCCCTCAACGAGGCCCTTCGGGCCGCCACGTGAACCCGGGGCCTCCACCGTCATCGTCGAGATGCGCGAAGAGGTCTGGCGGGCCGCCGGTCTCGACACCTGCGACACGGCCCGGTCCGCCGAACACTGCGCGAAGGTCTTCGCGGACGCCCTCGGCGGCCGGCCGCTGCGCTCCAACCGCTCCTCCTGGCTCACCTTCGCCACCGTCACCAACGCGCACTGGTCGCACGGCAGCACCGTCCTCATCGGCGACGCCGCCCACACCGCGCACTTCTCCATCGGCTCCGGCACCAAGCTCGCCGTCGAGGACGCCCTCGCCCTGGCTGCCTGCATCGAGGAGCAGCCCGACCTGCCCGCCGCCCTCGGCGCCTACGAGGCCGAGCGCCGCCCGGTCGTCCTGTCCACCCAGCGCGCCGCAGCGGCCAGCCTGCGGTGGTTCGAGGAACTCCCGCGCTACGTCGACCAGCCGCCCCGGCGATTCGCCTTCAACCTCCTCACCCGCAGCCGCCGCGTCACCCACGACAACCTGCGCCTGCGCGACCCCGGCTTCACCGGGGCCGTCGAGGAGGAGTTCGGCTGCCCACCGGGGACCCCGCCGATGTTCACCCCGCTGCGGCTGCGCGGCCTCGCACTCCGCAACCGTGTCGTCGTCTCGCCCATGGACATGTACTCCGCCGTCGACGGGATGCCCGGGGACCTCCACCTCGTCCACCTCGGCGCCCGCGCGCTCGGCGGCGCCGGACTCGTCATGACCGAGATGGTCTGCGTGAGCCCCGACGGCCGCATCACCCCCGGCTGCACCGGGCTGTGGACCGATGAACAGGCCGAGGCATGGGCCAGGATCACGCGTTTCGTCCACGACGCCGCCCCGGGAGCCGCGATCGGTCTCCAGCTGGGCCACTCCGGCCGCAAGGGCTCCACCCGGCTGATGTGGGAGGGGATCGACCAGCCGCTGGAGGACGGCAACTGGCCCCTCAGCGCCGCCTCGCCCCTCCCGTACGCCCACGGGGTGAGCCAGGTCCCGCAGGAGCTGGACAGGGCGGGCATGGACGCGGTCAGGGACCGGTTCACCGAGGCCGCTCGGCGGGCCGCACACTGCGGATTCGACCTCCTCGAACTGCACTGCGCCCACGGCTACCTGCTCTCCGGCTTCCTCTCCCCGCTCACCAACCTGCGCACCGACGGCTACGGCGGGTCCCTGGAGAACCGGCTCCGCTTCCCCCTGGAGGTCTTCGACGCGGTCCGCGCCGCTTGGCCCGGCGACCGGCCCATGACCGTACGGATCTCCGCCACCGACTGGGCGCAGGGCGGCACGAGCGACGAGGACGCCCTGGCCGTCGCCCGTGCCTTCGCCGCCCACGGCGCGGACGCCATCGACGTCTCCACCGGCCAGGTCGTCCCCGGGGAACGGCCCGAGTACGGCCGCTCCTACCAGACCCCGTACGCCGACCGGATCCGCAACGCCCTGGACGTGCCGGTCATCGCCGTCGGCGCCATCTCCTCCTGGGACGACGTCAATTCGCTGTTGCTGGCCGGCCGCGCCGACCTCTGCGCCCTGGCCCGTCCCCATCTGTACGACCCGCACTGGACCCTGCACGCGGCGGCGGAGCAGGGCTACGAGGGGCCGGGTGCCTCCTGGCCGCTCCCGTACCGCGCGGGCAGCCGTATCCCGCCGTCGGGCCGGACCGATGCCCCGAAGCCCCGGCTCACGCTGGACTGAGCGTCAGGCACTCGTGGCACCGGCAGGGGACCGGGTGGGCGGCCGCCCAGTGGATGGTGCGGTACTCCACGGCCAGCCTGCCGAGGCGGGCGGCGAGTTCCTCGGCGTCCTGACGGTCCGTCCAGCAGCCCCCCACGTCCGCCTGCTCGCAGAGCCGCAGCACGGTCGGACTGTGGACGGGAACGGCCCGGAAGGTGTGCAGGTTGCGCGTCGCCATGCCGATCGTGATGTACGTACCGGTGTGGCGTCCGCGACCGATCGTGGTCAGTTGCTCGTGACCCGAACCGGGGTGGGTCTCGATCACGTACACCTTGGAGCCGCCCCGGTAGGACTTGGTGCCGGGCCGCAGCTGCTGGCCGCCCTCCCCGTAGCGCCGCCACCGCACGACGTTCGCCGCGATCAGCCAGCCCGGCCCGGCCGGGACCTCGCCGGCCTCCCCGGCCCCGGCCCTCACCCGGGCTCCGCGATGATCAGCAGACGGTCGGAGACGGCCTCGTAACCGATGCGCCGGTACACGCCGTTGCTCGTCGGGTTGGCGAGGTCGGTGAAGAGCAGGACCTCCCGCGCGCCGTCCTCCCGCGCCAGGCGGCTCGCCTGTGCCGTCACCGCCGCCGCGTAGCCGCGGCCCCGGTGCTCCGGCGGGGTGTAGACGGTCACGACCCGCACCGCGCCGGCGATCCTGAGCGAGACGCCCGCCATCGACACCGGAACCCCGCCGTTCTCCCAGAGGGTCAGCCCGCCGTGGGCCGTGCGCGTGTCCACGATCCGCTCGGCCCGCTCGCCGTCCTGGCCGGTCTCCTCACCGAAGGCACGGATCCAGTCGACGAGCAGCGCCCGGTCGGCGGCGGTGGCCGTCCTGGGCAGACCGGCGGGCGCGGGGGAGGGCGGCACCAACGTGCCCAGCCTGTAGAGCCGGTGCTCCTCGTCGACGCGGTGGCGTGGCCAACGCGACGCCAGCAAAAGGGCGGTGGCGCGGTCCGCGTTGATCCCGGGCAGCACGAGCGCGCCGGTCAGCGGACCGAGTGCCTCGGGCGGCACCGTGCCCAGGACCGGCGGGAAGGGCGGAGTGTGCACCAGTGCCCCGGACACCTCGCCGTCCGCCCCGCGCCACCAGCCCAGCACCGGCGGCTCGGGCCCGTAGGCCCCCGGGCCTTCGGCCCTCAGAGTGGCGGTGACGGTCAGCAACAGGGTGTTCTCGGCGGGCCGGGCGGACAGGGATGCCTCCGCGGCCTCCAGGAAGGCGTCCACGTCATCGGTGAAGGTCCAGGTCATGCCTCATCCTGTCGGCTCGCGCCGCCCCCGGTCATCCGGATTTCAGAGGCGGATCACGGACGCTCCCGGACGAACCGGGCTCCCGCGTCCCGCAGTCGGGCGTGCAGCAGGCCGAACACCTCCGCCGAGCGGCCTCCCGGCCAGTCCTTCGGCAGCAGTTCCCCGGGCAGTCCCGGATCCGCGTACGGCAGCTGCCGCCAGGCGTCCAGCGCGCGCAGGTAGTCGCGGTAGGCCTCCTCCGGATCCGGGCCCCCGCCGCCGCGCCGCGCGTCCCAGGACCGCAGCACCGGCTCCTGCTGTGCGAGGAATGCGAGGTGGAGCCGGGCGATCGCGTCCAGGTCCCACCACCGGGCCACGGCCTCCGCCGTCGCGGCGAAGCCGAGATGCTCCCCCTGGAACAGGTCGACGTAGGGCGCGAGTTCGAGACGCTCCAGCGTGTGCCGCGTCTCCTCGTACAGCCCGGCGGGGGCGATCCACACCCCGGGCGCCGCCGTGCCGAAGCCGAGGCGGCCGAGGCGGGAGCGCAGCAGGTGGCGCTTGTGGCGTTCGGCCTCCGGTACGGAGAACACGGCGAGCACCCAGCCGTCCCCGGGCAGGGGAGCGGGCTGCCGGTAGATCCGCCGGTCACCGTCGTCCAGCAGCTGGCGGGCGTCGGGCGACAGCGCGTAGCCGGCCGCCCCGTCCGCCGTCCGGGAGGGGACGAGCAGCCCCCGGCGCTTGAGCCGGGAGACGGAAGAGCGCACCGACGGGGCGTCGACCCCGACCGCGTGCAGCAGCCGGATCAGCTCGGACACCGCCAGCGGGGCGTTGCCGGGGGAACGGCCGTACGCGCCGTACAGGCTGACGATCAGGGAACGGGGAGTGTGCTCGGCCACGCGATCACTCTAGAGCGGCGGGACCGCGCAGCAGGAAGCGCTGGAGCTTTCCGGTGGCCGTCCGGGGGAGTGCGGGCAGGAATTCGATGACGCGCGGGCACTTGTGCGGGGCCAGCGCGGACTTCATGTGGGTGCGCAGGTCGTCGGCCGTGGGACGCGCACCCTCGCGCCGCACGACGTAGGCGGCCACGATCTGCCCGCGCAGATCGTCCGCCCGGCCCACCACGGCGGCCTCCGCCACGCCGGGGTGGCGCAGGAGCGCCTCCTCGACCTCGGGGCCGGCGATGTTGTACCCGGCTGAGATGATCATGTCGTCGGCCCTGGCGACGTAGCGGAAGTAGCCGTCGGGCTCGCGGACGTAGGTGTCGCCGGTGATGTTCCAGCCGTGGCGCACGTAGACCCGCTGGCGGTCGTCGGCCAGGTACCGGCAGCCGACCGGGCCGCGCACCGCCAGCAGTCCGGGTTCGCCGTCGGGCAGTTCCGCGCCGTCCTCGCCGACCACGCGTGCCTGCCAGCCGGGGACCGGCACTCCGGTGGTGCCCGGCCGGATGGCCCCGTCGGCGGCGGAGATGAAGATGTGCAGCAGTTCGGTCGCGCCGATGCCGTTGATGATGCGCAGCCCGGTCCGCTCGTACCAGGACCGCCAGGTCGCCGCGGGGAGGTTCTCCCCGGCCGAGACGCAGCGGCGCAGCGCGGACAGGTCGTGGCCGTCGAGCGCGTCGAGCATCACGCGGTAGGCGGTCGGCGCGGTGAAGAGGACCGAGACCCGGTGGGCGGCGAGTGCGGGCAGGAGCTGCTTGGGGCCGGCCTGTTCCAGGAACAGGGCCGAGGCCCCGGCCCGCAGGGGGAAGATGACGAGCCCGCCGAGACCGAAGGTGAAGCCGAGTGGCGGGCTGCCGGTGAACACGTCGTCGGGCTCCGGCCGCAGGACGTGGCGGGCGAACGTGTCGGCGACGGCCAGGACATCGCGGTGGGCGTGCATACAGCCCTTGGGCCGTCCTGTGGTCCCTGAGGTGAAGGCGATGAGCGCGATGTCGTCGGCGGCGGTGTCCACCGCACGGTAGGGCCCGGGACGGGCCGCCGCGCGTTCCGTGAGATCGCCCGGGGAGTCCCCGCCGTACGTCGTGATGCGGAGCCCGGGCACGTCCGCGGCGGCCAGGTCGTCGACCGACCTGATGTCGCACAGGGCGTGGCCGACACGGGCGATGGAGCAGATCGTGGCGAGCTCCGACGCCCGCTGCCGGTCCAGCACCGTCACGGCGACCGCCCCGGCCTTCATCACGGCGAGCCAGCAGGCCGCGAGCCACGGCGTGCTGGGGCCGCGCAGCAGCACGCGGTTGCCGGGGACGACGCCCAGATCCTGCGTCAGCACCCGGGCGATCCGGTCCACGCGGTCCCGCAGCTCCCCGTAGCTCCAGACGCCGCCGTCACCGCTCCGGAAGGCCGGGCGGTCGGGGCCGAAGCGGCCGAGGGTGCTGTCGAGCAGCTCGTGTCCGCAGTTCAGGCGGTCCGGATAGGCCAGTTCAGGGAGGTCGAAGACCAGATCGGGCCGGTCCTCGGCGGGTGGGAGGTGGTCGCGCGCGAAGGTGTCGGTGTGCGCGCTCGCGGTACCTGACGGCTTCATGAAGCATCGCCCCCTTGTCGCCCTTGGAGCGTATCGTTTGAGTGACGGTAGTCAACGGTCCGCGATAAGTCGTGACAAGAGAGGCGCCGGTATGACGGCATTCTCCCTCGATCCCGGTCAAACCGCCTGGTGCGAAGAGCTGTACACCCTCGCCCGCGACGAGCTCCGCCCCCTCGCGGAGAAGGGCGAGCCAGGACACGTCAACCGCCCGCTCGTCGCCGCGCTCGGCGGACTCGGGCTCCTGGACCGGCTCCTGGGCTCGGGCGCCCTCGACCTCTGCCTGCTGCGCGAATCGCTGGCGCGCGGCTGCACCGAGGCGGAGACCGCACTCGCCCTCCAGGGCCTCGGGGCCGGGCCGGTCCGGCAGGCGGGCACCGAGTCCCAGCGTGCCCGCTGGCTCCCCGAGGTGCGTGCCGGCCGGGCGGTGGCCGCCTTCGCGCTGAGCGAGCCCGGCGCCGGGTCGGACGCGGCGGCGCTCGCCCTCGCCGCTCGGCCGGCCGCCGGCGGCTGGCGGCTGAGCGGTGAGAAGTGCTGGATCTCCAACGCCCCGGAGGCCGACTTCTACACCGTCTTCGCCCGGACGGGCGAGGGCGCGGGAGCGCGCGGCGTCACCGCGTTCCTCGTCCCCGCCGACCGCCCCGGACTGACCGGGACGGCCCTGGACATGCTCTCCCCGCACCCCATCGGCGCGCTGGACCTCGACGGCGTACCCGTGACCTCCGAGGACGTGCTCGGGGAGCCGGGCCGGGGGTTCCGGGTCGCCATGGACACCCTGAACCTCTTCCGGCCCAGCGTCGGGGCGTTCGCCGTCGGCATGGCCCGCGCCGCGATCGACGCCACGCTGGAACACACGGCCCACCGCACCGCCTTCGGGGCCCCGCTCAAGGACCTGCAGGCCGTCTCGCACCAGGTCGCCGAGATGGCCACCCGCACCGAGGCCGCCCGGCTCCTGGTCTACGCGGCGGCAGCCGCCCACGACGCGGGCGAGCCGGGGGTGCCCCGCCGCGCGGCCATGGCCAAGCTGTACGCCACCGAGACCGCGCAGTACGTCGTCGACGCGGCCGTCCAGCTGCACGGAGCCCGCGCCCTGCGCCGCGGCCATCTGCTCGAACACCTCTACCGGGAGGTCCGCGCACCCCGGATCTACGAGGGCGCCACCGAGGTCCAGCGCACCATCATCGCCAAGGAGCTGTACGCGACACAGGAGACGCCCGCATGAACCCGATCACCCGGATCAATCCCACCGAGCTCGCCCCGCCCACCGGCTTCTCGCACGCCGTCACGGCGACCGGCGGCACGCTGGTCTTCCTGGCGGGCCAGACCGCGCTGGACGGCGACGGGAAGATCGTCGGCGCCACCCTGCCGGAGCAGTTCGAGACGGCCCTGGCCAATCTCCTGGCCGCCCTCCGCGCGGCGGGCGGCGCCCCGGCCTCCCTGGCCAGGGTCACCGTCTACGCCACCGACGTCGCCGCCTACCGCGCCCACGCCCATGAACTGGGCACCATCTGGCGGAGGCTGGCGGGGCGCGAGTACCCGGCCATGGCCGTCATCGGCGCGGCCAGACTCTGGGACGAGCAGGCCATGGTCGAACTCGACGGCATCGCGGTCCTGGACTGAGCGGGGACGCGGGAGGGGCGGTGCGGCCCGGACGCACCGCCCCTCGACCGCGCCGGCCGGACTAGTACGGCTTGACCAGTACGTGGGCGGCGCCCGGCATGCCGACCTTCAGGAGCTCGTCCTCCTCGGGCGTCGTCGCGCTCCCCGTCTCCTCCTTGAGGAGCGCGCGCGAGAGGTTCTGGACGAACATCGCGCGTGAACGGCGGCGTTCCTCCCACACGTCGAGGGCTGCCGCGACGTCGTCCTCCGCGTCCAGCGAGCGCACCAGCACCAGTGCGTCCTCCACCGCCATCGCGGCACCCTGCGCGAGGTTCGGGGTGCTCGCGTGCGCGGCGTCACCGGCGAGGACCACCCGGCCGACGTGCCAGGGGGCGTCCACCGTGACCTGCGAGATGCGCGAGTACACGACGTCGTCCGCCGCGGTGACCGAGGCCAGGGCCTCGGCGACGGGCCCGCCGAACGAGGCGAGGCGCTCCGCGAGCTGCTCGTGGGCCCGTGCGGGGTCCGGCCGGAAGTCCGGCTCCTCGGCGGTCACGGCGGCCAGGTACATCAGCTCGTCCGTGATCGGGGTGAGCAGCGCCTTGGTGGACGACCGGCCCGCACTCACCACGACACCCTGGACCTCGGGCAGACGGCCCACGGTGACCCGCCAGTTGGCGAAGCCCGTGTACTCGGGGGTGAAGCGGTCGCCGTGCAGCCGGGCCCGCAGCGGCGAGCCGATGCCGTCGAAGCCCACGACGAGGTCCCAGCGGGAGCGGGAGCCGTCGGACAGCGTCACGTCGGCACCGGACCCGTCGTCGGACAGCTCGCTGATCGTCGTACCGAAGCGGATCGGGACGCCGGCGGCGGCGGTGGCGTCGCCCAGGATCCTCGCCAGGGCGGGGCGCGGTATGCCACTGCTGGCCGGGGCGTCGTCCATCCGCGGCTGCGGGATCTTGGCGAGGGTGGTGCCGGCCGGGTCGCAGATGGTCAGCACCTCCCACGCGAAGCCGGCCGCCAGGCATGCGTCGAGCACGCCGATCTCGCGCATGACGTGCAGGGCGTTGGACGGCTGGATGATGCCGACGCCGAGTGCGTCCAGCTCGTCACGGAGCTCGACGACCTCGGCCGTGTGCCCGCTCCGGGCGAGTGCGACGGCAAGGGTGAGTCCGCCGATGCCACCGCCATGTACCAGTACACGCAAGGGTGTTGCCATCTCAGATCTCTCCAGGCGAGAAGGAAGGGGAAGGGGAGGTGGTCAGCCGACGGCCGCGGGCAGGGCCATCAGGTGGTCGACCAGGGCGAGCAGGACATCGCGGCCGAAGGCCCGCTCCCGGACGTCTCCGATCAGCAGCGGGACGTGCGGATCCAGGTCCAGCGCGGCCCGGATCTCGTCCGCGGTGCGGGTGTTGTGCCCGTGGAAGCAGTTGATGGCCACCACGAAGGGGATGTCCCGGCTCTCGAAGAAGTCGATCGAGGCGAAGCTCGTTTCGAGCCTGCGGGTGTCGGCGATCACGACGCCGCCGAGCGCGCCGTTGACCAGGTCGTTCCACATGAACCAGAAACGCTCCTGGCCGGGCGTGCCGAAGAGGTACACCACCAGCTCCGGGCTGACCGTGATGCGGCCGAAGTCCAGCGCCACCGTGGTGGTGTCCTTCCGGCTCACCCCGGCGAGGCTGTCGACGCCGACGCTCGCCTGGGTGAGGTACTCCTCGGTGCGCAGCGGTGTCACCTCGCTGACGGCGCCCACCAGGGTGGTCTTTCCGACGCCGAAGCCACCGGCTATGAGGATCTTGACGGCGGAAGGCGCCGTCTGACTGGTTGTCATATCGGTTCAGAGTCTCCGGAGTCCGTCACGTAGGGCGGCCAGCGTGCCCATGTCGGCCCCGCCGGAGGCCCGGGCGACCGTCAGCGGGGCACGGGCCAGCAGCAGGCCCTGGGCGACCAGATCCGCCAGCAGGATCTTGGTCACCGAGACCGGCAGATCGAGGCCGGCCGAGACCTCGGCGACCGCGGCCGGCCGCCGGCAGCGGTCGAGGATCATGCGGTGTTCCGGCTGGAGCCGGCCTGCCCGCAGGGGCGCACCGTGCCGGTCCGCCGGCTGTTCCGCGGTGGTGAGCACGGTGATGAGGCTGAAGTCGTCCCGTTCGGGGGCGGTCCTGCCGCGGGTGATCGTGTACGGGCGCACCATCGTGCCCGCGCCGTCCTCCTCGGTCTCCCCGTCGTCCCAGTAGGGAGTCACACCCGCTGCCCGTCCCCGGTGCCGAAGGCGTCGAAGTCGTCGCGTGCCGGCGCGGTGAGCTTCTGGCCGACCTGCTGGACCAGGTTGTGCATGGCCAGGGACATCACCTCGGCGTCGACCTCCTGTGAGGCGACGACGGCGAGGTGGGTGCCCTGGCCCGCGGCGATGATGAAGAGCCAGAGGTCGGCGAGTTCCACGATCACCTGGTGCACCGAACCGCCGTCGAACAGCTGGCCCACCCCACGGGCGAGGCTCTGCTGGCCGGTGCATATCGCGGCGAGCCGTTCGGCGTCGGCGCGTTCGATGGTCCGCGAGTGGCTCACCACCAGTCCGTCGTCGGACAGCAGTACGGCGTTCAGTGTCTCGGCGACCGAGTCCACGAGGCCGTCGAGCAGCCAGTCCAGATCCTGGAGGGTGGCCGTTGTGCGTGTCATGACCGGTCTTCTCTCGTAGGGGAGGGTGCGGCGGGTGCGGGGCCCGGCGGCTCCTCCGCCGCACGTGCCGCGCGCGAGCGCCGCTGGAATGCCCCGATCGCCGCACCGGCCCGCCGGGGGACGGGGCGCAGCAGCGGGTTCTCGTCCCAGCTCGGGGGCTTGGGCGGGGATGTCCGGGCGGCCGGGTTCAGCCGGAGCTCGTCCACCAGGCTGGCCTGGCGTACGCGGCGTGGCAGCGGGGGCTCCCCGCCTTCCGGCTCCGCGGGGCCGGCGGGGAGAGTGCCCTGCCCGGGCGCACCGTAGGCGTGCGTACCTGTGGTGTCACCTCCCGCCGGGTACGGCTGCGGACCGGACGGCCCGGGCGCGGCGTACACGTCCTGGACCGGCTCCGCGTAGGCGTGACCGGGCACGGGGTACTGCCCCGCGGCCGTCATGTAGGGCTGTTCCCGGCCTGCGTAGGGCCGGCCGGTCCCGGGGTAGGGGTCGGACGCCTCCGCGTACGGCTGCCCGGATGCGGGGTACGTGCTGTCCGCGTACGGCCGCATCGCCTCCGGGGACGGGACGTCGGCGTAGGGCTGCCCGTGCTCGTCGTACGGGCCGTCGCCGGAGGTGGACGGGCGGTCCGTGCCGGCGTACGAGGTGTCCGCGTCCGTGTACGGGTATGGCTCCGTCTCGGAGTACGGGGCCGTCTGGGGGTACGGGGTGTCCGCCTCGGGGTCCGGGGCGAAGGGCTCGGCGTCCGGCGGGAAGGGACGTCCCGGCACCGGGAACGGGTCACCGGATCCGCTGTACGGCTGCTCGGGGGACGGCCGCTCCTCGCCGGCGGGCCGCGACCTGGCGGCGTGGTCGGCGATGGCCGTGATCCCGGCAGTCGCCCGCCCCTGCACGCGGGTCGGCAGCGCCCCGGGGGCGGCGGGGGAGCGCTCCGCCGGAGCGGGAGCGGCCGACGGCAGGCCGACCGGTCCGGTGCCCGGCTCGGGCACGATCAGCGCGTCCGGGACCAGGACGACCACGCGGGTCCCGCCGAAGGCGGAGGACCGGAACTCCACCCGCAGCCCGTGCTGGTCCGCGAGGCGCGAGATCACGTAGAGGCCGAGCCGGATGTCGTCCGAGTGGGCCAGCACGTCCATCCGGGGCGGACGGCTCATCAGTTCGTTGGCCTCGGCGAGCTGGTCCTCGTCCATGCCCAGCCCGCGGTCCTCGACCTCGATGGCCAGGCCCCGGCTCACCTGCGCCGCTCGGACCTCGACGGGGCTCGGCGGCCGGGAGAAGGTCAGCGCGTTCTCGATCAGCTCCGCCAGGACGTGGGAGACGGGGCCGACGGCCCGCTCTGCCAGCCACGGGGCGCCGTCGAGGTCCACGACCACCCGGCGGTAGTCCTGCACCTCACCCTGCGCGGAACGCATGACGTCCAGCAGGGGCACGGGCTTGCGCCAGCGCCGGTGCGGGGAGCCACCCGCGAGGATCACCAGGTTCTCCTCGTAGCGGCGCAGACGTGCCGTCAGGTGGTCGAGGTCGAAGAGGCCGTCGAGCACCTCGGGGTCCTCGTGCTTGCGCTCCAGCTCGTCCAGCTTCTTGAGCTGCTGGCCGATCAGCTGCTGCGTTCGGCGCGCGATGCGCTGCAACAGCCGCTCGAAGCCGCGGTGCTGGTCGGCCTGTCTGACCGCCGCGGCCAGGGCGCTGGTGCGCGCCTGGTTGAGTGCGTCGCCCAGCCGGGTCAGCTCGTCGCCGCCCTCGCCGGGAGCCTCGATCGCCCGGGCTTCCGTCCCGACGTCGATCTTCTCCCCCTGGGCCAGGCGCTCCACGACGTCCGGCAGGGTCCGCTCCAGCTCCTCGGCCCCTTCCTGGAGCGTGGAGATGCGCCTGCGGAGGTTGCGGGTGAGGCGCCAGGTCGTCCAGATGACCGCGACGACCGCGAGCAGTCCGATCACCGAGGTGAGGACCGTCTTCAGGAGCAGGGACATGACGGTGCCTTTGCCGATCTCCACGACGGCGTCGGTGCGCTGCTCCAGCAGGTCGACCAGTTGCGGGGTGACCTCGTCCATCGCCCCCCGCCAGGTCTTCTCGTCGCCCTCCAGCTCGACGGCGCCGGACCGGTCCGCCGACGCGCTCAGGAGCTGCGTCTCGATCTCCGTCTTGTCCCGCCAGGCGGCGCTCGCGGTCAGCTTGTCCCACCGGGCCCGCTCGTCCTCGGGGAGGTAGGGGGCGACCTTGATCCCGGCCTGGAACGACTGGCCGGACACCGCCTCGCGTACCGCCTGGACGTCCTCCTCGCCGAGCTTGCCCGCGGGCCAGCCCCGGGCGAGGATCGCGTCCGACCGGGAGATCATCTCCTTGGTCCAGAAGAGGTCCACCAGGGGCTGGCCGGCCGTGGTCACCTCGCCGTTGTCCACATGGCTGAGCGCGGCGAACAACTGGAGGTCCACGGCGATCAGATCGGTGTAGTAGTCGTAGACGACGTCCTGCTGGTCCGCGTCGCCCTCGTCGACCAGACTCCGCTGGGCCGGCAGCCGGCTGATGGCCTCGCGGGCCTTGCCGACGGCCTTTTGGACCTCGTCGGGAGCGTCGTCCGCGTTGACGTCCGAGAGGGACTGGAAGGTCGCGATCGCCTCGTCGGTGAGCGTGCGCTGCTGCTTCAGCGCCTTGCCGGAGTCGCCGGGGCGGGCCAGCGCCTCCGCGCTGAGCCGGCGCTCCTCCTGCAGGTTGTAGTACACGATGTTGGACGGTTGGCCCGCTTGTTCGGCCAAGAGTCCCTGGGCTGCCTGACGTTGGAAGTCCAGGAGGGTCTGACCGCTGGTGACGGCCCACAGGGCTGCCAGCGCGACTCCCGGGACGATCGCCAGTACGAGGAGGGCCGTCCGCAACGACATGGGTGCCGAGCCGGTCCGCCGTGACGCGCGCGTGCGCAGGGGATTCTCCTTGACGTCGATGCCAGTCGGTGACTGGTCAAATACGTTGAGAACTTGGACACATGGATATTAGCCACAGTGCAAAAAAGAAGAGAAAGTGGCCTCACATGTGCAACACGGCGTGCCCACAGGATCTGCATGAATGCCCGGCGAAGTGTCGGTGATGTCCGTCGTGCCAGGTGGCGGGTCTTGTGCTCCGGAGCGACGCTGAACGTGCGGGTATACGTTTCCGGCCTTCGCCCGTGCGCCGGGGAGGCGATGGACATGGCCGTCCCACCCCCTCCACATGGCGTCAAGAGGTCGTTCGAGGGGAGCGGCATCACGACGTCGGACGGCGCCCACTGCCGGCTCCGTGCCCTCGGGCGTACCCGAGGGCTTCCCGGCGAGGCGCCCGGCCGCCACGCGCACCTGCCCCTGAGCCCGGACCGGGTGCTCCGGTCCGGGACGCCCGGCGGTGAGGCCGCCGGGGCCGGGCGTCACGTCATGCCGTGTGACCTGCCGCGAACAGGGCAGACGCCGTTCCGTGACGACAGTGCGACGAGGAGGGGCGAGCGGCGGGGTGGGCCGGAACCAGTGGACCGGCTGCCGCGCGGCGCGCCGGACGGGTGAACCGGGCCGGGGGATATATCTGTATTCGGTGGCCTTTGCTCCGGACCCCCTGTCGTGATCGCGCTCATCGTCAGTCATTTCGTCCTGGCGGCCTGTGCGGGCCCGCTGGTGCGACGGCTCGGCAGGCTCGCCTTCCTCGTGCTCGCCCTGCCGCCGACGGCCGCCACGGTCTGGGCGGCCACCCGGTGGGAGGGCGCCGCCTCCGGGAAGTCGGTCACCTGGTCCTGGGAGTGGATCGGGACCTACGACGTGTCGGTCGCCCTGCGTCTGGACGCGCTCGCCGAGCTGATGGTGCTGCTCGCGGCCGGGGTCGGCATGCTCGTCCTGCTGTACTGCGCGTCCTACTTCACCGACGAGTCGCCCCAACTGGCCTCCTTCGCCGGGAATCTGCTGGCCTTCGCCGGCGCCATGCTCGCCCTCGTCCTCGCGGACGACCTGATCTCGCTCTACGTCTTCTGGGAGCTGACCACGGTCTTCTCCTACCTGCTGATCGGCCACACCAGCACCCGCAAACAGAACCGCCGCTCCGCCCTCCAGGCCCTGACGGTCACCACCCTGGGCGGCCTGGCCATGCTGGTCGGCTTCCTGATCCTCGGCCAGGCGGCGGGCACCTACCGGATCTCCGCGATCGTCGCCGAACCGCCGGAGCCCACCCTCGCGGTGTCGGTGGCCGTCGTCCTCGTCCTGTGCGGGGCGCTGTCCAAGTCGGCGATCTGGCCGTTCAGCCTCTGGCTCCCCAACGCCATGGCCGCGCCCACCCCCGTCAGCGCCTATCTGCACGCCGCGGCCATGGTCAAGGCCGGGGTCTATCTCGTGGCGCGGCTCGCTCCCGCCTTCGCCGACATCCCCGTCTGGCGGCCCGTCGTCCTGGTGCTGGGCGGAGCGACCATGCTCCTCGGAGGGTGGCGCGCCCTGCGTCTGAACGACCTCAAGCTCGTACTCGCCTACGGCACCGTCAGCCAGCTCGGCTTCCTCACCGTGCTCGCCGGAGCGGGAAGCCGGGACACCGCACTCGCCGCCGTCGCGATGATCCTCGGGCACGCCCTGTTCAAGGCCGCGCTGTTCCTCGTCACCGGCATCGTCGACCACGCGACGGGCACCCGTGATCTGCGCCGGCTCTCCGGCCTCGGCCGCGCCATGCCGTTGCTCTGCACCGTCGCGGTGCTGTCCGCCGCGTCCATGGCCGCCGTGCCGCCGCTCCTCGGTTTCGCGACGAAGGAGGCGGCCTTCGACGCGTTGCTGCGCGGCGACAGGGCGGACCGCTGGGCGCTGGCCGTCCTCGTCGTCGGCTCGGTGCTGACCGTCGCGTACACCCTGCGCTTCCTCTGGGGAGCGTTCGCCCGCAAGGCCGGTCTGGCCGACACCCCCGTCCACCGGGTCGGCGCCGGCCTCCTGGCCCCGCCCGCCGTGCTGGCCCTCGCCGGGCTGGTGCTCGGTCCCGGCGTCGGGTGGACGGACCGTCTGTTCGCCGCGTACGCGGACGCGTTCCCCGCGCCCGCCCACCCCTACCACCTCGCGCTCTGGCACGGCTTCGGGACGGTCCTGCTGCTCTCCGTCGCGGCCTGGGCGGGCGGTGCCGCGCTCTTCGCGGGGCGCACGGCGGTCACCCGGATCTCCCGGCGCATCGCCTGGCCGACCGCGGACAGCGTCTTCGGGCACCTCCTGCTCGGCCTGGAACGCGTCGCCCTGCAGGTCACCGGCTTCGTCCAGCGCGGCTCGCTCTCCGTCTACCTGGCCATCACCCTCCTGGTGACGCTCGTCGGCCAGCTGGCGGTCCTGTTCACCGACCGCCCCTGGGACGGAGCGGTCGCCCCCCGGGTGTGGGACGCCCCGCTCCAGGGCGCGGTCGCCGTGCTGACCTGCGCGGCAGCGCTCTCCTGCCTGACCGTCAGCCGCCGGATGAAGGCCGTCGTCCTGGCCGGTCTGACCGGGTACGGGACGGCCCTGCTCTTCGTCGTGCAGGGCGCACCCGACCTGGCGCTCACACAGTTCTGCGTCGAGACCGTGTCGATGATCGTCTTCGTGCTGGTCCTGCGCCGCATGCCCGTACGGTTCGAGGAGGCGATCGGCACCTGGCGGCGGGCGATGCGGATCCCGGTGGCGCTGGGCGCCGCGGCGACGGTGGGCGTGTCCGTGTGGGTGGCCGGCGCCGCGCGCATCGCCGAACCCGCCGGCGCCGCCATGGTCGAGGAGGTCGCCCACCACGGGCTCAAGGACGTCGTGGCCACCATCCTCGTCGACCTGCGCGCCTGGGACACGATGGGGGAGTCCGCCGTCCTGGCGGCGGCCGCGATCGGGGTGACCAGCCTCATCTACCTGCACCGGCGCAGCGAGACCTCCATGAACCGGGACGAGCTGCGGGGGGAGACCGCCTGGGTGCTGTCGAACGGGCGGCTGAACGGTCTTCCGCAGGGCGACGACACCGCACCCGAACGCGACTGGCTGGCCGCCGGATCCACCCTCGCGCCCGAACACCGCTCCGTCGTCTTCGAGGTGGTGGCCCGGCTGCTCTTCCACCCCATCCTGGTGCTCTCCCTGTACCTGCTGTTCTGCGCGGAGAACATGCCGGGCGGCGGCTTCGTGGCCGGGCTCGTCGCGGGACTCGCCCTCATCACCCGCTACCTGGCGGGCGGACGGTTCGAGCTCGCCGAGGCCGCGCCGCTGCAGCCCGGACTCTTCACGGGCCTCGGGCTGTTCGTGTCCACCGGGGTCGCCCTGGGCGGTCTCGCGGAGGGCACGGTGCTGCACGCCTGGACCCACTACGGGCACCTGCCCGTGTTCGGTGACTACCACCTGAGCACCTCGGTCCTCTTCGACTTCGGTGTCTACCTGCTGGTCCTGGGCGTGGTCCTGGACATCGTGCGGGCGCTGGGCGCCAAGGTCGACCGGCAGATCGAGCGGGCGGCGGGCGCTCTGGCCCCCGCGACGGACACCGGGACCGGGGAGCCGAGCCGATGATCATGAGCGTCTCCCTCCTCGCCACGGCGGTGGTCCTCTGCGCGGTCGGCGGCATGCTCATGCTGACCCGGCCGCTCACCCGCATCCTGCTCGGCGCGGTGATCGCGGGCAACGGCATCAATCTGCTGGTCCTCTCGTCGACGGGATCCGCCGGCGCGGCACCCCTGCTCTACGGCGCACCGCTCCGCCGCATCACCGACCCGCTGCCCCAGGCCATCGCCCTCACCGCCATCGTCATCACGCTCGCCACCACGGCGTTCCTGCTCGCCATGGCCTACCGCAGCTACCAGCTGACCGGCACGGACGAGGTCCACGACGACCTCGAGGACCGCCGCATCTTCCTCCGCGCCGAGGTGCTGGGGGAGCGGGCCGAACTCCGCGAGGAGTACCGGGCCGAGCCCGGCCGCACGCGGAAGGACCGTGCACGCTACCGCCAGGAGCACCGCCGGCTGCGCGGCCGGCTGCGCGCCGACCGGGCGCTGCAGGCCCGGGGGCGCGACGCCGGTGGCGACCTGTGGCACGACGTGCTGGGAGCCGACCCGGAGGACTACGTGGACCATCCCCCCGACAGCACCGGCCGCGGGCCCTCCGGCGCCCCTCCCGAGGGCCCCGTGGCACCCGGCCCCGACCGTGGAGCCGCCGGATGAACGCGCTCGTTCCGCTGCCCGTCCTCCTGCCGCTCTGCGCCACCGGGCTGAGCCTCGCCTTCGGTACCCGGCTCGCGCGCTTCCAGCGCGCCATCAGCGTCGCCGTCCTCACGGCCGTCCTCGGTCTTTCGGTGGCGCTGATGATCGCCGCCGACCGGCAGGGGCCCCTCTCCGTGGACCTCGGGGACTTCGCGCCGCCGCTCGGTATCACCCTGGTCGCCGACCGGCTCGCCGGGCTGATGCTGACCGTCTCCTCGGCCGTCACCCTCTGCGTCCTGGTCTACTCGCTCGGCCAGGGCATGGCGGACCGGGACAAGGAGACGCCCGTCGCCGTCTTCCACCCCGCCTACCTCATCCTGGTCTCCGGGGTCTCCCTCACCTTCGTCGCCGGCGACCTCGTCAACCTCTACGTCGGCTTCGAGATCATGCTGGTCGCCAGCTTCGTCCTGCTCACGCTCGGCGGGACCGGCCCCCGGATCCGCGCCGGATCCACGTACGTGATCATCTCCCTGTTCTCCTCGATGCTGTTCCTGACCGCGATCGCCATGACCTACGCGGCGGCCGGAACCGCCAACTTCGCCCAGCTCGCCCTCCGGCTCCCCGAACTCCCCCTCGGCGTACAGACCCTGATCCAGGCGATGCTGCTCACCGTCTTCGCCGTCAAGGCCGCCGTCTTCCCCCTCGCGGCCTGGCTGCCCGACTCCTACCCGACCGCTCCCGCCCCCGTCACCGCGGTCTTCGCCGGACTGCTGACCAAGGTCGGCATCTACTGCATGCTGCGGGTGGAGACCCTCCTGTTCCCGGGGAACCGGCTCGGCGATCTGCTCATGGCCGTCGCCCTCGCCTCGATGATCGTGGGCATCCTCGGTGCGGTCGCCCAGACGGACCTGAAGCGGCTGTTCTCGTTCACCCTCATCAGCCACATCGGCTACATGGTCTTCGGCATCGGCCTGGCCACGCGCGAGTCGTACGGTGGCGCGATCTTCTACGTCGCCCACCACATCACCGTGCAGACCACGCTCTTCCTCGTCGCGGGGCTCATCGAACGACGGGGCGGCACCAACGAGCTCACCCGGCTCGGCGGACTGGCCAGAGCGGCTCCGCTGCTCGCGGTGCTCTTCTTCGTCCCCGCGATGAACTTCGCCGGGATCCCCCCGCTCTCCGGTTTCATCGGCAAGCTCGGCCTCATGCGCGCCGGTGTCGCGGACGGGAGCGCGTGGGCCTGGGTCCTCGTCGCCGGGGCGACCGTGACGAGCCTGCTCACCCTGTACGTGATGGCCAAGATCTGGAATCTGGCCTTCTGGCGTGCCGCGCCACCGGGCCAGGCCGCCTACGGCACGGTCCTGGAGGCCGCCGACGACAGTGACGACGACGACGCCGACACCGGACCCGACAAGATCCCGGGGACGGGCGACGAAGGTGTCGTCCCGGCAGGGAGACCGTCCGGGACCAGCGTCGCCGCCACCCTGCAGGGGCGGACCGTCACCACCTCGGTCCGTCCGCCACCGGCCATGACCGCCGCCACCGCGGCCGCCGTCCTGCTCGGGCTCGCCTTCACCGTCCTCGCCGGGCCCCTGACGGCCTTCACCGACCGATCCGCGGCCGAACTCATCGCCCGCCGGCCCTATGTGGAGGAGGTGCTCGGCCCGTGAGGCGCCTGATCACCCTGTCGCACCGCAATTCCGACCTGCCCCCGTACAGCGTCCAGTTCGCCGGCCGCCGGCGCCGGGTGCTCGATCTACCGCTGATCGCCTGGCTCACCCTGATCTGGGTCCTGCTCTGGTCCACCCTGAGCTGGGCCAACGTCATCACCGGCGCGGCCGTCGCGGTCGTCGTCTGCCTGGCGTTCCCGCTGCCCCAGGTCGACCTGGGGCTGCGGCTGCACCCCTGGGGCATCGTCCGGCTCGCCGGCTACCTGCTCTACGACATGTACACCTCGGGGGTGAAGGTCACCCGGCAGATCTTCGCCGACCGGCCGCACCGGCCCGCCGTCATCGGCGTCCCCCTGCGCTGCCGCAGCGATCTCATGCTCGCCGCGACCGCCGTCACCGTGTCCAACGTGCCGGGCGGATCCGTCGTCGAGGTGCGCAGGGCCACGGCCACACTCTTCCTGCACGTCCTGGACGCGGACCGGCCCGAGCAGCTCGAAGCGGCCCGGAGCTCGGTCTGGAGGCTCGAGGAGCTGACGGTACGGGCGTTCGGCACCCAGGACGAGATCGCCCGGGTGTCCGGGCCGCCGCCCGACTTCGCGACCGGCGGCGGGGAGGAGGGGACATGAGCGGTCCCGAGACCGTCGACCGGGTGCTGATGACCGCCGCCGTGGTGCTCATCGTCGTCGCCGGAGCGCTGCTGCTCGTCCGCATCAGCCGGGGGCCGTCGATGCTGGACCGGGCCATCGCGCTCGATGTCTGCGCCGCCGTGATCATCGCGGGCCTCGGCGCCAAGTCCGCCTTCGCGCGGGACTCGTTCTACTTCCCGATCATGCTGGTTCTCGCGTTCCTCGGCTTCACCGGGTCGGTCGGCATCGCCCGCTTCATCGCCGTGCGCGACAAGCCGCTGTCGCGCCGGAGGCCGGCCGGCGAGGAGGGACGGAAATGACCGTCTGGGTGCAGGTCACGGACACGGCCGGGGCGGTCCTCGTGTTCCTCGGTGCGGCGATCTGCCTCCTGGGCGTGGTCGGCATGTTGAAGCTGCCCGACGTCCTGTCGCGCAGCCACGCGGCGACCAAGCCGCAGACCCTGGGACTGCTGCTGGTGCTGGCGGGAGTCGCGCTGAGGCTGCGCGGCGGCATGGACCTGGCGACCCTGGCCCTCATCGGCTTCTTCCAGCTGATGACGGGCCCGGTGGCGGCCCACCTCGTGGCACGGTCGGCCTACCGGACCGGGCAGATCGAGCGCGGCGAGCTGCTCTTCGACGACCTGGACGCCCAGCTGACCGAGCCGGAACCGGAGCGGGGGACGGAACAGCGGCCGGATCCGGGCACCGGGCAGGGCCGATCCCCCGAGGCCGGGCCGTGAAGTGCCCCGTATCCGCCCCGCGCTCCCGCGTGGTCTGCGATGATGCGGCCGGGAACCACCGGGCGCTGGGGGGCGTATGTCGGGTACGGGTACGGTGCTGCGCGAATTGCGCGGCGCACAGAAGTCGTCCAAGGGTGTGTCGCTCTACTCGAGGTACGTGAACCGGCCCGCCGGGCGTCTGCTCGCGGCGGGCGCGTACCGGGTGGGGCTGACGCCCAATCAAGTCACTCTGCTGAGCGCGGCGTTCACCTTCGCGTCGATCGCCGCCGTGGCGCTCGTCGAACCGTCCTGGTGGCTCGGGGTGCTCGTCTACGCGGGTCTGGCCGTCGGCTTCGCCTTCGACTCGGCAGACGGGCAGCTCGCCCGGCTGACCGGGCGGGGCGGGCCGGACGGTGAATGGCTCGATCATGTCGTGGACTGCGCGAAGATGGTCCTGGTCCACAGCGCCGTCCTGATCTCGTTCTTCCGCTTCGACGGACTGCCCGCCGAGGGCTGGCTGCTGCTGCCGCTCGGCTTCCTCTTCGTCGCCGTGCTCACCTTCTGCGCGGGGCTGCTGCGGGAGCAGCTCGGCAAGGCGGCGGCCCGCGCCGCGCCGGTGGCCGAGGGCCCCCCGGCCCCGGTCTCCCGGCTCCGTGCCGTCGCACTGCTGCCCGCGGACTACGGGGTCTTCTGCCTGGTCTTCCTGCTGCTCGGCGCACCCGGAGCCTTCCGGGCCGGGTACGCCGTGCTCGCGGCCGTGCACGCCCTCTTCCTCGTGGCGTTCCTCGCCAAGTGGTTCAGGGAGCTGAGAGCGCTCCGGGCCGGCTGACGAGCACGTCCAGCGCCCTGCGCAGCTGGGTGCTGGACGTGTGCACGGTGTACGGGAAGTAGACGACCTCCACGCCGACCTCGGCGAAGTCCCGCTCCAGGCGTTCGCCCTTCTCCGTGCCCCGCCAGTCGTCGCCCTTGAAGATGACGTCGAAGCGGACCTGCTGCCAGGTCTCGACCTTGTCCGGAACCGTCTCCACGAACGCCGCGTCCACGTAGCGCACGCTCCGCACGATCTCCAGCCGCTCGCGCAACGGGATCACCGGCTTGTGGCCCTTGGCCAGCGCTGCCATCTCGTCGGAGACGACCCCGGCCACCAGGTAGTCGCACTGGCTGCGGGCATGCCGCAGGATGTTCAGGTGGCCGACGTGGAACAGGTCGTACACCCCCGGTGCGTAACCGACTCTGTGCTGCACCATCCGTTCTCTCCCCCCACGGTGGAACTGGTGCAACGACCTTACTGTGAAGAACACTTGTGCAACCCGTGAACGGATAAGCTCAAGGAAGAGGCTGTTCCGGGGGGAAGGCGATCATCCGTTGTCCGCTGCTGAGCATCAGAAGCTGTTCGAGAACCGCAGACTTCTCGTGGTCTCCACCAACTACGCCCCCGAGCTGACGGGCATCGGGCCGTACGCCACCCAGCTCGCCGAGCACTGGGCGGCGTCGGGGGCCAGGACCGAGGTCCTGACCGGCATGCCGCACTACCCCGCCTGGCGGGTGGACGAGCGGTACCGGGGTGCGTGGCGGAGGGTGGAGAGCCGCGAGGGCGTGCGCGTGCACCGGCGCCGCCATTACGTACCACCCCGTCAGACCGCGCTGCGCAGAGGTGCGTTCGAGGCCTCCGTGCTCGCCCACGGCATCCTCGCCCCGCCCTCCGGACGCCCCGACGCCGTGATCTCCCAGATGCCGAGCCTCGCGGGCGGTGTGATCGCCGCCCGGCTGGCGCACCGCCACCGCGTCCCCCACATACCCGTCGTCCAGGACCTGATGGGCGCCGCCGCCGCGCAGAGCGGCATCCGCGGGGGAGGCAGGGCGGCGGCCGTCGCCGCCCGGGCCGAGCGGTACGCACTGCGCGGAGCGGCCCTCGTCGGTGTCATCCACGAGAGCTTCGTGGAAGGCGTCACCGCCCTCGGGGTGGACCCCGGGCGCATCCGTGTGGTCCCCAACTGGACGCATGTGGAAGGACCTTCGGCCGACCGCGCCGCCACCCGCGCGCGCCTCGGCTGGAAGGAGGAGACCCCCGTGCTGCTCCACTCCGGGAACATGGGGCTGAAGCAGGGACTCGACGTCCTCGTCGACCTGGCGCGGCTGGCCCCCGACATCCGGGTCGTCCTCATGGGCGACGGCAACCAGCGTGACGGGCTGCGCGAACGGGCCGCGGGGCTGCCCAACCTCGACTTCCTCCCGCCGGCGGGCGCGGACGGCTTCACCGACGTGCTCGCCGCCGCCGACGTGCTCGCGGTGACGCAGCGGGCCTCCGTGCTGGACATGAGCGTGCCGTCCAAGCTCACCTCGTACTTCGTCACCGGACGCCCCGTCGTCGCCTCGGTCGCCGGCGAGGGCGGCACCGCCGACGAGGTGCGCCGCTCGGGGGCGGGAGTCCTGGTGGCGCCCGAGGACCCCGCCGCGCTCCTCGCCGCCGTACGCGGACTGGCCGCCGATCCGCCGGCGGCGGAGGCGCTGGGATCCCACGGGCCGAGGTACGTCGCACAGCACCTGAGCAGGGAGGCGGGTCTCGCCCGCTTCGACGCCCTGCTCGCCGAGGCCCTGGGGGACGCGGGAGCGGGAACCGCGCGAGCCGGGGACACACAAGGGGGAGCGCGCCGATGACACATCCGATCCGCCCGGCGGACGACCACGACGAACCGGCGCTGCTGCGGGACCAGTTCCGCCAGCTCCTGCGCTACCGCGCCCTGCTCGTCGTCGGCGTCGTCGTGGGCCTGCTCGGCGGGGGCTTCCTCGCGCTCAGCGGTGACGACACCTACGCGGCCACCGGAGAGGTGCAGGTACGTTCCGCCACCTCCGACCCGTTCGCCACCGGTGCCTCCGCGGACAAGGGCATCAACATCGGCTCCGAGCGGCAGACCGCGGTCAGTGACACCGTCGGTGACCTGGCCGCCGCCACCCTGCTCAAGGAGGGCGACGACGTCACCGCGCGGAAGCTCCTCATGGGCCTCCAGGTGACCAACCCGCCCAACACCCTGACCCTGCGTTTCTCCTACACGGGGGACACCCCGGAGCAGGCCAGATCCCGCGCAGAAGCCCTGGCCAATGCCTACCTCGCGCACCGGAAGGCGCGTACCGAGGAGAGCATCGACAACATGGCCAACGGCTACCGCGCCCAGCTGAAACCGCTGGAGGAGAAGCGCGACCTGCTGGAGGAGCGGACCGGCGTCGATGCCGCGGACGACGTCAGCAGCGCCCGCGCCAACATCATCGTCTCCATCTCCGAACTGAGCCGGAAGATCTCCGAACTGGGGGCACTCGACACCACTCCCGGCTACCTCAACAAGAAGCCCGTCGCCCCCACCGAGCCCAGCGGCGCAGGGCTCCCGCTGCTCCTCGGGCTCGGCGCGGTCGTCGGCCTTGCCCTCGGGCTGCTGCTGTCCTGGGTGCGCCTCGTCTTCGACCCCGCCGTGCGCTCCCCCCGCGAGCTGGTGCGCTCGCTCGGTGCGCCGCTGCTCGGCACCCTGCCGAGGGAGCGCACGGCAGCAGGGGCTCTGCTCGCCATCGGACGAAGCGGGTCGCGGCTGGCCGAGGAGTACCGTGCGGTCGCCTTCCGGCTCGCCTACGACCCCTCGTTCGCCGAGCGGCGCCGTCTCCTGGTGACCGCGCCACGCGGGGACAACGCCGCCGCGTCCGCCGCTGCGGCCAACCTGGCCGCCGCCTTCGCCGAGATGGGGCGCGAGGTCCTGCTCGTCGAGGCCGACCTGCGCACCCCGTCCCTCGCCCGTGACCTGGGCCCGGCGGCCCACGAGGTCAGGCCGCCGCGCTGGGCCGCCGATGAGGGCGACCGCAGCTGGCCGGCCGGCGGCCGCTCCAACGTGGACGTGCCCGGCTCCGGGGCCTTCGCCCTGGTGGCCGGGGCCACCGCGGACAACGTGCCACGCGCCCTGACCTCCGCGTCCGTCGGCCGCATCGTCGCCGAGGCCGACCGGCCGGGCGCCGTGGTCATCGTCCTCGCCCCGCCGGTGTTGTCGTACGCCGATGCCGTGGCCCTCGTGGACCGGGTCGAGGGCGTCATGATCGTCTGTGACCCCCGTGAGGTGCACCGCAGCGACCTGGAACGCATCCGCGAGATCATCGGCGCCTCCGGAGGGTCGGTGCTCGGCGCCCTGCTCCACCCGGGGCGCGGCCGGTTCCGCCGCGCCGAGCGCGCGCCCAGGTCCTCCCGCAGGCGTACCGGCGGAGGACCGGACGGACCCCCCGCGGGTCCGGACGCGCCGGCGCCCGGTGGGGACCCGGCCGAGACGATGGGACTGCGCTCCGTCACCCTTCCGGGGGCGCGCCGGTGAGAGCCCGCACCGCGATCGTCGCTTCGGTCGCGGACCAGGGGGTGGCGGCCCTGACCAACATCCTGGTGCTGGTGGCCGCCGCACGGCTGACCACCGTGACCGACTTCGCGCGCTTCTCCGCCGTCTACCTCGTCTTCACGGTGCTGCTGGGCGCCGGCGGCGCCTACACCGGCCAGCCACTGGTGCTTCGGCGCGGTGGCGGAGAGGACGCCCGGGGGGCCTGCCGCTCGGCCGCCGTGTTCACCGTCGCGGCGTCGGCGGTCCTCGGCGCACTGATGGCCGGCGTCTGCGTCCTCGTCCCCGGGGACACCGCACGCGCCCTGACCGTACTCGGACTCGTCCTGCCGGTGGTGCTCGGGCAGGACGCCCTGCGCTACGCCTTCTCCACCCTCCAGCGGCCCCATCTCGCTCTGGGTTCGGACCTGGTGAGACTGGTCTGCGCACTCGGCGCACTGTCCGCCCAGGGGTACGGGACCGGCCCCGCCCGGCTGGTCGCCGTGTGGGGGCTGTCCGCCCTCCCCGCACTCCTGCTCTCCGCCCTCCTGCTGCACCGCGCGACCAGCGGAACGCCGGTACGGTTGCGCCCCATGCTGAGCCGGGGCTACCTGGGGCAGCGCTTCGTCGTCGAGTTCGGCGTGGGCAACGCGACCGGCCAGCTGTCGGTGCTCGGCCTCGGCGCCGTGGCCGATCCGCTCCTGGTCGGCGCGCTGCGCGGGGCGACCACCCTCTTCGGACCGCTCAACGTGCTGTTCACCTCCGCCACCTCCTTCGGCCCGCCGCTGCTCGGCCGCATCACCGGCGAGCGGCGCCGGGTCCGTGCCACCGCGGCGCTCGCCGCCGTACTCGCCGGCACCGCCGCCCTCTGGGCCACGGCGCTGGTGCTGCTCCCCGACCGGGCGGGCCGCGAACTCCTCGGCGACACCTGGCCGGTGGCATCGGCGCTCCTTCCGGCGACCGGCAGCCAGTACGCCGCCATGGCCGCCGGGACCTGCGGACTGCTCGCCCTGCGCATGCTCGACCCGCGTACGACGCTGAGCATCCAGGTGGTCTTCTCGCTGACCGCCGTCGTCTTCATGGCCGGCGGTTACGCCCTGGGCGGGGTGCCCGGTGCGGCCTGGGGGCTGTGCCTCGGTTCGGTCTGCAAGGCCGTCGCCACCTGGACCCGGGTCGTGCGACTGCGGCGCCGGAGCCCCGCGGCGGGTGAGGTGCTCAGCGCCGACGCGCTGCCCTCTGCTCCCTGAACGTCGTGATCAGCACGAGGCAGAGCGCTCCGATGGCCAGCTTCCCCGCCGCCTGGAGCAGCGGACCACGCAGCAGGATGAAGGTGTACCCCGCGATCAGCGGCGCTGCGATCGCGAGGGTGCTCCCCGGGCCGGGGCCCGCCCGGGTGACGGCCCGGGCGTACCTGCGGTCGGTGCGCGCCGACACGTATCCGATCAGCGCGAGACCGCCGATGATTCCCGAGGCGCCGAAGTCGACCCAGAACTCGGTCCACAGCGGAGCCGAGAGGTTGGTCATCCGCAGGCCCATCCACTGCCCGACCCGGACCCCGGTGTCCTCCGGCTTGCCGCTCCACAGCGCTCGGGGCACGAAGAACAGCCCGGATCCCGCCAGTTGGCGACCGTAGGTATGGCCCCGGGTGTCGACCCACGAGATGGTGTTGGCGAACATCACCATCTGGTCGTAGTCCTTGGTCACCAGCGGGTCGAAGACCGAGGCCGACTGCACCGCCCGCTGTCCCCCCTCCTCGTACCGGAACCTGTCCGCGTACGGGAACAGCACCAGCGCCCCCACCACTCCCGTCGTCAGCACCGTCCGGTAGACCGCCGCACTGCTCGGAAAGGCGGCGAACAGCAGCGACACCACGACGGTCAGGAACCAGTAACGGGCGTTGGAGATGGGGTTGTTCACCAGGAGGTTCAGGCCCGACAGCGCCACCCACACCAGCACCGTCGAGGGCGAGCGCCGCGCCCTGCGCGAGGTCGCCAGACGGCGGGTGTAGAAGAGCAGCGCCAACAGCGCCGGGACCTGGCCGAAGCCCTTGATGAACGCCGAGCCCACGTTGGACCCCTCCGCGGTCACTCCGCTCGCCGCGACGGTCTCGTTGATCTCCTGCCGGCTGGTGAAGAAGACCGCGGGCCCGCCGAGCTTCAGCACGTAGAACGCGCTCGCCGTGAACGCCAGCAGCACCAGTAGTCGAAGCCGCACCGGATGCGCCACGGCGGGCCCCCCGCCCGGGCCGCGCGCGGAGGGGGTGCGCCGGCGCAGCGGGCGCCGCGAGGCCAGCAGCGCCCCCAGGTCGTAGGCGGCGCACCCCACCAGGACCATCGCGATGGCCGTGACCAGGTCCTGGCGGGGCCCCACCATCGGCGTCGGCGTCTGCCCGATCACCACCTGGGCGAAGGGGGCCACGCCCATCGCGATGTACACGAACATCCAGAAGACGCCCTGGAGCAGCCGCCGCCGGGTGGAGAGGATCATCGTCGCCAGCCGGGCCCCCGCATAGCAGGTCAGCACCAGTTGCAGCCAGTACGCCGTGTCCCGGACCCCGTCGCCGGGCTGGGCGGCGATCACCGCGGGCAGGAAGCAGACCAGGCCGAGGATGAGCGGTATGGAGAGCGTGCGCGACAGCATCGACCAGGCGATCGGCCGCTCCGGGGGCTCGGCCCCGGGGCGCGGAGCACCCTTTCGGGCGGGCGCGGCTCCCACCGTCTCGTGCACGGACGTCATGACCCCCCGATCACCGGCCCTCAGGGGCCCGTTCGCCGGCCTCGTGGCCCGCGAACACTCTAACGAATCCGCCCACATGAGGTGATGGGATGACTAGTCTGTGAACGGTCTGCCGAGATCAAGGGGAACTCTCGTGAAAATCCTGCATGTTGTCACGCTCCACACTCCGGACCACGCCTTCGGCGGTCCGACCCGGGTGGCGTTCAACCTCTCCAAGGTCCAGCGGGAACACGGCGACGACGCGCGCGTCATGGCCCTCGGCGACGGCTTCCCCGACGGTGAACTCCCCAAGCAGGTGGAGGGAGTTCCGGTACACCTCTTCCAGGCCAGGCACCTGCTCCCGATGTTCGAGGTCAGCGGGATCACCTCCGCCGGGCTGCTGAACACCGCCCGCCGCATGATGCGGGGTGCCGATCTCGTCCACGTCCATCTGATGCGGGACCTGGTGACCCTGCCCGTGGCGCTGCTCGCGCTGGCGACCCGTACGCCCCTGGTCGTCCAGACCCACGGCATGATCGACCCCACCGAGAAGAAGGTCGCCCAGCTCACCGACGTCCTCGGGGTCCGCAAGGTGCTGCGTGAGGCGGACGCGGTCCTGCATCTGACCGAGATGGAGCGCCTCGACGTGAACGCCGTCGCCGCCCCCGTCCCGCTCACCCGCACCGTCCGGCTGGTCAACGGGGTCCGCCCGCAGGAGCGCAAGCCCGCCCGCGAGCCCGGCCGTCCGCCCACCGTGCTGTACCTCGCCCGGATCCAGGAGCGCAAGCGGCCCGAGGACTTCGTCGGGGCGATGCCGCACATCCTCGCCCGCCACCCGGACGCCCGCTTCGTCATGGCCGGGCCGGACACCGGCGCGCTGTCCGGCACCCTCGCGCTGGCCCGGAAGCTGGGGGTGGCCGAATCCCTGGACCATGTCGGTCCGTTGGAGCACGACGACGTCCTGGCCGCCGACCGCGAGGCGGACGTGTATGTGCTGCCGGCGATCGAGGAGCCGTTCCCGGTCTCGGTGCTGGAAGCGATGTCGGTCGGGACCCCGGTCGTCATCACCCGCACCTGCGGGCAGGCCCCCGATGTGGCGGGGGCGGGATCGGGCCGGGTGATCGACAGCAAGGTCGGCGAGGACGCCGCCAACGCACGGAAGGTCGCCGACGCCGTCCTGGAGCTCCTGGAGCCGGAGGCGGGCGACCGGGCGGGCAAGGCCGCGTGGGAGCTGGTCAACGAGCAGTTCACCATCGAGGCGGTCACCCGAACCCTCCGGCAGACCTACGAGGACGTGGTCCGCCGGAGGGCCTGATGGCTCAACCGGTCCTGTCCTCTCGCGACTTCAGTGCGATCTGCCAGCGGTAGAAGCTCATGGCGAGCGCGAAGTCCAGTCCCGCGCGCCCGTCCAGGAAGCCCCGCCGGTAGACGTACATGTAGGCGAAGGACACCAGCGGCTTGAACGGCGCCTTGTGGAAGAGCTGTCCCTGACGGGACTTCACCTTCCGCACCTGTTCCTTGACGTCGGGGTGGTGCTCCAGCCACGCCTCCCAGTCCGAGTAGCGGTTGTGCCGCTCGAACCAGGCCGTGACCGGATCCAGGTCCTGGTGCTCGATCGGGTTGCTCAGCGCCTCGGCGGTGGCCGCGACCGGCTGGTAGTGCCCCTCGACCTCGCCGATACCCGGTGCCGCGAGATCGCCGACCTCCGGGTAGTGGCTGCGGGTCCGGTCGGTCAGCGACCGCTTGCGGATGGTGTAGCCGTGCCGCAGCCGCTTCCCCGAGAACCAGTACCCCAGGGGGATGTCGTACGCCGCCGGCTTCGGGCTCTCCGGGTCGGAGAAGATCCGCCGCAGCTCCGCCAGCAGTCCGGGGCTGAGCCGCTCGTCACCGTCGAGCAGCAGGATCCAGTCCAGATCCGTGCGGACGTTCTCCAGGCACCACTGCTTCTTGCGCGGGTGCCCTCCGTCCCAGGTGTACGTGACGACTTCGGCCCCGCACTCCTCGGCGATCTTCGCCGTGTCGTCGGTGCTGTGGGAGTCCACCACGACGACCGCCTCGAAATGGCCCAGGACCGACTTCACCGCCTCGGCGATGTTCAGGCCCTCGTTCTTCGTGGGGATCGCCACGGCGATGGGCAGCTTGTTCATCCGTTGTCTCCTTGGGGCAGCCAGGCGTAGCAGCCTGTGGAGGTGAAGGCGCGCGCGGACTCCGGGACGGTGATCGACACCCGCTTGCCGGTGTCCGAGGAGCCCGATAGCAGCGCCTTGCCCTTCTCTCCCGTCACCTGCCAGCTGCAGGCCTTGGTGGGCGAGGCGGCCGTGTACCGGCCCGGCCGGACCTTCGCGCCCTCGTGGGTGCCGTCGGCGTAGCCGCGTGCGGCCTCGTCGACGAGGTCCTGGTTCTGGGGGCAGAGGTGGGCCACGGCCGGCTCCGCGTCCGCGATCTCGCCGGAGACGATCGCCCCGACGGCGATCTCCCGGTCGGCCTTGACCAGGTAGCGGAGCCTGTCACAGGTCTCCTGCCCCGTCTGGAGCACCGCGGCCGGATCCATACCCTTGGGTACGCGGTCGGTGAGGTACTCCTTCTGCTTCTTCGTGAAGGAGCCGGTGGCCGGGGTGATGTCCCCGGCGGGAGCCTTCGGGGCGGCACTGGGCTTCTGGGGCTGCGGTGTCCGTGAACCGGCCGCCGGACCGGCGACGGAGGGCGCGGGGGAGGACGCCGCGGACGGCTTGCCGCCCGCGGTCTCCTCCTTGCCTCCGTCGCCGGACCCGCCGGACGAGCCGCAGCCGGCCAGCACCGCCGTCGCGAGAGCGACGGCGGCACCGGCCAGGAACGGATATCTCATTCAGCCGTCCTCAGGGCGTAGTGCGCGCTGACCGTGGAAGCGCTCAGCGCGGTCGGGTACACGGCGGTCTCGTCGATCTGACCGGCGAAGAAGTTGCTCGTCGGGCGGTTCGGCCAGCTGGCCAGGTTGTCGCCGCCGACCCGCCAGTACCCGGGGTAGTTCTCGTTGGAGGTGTAGAGGAAGTTCGACGCCCGCAGCTGCCCGTCGACGTACAGCGCCATGCCACCGGTGCCCTGGGTGGCGACGACGTGGTGCCAGTTGCCGTCGTTGTAGGCCCCGGTCGTGGTGACCGTGCGGTAGCCGCCGCTGTAGATGCCGAAGACCAGCCGCCCGTTGTTGGCCATGTACACCTGCTTGTCGTAGCGGGTGCTGTTCTGCATGCTCAGGTTGCCGAACCCGATGACCTTGCCGCCCCTGGTGGTGGTGGTCTTGATCCAGGTCTCCACGGAGAAGCGGGTGGGCTGGGTGTGGCGCTTGTTGCTGTACGCGTACTCGCTCGCGCCGTCGAAGCCGATGGCGGTCGAGCTCCCCGCGATCGCGGCCGGGGTCTGCCGGTAGGCGGGCGCGTTGCGCAGGAACCCGTTGTCCAGCCCGCCCGTGGTGTCCGCCGCGAAGGTCGAGGTGCCCTCGTCGTAACGCCAGTACAGCGAGGCGCCGTCGGACAGCACCCTCGCCGGGTAGGCCTGCGTGGAGGCGGCCACCGTCGCGGACTGGGCCGGCGACTTGGCACTGGTGTTGGTGCCGTCGCTCGCCGTGATGCGGTACGAGTGGGTCTCGCCCACCGCCACATCGGTGTCCGTCCACTTCAGCTGCGGGCGGTCCCAGAACAGCGAGTAGCCGGTGACGGTGTGGACGGGCGTGCTCGCACCGTCCTTGTAGATCCGGTAGGTGAGCTCACCGTCGTCGGTGTCGAAGCTGGTCTGCCAGTTGACGTCGATCTGTCCCGGGGTGACCGTGGAGAGACTGACGTTGGGCACCCAGGGCGCACCGGTGTCCGGACCGTCCGCGAACCGGGTCAGCCCCTGCTGACCCCCGCCGTTGACGGTGGTGAACTCCCCGCCGACCCACAGGTAGTGGCGGCCGCCCTTGTCGGTCTGCGTCATCACCCGGGGCCCGACCGGCTCGCCGATGCCGTCGTTCGTGTCGGGGAACCAGGGCAGGAGCGTCGGGTCGTCGACGGACTGGGCCAGCAGGTGCCTGCGCGGCTGGTCCGCGAAGCCGCCCATGCTGGAGCAGTCGTGTGCGTGGCTGCCGCTGTACAGCACGCCCGAGTGCACCAGGACGGCCTGCGTGGCGCCCAGGCACGTGTCCCGCCAGCGCTGCTGGTAGTCGTCCAGGTCGATGGCGATCCGGCCGTCGAACACCCCGCCGCCGGTGCCCTCGTTGGCGGTGTAGAGCCCGGTCGCGTCCGTCGTGAGGTCCTGCACCGTCGAGGTGTTCGGGATGAAGCCCGGGTAGCTCCTGGTGAGCGCGCCCGTGGTGGCGTCCACCACGGCCAGCGCGTGCGAGGTCGTGCCGTTGACGGTGAAGAAGTCTCCGCCGAGCGCCACGTGCTGCCCGTCGGGGGTCACCTGGACCGCCCGTGCCACCTCGTCGGCGTTCGCCGTCCACGGCAGCAGGTCCGCGCCCGTGGTCACGGCGGCGAAACTGCTCCTCGTCCGGCCGCCCACGCTGGTGAAGTCACCGGCCAGGTAGACGGTGTCCGCGGTCACGTCCAGGGCCCGCACCGTCGCCGACACGGAGATCTTGAAGTCCTGGCGCGGTGTGCAGGTGGCGGTGTCGACGGCCACGATGTTGCTGACGCCGACCCCGTTCACCGCGCCGAACCTCCCGCCCGCGTACAGGGTCTCCCCGTCGGGGGAGAGCGCGAGGGCCCGTACGGTCGCCGTCCCGGAGGACAGCGTGAACGAGAGGTCGCACCCGGTGGGCACGCCCGTCGCCGCGTCGAACGCGGCGAAGTTGACCGCGGGCTCCTCCGAGGTCCCGGCCGCCGCGTCAGGCGGCCGGACGGTGGAGAAGGTGCCGCCCGCGTAGACGACTCCGTCCGTCGCGGCCATCGACCAGACGATGCCGTTGGTCTGCCAGGTGGTGAGGTCGTCGGCCGTGAGGGATACCGGAGGTGTCAGCGCCGCTGCCGGGGAGGCCCCGGCAACGGTCGCGGTCAGGGCTCCGGCGAACAGGCAGAGTGCGGTGGATGCGGCCCGCAGACGGCCGCTTCCTCCAGATCTCCGCCCCGTGCTTGCGTTCATCATTCATCTCCGAAGGTGAGGACGAGCTGCGGCCGGAAGGCCGCCGTTGCCTCGCTCGACCAGATGCGGAGACTGTCCGTCCCGCTGCCGGTCAGGGCGAGTGAGGTGGCGGAGCCGAGGGCCCCGCCCAGTGGCGACGCGTTCAGTTCCGCCGCATAGCCGGTGGAGACGGAGGTCGCGCCGCTGATGGTCCCCGGCACGGACGTGGAGAGCGTCGGCCGGGTGTCGTAGGTGACCGTCGATTCGGTCCACGTGCCGGTGACCGGCACGATGCTGTGGCTCTCGGCCGACCCCGCCGTCGAGTCCGACGAGGTACGGAAGGTGAGCCGCGCGCTCCTGAGCAGACCCGCGCCGAGTGCGAGGACCGAGGCGAACACGCCGCCCCGGGTCCGTCTGAGACGTCCGGGTCCTCTCATCGATCCACCCGGACCGCGGACCCCGTGAGCTGGTCGCTCAGCAGCCGGATGTCGGCGTCCACCATGATCCGGGCCAGCTCGCGCGACTTCACCTCCGGCTTCCAGCCGAGGAGTTCCTCCGCCTTGGACGCGTCACCGATCAGCGCGTCCACCTCGCTGGGGCGCTCGTACTTCGGGTCGTAGCGGACGTGCTCCGCCCAGTCGAGGCCCGCGTGCTCGAAGGCGTACTCCAGGAACTGCCGGACACTTACCCCCTCGCCGGTGGCCACCACGAAGTCGTCTGGGGTGTCGCACTGGAGCATCCGCCACATCGCCTCCACGTACTCCGGTGCGTACCCCCAGTCGCGTACGGCGTCGAGGTTGCCCAGATGCAGCCGGTCCTGCAGGCCGGCCTTGATCCTCGCCACCCCGCGGGTGATCTTGCGGGTCACGAAGGTCTCGCCGCGGCGCGGGGACTCGTGGTTGAAGAGGATGCCGTTCGTGGCGAACATCCCGTATGCCTCACGGTAGTTGACCGTCGCCCAGTACGCGTAGACCTTGGCCACGCTGTAGGGGCTGCGCGGGTGGAACGGGGTCTTCTCGTTCTGCGGGGGAGGGCTCGCGCCGAACATCTCGGACGACGACGCCTGGTAGACCCGGGTCTCGATCCCGCTGGCCCGCACCGCCTCCAGCAGCCGCACGGTTCCGAGCCCCGTGACGTCACCGGTGTACAGCGGGGCGTCGAAGGAGACCCGGACATGGGACTGGGCACCGAGGTTGTAGACCTCGTCGGGCTGGATGTCGCGCAGCAGGTTCACCAGCGCGACGCCGTCGGAGAGGTCGGCGTGATGGAGCACGAAGGAACGATTCGCTTCCTCGGGCCCCTGGTAGATGTGGTCGATCCGCTCGGTGTTGAAGCTCGACGAACGGCGTATCAGCCCGTGGACCGTGTACCCCTTCTCGAGCAGCAGCTCCGACAGATACGAGCCGTCCTGTCCGGTCACGCCGGTGATGAGTGCGGTTTTTGCCATGACTCCCCCCTTCTCTGGTCGCCCGTGGGGCGATTGGTTCACCGAAATAGCTTGATCTGAGCGGAATGCGGCAAAGGGTCACCCGGGCGGTGCGCTGCTGGCAGAATCCGAGCCATGACGACTGAACTGCCCGGCCCGCCCCGGGAATCCGCCCGCCCTCTGCTGCGCCCCGGCGCCCGGATATTCGTCGCGGGCCACCGAGGCCTCGTCGGCTCGGCACTCGCGCGCCGTCTCACCGCCGACGGCCACGAGGTGATCACCCGCGGCCGTGGCGAGCTCGATCTGCGCGAGGCCTCGCCGACCGAGGCGTTCCTGCGTGACGCCCGCCCGGACGCGGTCGTACTGGCCGCCGCCAAGGTGGGCGGGATCATGGCCAACAGCACCAGTCCCGTGCAGTTCCTGGAGGACAACCTCCGCATCCAGCTCGCCGTGATCGCGGGCGCCCACGCGGCCGGGGTCCAGCGGCTGCTCTTCCTCGGCTCGTCGTGCATCTATCCCAAGCACGCCCCCCAGCCCATCCCCGAGGAGGCGCTGCTCACCGGCCCGCTCGAGCCGACCAACGAGGCCTATGCGCTCGCCAAGATCGCCGGCATCGTGCAGGTCCAGTCCTACCGCCGGCAGTACGGCGCCTCGTACATCAGTGCCATGCCCACCAACCTCTACGGCCCCGGGGACAACTTCGACCTGGAGACCTCGCACGTACTGCCCGCCCTGATCCGCCGCTTCCACGAGGCGAAGCGGGACGGCGCGGACGAGGTCACCCTGTGGGGTTCCGGCAGTCCCCGCCGCGAATTCCTCCACGTCGACGACCTCGCCGCGGCCTGTGTGCGGCTGCTGGAGGCCTACGACGGCGACGCACCCGTCAACGTGGGCTGCGGCGAGGACCTCACGATCCGCGAACTCGCCGAGACGGTAAGTGAGGTGACGGAGTATCAAGGGCGCATCGTCTGGGACACCTCGAAGCCCGACGGCACCCCGCGCAAGCTCCTGGACGTGTCCCGGCTCTCCTCCCTCGGCTTCAAGCCGCAGATCCCCCTGCGGGACGGCATCGCCCGCACCTACGCCTGGTGGCTCGGCCGGCAGGCCCCCCGGGACTGACCGGCCGGCCGGGCGGCCGCGGTGCGCCCTGAATCCGTGCACGCGACCCCCCTCGTGTCCCCCCACCGCGTCTCAGTACGCCCCGCGGCCGTCGGTGACGGCGCGCACCGTACGGGCGAGGAGCCCCATGTCCGTGGCCACCGACCAGTTGTCGACGTACCAGAGGTCCAGCGACACCGTCTCCTGCCAGGACAGGTCCGACCGCCCGCTGACCTGCCACAGACCGGTCAGGCCCGGCCGGACCGCCAGCCGTCGCAGCTCCCGCTCGTCGTAGCTCGACACCTCCTCCGGCAGCGGTGGACGTGGACCTACCAGGGACATGTCACCCCGCAACACGTTGAGGAGCTGCGGGAGCTCGTCCACGGACGTCCGGCGCAGAGCGTGGCCGATCCGGGTCACCCGCGGGTCGCGGCGCATCTTGAACATCGGACCCTCGCTCTCGTTCGCCGCCGAGAGCTGCTCCCTGCGGGCCTCCGCGTCGGCCACCATCGTGCGGAACTTCCACATGGTGAAGGGCCTGTTGTGCCGCCCGTGACGGGTCTGGCGGTGGAACACCGGACCGGGTGAGGAGAGCCGTACGGCCAGGGCCACCCCGAAGAACAGCGGTGCGAGCACCAGCAGTCCCAGCGCCGCACCGGCCCGGTCCACCACCGCTTTGAGCGCGGCCTGCGGGCCGTGCCGCAGCGGCGGCGCGACATGCAGCAGCGTCAGCCCGGCGGCGGAGGCGGGCCGCACCCGGGTCGCGGCGATGCCCGAGAGGTCGGAGAGCACACAGAGTGCCAGTCCGCCGTCGTGCAGGCCCCAGGCCAGCCGGCGCAGGCGGTCCTCGTCGAGCTGCGGACCGGGAGCGACGAGGACCAGGTCCGCGTCATGGGCGAAGGCCCCGCCGAGCACCGTGGACACGTCGTCGTCGGCCGGTTCGGGGGCCAGCCGCCCCGGAACCGGTGTCCCGCAGTCCGGAGCCTCCGGCCCCACCGGGACCGCGGCCACCGCCCTGTACGGGTGATCCGTGCGGGAGTTGAGCAGATTCACCGCACGGTCCAGGCCGGCCGCGCCGCCGACGACCAGGACCCGGCGTCCCCCTCGGGGCCCCCCGCCCGCACGCCACCGGGCCACGGCCCCGGCGAGGACCGCCAGGGCCAGACCGGGCACCAGCGCCGCGACGGCGGTCGCCGGGTCGAGGCCCCCGCCCGTCACGGCCACGAGCACGGCCAGCACCCCGGTGAGCGCCAGCCAGTCGCCGACGGGTGCGTGGGACGCCCCGGCAGCCTCCCCCGGCAGCCGGTGCGCGTACCGGCCGCGCACCGCGCGCACTCCGGTCCACACCAGGGCCGCCGCTGCCGCGGCGGTCAGCGGGCCCGGCTGGTCACCGGCGCGCAGGACGAGCCAGGCCGGAACCCCCAGGCCCAGCAGATCGGTCAGGACGAGGAAGGGCACACGCGGAACGGGCGATTTCCTCGCCCGCGGTCTCTCCGCGTGATCGCGCTCGACAGTGGTCGGGGCTCGCCACAACTGCTGCGGAGCCACCGTGTGGTTCCCGGACCCGGCGGTACGCGGTCGTGGTGCTCCCGCGAGCCCGACGGGCCCGGATATATCCGATTCAGGTATTTCGACATGCCCCATGAACCCCCCAGCCACAGTTGCATCCCCACAAACGGGGCGCATCCGCCGATCCCATGGACTGACGGATGCGCCCTCGCTCGTGCACGATATCCACACACGTGCCATTTCGCTGGAGTTCTCGTGAAGTTCAGACACGGCGGGCGATGTGATCCGCGTCGCCCTCTCCGGCCGTCTCCAAGGGGTCCCGCCCAAAGTAGAGGTGTGGAACCGCTTTCCGAGGAACAGACCGGCCGACTCGTCCGGATCGTGACGGATCTGGCCCGGCAGGGACGTACGGAGGAGCTCCTGGAGCTCTTCGAGTCGACCACTTCTCTGGAACGGTTCTCATTGTGGACCGGTGGGAGAGCTGGTGGGTGTCGCGCTGCCGGACGTCATGTCCGATTCCCGCCAGCGGGACCGTCCGCGATACCGCACCCTTGAGCCATGGCCAGTGACGACAGCAGGTACGAGGCGGTGGGCAGCCGCGACGCCCGGTTCGACGGCGAGTTCTTCTTCGCCGTGTCCACGACCGGGATCTACTGCCGCCCGAGCTGTCCGGCCACCACCCCCAAGCGGCACAACGTGACCTTCTTCGCCACCGCTGCCGCCGCCCAGGGCGGCGGGTTCCGTGCGTGCCGGCGCTGCCGCCCGGACGCCGTCCCCGGCTCCGCGGACTGGAACGCGCGTGCCGACCTGGTGGGCCGCGCGATGCGGCTCATCGGCGACGGAGTCGTCGACCGGGAAGGCGTGGCCGGGCTGGCGGCACGCCTCGGCTACAGCGCCCGTCAGGTGCAGCGCCAGCTGAACGCCGAGGTCGGCGCCGGGCCCATCGCGCTCGCCCGTGCCCAGCGGGCCCACACGGCGCGGGTCCTGCTGCAGACCACCACCCTGCAGGCCGCCGAGATCGCCTTCGCCGCGGGATTCGCCAGCGTGCGGCAGTTCAACGACACCGTCCGGAAGATCTACGCGCTCACCCCCGGCCAGCTGCGCGCCGCCCCGCCCGGCGGGTCCTCCCGCTTCGGCTCCGTCGCCACCGCCGAGGGAGCCGGGGGAGTGCCCCTGAGGCTCGCCCACCGGGGGCCCTACGCCGCGGCCGAGATCTTCGACCACCTCGGGGCCCGTGCCCTCGCGGGCATCGAGGAGATGGCCGGCGCACGAGGCAGCCGGACCTACCGGCGCACCCTTCGGCTGCCGCACGGCACCGGCATCGCGGAGGTCGGCGAGCGCACCGGCGACGGCTGGCTGGAGTGCCGGCTGCACCTGGGCGACCTGCGGGACCTGACGACCGCCACCCAGCGGATGCGCCGCCTCTTCGACCTGGACGCCGACCCCCACGCGGTCGCCGAGCGCCTCGGCGCGGACCCCGCGCTGGCCCCGCTCGTCGCCCGGACGCCCGGACTCCGCGCGCCCGGTGCCGCGGACGTCCACGAACTGGCCGTCCGGGCGGTCCTCGGGCAGCAGGTCCCCGTGGCCGCCGGACGCCGGCTCGGCAGCGCGCTGGTGCAGGCCTACGGCGCGGCCCTCCAGGTGCCCAGCTCCACCCTCACCCGCACGTTCCCCGGCCCCGGCGACCTGGCCGGGGCCGGCCTGGAGGAGCTGGCGATCCCCGACGCGCTGCGCGGCACCCTGCGCTCCGTCGCCGCCGCCCTGGCCGACGGGCGGGTCCGGCTCGACCCGGGGGCCGACCGTGACCAGGCCGAGAAGGAGCTCCTGAGCCTGCCCGGCGTCGGCCCCCGGGCGGCTGCCTGCATCCGTATGCGCGCGCTCGGCGACCCCGACGTGCTGCTGACCGGTGACGCGGCCGTCCTGGCCGGAATGCGCCACGCCGGCGCCGAGCCGGTGGACGCCGGTGCATGGCGACCGTGGCGCACGTACGCCACGCACCACTTCTGTAACGCGGCAGCGGAGCGGCGCCGTGGTCCGGTGGCATGACGTCCGAATCCCGCCGGTCGCCACTCGGACACCCCGCACAGCCGACACCGGCACACGACGAACCCGGAAGGACCGTGACCATGACGCTCTACACCGCGATCGACAGCCCGCTCGGCGAGCTGCTGCTGGTGGGCGAGGAGTCGGCCACCGCACAGGGCGGCACCGCCCTCGCCTCTCTCTCGGTGCCCGGCCAGAAGGGCGGCGCGACGGTCCAGGACGACTGGAGGCAGGACCCCGGGGCGTTCACCGCGATCACCGGCGAACTGCGCGCGTACTTCGGGGGCAGCCGGACCGGCTTCGGCATCGAGTGCGCCGTCGGCCGGGGCACCGACTTCCAGCGGCGCGTTTGGGCGGCCCTGGAGGCGATCCCGTACGGCACCACCCTGAGCTACGGCGAGATCGCCAGGCGGATCGGTGCCTCACGCGCCGCGGTGCGCGCGGTCGGCACCGCCATCGGCGCCAACCCGCTGCTGGTGGTCCGCCCCTGCCACCGTGTGATCGGCGCGAGCGGCGCCCTCACCGGCTATGCGGGCGGCCTCGACCGGAAGCGGCAGCTCCTGGACCTGGAGAGCCACCACCAGGCGGGCTGAAGGCCGCCCACCGGGGTGCGTAACGCCCCGGACCTGCGAGGAAGAGGAAGGTGCATCGATGACGGACAGGACGACCGACAGGAAGTCCCCGCTGATCAGCGTCCGGGACATCGCCGCGTGCGGTCCGCCGCCGAACCCTGCTGCGTACACCGAGCAGGAACCCCTCTCGCTGGTCGCCCTGTTGCCGCGACACCGCCTCCCGGAGCTCGCGGGCCCGGGGACGGTGCACGGTCTGCGCGGCGCCACCGCCGAGGGCGGCACCCGGGACGTGAACCACCGCCGGCTCACCGCCCGGCCGCCGCAGGGGGAGGCGCCGTGAACGCCCTGATCCCACGCCCCTCCAGGGAGGTCGCCCCGGGGGCCTGGCACGTACCGGACTGGCTCACCCCCGCCCAGCAGCGCGAACTGGTGACCGCGTGCCGGGCCTGGGCCACCGGGCCCGTTCCCATCCGCCACACCCGGCTGCCGCGCGGCGGCGTCATGTCCGTACAGACCGTGTGTGTCGGCTGGCACTGGACCCCCTACCGGTACACCCGCACGGCGGACGACGTGAACGGCCGGCGGGTCGCCGAGTTCCCGGAGTGGATGGTCCGGCTGGGCCGCCGCGCCCTCCTGACGGCGTGCGGCGACGAGGCGGCGGCGGAGGACTACACCCCGGACACCGCGCTGATCAACTTCTACGACGGGCAGGCCCGGATGGGCATGCACCAGGACAAGGACGAGAGGTCCTCCGCCCCGGTCGTCTCCCTGTCCATCGGCGACACCTGCGTCTTCCGCGTCGGCAACACCGAGACCCGCACCAGGCCCTACACCGACATCGAGCTCGCCTCGGGCGACCTGTTCGTCCTCGGCGGCCCCTCGCGCTTCGCCCACCACGGGGTGCCGAGGGTCCACGAGGGCACCGGCGACCCGGCCACCGGGCTGAGCTCGGGCCGGCTGAACATCACCATGCGGGTCACGGGGCTCACCGACACCCCCGCCGTCTCCCGGCCGTGACGAGGGCGCCGGACCCACGCGTCAGCACCGATGTCAGTGCCTCCCAGTAGGTTCAGTCGTGTTCCGCCGGTCCGGCGGAAACACCCCCTCAGCTGTGCATTGGAGATGGCGCGTTGTCGGATTGGGAGAGGTCGAGCACGGCACGGGTGATACCGCCCGCGCGGCCGCGCAAGCTCGCCAAGGTTCCGTTCGTCGAGCTGGCGGACGGACGCCTGCAAGGTGTGGTGTCCAGCGGCTCGGACATAGGGCGGGTCTACGTCTCGTCCGTCGCGACGGGAACCTTCGCGTTCGCCTGCAGCACCAACAACAACCGCCCGTGCGGCGGCGCGCGCGGCTCGTTCTGCAACCACATCGGTGCCCTCGCCAACGAGGCGGTCCTCCAGTACGGCGCCGAGCGCGTCGTCCGCTACCTGAGGATCGAGGTCCCGGCGGGTGACATCGACGGGCCCGTGCTGGCCACGGCCATGCGGAGCACCCGTCCGCAGGCGGACGCGACGAAGGCAGCCGCCTCCGTCTTCAGTCGGTTCCTCCGCCACCTGGCCTATCTCGAACACGCCCCGGCCACCCTGCCGTTGCCCGAGATGCAGTTCTTCCCGCCGACCAGGGCGGTGGCCTGATGCGCGCCGACCTGCTCACCGAGCCCGTCGACGGGTTGGACGAAGCCCTGGAGGCCGTCGACGCCTTCGACCGGGCTCTCGTCGCCGGCCTGCTCCGCCCCCGGCCCGCCGAAGCCGACGGCCCGGCGCGGCTCGCCGACGCCGTCCTCGGGACGCCGCTGGCCGCCCGGGTCGCCGAGGCGGCCGGGAAAGCGGCGGCCGGAGGCGCGGGCGAGGACCACTTCGTGGCCCTGGCCGCCGCACGGACCGCGCTGCTCGGCTCCGTCCATGACGCGCTGCTGGCACGTGTCGAGGAGGCCACGGGCCGTTCGCACGGAGACCGGTCCGTGCCGTCGGCCGACGCGCAACCGGCGGCCAATCTGCTGACGGCCGCCCGCGCCTGGCTCTGCGACCTGGCGCGCTGCGGTTGGCAGGGTCTCGACCACGAGGTGGTGTCCGGGGCCGGTGAAGTCGTCTCCGCGATGCTGCCCGACCCCTCTCTCCGCCGGCTCGCGTCTCTCCTCGACGGCTTCGCCGCCGAACTCGCCGCGTCCTGCCCCGGTTCGTCCATGGAGCGCTTCCCGGTACGCCGCTGGGCCGACCTCTGGTCGCGCGGGATGCTGCTCACGGTGCCGGGCGCCGCCGCGACGCCCGTCGTCGGGACCGCCGACGGCCGGCTGCTGCCCCTCGGCATCGACGTACAGGAACACGCGACCGCCGCACAGGCACAGGTCCACGCCGTGTACGAGCCCGCGGACGGCTCCGCGCCCCGCCTCGTGCGTGCCGGCGTGTCCGTGCCGAAGCCCGACACCGTCGTCGGAGCCGGGATCTGGCAGCTGATGCGTCCGCACATGTCGCTCCTCGCGGCCGCCGGCGAGGGCCGGTCGATGGACCTCACCGGTATGCCGGTCACCGCCGAGGGCGACCTGGTCTGGGACGACGCCCACGCCCGGCCCGGGGAGCCGGCCGAGGCGTTCGCGACCGCCCGCGTGGCCCTGCCCACCGCGACCGCCCCGGTGACGGCTCCCCTGGACCGGCATCCCGCACACATCGCCGTGCCCGTCTTCCTGGAGGGCTACACCGCCCGGGCGGACGACGAGGGCGCGGTGACCTTCACCGTCGCCGGGGTCGAGCTCGCCGTCGACACCGACCGCATCCCGGCGGCCGGGCCGCTCACCCCCGAGTCCGTCGCCAGGTCCGGCGCCTGCCTCGCGCTGATCCGCTGGGACGACGGCGAGTTCGCCGTACAGCCGCTCGCGGTCGAGACCGCTGTCCGCAAGAAGGTGACCGCGGTGCACGCGGGGGCGTGGGCCGGAGGGACGACCGACAAGGCAGGGGCCAGGGCGGAGAAGGCCGCCACCGACGCCGCCAAGGTGCTGAGCGAGCGCGCGGGAAGGCTGCTGCGGAAATGACCGGACAGCCGAACCCCGGGGTGACCGGGGAGAGCGCCCACGACAACCGCCGGCAGGTCATGTACTGGCGCCTGCTCGCCCAGCTCTTCGACCCCGAGGAGCAGCCGGCCCTGGAGTCGGCGAGCCTCGCCGTCGTCCAGGACATCGGGCTCCCGCCCGCGCTGCTGGACCCGGGAGCCTCCGTGGACTCCGTGGTGCAGCGCCATCCCGGGCTCGCCGCCGAGTTCGACAACCTGATGGCGCCCGACGCGGAGCCGGACACGGACGGCGCCGACGACGACCGCGACAGGGCCGCCGAGGTGCGGCGCGCCGCACTCGTGTCGAAGGTCCTGCTGAACGTCTTCCACTCGCCCCCCGGCACCGTCTCCGCGGGGCAGCTCTCCCGGTGGCAGTCCGACGCGGGCTGGCTGGAGCGCGCCCTCGGCTGCAGGCCGGGCGAGCTGCGCGGCGGACGCGCCGGAGGCGCGGGCGTCAGCCCGACCGGCACCGGCGGCAGTGGCAGGACCCCCGATCTCAGCCGTCTCATCCCGGAGATCGGTCCTGCGCTGGGCTCCATCGAGGCCGGGCTCGTCAAGCGGATGCGGCTGCGCGAGGTCCTCGCCGACCCGCACCTCGCCGGTCAGCTGACGCCGAGCATGTCCCTGATCGAGCAGCTGCTGCGCGACAAGGACAACCTCTCCGGCGTCGCCCTGGCCAACGCCAAGGCCCTGATCAGGCGATTCGTCGACGAGGTCGCCGAGGTGCTGCGGACACAGGTGGAGAAGTCGACCGTCGGCGCCCTGGACCGCTCGGTCCCGCCCAAGCGGGTGTTCCGCAACCTGGACCTGGACCGCACGATCTGGAAGAACCTCACCAACTGGAGCCCTGAGGAGGAACGGCTCTACGTCGACCGCCTCTTCTACCGCCACACGGCGCGCAAGACCACGCCCCAGCGGCTGATCGTGGTCGTCGACCAGTCGGGCTCGATGGTGGACTCCATGGTCAACTGCACCATCCTGGCCTCGATCTTCGCGGGCCTGCCCAAGGTGGACGTCCACCTCATCGCGTACGACACGCAGGCGCTCGACCTCACCCCCTGGGTGCACGACCCCTTCGAGACCCTGCTGCGGACCAACCTCGGCGGCGGCACAGACGGCACGGTCGCCATGGCACTGGCCCAGCCGAAGATCGCCGAGCCCCGCAACACCGTCGTGGTCTGGATCTCCGACTTCTACGAATGGCAGACCGAGCCGCTGTTCGAGAGCATGGCCGCCATCCACCGCTCCGGGGCGAAGTTCATCCCGGTCGGTTCGGTGACCAGCTCGGGCCGCGCCAGCGTCAACCCCTGGTTCAGGGAGCGCTTCAAGGACCAGGGGACACCGGTCCTCTCGGGGCACATCCGCAAGCTCGTCCACGAGCTCAAGACCTTCCTCACGTGACGCGCGGGCCGGCCGGAGCCCCCCGGGCCTGCGCCCGCCACGCGAGTCCCGTGACCGCACTCCCACACACGTCGAAAGGCACACCCATGTCCGACCTGTTGCGCGCCCCCGCCGAGATCAAGTACGCCGAGGAGCTCGACTGGCTCGAGTCGGTCGACGACGGCCCCAAGCCCTTCTCCTGGCGGCTCTCGCCCAAGATGGTCCGCCTGTTCATCCTGGGATCCGAGCGCTCCGACGGCCTGGACCGGGAGATCTCCCAGAAGTGGTACGGCGACCGCAGCTTCGTCGAGCGCTCGATCGTCACCCTGGCCTCCGACCGGGGTCTGCTGCTCATCGGTGACCCGGGGACGGGCAAGAGCTGGCTGGCCGAACTCCTGTCGGCCGCCGTCTCCCGCAACTCCACACTCGTGGTGCAGGGCACGGCCGGCACCACCGAGGACCACATCAAGTACTCGTGGAACGTGTCGATGGTCATCTCCAAGGGGCAGTCCCGGGAGTCGATGATCCCCTCGCCGATCATGACCGCGATGGAGACCGGCGCGATCGGCCGCTTCGAGGAGCTCACCCGCTCCACCAGCGACGTCCAGGACGCCCTGATCTCGATCCTCTCCGAGAAGTACATCTCGGTCCCGGAGATGGACAGCGACAACATCGTCTTCGCCAAGCCGGGCTTCTCCGTCATCGCCACGGCCAACAGCCGTGACCGAGGCGTCAACGACCTCTCCTCCGCCCTCAAGCGCCGCTTCAACTTCGTCCGCATCCCGGTGGTGACGAACAAGAAGAGCGAGGCGGAGATCGTCCGCTTCCGCACCGAGGAACTGCTGCGCCGCCATCAGATCGAGCTGGACGTGCCGCCGACCCTGCTCGACGTGCTGCTGCAGAGCTTCGCAGACCTGCGGGCCTCCTCGGCGGCCGCCGGCAGCGACGACGAGAAGCTGGAGTCCGCGCTGTCGAGCGCCGAGCAGATCGGCGTCCTGGAGGACGCCATCCTGCACAGCAACTTCTTCGGCGAGCGCGCGCTGACCGCCCGTACCCTCGCCTCCTCGCTCGTCGGATCGCTGGCGCGGCGCGAACCCGAGGACCTGGCCATCCTCAACAAGTACCTGCACGGCGTCGTCGAACCGCGCAGCAAGGCGGAGGGCGGCTCCTGGCCGGAGTTCCTGGAGGGCGGCCGCGACGCGATCGCCACCCTGTCATGAGCACCCCGGACGAGGGGACGCCCTTCGAGGCGCTTCGAGGACAACTCCAGCAGGCTGCCACGGAGTTCGCGGACGGGCCGGACGCGCTGCAGGGCATCCTCCTCGGCATCGTCGACGACGTCGACCGGGCGGTGCGCGAGCCGCTGGAGATCTTCCCCGTCTGCCACCACTCGCCCGCCTCGGCTCTCGCGATGGCCCGCAGACTGCGGGAGAAGCAGCCCAAGGTCGTGTACCTGGAGCTGTGCGAGGACATGGCGCCACTCCTGTCCGAGCTGAGGAACTGCCGTCTCCCGGTGGCCGTGCAGGCGTTCGCGAGCGAGGTCAGGGGCTTCCCCGCGGAGTGGGCGCCGCTCTCGGTGGTCGCCCCGATCACCGAGGCGTCCGCCGAGTACCAGGCCATCGCCTACGCCCTGGACACCCCGGGCGTCGAGCTGGTCCTCGTCGACCGTTCCTCGGACCACGTCTTCCAGTGGCAGGCCGGAGCGGCGGAGCCCTCGGGACCGGACGCTCCTCCCGCCGAGGAGGAGGCGGCGCTGCACGGTGACGCCGTAGGGGTGGAGATCGGCGATCTGAGACCCCGGTTCGCCGAGCTGGAGGAGCACCTCCTGCACCACGGCCGTGTGCGGCACTGGTCGGAGTGGTGGCACCAGTACGTCGAGCTGCCGCTCGGGGACAGCGACCACGACACCTACCGTCAGGTCATGCTCCTGATCGGCAGCCTGTTCCGCCGGCTGGCGCCCGGGGACACGGACCGGGTGCGGGTGGACGAGGACCGCGAGCGCTACATGTGGACCCGGATGCGCGAGCACCTCTCCGCGACGGGCACCGACCCCGAGGACTGCCTCTACGTATGCGGCGCCTTCCACGCGTCCAGCCGGGTCGAGGAGTTCGGCGTCCACGGCAGCGACACCTTCGAGATCAGCCCTCCGGGCGGGAGCACCTGGCAGCACGGTCTGATCCCCTCCAGCCACGCGTCGATCGAGGCGCAGTTCGGCCTCGCGGCCGGGTCCGTGTCGATCGCCGCCACGCAGTGGGCGAAGAACCTCAGGCGCACCCGGGTGCAGCCGTACCGTCTCGCCGGCCAGACGGGCGCCAAGAAGGCGGCGAAGCCCGGGAGGAGTGCCGTGCCCGTGGCGCCGGAGGCCCCTGCCGACAAGCTCTCCGGCTTCCTGCAGAGTCCACCCGCCCTCGACCGGCTGGACGAGGCGGAACTCCGCGGCTGGTCGGTGGAGATCGTGCGCTCCGCCCGGCGCAACGGCTACCTCGCCTCCACCGCCGACGCCATCGCCGTCTTCGAGACGTCGATCCTGCTGGCCGGTATGCGGGACCGGGCCAGGCCCACCCCGTACGACTTCCAGGACGCTGCGGTCACCTGCATCGAGAAGGAGACCGTGCCGGGCAGGCGCGACGTACGCCGCCTGGTGGAGATCCTGATGGGCGGCGACCGGATCGGCCAGGTCGGCTACGACGCGCTGCCGCCCCTGGCCCGCGACGTGCACGACCGGCTCGCCCCGCTGAACCTCAAGCTCCAGCAGCGCGGTGTGCAGCGAGCGCTGCTGGACATGACCTCCCAGCCCGAACTGCGGCAGTGCTCCGACGTGCTGTGGATGCTGCGCCACCTCATGCCCCACGGGGCCGCGCGGCCGATCATGGGCGAGAGGGAGCTCGGCAAGCAGTCGGTGCAGGAGTCGTGGGACCTCGCGCTGGGCACGCATCAGCGGGCGCTCATCGAGCTCGGCTACGAAGGCGTCAGTATCGAGCAGGTACTGGAGCAGCGTCTGCGCCGCGCCGCGTACGCGCCGAACGCCACCACGGCCGACGTCCTCGCGGCCGTCGAGGACGCCGTGCTGCACCTGCGCAGCGGCCGCCTCGCCGACGAGCTGGGCACCCGCGCGCTGGAGGTGCTGGCCACCGAACGCAGCGTCGACGGTGCGCCGGAGGTGCTGCGCAGGGTGCGCAGGCTCCTGGCGTACTACCGGATCACCCGGCCGGTGCTGCCGTCGTGGATCGAGTCCTTCGCCAAGACGGGGTACGCGCACTACTGCACGCTCCTGCCCACGGCGTTCACCGACGAGGACGCGACGGTCCGGCAGGTCGCGGCGATGCTGGGATTCCTCTTCAGCATGGAGAGCCTGGCCCTGTCGCTCGGCTGCGACCGGGCCCAGCTGGATCTGGCCTTCGCGCAGTCGCACCCCGAGGAGCCGTCCAGGACCGCTCTGCTGTGGGCGGCCCGGGTGCACCTCGGGCAGCTCTCCCGCGCGGAGCTGAGGGAGCGGTGCGACGCGCTGCTGGACAACCCCTTGGTGGTGCCGGCCTACCCGCGCTACCTCAGCGGCTTCCTGCACGCTCTGGAACCGGTGCCGCACCTGGCCGACTTCGTCGTCGAGGCGGTGTCGAAGGCGTTCGCACGGCTGCCGGACCCGGTGCTGCTGCCCTGGCTGCCGACGCTGATCACCACCCTGCGCTCGGAGGGCGCCGACCTGACCCCGCTGCTGATCCGCGAGGCCGGACGCGTCTTCCCGGGCCGGCTCGCGGCGCTGGACGCGTGGGTCCCGCCGTGGGAGGCCGTCCCGGAAGCACCGGGGGCCCCGGCAGCGCCCGGAGCCGGTACCGCGCGACGCGCGGTCCTCCTGGCCGCCCACCCGCAGACGTGCGACAGCCTGGCCGAGCTGCTGGGCTGCGAGGGCACCTGGGAGGAGGAGACCCCCGAGCCCTCGGGCGCGGTGCTCGCCGGCCGCCACCCCGAGACCGCGGCGGCGCTGGAGGCGCTGCTGGCGGGGGTCTGACGACCCGGGGGAAGCGGCGGCGCTTCCCCCGGCAGGGCCGGTCGGCGTGGACGCGATCGCACCTCGACGCTCAGGAGCGGGGCAGGCCCCGCACGCCGGCGCGGGGCGGATGAGCCGCGTACGAGGTCTGTCGTGTCCCGGGGCAGAAGGGGTCGTTGAGCCTGGTGTGAGTGGCTCTGGGAGTGGGTACCCGTCGGATCTGACGGATGAGCAGTGGGACCTGGTCGAACCGCTGCTGCCGGCCGCGAGAGTCGGCCCGAAGGGCGGCCGCCGGGAGAAGCACCCGCGTCGGCGGATCGTGAACGCGCTGCTCTACGTGGTGCGGACGGGGTGCGCCTGGCGCCAGCTGCCCAAGACCTTCCCGCCCTGGCCCACCGTGTACTGGTACTTCACCTGGTGGCACGACAACGGCACCGTCGAGCGGATCCACGACACCTTGCGCGACCGGCCCCGTACGGCGGACGCCCCCGACGCGGAGCCGGGCAGCGGGCCGGCCGTCTCCCGGCCCGCGTGCGCCGGCCCCCCGATTCCGTCGGCAGCCGGAGCCCCGGCGCGGGCCGGACGGTGAAGTGGCCGGCGGTCGCCCCGCGGGGACGTCGACCGGGCGTCGCCCCGACAGCGGGATGCCGCCTCGGCTGTTGCGACAGGATGACCGCATGACGACACAGCCGCACATCGTCCTCGTGCGCGGAGACATCACGGAGCAGCACGCCGACGCCCTGGTCAACGCCGCCAACTCCTCGCTCCTCGGGGGTGGTGGGGTGGACGGCGCGATCCATCGGCGCGGTGGGCCCGAGATCCTTGCGGCCTGCCGCGATCTGCGGGCCTCGCACCACGGCAAGGGGCTGGCCACCGGGCAGGCGGTGGCGACCACCGCCGGACGGCTGCACGCGGAGCACGTCATCCACACGGTGGGACCGGTCTGGTCGCGCGAGGAGGACCGCTCCGCCCTGCTGGCCTCCTGCTACCGGGAGTCCCTGCGGGTCGCCTCGGAGCTGGGCGCCCGCACCGTCGCCTTCCCCGCGATCTCGACGGGCGTCTACGGCTGGCCGCTCGACGACGGGGCCCGGATCGCCGTCCGCACGGTGCGGGAGGCGGCGCTTCCCCCGGTGGCCGAGGTGCGTCTCGTGCTCTTCGACCAGGAGGCGTACGCCCGGTTCGACGAGGCACTGAACGGCTGAGCGCGTCCGCGCGTGGAGCTGGGGTGTCGCCCCCACCCTCGTCAAGTCCGGCGCCCGCGGCGACTGCACGGTGATGGCCTTGGTGCTCGGGACGGTCACAGCGCGGACTGCTGCTGTCCCAGGCCGCGTTCACCCTCGGCTCGCTCGGACTGCTGCTCGGCGAGACCCCGGGGCCTCGCTCTCGTCCTCCAGCGCCGCTGCACCCTGGACAGCCCGACCGCCGCAGGGCCGGTGCGTCTCCCGAAGTGACGGCGGGGCAGCGGGCGCTCACCCTGGCGGGGGTGGGCGTTCGCCCGCGTCTGACACCATCGGGCCGTGGACTACCCGAACGACCAGGCACCTGGCGCACCGATCCGCTCCGGCATCCCGGAGCACGGCCGTATCCCGAAGTACTACGCCGTCAAGGCACATGTGGCCCTCCTGCTGGCCGAGTTGGGCGAGGGCGGGCTGCTGCCCACCGAGCGGGACCTCGCCCTGCGGTACGAGGTGTCCCGTGAGACCGTGCGTCAGGCGCTGCGTGAACTCCTGCTGGAGGGACGGGTGCGCAGGCAGGGCCGGGGCACGGTGGTTGCCGGACCCAAACTCGAGCAGCCGCTCTCGCTGGCCAGCTACACCGAAGGCGTACGGCGCCAGGGCCGCACGCCCGGGCGCCACCTCATCGGACTCGAACAGTTCCCCTGTCCCGAGGCCCTGGCCGTCGAGATCGAGGTACCGCGAGGTGAGCCCGTATGGCACATGGAGCGTGTCCTGCTCGCCGACGAGGAGCGGGTCGGCCTCGAGAGCACGTACGTCACCGTCGCCCGGGCCCCGCGCCTCGACGCGGAGTTCGACCCCGACTCCTCTTTCTACTCCTACCTCGGCGAACGGCTCGGAGTCTCCTTCGGTGATGCGGACGAGCGCATCGAGACCGTCCTCGCGACGCCGCGTGAGGCGCTCCTGATCGGTACGCCGCCCGCCCTGCCGATGCTTCTCCTGCACCGCCTCTCCCGCGACACCGGTGGGTGCCCGCTGGAACGGGTGCGGACCCTCTTCCGCGGCGACCGGTTCTCGTTCACGACCCACCTGGGCGGTCAGGGCCGGTAGCCCTCGCGGACGTGCCGCGGCCGGACCGGCGGCTTATGGTAACGGAAGGGTAACGGGTCTGGTCCAAGCTTGCGGCCCGGTTCACTTCTCCGTTGCCTCCCGGACCCGTGCGGGCCACCCGGCCCGAGGAGCGTTGCCGCCGTGAGAGTCATCGTCGTAGGAGCCGGCGTGGTGGGAACCATGCACGCCTGGCACGCAGTGAACCGCGGCCACGAGGTCGTACAGATCGAGCGTGAGAGTGAGGCGCGCGGAGCATCCCTCCGCAATTTCGGACAGATCTGGGTCAGCGGACGGGCAGCCGGCGAGGAGCTGGAGACCGCCCTGCGCGCCCGGGAGCTGTGGGAGTCCATCGGGGAGCTGGTGCCGGACCTCGGCTTCCGGCCCTGTGGGTCGCTCACCCCGCTCCGCACCGGACTGGAGACCGCCGTGGCGGAGGCGGCCGTGGCCGGGCCCGATGCGGCCGCCCGCGGCTACAAGGTGCTCACCGCCGGCGAGGCGCGGGCCAAGAACCCCGCTCTGCGCGGCGCCTTCGAGGCGGCCCTGTGGTGCGAGCGGGACGCGGCCGTCGAGCCGCGCGTCGCCCAGCTGGCCCTGAAGCAGGCCCTGCTGGCATCGGGGGCGTACACCTACCTCGGCGGCCGGGAGGTGCGCGAGGTGGTCGCCGCCGCCTCCGTGCGCGACGACCACGGTGACATCCACACGGGTGACGCGGTCGTCCTCGCCACGGGCGCCTGGCTCGGCGGCCTCGTCCGTGAGCTGGCCGGCCCGGACCTGCCGGTGAGCCGGGTCCGGCTGCAGATGATGCAGACCGACCCGCTCGGGGAGCCGCTCACCACCTCCGTGGCCGACCCCGACAGCTTCCGCTACTACCCGGCCTACGCCGGGGGCGCGCTCGACGCCCTCAACTCCGGACAGCCGCAGGCGCCGACCGCCGCCGCCCACCGGATGCAGCTGCTCATGGTGCAGCGCCGCGACGGCGGACTGTTTTCTGGGGTGGGTGAGGCTGTGGTGTGACGTGGCACGGGATGGCTTCGTTGGTCTTCCGAGGCTCGTTCTCGGGGGGTGTTGCTCTGTGGCGGGTTGTTGCATGGACTGTCGCTTCGAAGGAGTTGCGCGTGCGGGCATTTCCCGTGGATCTGCCGTCTGGAGCCCGGTATTGGACCGTGGTCGATGACGAGTTGTGTGTCGTGCCTGTGGCCGATCAGTGGCTCCGCTTCCTGCGGTTCGGACGGAGCCGGACGGAGCTGACGACACGGTCGTACGCCGGCGGGGTGGCCTTCTACCTCCGTTGGTGCCGGGCGACGGGGCGGCGGTGGGAGGAGGCAGCCGCGGACATGGGGCTGTTCATGGTGTGGCTTCGCTACTCGCCGAGTCGACTGGGAGCCGAGAACCCGACGGTGGTGTGGGGGCCGGGGACAAAGCCGGTACGGGGCGAGCGGCGGGTGAACGGAGTGCTGGCTGCCGTACGCGGTGTCGGTGGGTGAGGTGCCGCGGTCGGTGCTGGGGCAGTTGTACGAGCTGGCGGACAGCCGGGAACTGCCGGAGGAGGCAAAGGGCGAGGAGACGGGCCTGTACTACCGGTTGCGGGCCAGGCACCGGTTGCAGGAGCCCCAGGCGGAGGTCGACCGGGCTCTGGACGAGGAGCTGGTGGGGATGTTCCTGGCGTGCCGCAGTGCCCGGGACAGGCTGGTGGTTCTCCTGCACTCCCGGGTGGGGTTGCGGCGGGGGCAGGTGGCGGGGCTGCGCCGCAGCGACTGCCATCTGCTGCCGGACTCGCGCACGCTGGGCTGTGACGTGGAGGGCGCGCACGTGCATGTGCGGCGCCGGGCCAACGCGAACCGGGCATGGTCGAAGTCGAAGCGGGCATGGGTGCAGCCGCTGGACTTCCTGGTGGTGCAGGGCTTCGACCAGTACGTCGACGAGCGCTTGGAGAAGCTGGGGGCCGGGGGCAGCGACTTCCTGCTGGTGAACCTGTTCCGCGAGCCGCTTGGGGCGCCGATGTCTCCGGCGGCGATGGGCGAGCTGTTCGGCCGCCTGTCGAAGCGGGCGAAGCTGGGGCGGATCGTCGGGCCGCACATGGCCCGTCGGGCGTTCGGCAGCAACGTCGTAGATGCCGGCGGCAGCTGGGACGAGGTGCAGATGCTGCTGGGGCAGGAGCACCCCGGCTCGGTTGCGCCCTATGTGATCCCGGACCGCAGCCGGGTGCGGGAAGCCGTCGAGCGGGTTCCCTCGCCGCGCGAGCTGTCCGGGCGGGGTGAACGGTGACTACGCCGGTGCTGTTTGCCGCGGAGCCGACCGCGGTTGAGGATCTGCGGACCCGGCAGATCGTGGACGCTCTGGATCCAGAGTTCCTGCGGCTCGTGCGCTGGGACTGGGACCTGCGGGTGATCTTTTTCCCCAAAGACCATCCGGTGCTGGGCATGCCGGACTGCTGTGTGAAGGGCTGTACCAAGGGCGTGAGGTTCGGCCGTCCGATGTGCATGGGGTGCGAGCGGGGCTGGAAGGACTCCGGCCTGTCCGTGGACGACTTCGCCCAGATCGCCAAGCCGCGCATGCTGGGCATGAGGCAGGAGATGTGCCGGGTGCCGCGCTGCGGCCGGCCGGCCAAGTCGGCCCGGGCGGCGCTGTGCGATTCCCACCGCCGCCAGCGGGTGGACACCCTGAAACTGAGCATCGAGGACTTCCTCCGCCACCCCGCAGTCGTCCCGCGCGAGAGAACGGGGGAGTGCGAGGTGGCGGTCTGCTACCGGCTGCGGGACTACGTGACCTCCCGCGCGAGATGTTCCCGGACACTCCCGCCGACGAGCTGAAGCTCCTGCCCAGCACACGCACCAACCCGCACGGCACCAAGGCGATCAACTCGATCAGCGAGGGCCACCGCACCTGGGTCGACTCACTGCCCGACTTCCTGGTCCCCACGACCGTGGAGGAGAACGGGCAAACGGTCACCCGGATGCTCCCTTTCGACAAGAGCCGGATCTTCCCCTACGCCTACCGCCACAGCTACGCCCAGCGGCACGCGGATGCCGGCGTGGCCCCGGACGTCCTCAAGGAGCTGATGGACCACTCCGATCTCAAGACCACCCAGAATTACTACAACCCTCGGGAATTGCATCCGATGGGCGAGAAGCCGCAGGTCGCGTGGTCACGGCGGGAAGCGGAGGGTCTCCGTAGGCTCTGCGAACTGGCAGCCTAAGCAGGGGTGTTGCCGAGGTGATCCCTTCTGATGCATGATCTGCTCTCCAGAAGGGACGGTCTGGAGTGGTGTATCAGCGCAAGGTGGCCCTGGCGGGCTCGGCTCACATAGAGCTTGTCTCCGATGTGGTCCAGTTGCGTCCGGAGGACGCGATGTTCGACGCGATGCTGAGGGGCTGGAGGGCTCAGCAGAAGTCGCGAGGGCTGAAGGACGAGACGATCGACCCGCGGGAACGGCTGATCCGCCGGTTCCTCGAATTCGCGAACGAGTACCCGTGGCAGTGGACGCCGGCCCACCTGGACGAATGGTCGGCCTCGCTGACCAGCGAGAAGCATCTGGCGCCGTCCACGATCCGCAGCTACCAGGGCACGGTTCGCCTGTTCACCGAACTCCTCATCGACGCCCGATACGGCTGGGGGCCGACATGCGAGGAAGCCTTCGGCACCTATCCGGTGGCGATCTGCCACGAGTGGAATACCCTCCCTCACCTGCAGGATTACGAAGGCGCCCCGGAAGCGCGGCCGTTCACAAGGGAAGAGCTGCAGCGGTTCCTCGACTTCGCCGACGACCAGGTCGCACGCGCCGTGAAGTCCAAGCGCAAGGGGGCTCTCGCCGCCTATCGGGACGCCACACTGTTCAAGGTCATCTATGGGTGGGGGCTTCGCCGGACCGAGACGTCCAAGCTCGATGTGGTCGACTTCGGACGCAACGCGCAGGCACGGCAGTTCGGCCGGTACGGCACGCTCAACGTCCGCTTCGGCAAGGCGAAGAAGGGCCAGCCGCCGCGCCGGCGGAACGTGCTGTCGGTGATGGACTGGGCTGTCGAGGCGGTCGCCGACTACGTCGAGAACGTTCGCCTCCGCTTCGGATTCCCCGATCACCCCGCTCTGTGGATCACGGAACGTGGAGGCCGCCTCCAGCCCGGCTCCATCAACGACCGGTTCGAGGCATACCGCGACGCCCTGAGGCTCCCAAAAGACCTGACTCCGCACTCAATCCTGCATTCTTACGCCACTCATCTGACCGAGGACGGGGTCGACCGCCGGTTCATCCAGCAGCAGGTCGGTCATGAGTGCGACAGCTCCCTGGCCATCTACACGCACGTCAGCGATGACTTCATGAACACTTCCCTGCACAAGGCACTGGCTCCGGCGTTCGCCGGGGCCTGACAGGAGGGATCCGGCGATGGCCGCCAAGCTCGACTACCACTGGCACCTGCGCAAGGTCATGGCGGACCGCGGGATGTTCTCCACCACCGATCTCATCCCTCCGCTCGCCGAACGCGGCATCAGCCTGTCGTCGAGCCAGGTCTACCGGCTCGTCGTCGAGCGGCCGGAGCGACTGAGCCTGAAGATCCTCATGGCCCTGCTCGACATCCTCGACTGCACCATGGACGACCTCATCGAGCCCGTCGCGGCGGCTGGGGCCGTGAAGAAGCCGAAGAAGGCGGCCGTCGGCAGCGGCACGGCATCCGGTTCGGAGGGACTTGGTGGACTGCGGCCCAAGCGTGCCAGGATCAGGGGTGTTGACCGGTCATGACCACCGCTGACCATCTCGAACGCGCCGTCGCGGACCCGATCGGCCTGATCACTGACCTCGTCTCAGCTTGACTCTGTCGGGGATCTTGGAGTTTCCCGGTGCGGCAGCGCGGTGAACGGGCATGCTCGGGTAGTTCCGCCGACCGATGCAGCTGTCGAGGTGCCCGTTGTCCCTTCGCCCCCGTTCCGGTGAGCAAGTCCCGCCCCTGACTGCGCAGGTCGCACGCGCGAGCAACCCGGTTGGCACGACGGCGATATGGGTGCGTGACCGTCTCGATGGGCTGTGGTGTGACGAGGACTTCGCCGACTGGTACCCGCGTGACGGGCGTCCGGGTCTCTCGCCAGCTCAACTGGCTACCGTCTGCGTGCTGCAGTTCCTGCTCGGCCTCTCGGACCGGCAGGCCGCCGAGGCGGTCCGCTGCCGCATCGACTTCAAGTACGCGATGGCCATGGAGCTGGACGACCCCGGCTTCCACCACAGCGTGCTGACTGATTTCCGCGACCGTCTCGCTGAAGACGACCGTGCCGACCGTCTCCTTGACCTTGCACTGGCCCGTCTCAAAGAGGCCGGCCTGGTACGCGAGCGCACCACCCAACGCACCGACTCCACCCATGTCCTGGCCGCGGTGCGGGACCTCACCCGTCTGGAGCTGATCACCGAGGCGGTCCGCGCCGCCCTGGAAGAAGTCGCCGGCAGCTCCCCGCACCTGCTGGACGAGCTGGTCGACGAGGATTGGGGACGCCGCTACGGCCGGCCGGTCCGCCTGGGCAAGAATCCCACCAAGCCCAAGACCAGGATCCTTGCCACGGGACAAGATGCCGTCCGGCTCCTGGAGCACCTCTACCAGCAGGGGACAGGCCGCACGTCGGGCCCTCGTATCCAGGCCCTGCGCCAGATCTTGGTGCAGAACTACCACCATGACGCCGCGGGAAAGCTGGGCTGGCGCACCGCCGAGAAGGAAGGCGGGCCGGGGCTGCCGCCCTCGTCCCGTGCAGTCGTCTCTCCCTACGACACCTCGGCCCGCTACGCACGGCATGGACACATCATCAGCTGGAAGGGGTTCTCCGCTCACCTGACCGAGACCTGTGCTCCCGACGGCCCCAACGTGATCACGGACGTGGCCACCACCGCGGCCACCACCCACGACAGTAAGGTCCTGCCCGGCATCCACACCCGCCTGGCCCGACGCGAACTCCTGCCCGCCGAGCACCTGGTCGACGGCGGCTACACCTCCCTGCCCCACCTGGAACAAGCCGCCCGTGAACACCAGGTCACCGTCTCCGGGCCGCTGAACAGCAACCCCACCCGGCAGCACCGCCAGAATGAGGGCTTCGCCCGGGACGACTTCAACATCGACTACGACCGCCAGCAGGTCACCTGCCCTCAGGGACAGGTCAGCGCGGGCTGGCACGGCCCCTACCCGACCTCCTCGCCCACTGCCGCCCCGCTGATCGTGGCCAGGTTTACCAAGAGCCAGTGCCGCCCCTGCCCGGCCCGCACTCAGTGCACCACCACCGCCGACAGCGCCCGCACCGTGGGCTTTCCCCCGCGAGAACTCCGCGACCTGCAACTCCGCGTCCGCACCGAGCAGCAGACGCCCGAGTGGAAAGCCCGCTACGCGGCCCGCTCCGGAGTGGAAGGCACGGTCAACGAGTTCGCCCACGGCCACGGCATACGACGCTGCCGCTACCGCGGCCAGGGAAAAGCTCACATCCAGCACGTCCTGACAGCCATCGCCGTCAACATCGAGCGCCTCAGCGGACTGTCACCGGCTGAGGAAGCACCGGCACCCCGCCGACCGACAGCCTTCCAGAACTACCTTGACCAGCGCGAGCTACCCCGACCGAAATCCTGGCGAACTCTGGGCATCTGACCTCGACAGCTCCAAGATCCCCGACAGAGTCAAGCTCAGACGTCGAGAAGGGACTCGACGCCGAGGCCATCCGGGCTGTGGTCACCGCGGTCGCGGGCCGTCGCGCGAAGTCGCGGCGCCTGGCGGAGGCCCTGGCGATGCGGCCCGCCGTCCTGACCGACGGCCGTTCCCCGGCCCCCCGGGCCATCGGCGATCTGCTCACCGGGCTCCGCAGGGTCGGCGCCTCGGCGATCTCACCGCCGGTCTGCGCCGAGTGCGGCAAGAAGCTGCGAACCTTCCAGCGGCAGGGCCAGGACTGGTACTGCTCGGTCTGCGGGCAGGAAACCACCGAGTGCACCGCCTGCGGCAACGTCCGACGCATCGGCTTCCGGGACCGCAAGGGCCTGCCGCGCTGCAAGATGTGTCCCGACAACGACAACCGCGATCCGGTCACGGTCGTCCACGAGGTGATCACCGCGATCGCCCCGGACGCCGACCGCGACGTGATCGCCGAAGCCCTCCGCCGGACGGCACCCCAGCGTCCCACCTATCGGCAAAGAGTGGTCTGGGCTCTGGAGGAGAACCCCTGTCTACTGACCGGAGAGGGCTATCTGGCGCCGCATCGCGCCATCCTGCGGTTCATCGACCTGCTGCACGAGGCAGGCGTCGCCGGGATCGTCCGGCCCGCCTGCCCTCGCTGCCACCGGGTTGTCCGTATTGACAAGCCGCTGGAGGGGCAGCGGGTCTGCCGCAACTGCATCGCCAAGTCCCGCATCGAAGAATGCGTACGCTGTGGTGCTCGGCGCGAACCGGCCACCCGTGACGCCCAGGGGCGACCGCTGTGTCCGAACTGCCTGATCAGGGAACCGGCCAACCGGGAGACGTGCACCGTCTGCGGCGAGTCACGCATGGTCAGCTGCCGCACCGCCGAGGGGCCGATCTGCCCGAACTGCCGCCCCTTGCCCATACTGCTCTGCTCGATCTGTGGCCGCACCGGTCCCTGCACACTCTCGAAGCTCACCGGCCTGCCCCGCTGCGGCGGCTGTGACCGACGCCCGGCTCACTGCACTGTCTGCGGCCGACTGCGTGGTATCCACTCCGGCACCGCCGACGCCCCCGTCTGCGGCCCCTGCACCACACCGGATGCCGGGCTCTGGCGCCCATGCCCCACCTGCGGACAAGCCGAACGGCTGCACGCTCCTGGCCCGTGCCCCCGCTGCACCCTCAAGCAGCGGCTCCACGAGATCCTCGCCGATGACACCGGCTCCGTATCCCCGAAGCTGCGACCCCTCCATGACGACCTGGCCAGTACCGAACGGGCCGGCACCGCGATGAGCTGGCTCTCCAAGGGCATCGTCGCTACCGTTCTGTCCGACCTCGGCTCCGGTCGCCGGCCCCTCAGCCACGAGGCCCTGGACGAACTCCCCGAAGGCAAGGTCGTCGAGCACATCCGCAGCGTTCTCGTCGCCACCGGGGCCCTGCCCAAGCGGGATGAGCAGATGGTCCGTCTCGAACGGCACGTGAAGGACCTCGTTGCCTCCCATGCGACCGTCGAGGGACGGAAAATCCTGCACCGGTACGCGACTTGGCACCTTCTGCGCCGGCTTCGCCGTCGCAGCCGTGGCAAGGAGATCACGCACTACCAGCTCCAGGTCGCACGGCAACATCTGCGGGCGGCCGTCTATCTCCTGAACTGGCTCGCGGGCCGGAACCTGACCCTTGCCACCTGTCGCCAGACCGACCTTGAGCGCTGGATGACCAGCGACGACGTCCGTCTTCGCCTGGAGGCGGGCCACTTCGTGCGCTGGGCGCTTTCCCAGAAGATCGCCCGCGATCTCAGCATTCCGGCCGTGAGATGGAACGGCCCATCCCAGGCGATGGACGTCGAGGCTCGCTGGGACACCGCTCGTCGCCTGCTGGACGACGACACCCTCAAGTCCGAAGACCGCCTCGCCGGCCTGCTGTTGCTCCTCTATGCGCAGTGGCCCGCGGCGATCTCCCGGCTCACCGTCGACCATATCGAGGAGACGGACGGAGTGGTCCGCATCCGCCTCGGCGCCGTTCCGGTGGACCTGCCCGCGCCCGTTGCTGAACTGGCCCTCCAGCAGGTCGAGTTTCGCCGCAGCCATGCCGTCCTCGGCCGGACAGACTCGCCCTGGCTCTTCCCCGGAGGCCAGCCCGGCCGCCCGATCAGTGCCTGGGCCATGGGCGAACGGCTCCGCAAACTCGGCATCCGGCTCGCGGAGAGCCGCTCGACCGCGCTGTTCCAGCTCGCCACCGAACTGCCCGCCGCAGTCCTCGCCAGAACCCTCGGCATCGACATCACCGTCGCCGTCAAATGGCAGCGAGCCGCCGCCGGAGACTGGGGCGCCTACGCGGCCGAAGTCAGCCGCCGGACGACTGCCGAGCAAACGTGATCTAGCGCAGAGCGAGGAGCCCTGCTTCGGTCGGTCTGAAGCCGCACGCGTCGAAGTAGAAAGGACGCAGATGCCCTTCAAAGTCAACGTGGAGCCATTCGCAGTCCGCTGCACGGGCGCCTTGGGCCGCGGCCGTCACGAGTCCGGTCCCGACACCGGTCTTGCGCATGTCCTGGGCGACCATCGTGTCGAGAACGAAGGCATGGACGCCACCGTCCCAGGCGACGTTGACAAACCCTACGAGCCTGCCGTCGTTTCGGGCACAGACCCAGCCGAGGCTGTGACGCTGCACTCGTGTCTGCCAATCGATGTTCCCCTGAACGTGACCGAACGCCTCCGCGTGGAGCGCGTTGACGGCGGCATTATCGACATCACCGCGCCACTCATACGTGATCGTCATGGGCCGCATCGTAGGCCGCGAGGCGCCCGATCCACCCCTGCCCTTTGGGGCCCATGCCCCTTCAGACCGAGGCATTCCGGGGGTTCCGATACCCGACTCCACCATTACGGGTCAGCCAGGATCGGCGGCGCGACGCCGTGGACCGGGTGGTGGCCCTGCAGTTCGACCGTAACGGCACCCGCGTGTGGCGCAAGGCCCAGTCGCTTCTGGACTCCGAACACGTGCGGCGGGCGATCGGAGAAGTCAGCGTTCCCTACGGTGTCTGCCAGGAGCCGTCGAACGTCGCGGCCGGCGGACAGAGCTGCCCCGTCCGGTTCCGCTGTGTGGGCTGTGACCACTTCCGCACTGACGTGTCCTACCTGCCCGACCTCCAGGCGTACCTGTCTGACCTGCTGCGCAGCCGGGAGCGGCTGATGTCGGCGTTCGCCGCCGACGACTGGGCCCGCAGCGAGGCGATGCCCTCCCAGGAGGAGATCCGCCGGGTACGCCGGCTGATCGAGCGGGTCAAAGCCGATCTCGATGATCTCACTGCCGAGGAGCAGGCCCAGATCGGCGAGGCCGTCGCCGTCGTACGCCGCAGTCGGAGCGTGATGCTCGGCATGCCCCGCATCGGCCAGCCCTTGCCCGACGTCCACACCACGAGGACCGCATGAGCACAGCCATGGCAGACGGCCGCCGCGCGGATGGTGAACGCCGTCGCCAGCGCGTGAAGAGCGCCATCCAGCACGCCGCACAGGACGGCACTGCGATCAGTGTGAGTGGCATCGCCCGCCAAGCCGGCGTCGACCGTACCTTCCTCTACCGTCACCGCGACCTGCTCGCCCTCATCCACGCCGCCGAGCTCCAGCCGCCCGAGACGGACCCCTCGGCCGGGCCCCCGGTCGGCCTGGCCTCGCTCCAGGCCGACCTCGCCAACGCGCACGCGCGCAACACCCGGCTCGTCACCCAGACCCGGCGTCTGGAACGTCGGCTCTCGGAGCTCATGGGCGAGCAGGCGTGGCGGGAATCAGGACTCGGTGCCCCCGCCGACCAAGAGGTGCTGCAACGTCAGGTCTCCCACCTGGAGCAGGCGAACACCGAACTGTCGGCGCGGCTGGAGGAGAGGGACGCGGAGTTGGAGGCTGCCCGCGCAGCCAACCGCGAGCTCACCCGGGCCCTGAACCAGAAGGGAGCCGCGGAGGGGTAGCTCAGGTCGATGGGCAGCAGCGGCAGGCCGTCGTCCACCGCGGCGGCCTTTGCACGTCAGCGGGGTCTGCGCCTACTCCGGCGGCTTCGAGTTTTCTGGGCTGGTGATTACGCTGCGGGGCATGACGGCGGTGGAGAAAAGTGATCTGACCGGGCGGGCGCGGTTGCGGGAGGCAGCGCTGGAGCTGTTCGCGGAGCGAGGGTTCGAGGCAACTTCGACGCGATCGGTCGCAGCGGCTGCGGGGCTGTCGCCGGCGCTTGTGACCCGGCACTTCGGATCGAAGGAGGGGCTGAGAGCCGCTGTCGACGAGTACGTACTGGACCGAATCGGCAGGGAGTTGGCGGAGGTGGGCCCGAATGCCGGTCTGATGGACTCGCTCGGCAAGGTGTCCGCCCGGCTGTTCGGGGCGGATCCAGTGCTGCGCGGCTACCTGCGGCATGTGCTGTTGGAAGACAGTGTGGCGAGCGCCGACTTGTTCGGGCGGCTTCTGAGCGGCGCCCGGATGGAGGTGGAGCGGTTGTCATCGGCGTATGACCAGCAGGCACCGGACGATGAATGGGCCCCGTTTCAGGTTCTGTGCCTGATCCTGGGGCCCCTGCTGCTGGAGCGGGTGATGCAGCCCCATCACGACGGGCCGCTGTTCGCTCCACAGGCGCTGGCGCGCCGCAGTGCGGCCAACCAACACCTGCTCTTGCAGGGCTTTTACGGCTCGCTGGGGGACGGAACAGGGGGATAGCCCCAATGCGGGTGTGTACAAGTGTTGAGCATGCTGAACACATGAACACACCCGATTCCGGTACACCTGCTCCGGTACCGCGTCAGGTCCGCCGTCTGAACTGGCTGGACAACTTACGGATCGCCCTGACGGTCCTCGTCGTCATTCACCACGCAGCTCAGCCCTACGGGCCAGAGGACTGGTGGTACGCGGAGGGACAGCCGCGCACGCCGGCCCTGGCCACGCTGTCCGCAGTCGACGGCTCGTTCTTCATGAGCCTGTTCTTCTTCGTCTCCGCGGTCTTCGTGCCCAGCTCCTGCCGGCGGCGGGGCTTCTGGCGGTTCCTGAAAGGCCGTCTGGTCCGGCTGGGTATCCCCGTGGTGGTCGGTGCACTGACGATCGTTCCCGGTCTGATGTACGCGTACTACGTTCACTATCGCGGCTACCCTCCGATCTCCTTCCCTCGATACTTCCTCGATGTCTACCTCGGGCTGGGGGAGAAACCCACGGACTGGACGGGACCGTCCTGGCCGGACCTGCAGTTCGGGCACCTGTGGTTCATCCAGAACCTGCTGGCCTACACCGTGTTGTACATGGTCTGCAGCCGTGTTGGCCGCCTGCTACAGCGCTACAACCGTGGCGGACGCGTGCGTGGTGCGCGGTCGGCGCCCGGGCACCGGGCATTGGCTGGGCTGACCGCTGCGATTGCGGCCGCCACCTTCCTCGTCCGGCTGTGGTACCCGCTGGACGAGTGGGTCCCAGTGCTGGATTTCCTGCAGGTTGAGCCCGCCCGGGTGCCGCAGTACGCGACCTTCTTCATCCTCGGTGTGCTGGCGTATCGCTGCGCCTGGCTGGAGGGGTTCGACGCCCGTGTCGGCTGGGTGTGGTTGGGCGGTGGCCTGGCCGGAACCGCCGTGCTGTTCGTCATCGGAGCGGACGCGGCCTGTTTCGCGCCTGGCGGTTTCAACGGGCCCGCCCTGGCGTGGGCGGCGTACGACAGCGCGCTGTGTGTTTCGCTGTGCGTCGGGCTGCTGACGGTGTTCCGGGAGGCAGTCACCCCCAGAAGCCGACTGTCCGCGGAACTCGCAGCGGACTCCTACGGTGTGTACATCCTTCACGTACCCCTGGTGGTGGCCACGCAGTACTGCCTGACGGACCACGGATTGACCGCGGCCGGCGCCTGGGTGACGACCAGCGTGCTCGCCCTGGCACTGACCTTCCCGCTGGCAGCCGGACTGCGCCGACTTCCCGGCTTCCGCCGGGTGCTGTAATCACCCGAGCTATGTGGCTGACCGAGCGGACGCCTCGGCGGCTGCGGTCTGACCGTCGCGGGGCTTCACCTGAACTGGCGATACCACCACACCTGTTGCACCTGCTAGCGTCAATGAAACCGACGCTGAGCTGCATGAAGCCCCATTGGCTGGCCCCACGCCACAGTCGCTCCCCCAGAGAAGGTCTGACCATCGGGGACACGCACGAGTACGAGCACCCCTTCGCCTTCGACACCCTGGAGGAGCCGTACGAGCACCTCACCGGTGTCGTCGAGTCCTACCTCGGCCGCCCCCTGCCGCGCATCCGCCGCCGGTGGGCCGGGGTCTACGCCCAGTGCACCGACACCAGCCGCGTCGTCCACCGCCGGCAGGTGCGCGACGGCGTCTGGCTGGTCACCGGGCCCGGCGGGCGCGGTATGACGTGCTCGCCCGCCATCGCCGAAGCGACCGCAGACGAACTGGGCTGGTGACACGCATGACAACGACGCAGAACAACAGGCTGGACCTCGTCGTCCTGGACATGGCCGGCACGACGGTCGCCGACGGCGGACTCGTGGAGGAAGCCTTCTCCGCCGCCGCCGAACACCTCGGCGTACGCCCCGGATCGACGGAGCACGCGGCCCAGCTCGACCACGTACGCGCCACCATGGGCGAGTCCAAGATATCCGTCTTCCGGCACCTGTTCGGAGACGAGGAGACGGCCCGCCGTGCCAACACCGCCTTCGAGGAGGCGTACGGGGCCCTGGTCGACGGCGGCCGTATCGCTCCGCTGCCCGGGGCGCGCGAGACCGTGGAGCGGCTCACGGCCGAGGGCCGCACCGTCGTCCTGACCACCGGCTTCGCCCGCACCACCCAGGACGCCATCCTGGCCGCCCTGGGCTGGCAGGACCTCGTCCCGCTGACGCTCTGCCCGGCCGACGCGGGCGGCAGGGGCCGACCGTACCCGGACATGGTCCTCGCGGCGTTCCTGCGTACGGGCGCCGTGGACGACGTCCGGCGGATCGTCGTGGCGGGGGACACCTCCTACGACATGGTCAGCGGCGTACGCTCCGGGGCCGGAATCGTCGCGGGCGTCCTCACCGGAGCGCACGACAAGGACCAGCTGGCCCGGAACGGGGCCACGCACCTCCTCGGTTCGGTCGCGGAACTTGCGGATCTCGTCGCCCGGGCCGAAGCGTGAGCGGCGCGACGGCCTCCGGCATCCGCTTCGACCAGGTCACGGTCGCCTACGGCCGCACCGTCGTCCTGGACGGGCTCGACCTGACCGTCGAGCCCGGCGAGGTCATGGCACTCCTCGGCCCCTCGGGCTCCGGGAAGACCACCGCCCTGCGCGCCGTCGCCGGATTCGTGACGCCCGACTCCGGGCGGGTGTTCCTCGGCGACCGCGACGTGACCGCTCTGCCCCCGCACCGCCGGGGCATCGGCATGGTCGTCCAGCAGTACGCGCTCTTCCCACACATGCGGGTCCGGGAGAACGTCGCCTTCGGTCTCAAGGCACGCAAGGCCGCCAGGGCCGAGATCGCGGACCGGGTCGCCGAGGCCCTCGAACTCGTCGGCATGGCCGCCTACGCCGACCGCCACCCCCGCGAGCTCTCCGGAGGCCAGCAGCAGCGCGTCGCCATCGCCCGCGCGCTCGCCATCCGCCCCGGGGTGCTGCTGCTCGACGAGCCGCTCTCCGCGCTGGATGCCCAGCTGCGCTCCGGGATGCTCGCCGAACTCGCCCGCCTGCACCGCGAACTGCCGGACGTCTCCATCCTCTACGTCACCCACGACCAGGTCGAGGCCCTGACCCTGGCCGACCGGATCGCCGTCATGGACCGCGCGCGGCTCCAGGACTGCGACACCCCGCAGGAGTTGTACCGCCGCCCGCGCACGGAACTCACAGCCTCCTTCGTGGGCAACGCCAACCTGCTGCCGGTCACGGTCGGAGCCCTGCCCGGCAGCGCCGACTTCGCCGGGCACCCGCTCTCCGTCACCCCCGGTGAGGCGGCTGCCGGCGCCGCGGCGACCCTCTGCGTCCGGCCGCACCTGGTCGGACTCGGCCCCGGGCCCAACGCGGTCACCGGCACCCTCGCCGAGGTCCAGTGGCGTGGCTCGACCCACCGGCTGCACGTCGACACGGGCGGCCACCGCGTCAAGGCGGACGTGCCGGAACTGCGCGAGGTGCCGGCCCTCGGTGGCGAGGTCACCCTGCACTTCGCGGCGGAGGACGCCGTCCTCATCCCGGCGGGGGCAGGCTGGGCGCCGCCCGTCCGCGCCGCCTCCGCCCCCTCCTCGGTGGGCTCCGGTGCCTAAAGCCTCCGCGATACGCAGCCAGCCCGGTCCGCCCGCGATAGCCGTCCCCGGATGCGCGGGGACACCACCGCAGGGCCCCGCCCCGCGGGGCCCCCGGCGCGTCCCGGTGTCCCTCTGGGCCGTGCCGCCCGTCGCCGCCCTGGCGCTGGCCTTCCTCTACCCGCTGGCCCTCGTCGTCCAGCAGTCCTTCACCCCGGACGAGGGCGGCACCTCCCTCGCCCCGTACACCGAGGTCTTCGCCTCCGAGTCCTTCCGGTCGGCGCTCACCACGACCGTCTGGCTCGCGCTGGGCTCCACCACGGGCTGTCTCGTCCTCGGATTCGTCCTGGCCCTGGTCATCGCCTTCGTGCCCTTTCCGGGCGCCCGGGCGGTGGCCCGGTTCATCGACGTCTTCCTCTCCTTCCCGTCCTTCCTGATCACGCTCGCCCTGCTGTTCGTCTACGGCACCGTCGGCATGGCCAACGGCGTCTGGACGGGCGTCACCGGAGCGTCCGACGGCCCCTTCCACTTCCTCACCACGCCCTGGGGCGTCCTGCTCGCCGAGATCACCTACTTCACCCCGTTCGTCATGCGCCCCCTGCTCGCCGCCTTCTCCCAGCTCGACACCGCGCAGCTGGAGGTGGCGTCCTCGCTCGGCGCCCGGCCGGCCCGCATCGTGCGCCGGGTGATCCTGCCCGAGGCGCTGCCGGCGCTCGCGGCGGGCGGCAGCCTGGTCCTGGTGATGTGCCTGAACGAGTTCGGGATCGTGCTGTTCACCGGCGCGAAGGGCGTCACCACGCTGCCGATGCTCGTCTACAGCAAGGCGATCCTGGAGTCGGACTACCCGGCGGCCTGCGTCGTCGCCGTCGTCAACATCGTCATCTCCGTCGGCCTCTACGGCCTCTACCGGGTGGTGAGCCGTCGTGCTGGTGCATAGCCGTGCCGGGAGGTGGGCCGTGGGCGCCCTCTTCCTCGTGCTCTTCGTCCCACTCTTCGCGGTGCCGCTGGCGGTCGTCGGCGCCGCGTCCTTCGCCACGAACTGGTCCGGCGCCTTCCCGTCGGGTCCCACCGGCGCGCACTACGCCGCGGCCACCGACGCCGACTCCCTCCAGGCACTGGGAACCAGCCTGATGACCGCTCTGGCGGCCAGCCTGATCGCCCTCACGGCAGGGAGCTGGGCCGCCCTCGCCGCCGCTTCCCTACGGAGGCGCGGGAGGCGGTTCATGGACGCCCTCTTCGTGCTCCCGGTCGCCGTGCCGTCCGTCGTCGTCGGTCTGTCGGTGCTGGTCGCCTTCAGCCGGCCGCCGGTCCTGCTGAACGGGACGCGCTGGATCGTCATCCTCGCGCACACCGTTCTCGTCACCGCGTTCGCCTACCAGTCGGTCTCGGCCGCGATCGTACGACTGGACCCCGTGTACGAACAGGCGGCGGCCGGGCTCGGCGCCCGCCCCGCGTATGTCCTGTGGCGGATCAGGCTGCCGCTGCTGCTGCCGTCGCTCACCGCGGCGGCAGGGCTCTGCTTCGCCCTGTCCATGGGCGAGCTGAGCGCCACGATGATGCTCTACCCGCCCGACTGGACCCCGCTGCCGGTGCAGATCTTCGCCGCCACCGACCGCGGTTCGCTCTTCACCGGTGCGGCGGTCGCCGTGGTCCTCATGGCGACGACGCTCCTCGTCCTGCTGGGCGTCTCCCGCATCCGGACCAGGGCCTCCTACCGCTGATCCGCCGGCATCCCCGTAACCGAACGACATCCTGGAGATACGACACCCATGCGCACGAACCTCCTCAAGCCCTTGGCCGCCGTGACCGGCTGCCTGGCCCTCGCCGGTCCCCTCTCCGCCTGCGGCGGCTCCTCCGCCGCCTCCGACGAGAAGGTCGTCACCGTCTACAGCGCCGACGGCCTCAAGGGCGAGAACGGCGACGGCTGGTACGACAGGGTCTTCGAGGACTTCGAGAAGAGGACCGGCATCAAGGTCAAGTACGTGGAGGGAGGTTCGGGGGAGGTGGTGCAGCGGACGCTGCGCGAGAAGTCCAACACGCAGGCGGACGTCCTCGTCACCCTCCCTCCCTTCATCCAGCGGGCTGCCTCCGAGAAGCTGCTGAGCGCCTACGCCCCGGCCGGCTCCGACCAGGTCGACGCCGCGGACAAGGCGCCCGACTCCACCTGGACCTCGGTCGTCAACAACTACTTCGGCTTCGTCCACAACAAGAAGGAGCTGGCCACCGCGCCCAGGAACTGGGAGGACCTGCTCGACGGCTCGTTCAAGGAGAAGGTCCAGTACTCCACCCCGGGCGTCGCGGGCGACGGGACCGCGGTGCTCATCAAGGCGATGCACGACTTCGGCGGCAAGGAGCCGGCGATGGAGTACCTCAAGAAGCTCCAGGCCAACAACGTGGGGCCGTCCGCGTCCACCGGAAAGCTCGCACCCAAGGTGGACAAGGGCGAACTCCTCGTCGCCAACGGTGACGTCCAGATGAACTTCGCCCAGTCCAAGGACATGCCCAACCTCGGCATCTGGTTCCCCGCGAAGAAGGGCGGCGCGTCCACCACCTTCGCCCTCCCGTACGCGGCGGGCCTGGTCGACCGGGCACCCCACTCGGCGAACGGCAAGAAGCTCCTGGACTTCATGCTGTCCGCCGATGCCCAGAAGGACGTCAGCGCGGTCGGAGGCGGCTTCGCGGCCCGCCAGGACGTGAAGGCCACCGACGCCAACGCCACCGAACTGGCCGCTCTGATGAAGGGCGTGGAGGTCTTCGAGCCCGACTGGTCCGACATCGGCACCAACCTGGACAGCTACGTGGACGCATGGAAGTCGGCCACCGGAAGCTGACCGTTGCCTGGCGGTTCACCGGAGCGTCCTGGACCGCCGGTGTTTCGTAGCGGAAGGATAACGGACGCGGTCGCCTCCTGGGCACCCGTCACCACCACGATCCTCTCCCCGAAGGTCGACACCCGGATCTCCACGCCGTCCGCCGAGTACGACACCGGCACCACCACCCGCGCGGTGGCCGAACTGCGTGACGGCGACCGGGACGCCGTCCTCGTCCACCTGGACAACATCGACCACGCGGGCCACAGCCACGGCGCGGCGAGCAGTCAGTACCTCACCGCGGTGCACGACGCCGACGCGCAGGTCGGCCGGATGGTCGCGGCGGTCAGGGCCAGGCCCTCGTACGCCTCGGAGGACTGGCTGATCATGATCACCGCCGACCACGGCCACACCGACGCGGGCGGTCACGGAGGCGCGAGCGCGTCGGAGCGGCAGACCTTCCTCATCGCCGCCGGCGGTGGCATCACCCCGGGCTCCATCCGCCACGACATCAAGATGCCCGACGTCGCCGTCTCCGCCCTCGTGCACCTCGGCATTCCTGTCGACCCCTCCTGGGGCCTCGACGGGCGGCCCCTCCAGCAGCCCGCGCCGGACGCCTTCGACGCCCTGCGCCCGAAGCTCGGGACCCGCGTCGACGAGACCGGAACCGGAGCCTCGGTCGTCGGATTCACCCACACGCCCCCCACGGGCTGGACCGTCGACAACAGCGCCATGGGTACCGGGGGCGTCACCGAGTGGCGCGGCTGGGCCTTCACCACCGACGAGTTCTGGACGGCGTCGGAGCGGGGGCAGGGGCGGGAGAACAACATCCGCGCCCGCAACGTCTTCGCGGTCGCCGACGGCGACGAATGGGTCGACAAGGGCCGCAGCGGCACCTTCGACTCCACTCTGATCAGCCCCGCATGGCAGGTCCGGGGCGGTTCCACCGCTGTCCTGCGCTACACCACGTACTACCGCCAGGAGGCTCCGCAGAAGGGTGAGGTCCTCGTCTCGTACGACGGCGGGGCTCCGGTCACCGTGAGGACGTACACCGGCGACGTCGCGTCGAGGGCCGAGGCGATCACGCTCCAGGTGCCCGCGGGCGTCTCCACCGCGCAGATCCGCTTCCGCTACACCGGTGGGAACAACTGGTACTGGACCGTCGACGCCGTCTCCCTGGGCGCCCCCTGACCGCCACCGGTGCCCGCCCGGGACCACCGGTGCCGTCTCCGTCCGACCGGAACCCGGGGGGACGGCCTATCCTGTCGGTACAGCACGATGCCGGGGGAGGGCGAGTGATGAACTGGTTCTGGGTGCTTCTCATCCTGTTCTGGACCGGGGGGTTCGCATGGGTGGCGGACAACGTCCGCACCGCGCTGCGCAACCGGCACGAGCGCAGGCTGGAGCTGATGCGGGAGGCGAAGCAGGAGCGTCTGGCCGTCGAGGCGGCGAACAGGATGCCGGAGCCGGTGTGCGGATGCACGCACCACCTCGCCAAGCACGAGAAGCGCGGCCGGTGCCATGAGCGGGTCGAGGTACCCACCGCCTGGGACGAGAACAAGAAGCCCCTGCGGTACGAGGCCGCGCAGTGCAACTGCCGTCAGTACGTCGGCCCGCAGCCGCTCTCGCAGGTGTTCGCGGACGAACTGACCGACCTGGCATGAGAGGTGCGCGAGGCGCTCCCGCCGGGAACCCCGGTGGGAGCGCCTCGCGTCCGGTCGGCCGGCGGCCTGCCGTGCCCGGCCGTCCGATGTCCGTCAGGCGGTGTTGTTGGCCAGGGCCAGCAGCCGCGCCTCCGTGCCGCTGAAGCGGTCGCGGTCCACGGCGCCGCTGATGCCGCTCACCGAGCCGGTGGAGCTGTACTGCCAGAAGGTCCAGTAGGGGAAGCCCGCCGGGATCGAGGGGCTGGCCGCGCTGGTCCAATGGGCCACGAAGAGAGGGCTCTTGGCGGACATGCCTCCCCAGCTGCCGGTGCAGGTGTTCCACCAGCTCGGGCTGGTGTAGATGACGACGTCGCGGCCCGTCTTCGCCTTGTAGGTGTTGTAGAAGTCGAGGATCCAGGTCCGCATCGCGGACGTCGACTTGCTGTAGCAGCCTCCTTCGAGGTCCAGCATCCCCGGGAGCGTCAGGTTGTCCCTGGACCATGCTCCGCCGTGGGCGACGAAGTAGTTGGCCTGGGCCGCGCCGCCCGAGAGGTTCGGGCGGGCGAAGTGGTAGGCGCCCCGGATCACGTTCCGGGCGTGGGCGTTCCCGTAGTTGGCGCCGAACCGGGGGTCCGTGTAGGTGGTCGACTCGGTCGCCTTGATGTAGGCGAACTTGATGCCCGCGGACTTGACCGATGCCCAGTTGATCGTCCCCTGGTAATGGGAGACGTCGATCCCGGGCAACTGCGTGGCCAGTGCTGCCGAGGCGCCTTCCGCCTCCGGCCTGAGCTGTCTGGTGTCCGGCACGAAGGCCGTGCCGTCCTCGGTGTAACCGATGCCCATGTACCCGGCGCCGAGGGGGATCGTGCTGCTCGAGGGTGCGGGCTGCGCGGCGGCCGGGCCTGCCGACACCGCCGGGGCGACGGCCACGCTCATGGCGATCGCCACGGCGGCCAGGACGGTCCGGCGGGCGGACCGGGGGGTGCGGACTCGGAACAACACGGATGCCTCCAGGCGCGTCGGGGGGTGCGGAAGACCAGTGCGGGGGTGTGCCCGCCGGCCGCGGGTCTACCCGCGTAGCCGGTGGGCTGTCGTGGACCGGTGCCCGGCGCTTCGGGACGACGGGGCGGTCGAGGTGGCAAGGGTGAGGACAGGCGGGTGTTCAGGCTGGTGCGTGTGCGTCACCGTCGTGTGACGTTGATGTGGACGCGTCATGAGTGACCCATGAACGGACCTGTGAAGTAAAGGGTTTTCAGGTTCCCTCTATGGTCCAGACCAGTGGTGCGATCGACGAGCTGCGGTGATGGCTCCGTACCGGGCGAAGAATTTCACGCGATGAAAACGTCCCGGCCCGCTTCGGCCTCGGGGGAAGGGCCGCCTGCCGTCCTTGGACGAGTGGCCGACGACCACCCCGGTGCTGTTGAGGGCGAGCGGTCCGGTCAGGGAGCGGTCGTCCGTCAGGTGGGCGAGCGCGCCCGTGCCGGACACCGCGTAGGAGGGCTTCACCGTGCGCGGGGCGCTGAACGTCCCGTCGTTGCCCAGCCACGACAGCTCGGCCGTACGACTGCCGGAACCGGTGCGGGTGAGCTCCAGCGGGTAGGTCCTGGAGCGGTTCGTCTCCTGCCCGCCCTCGCCCGGTGCACAGCGGTTGTAGACACCGGCGCCGGACTTCTCGGTGGCCAGGAGACCGGCGAGCCCCCGCAGACCGGGGCCTTCACGGCGTACGTGGTCGGCTCGGCGTTCTTCCTCAGCAGCTTCCAGGCCGCCGGGACGGAGATCAGACCGGCGCCCTGTGCGTAGGCCGGCTGATCGTCGAGGAATCCGGCCGAGCTGGTCAGGGCCGTGCGCAGCGCGGCCGGAGAGGCCTTCACGCCGGACTGCGACGCCGCGGACAGCAGCAGCGCGACGGCTCCGGCGGCCTGCGGTGAGGCCATCGAGGCGCCGTCGAACATGCAGTAGCCCGCAGGGAGTTCATAGCCTCGCCGGGGCCGGACGCCCACGCGCCGAGCAGCCGGGTCAGGGAGGCCTCGGCCCGGCGCAGATCCTCCTGCGGATCGGTGAAACGGGAGCACAGCCCGGGTTCGGGGCGGGGGTCGGTGCCGGAGGGGTGGCTCGGCGCAGGGCCCTCGGGACCGGCCACGGGCCGAGACGGTATTCCAAGATCGGACGACATGCCTCCAGCGTCGTCGCCACCCCACCGTCGCGCCATCACCTTCCGCCCCACAGGGGCGGGGGTGCGGTGACCGGGGCGACGTCCGGACAGTGCGACAGTGGACCTGCTCCGGCTCGCCGGCGGCCCCGCGCCCTTCACCGTGGAGCACGGGATCGGCCGGTCCCCCGCAGGAGTGCGAAGACACTGTCCTCGTCCCTGCGGGGGCGGGGCCGACCGGAAGGCGCGCTGTACATGACTGGGCACCAGGACCGTTGGGCGGAACTGACCGGCGGGCAGGCCGGAGAGGAGTACGCCCAGCGCTTCGCGCGGCTTGCCGAGTCGGGCCACGACATCCACGGCGAGGCGTCCTTCTGCGCCGCACTGCTGAGGCCCGCCGCCCGGGTCCTGGACGCCGGCTGCGGCACCGGCCGGATCGCGATCCGCCTCGCCGAACTGGGCCACCACTGCACCGGCGTGGACGTCGACCCCTCCATGCTGGACGTCGCCCGCCGCGAGGCCCCCGCGCAGCAGTGGCTCCTCGGCGACCTGGCCCGGCTGGACGCGCTCGGCCTGGAGCCGGGCTACGACCTGGTGCTCGCCGCCGGGAACGTCATCCCCCTGCTGGCCCCCGGCACCGAGCCCGACGTCATCCGGCACCTCGCCGCCGCACTGCGCCCCGGCGGCCTGCTGGTCACGGGCATGGGGCTGGACGCGGCGCACCTGCCGCTGCCGGAAGCGACGGTGACCCTGACGGAGATGGACCACTGGTGCGGGCGGGCCGGGCTGACGCTGCGACACCGGTACGCCACCTGGAGCGGCGACCCCTACCACGACGGAGGCGGCTACGCCGTCAGCGTGCACGCCCGCCCCGCCGCCTGACTTCGGCGGCGCGTCGGCCACGGTTGGCCCCGCCCGCCCGAACCCGGCCGGTCCCGGAGGTGATGCGCTCGCGCGGACGTCAGGTACGCCGAGACGCGCAGGCGCAGGCTGCGTCGTCGCGGTCGCCGCGTACCGCCAGGGCTTCGGCGCGGACCGAGGTGCCCGCGACGGCGACGGCGGCACCCGTGACGAGCGGGGTGCGCTCGGGGGGCTCGGTGTGACGGTCGCCTCGGTGTCAGGCGGGCCGTGGGCCGATGTCGTAGCGCTCCTTGACCAGCTCCAGGTGGAACCAGCTCTCCACCTCGCGCACCGCGGGCAGGGCCCGCATCTCCTCGAGGGTCGTGCGGACCGCGCCGATCGACTCCGCCGTGATCGTGCCGACCAGTTCGGCCCTGCCCAGGCATGTCGACAGGAAGGTCACCCGGGTGAGGCGCTCGACCTGTTCCGCCACCGCGGACGCCTCCCCGGCCACCCGCAGGCTGAAGCCGCACAGGAACCCCATCCCCAGGACGTCCGGGCGTACCAGGGCGACCACCTTGGCGACGCCGCCGTCGAGGAGGCGGAGCGTCCGCGACCGGGTGGCGCCGGCGGAAAGCCCCACGCGCTGGGCGAGCTCGGCGAAGGGGAGCCGGCCGTCGTCCTCCAGGGCGGCGAGGATCCGCTCGTCGAGGGTGTCCTGGACCGTGACGGTCGGCTCCTCCGTCAGGAGGTACGGGTCCTTGACGTGCCGGGTCGCCACCAGGGGGTCCACGGTCCGCACGCCCGGAGTCGCGCGGATGCGCTCGACGGCACGCTCCAGCTCGCCGAACCCCGCGGTCCGCAGCTCGGTCATGATCGCCCAGCGGCCGCTCGTCAGCGTCACGAACGGTGCCTGGGGGAGCGCGGCGATCGCCCGCGCCACCTCGGCCGCGGCGCCCTCGGTGCTGATGGAGAGGTGCGCGGAGGCGGACAGGCCGCGCACCGCCGGGTGCACGATCGCCACCACCCGTACGGCGCCCGACTCCTGCAGGCGCTGGACACGCATGCGGGTCGCCGGGCGTGAGAGGCCCACCCGCTGGGCCAGCGTCTCGTACGTGAGCCGCCCGTCCGTCTGCAGCTCCCGCACGATCGACAGGTCCGTCTCGTCGAGCTCCATGTGGTGATCCCCTCCGCGGTCGGTTCCGCCCGCCGTACCGCGGCCGGGCGCCCGCTCATTGTCGGTCAGCCGTCCGGTCGCCCCGGCGGCGGAGTACCCGACGGCCGGCGGTCGTGAGGTCAATCATCTCGTTTGACGTAGACAAACAGTACGGCGGAAACGTAAGTTTCAACGTGAACTCACGATCGAATCATCTAGGGAGGCGGATGTGGCGCGACCTGTCGCCGTCATCACCGACACGGAGGAACTGGATCCCGGACCCGGTGTCCAGCTGCTCACCGAGGGCGGCTTCGAGGTCCGCGTGGTGGGCAGCCGTGATCCGGAGACGATCGCCGCCGCCGCTCATGACGCCGACGCGCTGATCGTCGGCTACGCGCGGGTCGACGCGGCCCTCCTGGACCGCCTGCCCCGGGTGCGGATCGTCGCCACCATGTCCGCCGGCCACGACATGGTCGACACCGCCGAGGCGGCCCGCCGCGGACTCTGGGTCGCGAACCTGCCGCACGCGGCCACCGAGGACGTCGCCGTGCACGCCCTCGCCTCGGCGCTCTCCCTGACCCGCCGGCTGCCGCAGGCCGACGCCGTCGTCAGGGCCGGTGGCTGGAACGAGGACTTCACCGAGGTGCCGCGCCGCGCGAGCGATACGACGCTCGGCCTGGTCGGCTTCGGCCGCATCGCACGCGCCCTCGCCCGCCTCGCCGCCCCCGTCTTCGGCCGGATCGCGGCGTACGACCCGCACGCGGCCGACTCCGACTGGCCCGACGGCGTCGAACGGCTCGCTCTGGACGACCTCGTCGCGCGCGCCGACATCCTGTCGCTGCACACCCCGTCCACCCCGGCGACCCGCGGCATGGTCGACGCGGCGCTGCTCGCCCGCATGCGCCCCGGCAGCCTGCTGGTCAACGTCTCCCGCGGCGATCTGGTCGACCCGGAGGCGCTCCTCGCCGCGCTCGACAGCGGTCACCTGGCAGGCGCGGCCCTCGACGTCTTCCCGGTGGAGCCTCCTGCCCCGGACGACCGGCTGCGCACCCACCCCAGGCTGCAACTGTCCCCGCACAGCGCGTTCCTGAGCGACCTGTCCCTGCGCGCCTACATCCTCGAACCCGCCCGGAACGTCCTGGCCTGGTGGGCCACCGGACGCCCGAACACCCCCCTCGTCGACCCGTCCGCGCAGGCCGCCGGCCCCCAGCCCGCCCCCCTCCGGCAAGGAGCAGCAGCGTGACCGAGACACTCACCACCCCCGCCACCGCCGAGGACCTGGCCGCCGGGGAACTGCGCCTGCGGCGCGAACTGGCCGCCGTCTACCGCCTGGTCGCGCACTTCCGTATGACGGACCTGATCTTCACCCACATCTCGCAGCGGCTGCCCGGCCCGGACCACCACTTCCTGATCAACCCGTACGGGCTGATGTTCGAGGAGATCACCGCCTCGAACCTCGTCAGGATCGACCTGGACGGCAATCCGGTCGAGCCGACCCCGCACCCCGTCAACCCGGCCGGCTTCGTGATCCACAGCGCGATCCACAAGGCCCGCACCGACGCCCACTGCGTGCTGCACACGCACACCAGGGCGGGCTGCGCCGTCGCCGCCCAGGAGGGCGGGCTGCTCCCCGTCAACCAGATGTCGATGGAGTTCCACAACCGCGTCGGCTACCACGACTACGAGGGCGTGGCCCTCAACCTCGACGAGCAGGAGCGCCTGGTCGCCGACCTCGGGGGCCATCCGGCGCTCATCCTGCGCAACCACGGCCTGCTCACGGTCGGCGACAGCGCCGCCCAGGCGTTCCTGCGCATGTTCTACCTGGAGAAGGCCTGCGAGATCCAGGTCACCGCCCAGGCGGCCGGCGCCCCGCTGGTGCTCCCGCCGGAGCAGGTCCGCGAGTACACCGCCCGGCAGCTCGCGGGCGAGGCCACGGCCGACTTCCAGGACGACATCGCCTACGACCTGGCCTGGGGGGCCCTGCTGCGCCTCGTCGAGAGGATCGCCCCCGACTACAAGGACTGAGGGCCGCCGGGTGCGGCGGGCTCCGTGCCCGCCGCACCCGGCGACGTGCGGGTCACCCGCCCGCGCCTGCCCCGCCGACGAGCCGTCCTCGTCCCGCGAACGGAACGTCAGGGCAGGCCCGCCCCGGTGTGTGCGTGCCGCCTTCGCGCTTCGAGGAACCGGATGCGGGCAGCCTGTTCCTCGGTGACCACGTCACATACCCAGTCCCAGTGCAGGGCCACGACGTCGCCCGGGGAGGGACGGTCGATGAGGGCCCGTCCACCGGTGGACCAGCGGACGGACTCCGGGTGCGGCGTCCCCGTCACGATCGAGGCTCCGTCCCAGAGCAGCGGCGCGGATTCCACCACCACCCGCTCGCCGTCGACGTCCCGCACCACACCGGTCCTGATCCTGCACCGGTCGAGCACGTCGAGCGCGGTCGGGTTGCCCGTGGTCCGCAACAGCCCGGCCCAGGGGTAGACGTCGAACACCTGGAAACTGTGGTGGGCCAGTGCCCCGTCCCCCGCGTCCCGCCAGGTGCCGCCCGCCTGGGTGCGGAAGCGGTCGCGCATCCGGTCGAGCAGCGCCGCCGGACTCGCGCGCTCCAGCAGGTCGTTGCCGATCCAGTACGCCTCGACCACCTTCTCGTCGAGCGGATCGGCGATGCCCGCGGACTCGGCCAGGAACTCCAGGTAGCACCAGGCACCCTCGAACTCCCGGGCCCGCCGCTCGATACCGCCGGCCACCTCGGTCCGCAGCAGGGCCGAGGCATCCTCGGGGCCGCAGTAGCCCAGCGCGTTGGGCGGATAGGCGTACCGCGCGAAGAGACGCGCGCCCTCCGTGCTCATTCAGCAGATCCTCGGAAGCTGCTCGCCGACCGGGAGCCCCACCACACGGTTGGCGCCCAGACCGGTTCTGGCCACCACCATCCCCGGATGCTCCGGCACACAGGTGCCGATCCTGCGGGCACCCCTGCCCAGCGGATGGGCGCGTACGGCCGCCAGGACCTGATCGGCGGAATCGGCGGGCACGATCGCCAGCAGCTTGCCCTCGTTGGCGACCTGGAGGGGGTCGAGGCCGAGCAGACTGCACGCGTCGGCCACGTTCCCCGGGATCGGCAACTCCCGCTCCATCAGGTCGATCCCGACCGACGACGCCTGCGCGATCTCGTTCAGCGACGCCGCGACGCCGCCCCGGGTCGGGTCGCGCAGCACATGCAGATCGGCGCCCGTCGCGATCATGTCGGCGACGAGGCCGTGCAGCGGCGCGCTGTCACTCTCGACGGCGGTGCCGAACTCCAGGCCCTCCCGGCAGCTCATCACGGCGATCCCGTGCACCCCGATGTCACCGCTGACGATGACAGCGTCGCCGGGCCGGGCGCGGCGCGGCCCGATGTCGACCCCGTCCGGGATCACTCCGATGCCGGAGGTGTTGATGTAGACGCCGTCCCCGCTCGCCCGCTCGACGACCTTGGTGTCACCGGTCACCAGCTTCACGCCCGCCGCACGGGCCGCCGCTCCCATCGCCCGCGCGATCCGACCCAGGCCGCTCAGCGAGGTGCCCTCCTGGAGGATGAAGGCGGTCGACAGGAACAGCGGGGTCGCCCCGGACATCGCCAGGTCGTTGACCGTGCCGTTCACCGCGAGGTCACCGATCGAGCCGCCGGGGAAGAACATCGGCTTCACCACGTAGGAATCGGTGGAGAAGGCCAGCCGCGCCCCGCCGACCGCGAGCACGGCCGAGTCACCGAGGTCCGGCGTCGCCGCGTCGGCGTAGGCGGGCAGGAAGAGGTGCTCGACCAGCTCGCCCGACATCGCCCCGCCACCGCCGTGGCCCATGACGATGCTCGGCGTCTCCCGCAGCGGCACGGGACATGTCCAGCCCTCGAAGTCGAGTTCCGCGAAGCCCGGTTCCGCCGTGCGGCGTGCCACTTCGTACTGCATCGCGTCAGTCACTTCGCATCGACCAGTTCAAGTCGGCGGTACGCGTGATAGGCGGCGCAGGCACCCTCGGAGGACACCATCGTGGCGCCGAGCGGACTGCGCGGGGTGCACTCCTTGCCGAAGGCGGCGCACTCGTGCGGCTTGATCAGCCCCTGGAGCACCTCGCCGGACCGGCACAGCGACGACTCCGCGGTCCGGATGCCGGTGACCTCGAAGCGCCGCTCGGCGTCGAAGTCGGCGTACGCCTCGCTCAGCCGCCAGCCACTGCGCGGGATCATCCCGATCCCACGCCACGTCCGGTCGGTCACCTCGAAGACGTCCCGCAACATCTCCATCGCGGGGAGGTTGCCCTCGTCGCGTACGGCGCGCGGATAGGCGTTCTCCAACTCGTGTCTTCCCTGCTCGAGCTGAAGGACGGTCCGGCGGATCCCCTCCAGGATGTCCAGCGGCTCGAAGCCGGTCACCACGACGGGGACCCGGTACTTCTCGGCCAGGGGCGGGTACTCGGAGGTACCCATCACGCTGCACACGTGACCGGCGGCGAGGAACGCCTGGACCCGACAGGTGGGAGACTCCATGATCGCTGCGATCGCGGGCGGCACGAGGACGTGCGAGATCAGCAGCGAGAAGTTCCGCACCCCCAGGCGTTTCGCCTGATACACCGTCATGGCATTGGCCGGGGCGGTGGTTTCGAATCCGATGCCGAAGAACACGACCTCCCTGTCCGGATTCTCCCGGGCCAGGTTCAGGGCGTCGAGCGGCGAGTAGACCACGCGCACGTCGCCCCCCGCGCTCTTCACGGAGAACAGGTCCTGGCTGCTGCCCGGCACCCGCAGCATGTCCCCGAAGGAGCAGAAGACGACTCCGGGGCGCGCCGCGATCGCCAGCGCGCGGTCGATGATCTCCAGCGGCGTCACGCACACGGGGCATCCAGGCCCGTGGATCATCTCGATCCCGTCGGGCAGGAGTTGGTCGATGCCGTGCCGGATGATCGAGTGCGTCTGACCGCCACAGACCTCCATCATCGCCCAGGGCCTGGTGGCCGTGGCGTGGATCTGGTCGAGCAGCTTCCCGGCCAGTGCGGGGTCGCTGAACTCCTCGAGGTACTTCATGATCCTGCTCCTTCCCGGGCGGGCCCGGGTGTGTGCTGCGCGTCGGCGTCCTCGGCGGCGCGTGCGAGTCCGTCGCCGAACTCCTCGGCCAGGATTCCGAGCCTGTCGAAATCGGCCAGCGTCCGCAGGGCCGACTCCTCGTCGAGACGCTGAATGGCGAATCCGACGTGGACGACCACGTATTCACCCACTGCGGCGTCGGGGATGTACTGAAGGCACACCTCTTTGCGCACCCCGCCGAAGTCGACGTCGGCCATGACCGTGCCGTCCACCTCGGTGGTGCCGAGGACGCGCCCGGGAACTGCCAGACACATGCTGCTCTTCTTCCTCTTGTGGTGCTGATCCTGCGTGGTTCCGCCGACGCGCCCGTTCAGTCCGACGCGGCGATCAGGAGCTGGCCGAGGGCGATACCCCCGTCGTTGGGCGGCAGCAGCCGGGGCCGCAGTACGGTGAACCGCCGTTCGGTGAGGACGTGCTGGACCGCTTCGAGCAGCACGGCGTTCTGGAACACCCCGCCCCCCAGCGCGACTCTCTCCAGTCCGGACCGCTGCCGGCAGAGGTCCGCGAGGTCGGCGACGAGCGTGGCCACGCAGGCATGGAAGTGTGCGGCGATCTCCTCCGGTGGTACGTGCGCCCGCAGATCGGCCACCACCGCACGGATCACCGGCGCCGCGTCGGCGACGGCGGGCTCCGTTCCGGACGGGCCCGCGGCGGGCCGGACGGCGAAGGCGTAGCGGTCGGGAAGTCCGGCGGGCGGCGGTCCGGCGGCTCTGGCCAGGCCTTCGAGACCGACGGCGGCCTCGGCCTCGTAGTCGACCTCCTGGCGGACTCCGACCAACGAGGCGACCGCGTCGAAGAGCCGGCCCATGCTGGAGGTGGGCACGCAGCCGAAGCCGGTCGTGAACTGGTGCTGAAGGACGGCCTGTTCACCCTCGCGGCAGGCCCGCACGGGGGGCAGGTCCTCGTCGAGGGCGACACCGGCGGCATGCAGATGGGCGAGCGCCATCCGGTAGGGCCGCAGCACGCTCGCGTCACCGCCGGCCAGCGGCACGTACGCCAGGTGCGCGGCCCGGCGGAACGAGGCGTACCCGGCGAGCAGCATCTCGCCGCCCCACGCCGCGCCGTCGGTCCCGTACCCCGTACCGTCGAAGGCGACCCCGATCACCTCCTCGGCCGGGCCGACTCCGTGTTCCCCCATCACCGAAGCCACATGGGCGTGGTGGTGCTGGACCGTTCGCACCGGGCGGCCCGCCGCTCGGGCGCGCGCCCAGTCGCCCGACCGGTAGCCGGGGTGCCGGTCGGCAGCGAGCAGACCCGGCTCCACACCGGTGAGCGCCTCCAGATGGGCCACGGTCCCGCTCAGCGCGTCCACGGTGGCCAGGTCGTCCATGTCTCCCACATGCTGGCTGACCCAGGCGTAGCGCCCCTGCGCCAGTGCACAGGTGTTCTTGAGGTCGGCGCCGGCCGCGAGCACCGGCGGCACGTCGAAGGGCAGTGCCAACGGCAGTGGCGCGTAACCCCGCGACCGGCGCAGCGGCAGCTCGGCACCCGCCACGAAGCGGCTGACCGAGTCGTCGCACGGCACATGGATACGCCGGTCGTGCCGCAGCCACCCGTCGACCAGCGGAGCCAGCTCCTTCACGGCGCGGGCGTCGTCCGTGACGATCGGCTCGCCGGACCGATTGCCCGACGTCATGACCAGCACATCGGGCCCCGGCGTGTCGTCGCCGATCCCGAACAGCAGGACGTGCAGCGGGGTGTACGGCAGCATGACGCCGAGGTCGGGGCTGCCGGGTGCGACGGCGTCGCACACCTCCGATTCCCCCTGCGCCGCCCGGCGCGCGAGGAGGACGATCGGGCGGCGGACGCCGGTGAGCAGGTCTTCCTCGTCCTCGGAGACCGCGGCCATGCGCCGGGCCACATCGAGATCGCGCGCCATCACCGCGAACGGCTTGCTGCCGCGCCCCTTGCGCTGGCGCAGTTCGGCGACCGCGTCCGCGTCACCCGCGTCACACACGAGGTGGTAGCCGCCGAGCCCCTTGACCGCCAGGATGCGTCCGTCGGCGAGCAGCACGCGCGCGGCGCGCAGCGCGTCCTCGTCCGTGAGGTGCGCCGGGCCGCCCTTGGTGGCCAGTTCGAGCCGGGGCCCGCACACGCGGCAGGCGATGGGCTGTGCGTGGAAGCGGCGGTCGCCCGGGTCCTCGTACTCCGCCCGGCACTCCTCGCACAGCGGGAAGTCCGCCATCGTCGTCGCGGCCCGGTCGTACGGCGTGCCGGTGACGATGGTGAAGCGTGGCCCGCAGTGGGTGCAGGTGATGAAGGGGTGGCGGTAGCGCCGGTCCGCGGGGTCGGTCATCTCGTCCAGACACGCCCGGCATGTGGCGACATCGGGGGAGACCAGCGTGCGTGCCCCTCCGGCCGCGTGGCCGCCGGACCGGTCGATGGTGAACCCGGTGCCGCCCTGCGGGTCCTGCTCGGAGGCCGTCACGGACTCCACCAGCGCCAGTGGTGGCGGCTCCGACCGCAGCCGCCGCCCGAACTCCTCCACCGCCTCGGCGTCCCCCTCGACCTCGGCGATCACCCCGACCGCGTCGTTCGCGACGGAACCGGAGAGCGACAGCTCGGCCGCGGTCGCGTAGACGAAGGGCCGGAATCCGACGCCCTGGACGACACCCCGCACTTCGAAGCGCCGCCGGACCGGCCCGCCGCCGCGCCCCATCATCTCCAGGCCGGACAGGGCCTTCCTGGCCTCGGTCCGGTCGATGACCTCCAGAGCGAAGCCCATGTGCAGCAGCACCCAGTCGCCGCTGTCCGGAGCCGTCTCCAGCATGCCGATGTTGACCCGCCGACGTGCCCCCTCGACATCGACCAGCGCCAGCTGACCGGCGTAGCCGTCCACGATCTCGACGACCTGTCCGGGAATGCCCAGACACATGTCACGCCCTCCGGGTCTTCATGGTCTCGGGTACCGCGGAGCCGAGCAGCGCGTGCACGGCGGCGATGGCCTCCGGCACTGCGGCCGCCACCGGTCCGGAGAGCCCGATGCCCTCGTTCAGGTCGGCCGGCACACAGCCGACGACGTAGGTGAGGGGCAGCGTGCCGCCCAGTGCGTCCAGGTTGCCCAGCACCGCCACCGGATCCATCCCGTGCGCGTCGAACTCGCCGGTGCCGAGGTCGTCGGCACCGACCTCCAGCACGGTCACCGTGCCGGGCGGTTCCTGTGCGGCGCAGGCGTCGACCAGGATCAGCGTGTCGTAGCCGTCGAGGAGGTCGTAGGCCAGATGCATGCCGCGAATGCCGTAGTCGACCGCGCGTACGTGCGGCGGCACGGTGCCGCACCCGGCGAACCGCCTCACCACCTCGGGCCCGAAGCCGTCGTCGCCGAGAAAGAGATTGCCGATGCCCGCCACGAGCACGCCCCCGGACACGCCGGTCACATCGCGCGCATGCGCAGGTAGCGGCGGACGTCGGGGATCGACAGGACTCCGACGACGAGTCCCGCCACCGCGGTGGCGGCTGCCAGCCCTGCGGTGATCCTGCCCAGGGTCCTCATGAGGGGCTCTCCTCTCGGTGGTGCGCGGCGCTGTCCGCCGGCAGTGGTTCGAGTTCGTCGGGGGCGAAGTAGAAGTAACGGCCGTACCAGTCGTGCATGTCCGCCGCCGGGTCGTCGACCAGCACCACCGCGACATGGGTCCCGCCGTCGACGTCCGAGAGGACCGCGGTGACCCGCGCCACCTGGTCCGCGAAGAAGATGTCCTGGGCGTCGGCCCGCCGCGAGGGATGCACCCGCACGAGGCTGCCCTTGCCGACGGACACCGAGCCGATGACCACCGTGTCCTCGTCCGGGCTGACCGACGCGTCCGCGGCGGGGTCCCACCACGGCGCGCCGCCGGTGTCGAAGGCCGCGGGCTCCGCGTCCCGGACGTCGGGTCCGGGCGGCGGGGGTACGGGGCAGGGGACGCCGCCCGGCGCGTGCGGGTCGCGCAGCAGGCCGTGCAGTCGCTGGAGGTCCGCGGCCGACATCGCGTCGCAGCGGTCGACGATCTCCCTGGCCCGCGGATCGGTGGCCCGGGCCTCGGCCTTCTCCTGATCAGTCATGGTCATGACCCGCAGTGTGAGAATCTCGTCGATCTCCGTGGCGTCGAAGAGGGCCCCGGGACTCTGCTCGGCGATCTCCGGGTGGTCGTACAGGATGATCGGAGCGCCGAGCACGGTGTCGGCGCTCCCCTTCGCGCCTGCCAGCACCGGCCAGCAGCGCCTCTGCCGGCAGCGGGCGGCAGCGGCGGCCGCGTCGGCGGGCGGGTCGAGCAGCGAGACGAACGTGGAGCCCCGTGCCTGGACGATGACATGCGTGCCGATCAGCGAGGCCCGGATCGCGGCGTCCTTGTCGGCAGCCGTGTGCGGATGCTCGTTGCCGACCGCCACCGACAGCCGGACGAAGCCGTCGTCGGCCTCCGCGAAGGTCCGGATGCGCACCGTCAACTCTTCACGACGCCGCACGATACGGCCGATTCGCGTGCCTTCGGCGTCCCTGAGCTCCTCGATGTCCTCGCCGCCGGGGACGGTGTGCCGCTCGTCGTAGGACTGCGTCAACGCGCCCACGGGAAGCGTGATCTCGCGCTCGACCGCCTCGTCCCAGGTCAGCACCGACTCGCCGCCCACGCGGAAGGAGGCGACGGGTGCGGGGCTGCCGTCGTCGGCGTACCGCTGCACCTCCCGGACCTGCAACTGGAGGAAGCGCAGATGGACCACGACCGTCGCGGGCGCGGTCCCGGGCGCGGTGAGCAGGCACTGCACGGCCAGGCCCGGATCCTCGCCGAAGCTGGCCGGCGCGGCCGAAGGAGGTCCGAGGACCCCGAACTGCCAGCGTGACCGGTTCTTGTGCGAGCTGGCACGGTACGGGTAGAGCAGATAGCCCTCGTAGAGCACCGCGTCCGCCACCGTGCGGACCTGATCGAGATCCACCGGCCCGAAGGACGCCGAGGCGTGTGCCGATGTCATGCCACCACCTCGTCGGTCCCGGCCAGCAGCGTGCTCAGCGTCTCGTCCCAGCTGATCAGCCCGCGCCGGGCACGGAAGCCGGCCAGAGCGTCGAGCGAGTCCTGACCCAGTCGGATCCAGCCGGAGTTGGGGTAGTGCGACGCGATCATGCGCCGCCACACGGAGACCGGCATCGCGTACCTGGCCTCGCAGTCCCACGGCACCTGGCGCACGCCGAAGCCCGAACGGCCCTTGGAGAAGACCGTCCCGGAGAACAGCAGGCTCAGCGGGACCGTCCCGTCGGCGAGCGCGTGCAGATAGCGGGACCCGACGACGTCGAAGTCGTAGGTGCACGGCAGCGCGAGGTCGACGTCGGTCGTGCCGGTGAATCCCTGCACGGTGGTGTCGCACTGCATCCACTTGAAGGGCCGCAGGGTGTCGCTCCACCGGTCCTGCTCACCGAACAGACCGCGCAGCCCTTCGCGTTCCGCCTCGTCGTAGTGCCTGCGCTGCGGTTCGATCCGGACCTGGCAGTGCAGCACGACCGCGTGGACCGGATCGCCGGATCCGTCGGTGATCCGCAGCCGCGCCGTCAGCTGAGGTACGACGGTGTAGGGCTCCGCCACCACGTCGAGCACGGAGAATCCCAGCCCGTTCATGGCGCACCCGCCATGTCGGCGGGCCGGCTGCGCCGCTGTACGTCCGAGAAGAAGGCGTTCATCGCCTCGTGTGCTTCCCGTCCGCCGTCGAAACCGCGCCATACCGTGCGCAGTCGGCCGACCAGGTGGTAGCAGGCGTCGATGGGCACCAGGTGGCAGTCCTGCCCGTCCTGTGTACGCCGCACGAGCAGCGCCTCCACGTCCGGGCGCAGCACGGCCAGCCCGGGGTGGGACCCGACGATGGTGTCCCAGGCGTCCAGCGGGAGTTCGGACTCGGTGGCACCCGCGGGTCCCGGGTAGAAGGCGATGGTGCGGTCCTGGACGGAGTTGCGGAAGAGGAAGGCGAGGCCGACCGGGATCTGGAGCTCGTCCCAGGTGCGCTCGTCCAGGGCGGTGCCCTCGAAGGAGAGATAACGCTCGGGAACGGCGCGGTAGTTCTGCCGAGCCCCCTCCTCGCCGAACAACAGGTAGCAAGGCCGACAGGTGCACATCAAGGCCCTGCCGTCCAGGTTCACCACGTGCGCGTGCTCGTGTCCGACGGGCTCGGCGCACATCTCGCAGCGCTCTCCCGCGACCGGCGCCGGCCGCCGCCGGCTGATGCGCAGCAGTGAGGCTGCGGGGGAGGAGGGCCGTCCCTGGAGGATCACGTCGCCACCGCCGTGGGCACCGCCACCGAGACACCCGTGCCGTCCGCCAGCAGTGGCAGCGGGTCCAGGTGCAGGTCCTCCTCGGCGTCGACGCAGGCGCCCGCCCGCCGCACGTCGTAATGCGTACGGCAGTTGTGACACCGGAGCACCGCGTCGCCGGAACCGCCGCCCAGGCGACGGGCGAGGACCGAGTCCGTCATCGTCCTGTCGCACCGGGCGCAGCGGTCGAGGAAGGCGAAGAGGTCGGCCCCGACCCGGCAGGCCAGCACCGGAACCCCCGCGACGTCGCGGCACAGCACGGTGCCCGACTCCAGGGCGGCCAGCTCCGGCACCGCATGCCAGGAGGCACCCGACCCGTCGGACTGCCCGGAGTCGCCTTCGCCCGGCGCCCCTTCGTGCAGCCGCGCGAAGAGAGCGTCGACGGGGACCACCGGCCCGGAGCCCTCGGCCCGGTCCTCCGTCTCGACCTCGATCGAGGTGATCTCGGGTGCCGCCGCCTCGACGGCGCCTTGGACGGCCAGCCTGAGGGTGGCCGACGACGACGGACAGCCGTCGCAGGAGCCCAGCAGCCGGAGCCGGACGACACCCTCGCCGGACACGCCGAGCAGTTCCACGTCCCCTCCGTGCGAGCCCAGGTACGGCCGTACGCTCTCCAGAGCCCGCTCGGTCCTGGTCTCCACGCTGTACGGGTGGAGACCGTGCACCAGCAGGACACTGGCCACCAGGTCGTCCGCGGCCAGCGCGGCCAGCACGCCGTCGTCCAGCCGGTCGCGCTCGTGCAGGACCTCCAGCAGCCGCTCCAGCCCGGCCCCGTAGAAGTCCGTCACCAGGCGGACCAGTTCCTCACTGCGCTCGCGGGCGACGGCCCCGCCCGACGAACTGGCGGCGATCAGGGTGTCGATGCGTTCACCGGTGGCGCGCCACTGCGGTGCCGCCGTGTCGTTCGGTCCCTGTCCGGCGTGGTCGGCCACGTCAGGCCCCCGCGGACTGGGTCGGAGAGTGCAGCACTTCCAGCTTCTTGCCCTCACCGAGGTACATGTGGACCCCGCAGGGGAGACACGGGTCGAAGCTGCGCACCGTGCGCATGATGTCGATGCCCTTGAAGTTCTCCCGGTCGTTCTCCTCGAAGATCGGCTGGCCCTGCACCGCGTCCTCGTAGGGGCCCGGTGTGCCGTACGTGTCGCGAGGGCTCGCGTTCCACGGCGTCGGCGGATAGGGGTGGTAGTTGGCGATCTTGCCGTCCTTGATCACCATGTGGTGCGAGAGCACCCCGCGCACGGCCTCGGTGAAGCCGCAGCCGATGCCCTCCTCCGGAACCTCGAACTTCTCCCAGGTCTTGGTCCGCCCGGCCCTGATCTCCACGAGGGCCTTCTCCGCGAAGTGCAGGGCACAGGCTGCCGCGTACGCCTGGAAGTAGGTGCGCGCCCGGTTGCGCTCGATGGTGTTGCTCCACCGGGGGACGTGCCACTCCAGCTCCACCGGGCCCTTGAGCGCGGTCTTCGGCAGGTTGATCTTCACGCTCCTGCCGGTGGCCTGGACGTAGCCGATGTCGACCAGCCCGGCCAGCGCCGTGGTCCACAGCCGTGCCAGGGGGCCGCCGCCCGTGTCGAGGGCGAGGTAGTCCTTGCCGTCGAACCAGCGCGGCGACATCACCCAGCTGTACTTGTCGTCCAGGTCCCGCTTCTGCGGCTGCGGGTTGGTGTGCTGGTTCCACGGGTGGCGGCGGTCGACCGGGTTGCCCAGCGGGTCGTGGGTCACGAACATCTCCTGGTCCTCCCAGTCGCCGTAGTACGACGAGCCGAGCAGGATGCGGATGCCCAGATTGATCTTGACCAGGTCGGTGGTGACCAGCTTCCCGTCGACGACGACACCCGGGGTGACGTACATCTTCCGGCCCCACTCGGTCATGTCCTGGTACTTGAAGTTGCAGTGCTCGGGGTCCTGGAAGGAACCCCAGCAGCCCAGGAGAATGCGGCGGTTGCCGACCTGTTCGTAGCCGGGCAGCGCCTCGTAGAAGAAGTCGAAGAGATCGTCGTGCATCGGCACGACCTTCTTCATGAACTCGACGTACCGCTGCAGACGTGTGATGTAGTCCGTCATCAGCTGGATGGTCGCCACCGTGCCCACGCCGCCGGGGTAGAGCGTGGAGGGATGGACGTGGCGGCCCTCCATGAGACAGAACATCTCGCGGGTCATCCGGCTCACCTGGAGTGCCTCGCGGTAGAACTCGCCGGTGAACGGATTGAGCGACCGCATGATGTCGCCGATGGTCTTGTACCCGTGATCCTCGCCGTGCGGGGACGGAGTCCTGTTCGCCTGTTCCAGCACACCGGGATTGGTCTCCGCGACCATTTTCTCGCAGTAGTCGACCCCGACCAGATTCTCCTGGAAGATATTGTGGTCGAACATGTACTCGGCTGCCTCGCCGAGATTCACGATCCATTCACCGATGTGCGGCGGCTTGACGCCGTAGGCCATGTTCTGTGCGTAGCAGGAACACGTGGCGTGGTTGTCTCCGCAGATTCCGCAGATGCGGCTGGTGATGAAATGTGCGTCCCGCGGGTCCTTGCCCTTCATGAAGACCGAATAGCCGCGGAAGATCGAACTCGTGCTGTGGCACTCGGCCACCACCCGCTGCTTGAAGTCGATCTTCGTGTAGATGCCCAGACTGCCGACGATGCGGGTGATGGGGTCCCATGCCATCTCCACGAGTTCGTCCTTGCCTGACCTACCGCTTCCGCCCTTGTGCTGCGTCGCCGTCATAGCGCCGTCTCGTCCTTCTGTTCGTCGCGATCGGTGGTGGGGGCACGGTGCGTCACCAGGTGCGGGTGGCTCCCGTGGTCAGCTCCGGCCCGGGCTTGCGCCACTTGGGCTCCCGGTCGAGGGTGTGCGTGGTGAGCCGGCGCAGACGGCGCATCGTCGAGCCGTAGGGCCCGACCGCGTTCGTGGAGAGCTTTCCGCCGGGCGGCTCGTCCATGAAGGGCATGAACTTGTCGGGGAAGCCCGGCATCGTGCAGCCGATGCAGATGCCGCCGACGTTCGGGCAACCGCCGATGCCGTTCATCCAGCCACGCTTGGGCACGTTGCACTTCACCGTCGGACCCCAGCAGCCCAGCTTCACGATGCACTTCGGTGAGCCGTACTCCGTCGCGAAGTCCGCCTGCTCGTAGTAGCCGGCGCGGTCGCAGCCCTCGTGCACCGTCTGGCCGAACAGCCAGGTCGGCCGCAGCGCGTCGTCCAGCGGGATCATCGGGGCCTGGTCCGTCGCCATGTAGAGCAGGTAGGTGAGGGTCTCGGAGAGGTTGTCCGGCTGGATCGGACAACCCGGGACGCAGACGATCGGGATCCCGGCCTTCGACTTCCAGTCCCAGCCCAGGTAGTCCGGTACACCCATGGCGCCGGTCGGGTTGCCCGCCATGGCGTGGATGCCGCCGTAGGTGGCACAGGTCCCCACGGCGACCACCGCGGTGGCCTTGGGCACCAGCCGGTCGAGCCATTCGCTGGTGGTGATCGGCTGGTCGGTGGCCGGGTCGTTGCCGAACCCGGACCAGTAGCCCTCGTCGTGCAGCTTCTCGTTGGGGATGGACCCCTCGACGACGAGGACGAAGGGATCCAGCTCTCCGCGGTCCGCCTTGAAGAACCACTCCAGGAAGTCGTCGGCGCCGCCGGTGGGGCCGCACTCGAAGTCGATGAGCGGCCAGTGCACGGCGATCCTCGGAAGGCCGGGCAGCGCTCCCAGAGCGATTTCCTCGATGCTCGGCTGGGTGGCGGCGGTGAGCGACACCGAGTCGCCGTCGCAGCTGAGACCCGCGTTGATCCACAGCACGTGGATCAGCGTGTCCTCCGCGCGCAGTGCTTCGTCCGTCGGCATAGGGGTGCCACCTTCCGGATCGCCGATGGCTCCTTGCCCTCGCGCCGCCGGAAATGTTTCGGAGGTACGGGCACGGTGCCGTCACATTGCTACCATCTAGGATCACCGGGAATGCCCTGTCAACACGGGAATTCGCAATCCGAATTCTCGTCGGACGGTGAACAATGCGCAGGGTGATGCGTAGGCCGGGAGAGTGAATTCTCGGCTCTGTCGGCCGGTCGCGAGGGGTGCGGAGAAGAGGGCGCGTGCACGAATTGTCTATTACCCGGAGCATGGTTGACGCCGTATGCGAACGTGCCTCGGGACGCCGTGTCCATGTGGTCCGGGTCCGGGTGGGCGCATTGACGGCGGTGGTGCCCGACTCGATGCGCTTCTGCTTCGACCTGGTCACCGAGGGGACGGTCGCGCAGGGGGCGGTCCTCGAGATCGACCAGCCGCAGGGAACAGCACGGTGTCGCAGCTGCGGCGATCAGTTCACGCTGAACGATCTGGTACTGCTGTGCCCGTGCGGAAGCGCCGATGTCGACGTCACGTCGGGGCGGGAACTAGAGATCATCTCCATGAGAGTGGGCTGACGTATGTGCGGAACCTGCGGATGTGCCGATCAGGGCGACGGCGGGGTGGGCACCCGGATCGCCCTGCTCCACGACCATGACGGTGTGCACCACAGCCATACCCGCAGCCACGTTCCCGACCCTGCGGCGGGCAGCGAGACGATCACCCTGGAGCGGCGGGTGCTCGCCAAGAACGAGGCCCTGGCCGAGCGCAACCGCACCTGGCTCGCCGACCGCGGGGTCGTGGCCGTGAACATGATGAGTTCACCGGGTGCGGGCAAGACGACACTTCTGGAACGCACCATCCGCGGCCTGGCCGGCACACGCCCCGTGGCCGTGGTCGAAGGCGATCAGGAGACACTGCTGGACGCCCAGCGGATCAAGCGCGCGGGCTGCGCGGTGGTGCAGGTGAACACCGGGGCGGGCTGTCATCTCGACGCCGGGATGATGGCCGACGCGCTCACCGACCTGGCTCCGGCGCCCGGCACGCTCGTCCTCGTCGAGAACGTGGGGAACCTGGTCTGTCCCGCCCTGTTCGATCTGGGCGAGAGCAGCAAGGTCGTGGTCATCTCGGTGACCGAGGGCACCGACAAGCCGCTGAAGTATCCGTACATGTTCGCGGCGGCCGACCTCGTCGTCATCAACAAGACCGACCTCCTGCCCCACGTCGACTTCGATGTCGAGCGCTGCGAGGAGTACGCCCGTTCGGTCAACCCCGGCCTGAGGCTGCTGTCCGTGTCCGCGACCACCGGTGACGGGATGGACGCCTGGTACGACTGGGTGGCCAGGCAGTACGACTGAGCCGTCGCTTCACCGGGGCTCCCCGGGACCGTACTCGGACCGCGGGGGTCCGGGTGCGGGCGGTGCCGAGTCGGGGCTGCCCGGCCGTCCGCACGTACTGGTGATTTCACCGATGGTGTCCGTGCCCCACCCCCAGGAGTCTGGTGGCGTCAAGCACCCGCATCCTCGTCAGGAGTGCTCCATGCGTCGTCGTACACCGCGCCGGCTTCTCGGCGTCCTCGCAGCCGTCATGGTCGCGTTCACCATGCTCTCCTCGGCATCGACGGCCGGCGCGGCCGACACCGCCACCCGAGCCGCACCGGCGGCGTCCACCGCCCAGGCGCTGTCCACCAGCACCCCGGTCGTCTTCGTCCACGGGTACACGGGCAACGCGTCGAACTGGGTCACGGCCAAGGGCGTCTTCCAGCTCAACGGCTGGTCCAGCTCCAAGCTCTTCACGTACGACTACAACTCGTACGGCAACAACATCACCAACGCGCAGGGGCTGGCTTCCTTCGTGAACAACGTGAAGTCGCAGACCGGTGCGAGCAAGGTCGCCATCGTCAACCACTCGATGGGCGGCCTGGTCAGCCAGTACTACCTGAAGGTGCTGGGCGGCAACACCAGCGTCAGCCACCTCGCCTCGATCGCCGGCGCCAACCACGGCACCACGTTCGCCAGTGCCTGTCTGATCTACACGACCTGCCAGCAGATGTACCCGGGCTCCTCCTTCATCTCCCAGATCAGCTCGGGTGACGAGACCCCCGGCGCCACCAAGTACGCCACCTGGTACTCGGCGTGCGACGGCATCATCATCCCGTACACCAGCACCAAGCTGGACGGCGCGACGAACAACAACGTGCTCTGCCAGACCCACATCGGGTACCTGACGGACACCCTCACGCTGGGCCGGATCGCCCGCTTCGTGGCCTCCTGACCCACCGCCACCGCCCGGTGCGTCACCTGCGCGCACCGGGCGGTGGCCGACCGTGACGTGCAGCGCCGACCGCGGGCCGACAGCCGCGGTCGGCGCTGCACGTCACGGCGATCATGGCGTACGTCAGGGCAGGGTGATCTCGTACGCCTTGCGCAGGGTCTCGTGGACGGTCCATGTGGTGCGGTCGCCCTCGCGCAGGACGCATAGGTCGCCGGCCCCCACGGTGAGGGCCGGGCCGCCGTCCACCTCGATGGTGGCGCGACCGCTGACGACGACGAAGAGCTCGTCCGCCTCGGTGTCCGTCACCACGCCCGGGGTGATCTGCCAGATGCCGCGGATCCGCCGGCCGTCCTCGGACTCCCAGAGGACCTTTCCCGACACCTCCGGTGTCCCTTCGAGGATCTGCGAGGGATCGAGCGGGTCCGGCTCGAGGTCGGCGTCGGGGATGTGCAGGGCGAAGGTGGTGAACTCGGTCATGCGGGCGACGTTAGGCGACCGTGGGCGCGCTTCCCCATCAGCAGACTGTCGCGCCGAAGTCCGCGTCGTGCGGCGATCCGTCGACCACGGCGTGCGGCGGGGCGCCTGAAGGGCCGCCGCACGTACCGGGAGGGCGGCCGGCGGCGGGGCGCTTCAGCCGGTCGTGGGGCGGCTCGCCGCGCGGGCCCACAGATAGAGCGGGATCTGGAGCGGCAGCCTGCCGTAGGCGAGTGCCCGGGCCGGTGCGGGGCGGTCGCGCCAGTCGTACGCCATCTTGACGTTGGCGGGGAAGACGCCGACGAAGAAGAGAGCGGTGGCGCGGGCGCTGATGCTCCGGGTGCGCGGCACGGCGAGCCCCGCCGCGAGCGCCAGCTCCACGGCGCCACTGGCCCGGGTCCAGGTCCTCGGGTCGCCGGGCAGGCTGCGTGGCACGATCCCGTCGAAGGACGTGGGTGCGGCGAAGTGCGCGACCCCGGCCGCGGCCATCAGACCGGCGAGCAGCAGGGGCGAGCGCGGGGCGAACGGGACGCGTGCCATACGGGACTCCTGGAACTCGGCCGGGGGTGGCGGGCCTTGATGTTACTCGGAGGTAAGAACGGCCTCGGAGCCCGGATGGGAGCGATGACCGGAACGTCGGAGCAGCGCCCTCCGAGGAGCCTCACACGCTGCCTGTCCCTGCACCTGTGTCCGGGACTCCTGCGAGGAGTCCCGGACACAGGTGCAGGGAGGTGGGCCAGGTGCGTGGGCGCTCAGGGTTCCACCGGATGTCCGCCGTCCCCCTCGACCACGACGCGGTCCTCGCCGGCCCCGTCCGCGCGCTCGACCATGGTGACGTCGATCTCGCCGTCACCGGTGGTGTCGAACTGGTAGACGTCCGCCTTGCCGTCGCCGGTCGTGTCCGTCATCCAGACATCGGCCTTGCCGTCCCCGTTGGTGTCCGCCGACAGCACCACGTGGTGTTCGTCCCCGCGGGTCTCCACAACGTCATCATTTCTGTCCATGACCGCCGCTTGCCCCTCGGCCGATGACCGAAACGTCGGCCGGACGGAAGCGGAGCGACGGAGGAGCACGCCGGGGCGGCCGAGCCGCGGTACGTCCCGGTTCGCCGCCGTGGGCTCCAGGCCACGCACGCCCCCGGTCAGTCGCTTCTCGGAGGGGAGTCCGGACGGCAGTAGCGCCGGATCAGCGCCGCGTGCCGGGGGAAGCGGGCGGCCAGTTCGTCGGGGCGGCCGAGCGTCATGTCGGCGTAGTCGAAGCCGGGGGCCACCGCCTCGCTGATCAGGGCGTGGTCCCCGCCGCCGAGACAGGTCGCCTTCCACACACCGCCGGGAACGGCGAGGGTCAGGACCTGACCGCGGTACGGGTCAGGGCCGAGGACGACGGACTCCGCCCGGCCGTCCGGGTGGATCAGGTGGTAGGTGAGTGGGGCGCCGGAGTGATGGAAGTGGAGGATGTCCGACTGGTCGAGATGCCAGTACCCGACAGGTGACTCCTCGGTGAGCAGGTAGTGGATGGAGGTGAGCAACAGGCGCTCGCCCTGCCGGGTCCTCACCGGAGGGCGGTGATCCGCCTGGAAGGTACGCCGGAAGTACCCTCCTTCCACGTGCGGTTCGAGTTCCAGGGTCTCGATCCACTGCTGTGCTGTGAGCACACGATCCTCCACGTCGACGGCGCAGCCCGGACGGGCTGCGGAGACTTCACCCGGCAAGCGGGTGACAGCTGCGTACACGGAGGCCTGCGCCCTGCCCGCCGGGTTCCGATGGCGGAACGTCCCACGCGTGCACTCGTCCCAGCCGTCGCGGCGATGCGGCGCGAGGCCCACGAGGCCGGCACCGATCCTCCCACTCACCCCGTGGCAGTGGCTCTGGGCAGGGCCGACGGCCGAAGGGCGCTGAGCGGGGTCAGGCCAACTGGCCCCCAGATCCTTGGTGTCGACGGTGCGTCAGCCCTGCAGTGCTCGCAGTGTGGCGTCCAGGTCGGTGGTGCGGGGCTGGTTGTGGGGGAGTTCGGCGAGGGCGGCGGCCATGCCGCAGGTGTTGGTGGCGGCGGAGAAGGCGAGGCCGGTGCCGATGGCGGCGGACAGCCGGCGGGCGGGGTGCCGGCGGATGCCCGCGGCGAGCTCAAGGGTGTCAACGAAGAACACGCGGATACCCCTTTCGCGTGGAAAATACCCCGATGGGTATCTTTCTTCACCGTGACATCTGTACCCCGGGGGGTATGTTTCGTGAGGAAGTGGTCGTAACCGGGCGGGTACCCGGAGACCTCCGCGTGAAGTGGGACCAGCGGACGAGGAAGAGGCGATGACGATGACCTACAGCCGCACCGTGTACGTGGACAGCGACTTCGAGGAGGCCGTGAGGGCCGTACGCGAGGCCCTGGCCGACCAGGGCTTCGGCATTCTGACCGAGATCGACGTGCGGGCCACGCTCAAGGAGAAGCTCGGCCACGAGATGGAGAACTACCTGATCCTCGGTGCCTGCAACCCGCCGCTCGCCCACCAGGCGATCGAGGTCGACCGCTCCATCGGCCTGCTGCTGCCCTGCAACGTCGTCGTCCGTAGCGACGGTGCGCGCATCGCGGTCCAGGCCCTCGACCCCGCCACGATGGTCACTCTGACCGGCCAGGACGCCCTCGAGCCCATTGCCGAAGACGCCACCCGCCGACTGGACGCAGCCCTGTCCGCCCTCGCCGAGCGGCAGGCATAGCGCCGCCCGCACCCTGGGTGGTGCAGGTCCAAAGGGGGAGATGTCGCGCTGTGGCCGGCCGGGCGGGTGGAGTCCAGCCGCGAGGACGGCAGGGCCGGCATCTTCGAGTGTTCCGGCGATCGTCCGCCGGACGATGTCGACGCCGACGTGGGCTTGCCCGCGGGGACCTCGCATCGAACGGATTCCGCCGATCGTGGTGGCGGTGAACTTCAGGCTGCGGGATCAGAGGCGCCGCAGCCCTCTCCGTCGCCGGAGGGCTGCGGCGCCGGGCCGAGGTCGTCAGCCCCTTCGGGAGGGTTCCCGTGGCGGTCCGCCGCGCCGCCTTCCGAGCAGCAGCCGTTGAGGGCGACCAAGGCGGTGGGCACGCCCGAGTTGGCGATGCGCCGACAAGCGATGACCGGGTTCAGGCGGTCGGAGTGCCCAGCGCGTCGAGAGCCGCGATGACGTCGGCGGGCTCGGCGCGGGTGGTGTAGTCCGTGTCCACGAAGGTCCAACGGATAACGCCGTCCTGGTCGATGACGTACGTCGCGGGGACCGGCAGGGTCTGCGCGTGACCGCCGTTGACGCGGTGGAGGTCCATGCCGAAGCCGTCGTACACGGCGGCGAGTTCGTCCGTCAGGTCGAAGGCGAGGCCGTACTGCTTGGCGGTACCTGAACCGACGTCGCTGAGCACGTCGAAGGTGAGGGCGTGCTTCTGCGCGACGGACAGGGCCTCGTCGGCGATCTGGGGTGAGACTGCGACGAGGCGGGCTCCGCGCTCGGTCATGGCGTCGAGGTGCTGCTGGAGGGAGCGTAGGGCGAGGTTGCAGTACGGGCACCAGGCGCCACGGTAGAAGGTCAGTACCACGGGCCCGGCTTCCAGGAGGTCGGCAAGGCGAACCGTCCCCCCGTCCGCCGATGGCAGGGTGAAGTCGGGCGCCCTGTGCCCCACGGGCAGTGCCTGGTCGGCCTGTCCGGATTCGGCGAGGTCGCGGCCGGCCCGTTCCATGATCGCTCGGATGTGATCGGGTATGTCTGCCTGACGGCTGGTGTAGAAGGCGCGGAGTTCTGTGTTGAGGCCCATGGGAGCTTCCTTCCGGTACGCAAATCTCGGAACGATCGGTTCAAGATAGCGCCGTTCCGTGCGGGAGGCGAGTATCTTGGGCCTCTGTGGCTGGGAAGGGTGGGTGAGCATGCCTGATGTCAAGCACTTCGATCCGGACGCGGTCCTCGAAGCTGTGGTGAGGATCTTCTGGAGGCAGGGCGTCACCGGCACGGGAATCCAGGACGTGGTCGACGTGACCGGCTTGAGCCGGTCCAGCCTGTATGCCACCTTCGGCGGCAAGCGTCGGCTCTACCTGGCAGCGCTGGAGCGGTACACCGAGCAGCGGTCCGCCCCGAGCCTCGAACGGCTCGCCGAGGACGAGCGGGGACTGCCGGGTGTCACCGACTTCTTCCTCTCCCTTGTCGATGCCCGGTGCTCCGGTGAGCACGCGCGGTGGGGCTGCATGATCTCCAATGCGCACGTCGGCGCCGAGAACGCTGATGCGGACATCCGTGCCGTTCTGGAGCGCCAGAACGACAAGCTCCGGAAAGCCATGCACGCGTCACTCGCCGTGGCGCGGTCGAAGGGACAGCTGAACCCGGGCGTCGACCTTGAGGCTTCAGCCGAGTTCCTGGCACTCCTGGCACACGGGGTCAACCTGCGCTCCCGATGCGGGGCGGACGCCTCGGAACTGCGCCAGGGCGTCACCGCGGCTGTCGCCGCGATCACTGCTCCGCACGGTGGAGCAGGGTGCTTGCGCGGGACATGAAAGCGACACGGTCGGGGGCCGTCGGCCTGGCCCAGAGGCCGGACGGCCAGTTCACCTTTGCGTCATGCCCTCAGCCCGCTCCGCCGAGCGGAATGCTGAGCCTCCTGCTCCAGTGGAGCAGCCCGGTGACCCCACCTGCGCACTCGGCCGAACTCCGCCCCGCACCGCCGTTTCGTCCGGCAGGCCGGAGGCAACGCGGTGGGCGGAGGTGAGCTCGGCGCGGGAGAGCTGTTCGGTCAGGCACGGTTGGACCAGGTCCAGGCGGCCCGCTGCGCCGATCAGCAGCGACCCTCCGCGGGGGACGGCCACCGGGCGCCCAGCCTCGTGCAGGGCGTAGGAGGGCGTGGTGCGGGGTGTGGCCCGGGGTGCGATCGCAGCCGGCCTCACCCGGCCGGTTACCTCGATCGCCGCCCTGGCCATCCTCGTCCAGCAGCAGGGACAGCACTGCCCGCCCAGGCCCACGCCCACGCGGCGGCGGGGGTTGACGATCCCGCTCCGTCGCCTTCTGCGATCACTGCCCAGGGGCGATCAGACGTGCTTCCTGAGTGCGCCGTCCTGCCCGACCCGTCTGACACGATCTACCCATGAGCCAGTACTCGGTGACCTTGGACAAGATCGCTTTCGACGACTGGCAGGACGTCCACTCATGGGCCGGCCTCGCCGAGGCTTGTCGTTTCCAGCCCTGGGGGCCGAACACCGAGGATCAGACGCGCCACTTCGTGAAGGCCGCGGTCGCGGCGTGGTCGGACGAACCTCGGCGGCGGTTCGCCCATGTGGCCCGCTGCGGAGGTGCCGTCGTCGGTATGGGCGAGCTGCATGTGCGTAGTCACACACGGCGGCAGGGTGAGATCTCCTACCTCGTGCATCCGCGGGTATGGGGCCGAGGCATCGGCACAGAAGTCGGGCGTTTGCTTCTCTCGCTCGGGTTCGACCAGTTGGGGCTTCACCGGATCCACGCCACCTGCGACCCCCGAAACCTTGGATCCTCCCGCGTGCTGGCAAAGCTCGGTATGACGTACGAGGGGCACCATCGACACACGGCATGGATCCGGGACGGCTGGCGGGACTCCCTGGTGTTCGGCATCCTCGAAGAGGAGTGGCGTGCGGGAACTCGGAACGGTGTCGACGCAGCTGGACCCTCACCGGACGGGCCCGGCGACCCGTCCACCGCGGTGGCCTTCGTGGACGAGGCGGCGCGCCGCAAGGGCGAAGGCTGACCAGGTCGGATGTGGTTCGTTCTGCCCGCGGGTCCGGACGCACCCCGGATTCCCGTGCGTAGATGCTCGGGTCATGCAGGGCCTTCTCTCTCCGGCCTTGACTCCCGGTACGTGATCCGAACCCGTAGGCGATGCCTGCTCCACTCGATCGCCACGCCACGGCCGCCGACCCTGGCCAGGACGAGCCCTGTTGTCATGGCGGTGCAGGCGGCCACGGCGCCGGCCGTCGCAAGGCCGACGCGAGGCCCGTACGTGTCGGTGATCCATCCGACGACCGGAGCGCCGACGGGGGCGCCTCCCAGAAGGACCATCATGTAGAGGGCCGTCACACGGCCCCGCATCGTGGAGTCGGTCGACGTCTGGATGGTGGTGTTCGTGCTGACGTTGACGACCATGGCGAACAGCCCCATGGGCAGCATGAGCAGAGCGAAGCTCCACAGGGACGGAGTGAGGGCGGCCACGATCTCCACGATGCCGAAAGCCAGCGCGGCCAGGAAGGGCAGTCTCAGTCCTGCAGTTCCGATCCTGGCGGCGAGCAGCGCACCGGCCAGGGAGCCGGCTGCCACCAGAGTGTTGAGGAGGCTGTAGGTACCGGCACCGGAGTGGAAGGCGTCGTCGGTGAAGGCGGAGAGATGGACTGGGAAGTTCAGGGCGAAGGTACCGACGAACCCGACCAGAACAATGGTCCACAGCAGCTCCGGGCGGTCGGCGACGTAGCGAAGTCCCTCGCGTAGTTGTCCCTTGCCTCGCGGGGCGCGCTCGACGGCGCGCAGTTCAGCCGTGCGCATCAGCAGCATGCAGGTCAGGGGTGCGACGAAGGAGAGGCCGTTGAGCAGGAACGCCCATCCGGTGCCGATGCCCGTGATCAGCAGTCCCGCCACGGCGGGACCGATGAGGCGGGCGGACTGGAAGTTCGCCGAGTTGAGGCCGACGGCGTTCCGTAGCTGATCCGGGCCGACCAGTTCGGAGAGGAAGGACTGGCGGGCAGGGTTGTCGAGAACGGTCGCGAGGCCGACTGCGAACGCGGCGGCGTAGACGTGCCCTACCTGGACTTGATCTGTCAGCGTGAAGGCGGCCAGGGCGAGAGCGGTGAGCGCCATGACTGTCTGGGTGAGGGCGAGTACGGGGCGCTTGCGCATGCGGTCGACGAGGACGCCGCCGTACAGTCCGAAGAGCAGCAGGGGCAGGAACTGCAGGGCGGTGGTGATGCCCACGGCGGTTGCGGAGCCGGTGAGGCTGAGCACGAGCCAGTCCTGGGCGATGCGCTGCATCCAGGTGCCGTTGTTGGAGACGACCTGGCCGAGGAAGAAGAGTCGGTAGTTCCTGACCTTCAGCGAGGAGAACAGGGATCCTCCGGAGAGGGGGGCTTCGGCAACGTCGCCGACGGCGGCTGCGGAAGAGGATTCGGCTCCTCGTCCCGTACTCAACTGGATCGCCTCCAGGGCTCGGCAGGGATGGCAGGCGTGTCGTGAGGGCAGGTCCCCGGGATCGGCTCCGCTGTGGATGTCTGGTCGGCCCCGGCCGGTCAGTGCGCTGTGGCAGTGGACCGGCCACCGCCGCTGTGGAGAGTGTTGTTCGCTACCAGCGATCCGTAGCCCAGGCGGCTCGGTTTCGAGCCCGTCGGGCGGTTCCCCGGGACTCCTGGTTCAGGGGTCCTCGTTCAACGTGTTCCGCCCTGGTGCGCGGGAGTCTTCACGGCGAGGGCAGCCGACGCGGCAGTCGAGTCACGGACGATGAGCCGGGGCCGGTGGAGCACGGAGTGCCCTGCCGAGTCAGCGGTGCTCTCCATGCCCTGTCTCAACTTGGTGAACGCGGTGGATGCCATCTCCTCCACCGGCTGCCGTACGGTGGTGAGCCCGGGCATCGCCATGCTCGCGAGCATGATGTCGTCGTAGCCCACGACCGAGATGTCACGGCCCACGGTCAGGCCAGCCTCCCTCACGCCCGCGATGACACCGAGGGCGCACATGTCGTTGATGGCGACGATCGCGGTCGGTGGATTGGCGGCCGCCAGGAGTTCGCGCGCTGCTGAGCGTCCCAGCTCAGCCGTGTCCCGGTCGTCGAAGTCCAGGGTGTCCGCTCCCGACCACACGATCCCGGCCTCCGGGGGCAGGCCGGCGGCTTCGATGGCCTGTTGGAACCCGCTGTAGCGTTCGGCCCGGTTGATGCTGCCGATCGACCCGGACACGAAGGCCAGCCTGCGGTGTCCGAGCCCCAGCAGATGCTCTGTGACCAGGCGCATTCCGAGCACGTTGTCCGTCCCGATGTTCACCACGCTGTGCGGGTCCCCGGGTTGGGCGGTGCGGTCGAAGGCCACCAGCCTGAGCCCCGCCTCGACAGTCGGCTTCACGTGGTCGAGCGACGGGAGTGAGGAGCACAGGACCACACCGCCGATGCCGTCGCCCCAGAGTTCCTCGACGTAGTGGCGCTCACGGTCTCGGTCACGCTCGCTGTTGCACAGGAGCATGTAAAAACCCTCGGCCAGGGCGGCGGCTTCGAGGTGACGTGCGAACGTGCCCCAGAACGGGTTGGCGACAGACGGCACGATGAGCCCGAGCATCTGGATCCGCCCGGTACGCAACTGCTGGGCGGCCCGGTTGGGTCGGTAGCCCAGACGCCGGATCGCCGTCTCGACCCGTGCCCTGGTCTCCGGGAGCATCTTGCCGGTGCGGCCGTTGAGCAAATTGGACACCGTGCTGGGTGAGACTCCCGCCTCCTGCGCCACCTGGTAAATCGTTGTTCCGGCCACAGCTGCCCCCGCTCTCCTTGAAAACCCATTGTTTCCACGATGTTGACATCAAGTATGGGTGTTCCTAGTCTCATGCATCGATGCACCAGTAAATCGGTGCACCGCGATCAACGCAAGTCTCACCCACCCAGTGCATGCTCTGCTGTCGGGAGTCAGTTATGCGTTCACATCCCTCTTCCCTGTCCAGACGAAGCCTGCTGGGTCTGGGCGCCGCGGCGGTTGCCGGCGCCGCACTGACCGCGTGCGGCGGGGCTGCCCCCGGCAAGTCGGGCGGTGGCAGTGCGTCGCTGCGCCTGCTCACGCCGATCTTCGACCGCGCGGACGGGCAGAAGCTCCTCACGTCCCTGCTTGCCGACTTCAAGAAGGACAACCCCGGCGTCAGCGTCCAGGTCGACTACACCGAGTACGGGAAGCTCAACGAGAAGCTGACCACCTCGATCGTGGGCGGTCAGCCCTACGACGTCATGCTCATGGGTGTCGGCTGGATACCGCCCTTCGCGGAGAAGGGGGTTCTGGCCGACCTGGAGACGACCGAGGACGAACTGGCCCGGCTGTACAACCCCCGTGTGACCCAGCCCGGTGTATACGACGGCAAGGTCTACGCCCGCCCGATCCTGCTCGACACCAGGATGGGCATCTACCGGAAGGACATCTTCGCCGAGGCGGGCATCGACGCACCGCCCAAGGACCTCACCGAGCTGAAGGAGATCGCGAAGGAGCTGACGGTCCGCAAGAACGGCAAGCTGACACGGGCCGGCGTCGACATCCTCAGCAACGACCTCCGACAGACCTACCTCCCTGTGATGTGGGCCCACGGAGCCGACCTGTTCGACGGCGGCAAGCCGGTCCTCGACTCCGACGAAGCCGTGGACGCCCTCCAGTGGATGGTGGACATCATCCGTACGGACAAGATCGAGGACTACGGGTTCACCCAGAAGGGGGCCGTCGTCGCTCCTCTCGTGCAGGGGCGGTCGGCCATGATGATCGGCCACAACGACATGTGGCGGCAGATCTCCGAGAGCGCGCCCGAGCTGATCGCCGAGGACAAGGTCGCCGGATTCATGCTGAACCAGCAGCGTCCCGCGCTCTTCCAGGGCGGCACGCTGGCCACCATGTCGGCGAAAACCAGCCACCCCGAGCAGGCCAAGAAGCTGGTGGAGTTCCTGTCCGGCGAGAAGGTGTCGCCCCAGGCGGCCGAGCAACGTGGGAACATCCCGGCTGTCCTCAGCGCGGCCGACTCCTCGTACGTGAAGAGCAACAAGCTCGTCTCCTTCGCCGTGGACAACCTCGACCACGCCTTCTCCGAGGGCGGGGTGCCGACCTGGCTCGAGATCCGTGAGGAGTTCAAGCCGGCGCTGGAAAGCGCCCTGCTCGGCAAGGCCACTCCCGCCGAGGCCCTCCACGGGCTTGCCGGGAAGGCCGAGGCGATCATCGCCAAGGGGGCCTGATGCCGACGTTCACAAGCTCGGCCGCCGATACCAGCAGGGACGGGCCGGTAGTGCATCGTTCCACCAAGCGTGCGGCGCCCTCCCGGAGCGGGCGCCCGCCCCGTGCGAAGAAGTTCGGTCACGACCGGCGCCGGGCGGCGGTGCTCATGCTCGCGCCTTCGGTCATTCACCTCGTCTGGTGGATCGGCATTCCCGTGGTCGCGACCTTCGCGCTGGCCTTCACCGACTACGACATCCTCGCCGGCACGGTCACGTTCAACGGCCTGGACAACTTCCAGGAGATCTTCAACGACGAGACGTGGAACGCCTCCATCTGGCACACGGTGGTGTTCACCTTCTTCACCGTGCCCGTCGCCATGGCCATCGCGGTGGTCCTGGCCATCCTGCTCAGCGTGAAGATGCGGGCCGCCGCCTGGTACCGCACCGCCGTCTTCATGCCGCATGTCACCGCTACGGTGGCGATCGCGCTCGTGTGGATGTGGATGTTCGAACCACGGCTCGGTGTGGTCAACACCATGCTCGGCTGGGCGGGCATCGACGGGCCGACCTGGCTCGCGGACCCGGACTGGGCACTCACCGCAGTGATCATCGTCAGCATCTGGAAGGGCATCGGCATCAAGATGCTCATCTACTTGGCCGCCCTGCAGGCGATGCCGGAGGACGTGTACGAGGCGGCCCGGATCGACGGAGCCTCGCAGATCCGGCAGTTCTTCTCCATCACGCTGCCCCTGCTGAAGCCGGCGACGTTCTTCGTGCTGGTGGTGTCGATCATCGACTCCTTCCAGGCGTTCGACCAGCTGTACGTGCTGACACCGGACGGCGGGCCCGGCAACTCGACCACGGTCATGACCTACGAGATCTACCGCACGGCGTTCAAGGAGTTCAACATGGGCGCGGCCTGCGCACAGAGCGTGGTGCTGTTCGCGTTCCTGCTGGTGCTGATGCTGATCAGCCGGCGTCTCACCGGAAAGGAAGACGATGTCCGCTGAGAAGCTCCTTCGGGGGGCCACGGCTCGCGGGACCCTGCTTGCGAACCGTCCGCTGCTCGCCCGCCGGTTGCGGAGGACGACCCTGCACCTGGTGCTCGTGGCGGTGTCGCTCGCGATGGTCGTCCCCTTCCTGTGGATGGTCATCACCTCGCTGAAGACCGATCCCGACCTGGCCTCTTATCCTCCCAACCTGCTTCCGCAGGTATGGGACTGGAGCAACTACTCCGAGGCGCTCGAATACGCCCCCTTCGGCACGTACTTCAGGAACAGCCTGCTCATCTCGCTCGGACACACGGCGCTCAACCTGGCCCTGGCGTCCATGGCGGGGTACGCCCTGGCCCGAGTGGCGTTCCGGGGTCGGACCGTGGTGTTCATGGGGGTGCTGGCCACCATGATGATTCCGACGTACACCAAGATCGTTCCGCAGTACCTGATAGCCAAGGGCATTCCGTTCTTCGGCGGGAACGACTATCTGGGGCGAGGCGGGCACGGCTGGCTCGACTCCTGGTGGGGTCTGATCGTCCCGGGTGCGCTGACGCCGTTCGCCATCTTCCTGTTCCGGCAGTTCTACCTCTCCCTGCCGCGTGAGCTGGAGGAGGCCGCCCGCATCGACGGCATGGGTGAGTTCGGTATCTACGCACGGGTGATGACGCCACTGGTCAAGCCGGCTATCGCCACCGTCGCACTGCTCACGTTCGAGAGCAGCTGGAACAACTTCCTCTGGCCGTTGATCATCACCAGCGACACCGACCTGCGCGTCATCCAGGTGGGTCTGTCCGCCTTCCAGCAGGCCGACCAGAACGCCTGGGCGTACCTGATGGCGGGCACGACGCTGGCCACCGTTCCGATGGTGGTGCTGTTCCTCTTCACCCAGCGCTACTTCGTCCAGGGGTTCGCCAACTCAGGCATCAAATAGCCCCGCCTCTTTCTTTTCGACATAACCATGGAGAATTCTCATGCCTTTTGATCTCACAGGTCGCCGAGCGCTCGTCACCGGTGCAGGCCACGGAATCGGCGCATCGGTCGCGCTCGGACTGGCAAGGGCCGGCGCGGACGTGATCGTTCATCACGGACACTCCGCCGATGCCGCCGAGAGGGTGGTGGCCGAGATCATCGCGATGGGCCGGAAGTCCGCATGTCTCGCCGCTGATGTCACCGACCCCGGCGAGGTCACGCGACTCGTCGACGAGAGCGTCGCTTTTCTCGGCGGACTCGACATCGTGGTGGCCAACGCGGGGCACCTCGTAGGCCGGGTTCCGGTCGCCGAGATGAGCGAAGAGCACTTCCACAGTGTGGTCGATGTCAATCTCTTCTCCGTCTTCCGCACGTGCCGGGCGGCACTGCCGTACCTGAAGGAGGCGGGCGCCTCGGGCCGCTTCGTGCTGATGGCCTCCCAGGCGGCCCACGACGGCGGCGGCCCCGGAGCCGCCGCCTACGCCGCGGCCAAGGCCGGAGTGATCGGCTTCGCCAAGGGGCTGGCCAAGGAGGTCGGAGGCACCGGCGTCACCGTCAACGCGCTCGCCCCCGGGTACATCGGCGGGACCACGTTCCATAACACGTTCACCTCGCCCGAGGCTCAGCAGGGCATCGTCGACAAGCTTCCCATCGGCCGTGGTGGCACGGTGGAGGACGTCGCCGGCGCGGCCGTCTACCTCGCCTCGGACGAGGCCGGGTACATCACCGGAGCCACCCTCGACATCGGCGGTGGTGTATGGCCGCGCTGACCATCACACGCGAGCGGGGCGGCTGGTGGCACGCCTACGTGTGCCCGTCACACGGTGTCGAGCTCGACCACGGCGATCTGCTCGGCGACCCCTTCCCGAGCACCGGAGCAGCGTGTCGGTACGGCTGCCGGGTGGACACGGAGGCGGTGCGCGGGGCGCGGACCGTACTGGCCCATCAAGCTGCCGCCCAGCGTCTGCGGCATCTCGCCTGTGGTGGCCCGGCCGAGCGCTCCGAGGCACTGCGGCTGCTCCTGGAGTACGCGGAGCTGTACGCAGGTCTTCCCAGCGCGCACCCGGGTGCGGCCGGCTGGATGCTGCACGGCCGGCTCTTCCACCAGGCCCTCACCGAAGCCATCTGGGCGGTGGCCGTCTCCCACGCCGTACGCACGCTCGCCGCACACGGGGGGATGCGCGCCGAGCTCGGCGCCCTGCTGCCCTTCCTCCGGTCACTCGGGGAGTCCGCCGGTGAGGCGCGGGCGGAGTTGCGGCACAAGGGGGAGAGCCGTTCCAACTACACGGCATGGCTCGCCGCCGCGGAGACCTGCTGCCGGTCGGCGGCGCTCGCCATCGAGGGCGTCGAACCCGACACCGTGAAACTCGCAGATCACTACGGCCTGTTCAAGCACATGCGCACGGCGATGCACGAGGACGGCTGGGAGTGGGAGGGCAGCACCTACTACCACCTGTTTGTCCTGCACGCGTATCTCCTCGCCCTGCGGGGCAGCAGCCCCGAGCGGCTGCCCGGCGACATCGCCGGAGTCCTGGGCGCGATGATCACGGCCCTGGCCGGCATCGCGACTCCCGCCGGCACCCTGCCGGCCCTGCACGACGGCCCGTACCGGCGGGAAGCGCAGTCCGCCGAGATCTGCGAAGTAGCTGCGCTGGCCGATCAGTTGTTCGCTGGCGCCCCCCTGGCCGCGGTGGCCGGAGCCGCGGCCCGGGACACTGCCACCGAGCTGCCCGCGGACCTCACAGGCTGGTTCAGCGGACCCTCGCTGCCCGCCCGCACCCTGAGGCTGTCCTTCCCGGACGCGGGATACTCGGTGTTCCGCTCGGCCGGAATCCACGCGCTGCTGGACGCCGGGCCGCACGGTGGGGGACACGGGCACCTGGACAAGCTGTCCCTCTACCTCTACGCGGACGACGGCACCGCCTGGCAGCCGGATCCGGGACAGGTCCCCTACGCACACCGGAGCTATCGGACGTACTACGCCGGCACGAAGGCCCACCCGACCTTCCGCGTCGACGATTCGGAGCAGGCGCCCTGCGACGCAGTCCTCGACGGCGACACCGGCAGATGCACCGGGGCCTACGACGGCGTGTCCGCCATCCGGCGGATCGTCACCGACCCGCGGTACCTCCTCGACATCCTCGTCCTCGAAGCCGACGACGAGCGACTGCTCACAGCCCAGCTACGCCCGGGAACCGATCTCCACGTCGTGGCCCAGGGCCCCGATCGTGCACGCACCGTCTGGGGCGACAGTGAGAGCGCGGTCATGACCGGGCAGCACGTGTCACGTCCGCCGGCCGACTTCACCGTCGTCGCGCACCCGGGCCCCGCCGACGACCCGGCGCGAACATGCCGGGGAGTCGACTGGGCGACCACCGGCAGGCACGCTGTGTTCGTCTCCGTCTACCAGTCCGCCGAAGCGACGCCACCCGTCCGCCGGGTGAGCCTGTCCGAACGAACCGTCCACATCGATCTGGCCGACGGAACCGTCGCCACCCACTCCATCGGAAGGTGAGTCCGCGCATGCTGCTTCTCGAAGGGCGACTCGAACTGCTCCGCAGTGAGCTGAACGGCGCGCGCGCCGCCCAGTGGCGCCGACTGTACGAACAGTGCGACTGGTACCGCCGACAGTCGCCGCCCACGGAGCATCCCGAGGCGAGCATCACCTACTTCGGGCCCGCCGCCGCCAACCTGGCACTCGCCTACCGGCTCACCGGGCAGCGAGGATATCTGGAGGAGGCGTGGCGCTGGATCTCGACCTGCGTCGCCTTCCCCCACTGGGGCCGGGCCCATATGCCCGACCACGACCTGGACGCGGGCTGGCTGCTGCACGGTCTCTCGCTCGCCTACTCCTGGCTGGGTGAGGACCTGGAGCCGGAACGCCGGGAGATCCTGCGGGCCAAACTGGAACTCCAGGGGGAGCGGCTCCACTCCTACGCCGAGGAGACCACCGGCAGCTGGTGGTCGAGCGCCTACTGGCAGAACCACAACTGGATCTGCTGGACCGGTATCGCCACCGCCGGCTACGCACTGGGACGTCCCGAGTGGACCAAAGCGGCCCGGGCGAATCTGGAGACGGTCCTGGGGATGCTCCCCGAGGACGGTTCGGACTCCGAAGGCGTCGTCTACTGGCGGTACGGCGTGCCCTGGCTCGCCATCCACACCGACCTGGTGCAGCAGCAGGAGGGGGCAGATCTCTGGTCGACGGGCGGGTTCCTGCGCAACACCACGCACTGGCGCCTGCACCAGAGCGCGCCGGGCTTCGAGGAGAACATCGACCACGGCGACTGCCATGACCGGCGCAGCGGCCACAGCGTCGCCCTCTACTACCGCCTGGCCTCCGCCTTCCAGGACGGTACGGCGCAGTGGCTGGGCGATCTGGTCGCGGAGCGTCACTTCTGGCGCGAGGCGTACGAGTCGGGTGTGCGCCCCGGTGTCATGCCCGAAGCCTTCCTCGAACTGCTCTGGTACGACCCGGAGGTGGTGCCCGTCGCCCCCGACCGGGAGCCCCTCACCGCGTACTTCCCGGACCTCGGGCAGATCACGGCGCGCACGGGCTGGGACAACGCCGCCACCTGCGTCAGCTTCAAGGCCGCGCCCGGCGGCGGCCACCGTGCCTGGGACGAGGGACACCGGCTGAAGGCCGCGGGCGGCTGGGACGCGATGAGCGCCGGCCACCACCACCCCGATGCCGGCGCCTTCGTCCTGCACTCGCACGGCGCCTTCCTCGCGGTGGACGAGGGGTACAGCAACCAGAAGCGCGCCGGGCACCACAACCTGATCCTGGTCGACGGCCAGGGGTGGGCGGACGAGGGCCGCTACCACGTGTACGAAGGCATACCGTACGAGCGCCGGGCGCGCGTACGGGACGTGCTCGCGGAGGGCGGGTTCGCCCATGCCACGTCGGAGTCCGCGGCGATGTTCTCCGAGGGGTTGGGGGTGCGGCGCATCGACCGTACGCTGGTGGTGACTCCGCGCGGGCGTGTCGTCATCCTCGACGAGCTCGAGGCCGACTCACCGCGCGAGTGGGCCTACCTGCTGCACACCGACTGGCCCACCACCCAGCTGGACCCGGACGGCTGGCGGCTGGAGTCGGGGCCCGGCAGCGCACGGCTCACCCGGCTCCTGCCCACGGACGCCGCGGCTGCCCAGGAGCGCACCGAGGTGGAGGCGAACCCCACCTCCAGTACTCCGAGCCTCAAGGTCAGCAAGACGATGCACACCCTGCGTCTCACGACCCCGAGGACCAGCACGGCCACGTTCCTGACCGTCCTCGACAGTGCAGGGTCGCTCGACCCGCATCCGGTCCGGGCAGTGCTCCTGCCCTCGGACCAGGGACACGCGGTGTCCGTCGGCGAGGGCGCCGAGAGCGAGCTCGTCCTCCTCGCCCCGAGCACGGGGGTCATCGAGACGGAGCGCGTACGCGCCGACGCGGCGGCGGTTCTCCTCTCCGGTACGCACCTCGCGGCCGTGGGGGCGCGCAGCGTCGAGCTCGACGGCAGTAGCAAGCTGCGGGCCGACCAGCCGTTCACGGGCCTTCTGAACATCTGACCGATCGGGAAGAGGGAGCACGCCATGAAGGGCTGGGAACGCGGTGCACTGCGGGCGATGGAGTTCGTCGCACAGCCGGCGCTGGCAGGCGCCGCGTTCTGCCTGCTGGCCCTGGGAGTCGTCACCTGGCTCCCGGCGCTGGCCGCCGCGGGAAGCGCGCTGCAGGACTGGCGCGGTGAAGGGGCCGGACGCCCCTTCACCGGAACGCTGCGCGCCTTCCCACGGCTCTGGCGCGCCTTGTGGAGAGAGAGCCTCTTCGCCACCGCCGTGCTCGTCGTCCTCACCCTGAACTGTCTCTTTCTCCTGGACACGGGAAGCGCGACGGGCCTGGTGCTGCTTCCCGTCCAGGTGGGGCTGATGGCCGCGGCGGCTGTGTACGCCCTGTCGCTGGCCGCCGTCAGCGCAGTCGGCGCGGACGCGGAACCTCGCCGCAGGGCGGCCGTCCTGGCCTTCGGTTCACCGAGGCGAACAGCCGCCCTGCTGCTGGTCCTCGTGCTCGCCCCGCTCGCCGTGCTGCCGATCCCCCTGGGGCCTCTGCTGCTCGGCCCCACCCTTCCCCTGCTCCTGGCCCTCTCCCTGCTCACACCCACGGATTCGAGGAGACCGGTATGAGACTCACCCGCTGCATCGCCGCTTCAGCCGCGTTAGGTGCCCTACTGGCGGCGGCGCCCGCCGCATCGGCGGGCGTGCCCAGGAGCGTCCACGACTACTACGTCTCTCCGCGCGGCAGCGACACGAACACCGGCACGCGGAGCTCGCCCTTCGCCGGCATCCAGCGGGCGCTGGACGCGGCGGGGCCGGGGTCGACGGTACATCTGGCCCCCGGCCGCTACCTCCAGGACTTCGTCAGCCGGAGTTCCGGCGTCACCGTCACCGGCCCCGCGTCCGCTGTCGTCCAGGGCTCCGGCACCGGCCGTGCCGTCGCCGAGATCCAGCACGACGACGTTCGTCTGACCGGCTTCACCGTCGACGGGCTCATCGGCGACCCCACGCAGAAGTCCGGCTACCGCAAGAAGCTCATATATGTCATGGGCACGACAGCCGGTGACGGGGTGGACGGTCTGCGCATCACCCGTATGAACCTCCGTAACGCGGGGGAGGAGTGTGTGCGGCTGCGCTACCTGATCACCGGCGCCGAGGTCGCCCACAACCGGATCACCGGCTGCGGGGTGTGGGACTTCCGCTTCGACGACGGCGGCAAGGTCGGCGAGGGCATCTACCTGGGGACGGCGCCCGAGCAGCAGGGCATGAACGGTGCGCCCGACGACCGGCCGGACGTCAGCCGTGACAACTGGATCCACCACAACCTGATCAACACCCAGGGCAACGAGTGCGTGGACATCAAGGAGAACTCCACCGCGAACCTGGTGGAACGCAACGACTGCACGGGCCAGCGCGACCCCAACTCGGCCGGCCTCGACGCGCGCGGCAGCGGCAACACCTTCCGGGCCAACCGCAGCCACGACAACGTCGGCGCCGGGGTCCGGGTAGGCGGCGACACCCCCGCTGACGGCACCCGCAACACCATCGAGGGCAACGTCCTCCTCTCCAACGCTGCGGGGGGCATCAAGTTCGAAGCCACCCCGCAGGGCCAGGTGTGCGGAAACACCCTGGTAGGCAACACCGGCGGCGACGCGACAGGAACCTACGGGAACGAGTACGTCCCGTCGCGCCCCTGCTGACCGCACCACACACGGCACCCGACACAACCAACCGTAAGGAAACAGCTGACATGCGTCTCACCCGCAAGCGCACGCTCACCACGGCCGGAGTGGCCGCACTCTCCGCTCTCGCGGCACTGACCGCCCCCATCGTCGCCTCCGGCACCGCGGCCGCGGCTGCCCCGTGCGACTACCCCGCCCAGAAGCTCGACCTCACCAACTGGAAGCAGACCCTGCCGACCGGGTCCTCCGGCTCGCCGACCGAGATCAAGCAGCCCGCTCTCGCGACGTACTCCTCGAACCCCTGGTTCATGGTGAACGCCGCGTGCACGGGGGTGCAGTTCCGCTCCGCGGTCAACGGCGTGACCACCTCCGGCTCCAGCTACGCGCGCTCCGAACTTCGGGAGATGGCGGACAACGGCACGGAGAACGCCTCCTGGTCGGCGAGCTCGGGCACCCACACCCTCACCTTCCGGGAGGCGTTCAACAAGCTCCCGAGCACCAAGCCGCACGTCGTCGGCGCACAGATCCACGACTCGGACGACGACGTCACGGTCTTCCGCCTGGAGGACACCAGCCTGTACATCACCAAGGGTGACGACACGCACTACAAGCTCGTCACCAGCAACTACAAGCTGAACACGGTCTACGAGGGCAAGTTCGTCGTCAGCGGCGGCAAGATCAAGGTGTACTACAACGGCGTCCTCCAGACGACCATCGCGCACACGGCGTCCGGCAACTACTTCAAGGCCGGCGCCTACACCCAGGCCAACTGCGACAACTCCTCGCCGTGCAGCAGCTCCAACTACGGACAGGTGAGTGTCTACGCCCTGAAGGTCACCCACTCCTGACGCAAGGGGTGCCGGGCCTCGGAGTGGGAGGCCCGGCACCTCGCAGCACGGTACAACGAGCGGCGCGGATCTCCGCCCCACAAGCCACCGGTGCGCGTGGTGAGGGGCACCGTGGACCGGGGTCCGCGCCGCGCATTCGCACCTCACCGATACAGGTCATCGACTGCAACCTCATCGTCACCCGGCCTCCGCCGGCCGGCGTGACCACAGCCCTCACGCGCAAGCACCGCAGGCCGTCCCATCAGCACCGGGACGGCCTTCTTGTCCAGCGCCGGGTTGCTCGACATCGCATGCCCGTCTCTACCGTGCGGAGAAACCACGTGAACAGATCAAAGCTCAGCACCCACGCCGCGATCGCCGTCGCGGCCCTCACGATCACGGCCCTCACCGCCGCAGCACCCGCTCTCGCATCCAACGCCGACGCGTCATCGCTCACCCCGAGCACGACCTCGACCCCACAGGCCAACGCCACCATCGTCAACGTCTCGTCGTCGACGCAGCTGGCCACCGCGATGGCCAAGGCCGTGGCCGGTCAAACGATCGTCCTCGCCAACGGCTCCTACTCCATCGGCAAGCTCGACGCCAAGAACGGCACCTCCAGCGCACCCATCACGATCATGGCCGCCCAACAGGGCAAGGCGATCATCACCGGAGGGCAGCTCGAGGTTCTCAAGTCGTCGTACGTGACGTTCTCCGGGCTGAAGTGGACGAACAGCAACACGTTGAAGATCAGCAGTTCGCACCACGTTCGGTTAACTCGCAACCACTTCCGGCTCACCGAGTCGAGCTCGTTGAAGTGGATCATCATCCAGGGAGCCAACAGCCACCACAACCGGATCGATCACAACCTGTTCGAGGAGAAGCACCAGCTCGGCAACTTCATCACCATCGACGGGTCCTCGACCCAGCAGTCGCAGTACGACCTGATCGACTACAACCACTTCCGCGACATCGGTCCGCGTGCCACCAACGAGATGGAGGCGATCCGGGTCGGCTGGAGTGCGATCTCCCAGTCGGACGGGTTCACCACGGTCGAGAACAACCTCTTCGAGGACTGCGACGGCGACCCCGAGATCATCTCCGTGAAGAGCAACGCCAACGCCGTCCGGTACAACACCTTCCGGACATCACAGGGCGCCGTGTCCCTGCGCCATGGCAACGGCAGTCAGGTCCACGGCAACTTCTTCTTCGGGGGCGGCAAGGCCGGCACCGGCGGTGTCCGGGTCTACGGCCAGGACCACAAGATCTACAACAACCACTTCGAAGGGCTGACCGGCAGCGGCTACGACGCGGCGCTGCAACTCGACGGCGGGGACGTCGACACCTCGGGCGCGCTCTCCTCGCACTGGCGGGTGTACCGGGCCACGGCGGTGCACAACACCTTCGTCAACAACGTCTCGAACATCGAGATCGGCGCCAACTACAGTCTCGCCCCGGTCGACAGCCTGGTCGCCGACAACATCGTCGTCGGTTCTTCCGGCAAGCTCTTCAACGAGCTGAAGACGCCCAAGAACATGACGTACGCGGGCAACATCGGCTGGCCGACCGGTTCCGCCACCATCGGGGTCACCACGGGCGTCCGGACCGTGAACCCGCTCCTGGCCAAGCAGGGTGAGGTGTACCGCCTCGGCACCGGTAGCCCCGCGGTGAACGCCGCGTCGGGTAACTACGGTTTCCTCACCGAGGACATGGACGGTCAGTCACGCAGTGCAACGGCCGATGTCGGAGCGGACGAACTGTCCACCGGCACCGTGGTCCACAAGCCGCTCAACTCCGCCGACGTCGGGATCGGCGCTCCCTGACAGGGCCGGAACAGCGCTGCCCGCCGCACCACGAGGTGTGGCGGGCAGTCACCGATGTCATCGAGGGCACGTTCGTCGTGGCGAGGTCGCGCATCGCGCTCATGCCGTGGGCTCCGGCGCGATCTCGTTGATCAGGCCCTCGACCATGACCTTGATCTCGTCGCGGATCGGGCGTACCGCGGCGACGCCCTGGCCGGCAGGATCCTCCAGATCCCAGTCCAGGTAGCGCTTGCCGGGGAAGACGGGGCAGGTGTCGCCGCAGCCCATGGTGATGCAGACGTCCGACTCCTTGACCGCGTCGACGGTGAGGATCTTCGGGGTCTCGGCGGAGATGTCGATGCCGACCTCGGTCATCGCCTCGACGGCGGCGGGGTTGACCGCGTCGCCCGGGTTCGAGCCCGCGGAGCGGACCTCGACGCGGTCCCCGGCCAGGTGGGTCAGCCAGGCGGCGGCCATCTGGGAGCGGCCGGCGTTGTGGACGCACACGAACAGGACCGACGGCTTGCGGGGGGACTCGGTCATGATGATGGTTCTCTTCCGTCGCACGGCGGAACTCGGCCGCCAATGACTTCAACCCTCGCTGGTATCAGCGAGCGATGATGTGACAGTATCAGCGCATGCTGACTTCAGTCGATACTGATGCGATCCGGGTGCTGGGCGATCCGCTCCGCCTCCGGATCGTGACCCTGCTCGCGCGCGAGACGCTCTGCACGACGCACCTGGTCGAGGAGACCGGAGCCAAGCAGACCAACCTCTCCAACCACATGAAGGTGCTGCGCGAGGCCGGGATCGTGGAGACCGAGCCGTGCGGCCGCTTCACGTACTACAGGCTCAGGCCCGAGGTGCTGGCCGGTCTGTCCGAGCGGTTCGCCGCGCTGGCCGAGTCCGCACGTACAGCCGCCGGGAACAAGAGGGCCTGCCCGTGACCTCCACCGAACCCGGCACCGCTCCGACCGGTGGCGAGGATGATTCGATCGTCAGGAAACTGTCCACCCTGGACCGCTACCTCGCGGTGTGGATTCTGCTCGCCATGGCCATCGGCCTGGGTCTGGGCCGACTGATCCCCGGGATGAACGACGCGCTCGCGAAGGTCGAGGTCGGCGGCATCTCCCTGCCGATCGCGCTCGGTCTGCTCGTGATGATGTACCCGGTCCTCGCGAAGGTCCGTTACGACCGGCTCGACCGGGTGACCGGCGACCGCAAGCTGTTGATCTCCTCGCTGGTCATCAACTGGATCGTCGGACCGGCGGTGATGTTCGCTCTGGCGTGGACGTTCCTGCCGGACCTGCCCGAGTACCGCACCGGCCTGATCGTCGTCGGCCTCGCCCGGTGCATCGCCATGGTCATCATCTGGAACGACCTCGCCTGCGGTGACCGGGAAGCGGCGGCCGTCCTCGTCGCCCTCAACAGCGTGTTCCAGGTCGTCGCGTTCGGCCTGCTCGGCTGGTTCTACCTCGACCTGCTGCCCCAGTGGCTCGGCCTGGGTGACGGCCAGGGCCTGGACGTGCCGGTCTGGCACATCGCGCTGAACGTCGTCGTCTTCCTCGGTGTCCCGCTGCTGGCCGGGTTCCTCACCCGCAGGATCGGCGAGAAGAAGCTGGGCCGTGAGAACTACGAGGCGAGGTTCCTGCCGAGGGTCGGACCCTGGGCGCTGTACGGGCTGCTCTTCACGATCGTCATCCTGTTCGCCCTCCAGGGGAAGGCGGTCACTTCGCAGCCGCTGGACGTCGTGCGGATCGCCCTGCCGCTCCTGGTCTACTTCGCGATCATGTTCTTCGGGTCCTTCCTCCTCGGCAAGGGCCTCGGCCTGGCGTACGACCGCACCGCCACGCTCGCGTTCACTGCTGCGGGCAACAACTTCGAACTCGCGATCGCGGTGGCCGTCGCCACCTTCGGCGTCACCTCCGGGCAGGCCCTGTCCGGCGTCGTCGGCCCTCTGATCGAAGTGCCCGTCCTGATCGGGCTCGTGTACGTCGCGCTCGCCTGGCGGAAGAGGTTCGAGTCCGGGGCGGTGGAGACTCCCGGCCGGAACCTCTGAACGAAGCCGGCCCGTGCCTGGTCCAGGCGTATCGGCCGTCTCGTCTCCCGCCCGGCACCGGCTGCTGGCACCGGGCGGGGGAGGCGGCCGGGGTCAGCGGCCGCCGGCGGGCGGGCGCAGGTCGAGCAGGGCGGACATGGCGGCCACGACAGAGGGTGTGACCTGGTAGTAGACCCAGGTCCCGCGCCGCTCCGAGGTCAGGAGTCCGGCCTCGCGGAGCTTCTTGAGGTGGTGGGAGACGGTCGGCTGGGAGACGCCGACGTCCTGGATGTCGCACACGCATGCTTCTCCTCCCGGATGCGAGGCGACCCTGGAGAACAGTCGCAGCCGCACCGGGTCGGAGAGCGCCTTGAACATCGCGGCCATTCGCTCCGCGTCCGGCACGGACAGCTCCCCGGCGGTGAGGGGAGGGCAGCATGGCGCGACCGCTTCCGGGCCCGGGGCCGGAAGCCCGACAGTCTCATACTTCGACATACATCTATGTTGACATCTATCGATATGGGTGGCAAGCTCCGTATATAGGCAGTGATCGAAGCAGTGGCTGGACCCGCCGCCTATTCACGGAGGACATCACCGTCATGACCACCACCGAGGGCCTGCCGGTCGTCGTGATCGGCGCAGGCCCGGTCGGCCTTGCCGCCGCCGCCCACCTCACCGAGCGCGGCCTGTTCCCGCTCGTCGTGGAAGCCGGCCCCGCCGCCGCGAGCGCCGTACGGGAATGGGCGCACGTACGCCTCTTCTCGACCTGGGGCGAGCTGGTCGATCCGGTCGCCGAGAAGCTGCTGGCCCCCACCGGCTGGACCCGCCCCGACCCGGGCACGTATCCCTCCGGCGGGGAGTGGGTCGAGCGGTACCTGCGGCCGCTCGCCGATGTGCTCGGCGACCGGGTCCGGCTCGGTGCCCGGGTCACCGGTGTCTCGCGCACCGGCCGTGACCGAATCGTGGACGCCGACCGCGACCAGCAGCCGTTCGTCGTGCACATCGCCCACACCGACGGCCGCGAGGAGCGGGTCTTCGCCCGCGCCGTCATCGACGCCTCCGGCACCTGGTCCACACCCTCCCCGGCGGGCGCCTCCGGCCTGCCGGCCCTCGGCGAGAAGGCCGCGGCCGACCGGACCGCCTACCGCGTCCCCGACCTCAGGGACCCGGCCGTGCGCGCCCGATACGCGGGGCGTCGTACTGCCGTGATCGGCTCCGGGGCCTCCGCGTTCACCGCCCTCGCCCACCTCGCCGACCTCGCCACGTCCGACGACGGCGCCGGCACGAGGGGAGTGTGGGTCCTGCGCCGAGGAATCTCCGGCTCCACCTTCGGCGGGGGCAGCGCCGACCAGCTCCCCGCCCGTGGTGCGCTCGGGCTCGCGGCGAAGGCCGCCGTCGACGAGGGGCACGCCGACGCGGTCACCGGCTTCCGCACCGAAGCGATCGAGCGCGACACCGACGGACGCCTGGTCCTGGTGGGCGAGGACGGGCGCCGCCTGGACGCGGTCGACGAAGTCATCGTGCTGACCGGCTTCCGCCCCGACCTCGGCTTCCTCGACGAGCTCCGCCTCGGCCTCGACGAACGCCTCCAGGCCCCGACCGAACTGGCTCCACTGATCGACCCCAACCAGCACTCCTGCGGCACCGTCTACCCGCACGGCCACCGCGAGCTCTCCCACCCGGAGGAGGGCGTGTACCTGGTCGGCATGAAGTCCTACGGCCGTGCCCCGACCTTCCTCGCCATGACCGGCTACGAGCAGGTCCGCTCCGTGGCGGCCGCTCTCGCCGGCGACCTGGAAGCGGCCGACCGCGTCGAACTCACCCTCCCCGAAACCGGGGTCTGCGGCGGGGCCGGGCTCTTCGACGCCGCGGCTGTCGCAGAGCCCGACGCCGGGGGCTGCTGCGCGACGCCGGAACCCGCCCTGGTTCAGCTCGGTGCCGGTGCGCCGGCCGCTGCCGCAGCCGTGGACGAAGCACCGGCAGGCGGTTGCTGCGGCGCGTGACCGACCTTCCTCGAAGCCCCTGAGCGCGGGACCGTGACCGGAACGGGGGTTCGGTCACGGCCCCCCGCCGAGTGCTACGCAGGTCACTGTCGCCACGCGATTCCTGCGTGACACCTTGCTCGGCTCCGGTCCGTCGGGGCGAAGACCGGTGAGCGAGGCAGTGGATCAGACCTGGGCGAATGGGCTACTTCACCTCCGCTGACGCGTCGCACCCGAAGGACTGCGGCCGCTGCGGTCTGGAGGCGTCGGTCTGCCAGGAGATCCATCGCACCCCTGGCCCGTCGGACATCGCCGGACAGGGGTGCGATGGAGCGCTTGCACGCCTTCGGCGTATCCCTCCTCAGTGACCCACCGACCGGGGGCGACGACGCGGACCACGGCACGACACCCGGAAAGCGCCTCCTGAGGTCGAACTCGCCGATTTCCCCGCCCCGCACGCCATATCGATCTCAGGACCCGTGTGCGGCCGTGCGCAGTGCGACGCGCGGGTCAGGACAGGGCGATGGAGGCGTCGTGCTCCAGGCGGGTGCGGAGGGTGGCGGCGAAGTCCTCGGCACGGGAGAGCTGGACACGGAGCTTGTCCACCTGTTCGGAGGCCGCCCGTTCGTAGGTGCGCACGCGGCACAGCAGGTCATCTCGCTCGGCGGCGTCGAGAGCATCGCCGCTGTCGAGGCGCTCGGTGGCCTCCAGCAGGTCGCGCATCTCGTCGAGGGAGAAGCCGAGCGGCTTCATGCGGCGAATCACCATGAGGCGGGCGACGTCGGCTTCGGTGTAGAGGCGGAAGCCGCCCTGGGAGCGGGCGGAGGGGAGGACCAGACCCGTCTCCTCGTAGTGCCGGATGGTCCGAAGCGACAGCTCGGTCCGCGCGGCGACTTCGCCGATCTGCATGTGCTTGTCGTCCACGCCGCTCCATGGCCCTTCTTGTCCGTGCCGGGCCGCGTTCCGTGCAACCTGATCGATGTCTATCCTAACGTTAGGGTAGAGTTTCTGGTGACGAGGGCGACGGGCCTTGCCCCGACAGTGTTGTGCCGGTGCCGATGTCGCCCCCGGCGAAGATCCGATCCTTGCAGGAGTGAGCGTGCGCGAGCCCATGACGCTGACCGCCGCCCCCTGCCCGCCGTGACGCCTCGTCGCCCCATGTGAGTCGCACACCCGAGCTTTCGGTGCGGGCCTCGGCTCCGTCCCCTCCACAGACCTCCGGTCCGCCCACGCGGGCCGCCCGCGTGGCGCCGACTTGGCCCCTCCGCGTTCTCCCGCATCCCCCGGCCCGCCAGTGGGGTGTGCCCGGACACGACAGGTACTGCTTCCTTGTCTTCTTCTTCCGTACTGACCCCCGCCGCGCGCTTGCGCGGCCTGCGCCCGCACTGGCTGAACGACCCGAAGGTCTGGCGCACGGAGGTGCTGGCCGGCCTGGTGGTCGCCCTCGCGCTCATCCCGGAAGCGATCTCCTTCTCGATCATCGCCGGAGTGGACCCGGCCATCGGCCTGTTCGCCTCGTTCACCATGGCCGTGGTCATCTCGGTCGTCGGCGGACGCCGCGCGATGATCTCCGCCGCGACCGGTGCCGTCGCGCTCGTGATCGCGCCGCTCAACCGTGAGCACGGCTTGGGCTACCTGATCGCCGCCGTCATCCTCGCCGGTGTCATCCAGGTCGTCCTCGGCGCGCTGGGCGTGGCGAAGCTGATGCGGTTCGTGCCGCGCTCGGTGATGGTCGGCTTCGTCAACGCCCTCGCGATCCTGATCTTCATGGCCCAGGTCCCCGAGATGCGTGACGTGCCCTGGCCCGTCTACCCGCTGATCGCGGCCGGCCTCGGCCTCATGGTCTTCTTTCCGAAGGTCACCAGGGTGATTCCCGCTCCGCTCGTGTCCATCGCCATCCTGACCGTCATCACCGTGGCCGCCGGTATCGCGGTGCCGACCGTCGGGGACAAGGGCGCCCTGCCGTCCTCCCTGCCGGTTCCGGGGCTGCCCGATGTGCCGTTCACCCTGGACACCCTGACCACCATCGCCCCGTACGCCTTGGCGATGGCACTGGTGGGCCTGATGGAGTCGCTGATGACGGCCAAACTGGTCGACGACATCACCGACACCCACTCCTCCAAGACCCGCGAGTCCATCGGCCAGGGTGTCGCGAACATCGTCACCGGCTTCTTCGGTGGCATGGGTGGCTGCGCCATGATCGGCCAGACGATGATCAATGTGAAGGTGTCCGGGGCGCGGACCCGCCTGTCCACGTTCCTCGCCGGTGTCTTCCTGATGGTGCTGTGCGTCGCCTTCGGCCCTGTGGTCTCCGATATCCCCATGGCAGCCCTGGTCGCCGTGATGGTGATGGTGTCGTTCGCCACCTTCGACTGGCACTCGATCGCTCCGAAGACGCTGAAGCGGATGCCCGCGGGGGAGATCACTGTCATGGTCATCACCGTGGCTGTCGTGGTCGCCACCGACAACCTCGCTATCGGTGTCGTCGTCGGTTCCGTCACCGCCATGGTCATCTTCGCCAAGCGCGTCGCTCACCTCGCGGAGGTCACAGCGGTCACCGATCCCGACGGCGGCACGGTGGTGTACGCCGTCACCGGCGAGCTGTTCTTCGCCTCCTCCAACGACCTTGTGGGTCAGTTCGCCTATGCCACCGACCCTGACAAGGTCGTCATCGACCTGAGCGCCGCCCACATCTGGGACGCCTCCTCGGTTGCAGCGCTTGACGCGATCGAGACCAAGTACGACCAGCGAGGCAAGAGCGTGGAGATCATCGGCTTGAACAGCCCGAGCGCCGACCTGCATGGCAAGCTCACCGGCGAACTCTCCAGTCACTGACCTGACCCGGCCGCTGCGACGGCCGCCCGGCTCATCTGTCGCCGCGGCGGCCGTCGTTCTGTCCGGGGCCGGGCCGGCTCTCGCGCTCCGGATGGCCTCTGACCTGAGGTTCTTCCTCTGTCGAGTCCTTGTGACGTCTTTTCGATGACGCATCCTGTGGTGAGCGCGGTGTTCGTAAGCCGTCGCTCCTTGTTCGAAGTCCCAGAGAAGTCCCAGGGACTCCGTCACACCCCGCCTCGACTCGCGTTTCTGCAGGTCGGAATGGGTGAGACGGAGCCCTTCTTGAAGGCTTTCAGATGTCCCGGAAGAGACCGCGCGGTTCAATGGCCTGCGGCGACGCACGGTTGCAGAGTGTTGACCTGCGTGGATCATCCTCCAGGTGTCTCCTGCGCCTGCACGTTGATGCGGCCGAAAGCCAAAGAGGAGTCCCAGGGGCCCCTGCAGCCCGATGTCTTACCGGAGGGCGGGAGAAACCGCACCGCAGGCCGTCATCGGTTCGCCCCTGCGCCTGTGGCAGGTCCCGTCAGGTGAGGGTCCAGCGCTGGTTGCTGCCGTTCGAGCAGGAGTAGAGCTGGATCCGGGTGCCGTTGGCGGTGCCGGTCCCGACGGCGTCGAGGCAGAGGCCGGACTGGACGCCGACGATGGATCCGTCGGAGTTGACGCGCCACTTCTGGTTGTCGCCGCCCCAGCAGCTGTAGATCTGGACCTTGCTGCCGTTGCTCGTGCCGGCGGCGTCCAGGCATTTGTCGCCGTAGACCCGGAGCTCACCCGAGTCGGTGGCCACCCACTGCTGGTTGGCGCCGCTGCCGCAGTCCCACAGCTGGAGCTGGGTGCCGTCGTCGGTGCTGGCGTTGGGCACATCCAGGCAGCGGCTCGAACCGACGCCCTTGATCTGTCCGGAACCCGCCGGGGGCTCAGTCGTGTCGCCGGCATTGAGTGCGTTGAGGACGGCGGAGTAGGCGGCCTTCTTGCTGCCGTCGTTGTTGAACAGCAGCGGTGTCTGCTCCGCTCGCCAGGAGTCGCTGTCGCGCACGCCCCAGACGGTGATGCCGAGGCAGCGCGGGACGGCCAGGCAGTCGTTGGTCACGTTGGCGTAGGTCGTGGGGGAGGCACCTTGGATGTCGAGTTCGGTGATGGCCACGTCGACGCCGAGGGCGGCGAAGTTCTGCAGCGTGGTGCGGAAGTTGCTGTCGTAGGGGCTGCCGCTGTTGAAGTGCGACTGGAAGCCGACGCAGTCGATCGGCACGCCGCGCTGCTTGAAGTCCCGGACCATGGAGTACATGGCCTGGGTCTTGGCCCAGTTCCAGTTCTCGACGTTGTAGTCGTTGTAGCAGAGCTTGGCGGACGGGTCGGCGGCGCGCGCGGTGCGGAAGGCGAGCTCGATCCAGTCGTTGCCGCTGCGCTGCAGGTTGGAGTCGCGTCGGGCTCCCGAGCTGCCGTCGGCGAAGGCCTCGTTCACGACGTCCCACTGGGCGATCTTGCCCTTGTAGTGGGCCATCACGCCGTTGATGTGGCCGGTCATCGCCTGGCGCAGATCGTTGCCGCTGAGGCTCTGCATCCAGCCGGGCTGCTGTGAGTGCCAGGCCAGGGTGTGGCCACGCACCTTCTTGCCGTTCTGCACCGCCCAGTTGTAGACGCGGTCGGCGGAGCTGAAGTTGAACTGTCCCCGCTGTGGTTCGGTGGCGTCGATCTTCATCTCGTTCTCGGCCGTCACCATGTTGAACTCACGGTTCGCGATCGACGTGTAGGTCGAGTCGCCCAGCCTGCCCGAGGCGATGGCGGTGCCGAAATAGCGTCCGCTCTGCGCCGCCGCGGTGCCGAGCGTGCTCTCGGCGGCGTGTGCTCCCGGTGGCGCGACCAGAGCGGCGGACGCACCGAGGGTGCCGACGACCAGCGCCAACAGCAGGCTGCGAGTCTTCCGGCGGACAACGGGTCGGGGAAGGGCGTAGGAGCCCATGACTGTGCCTCCAAGGTGGAAATCACGGAAGGACTGATGCGGTGCGCGGATCTGCCGTGCAGCACAGGATGCCGAGGTCGACGTTCGGTATCTCGGACCTTGGCCAGTTCCTCAGACAGGGATGATTGAGGCATCGGTGATGGGCCGTCAATACTCCTCGCAGAAGAAGTTTCGATTGGGCATCCGAAACTTTCCGGCACCCTGGTGAGTCGAAATGCAGCCCCGGCGTCTCCGTTGGTGGACGTCCCAGGGCGCGATCGGGCGAGTGCGCGGACGCTGCTTGCTCGGCCTCCCTCTTCCGTACATGCCCCTTGGGCTGGCGAACTGTATGCGCTCACTCAGGAGAGGCCCGTTCGGCGTGATCCCTTGTCAGGCCCTGAGGGGAGGTGCTGTTTGTGGACAGATCAGGGACAAGCCTTGACCGGAGTGCCCCGCATCCCTAGCTTGTGGCGTCGAAGTATCCGGGAATTCTCGAAACTTTCGAAACTGTCCCGAACCCACGGCACTTCCGCTCCGCTGTTCATCAGGGTCACCTCAACCCAGCCCCCAGGAGGCGCAGCTCATGTGGTATCGCCACTCGTTCTCGGCCCGGCCAAGACGCCTGCTCGCGGTCCTTGCACCCTTGTTGCTCGTGGCCACCTTCCTCGGCGCCCAGCCCGCCGAGGCGGCGACCGTGGACCCCAACGCCTCGTATGTGCTGGTCAATCGCAACAGCGGCAAGGCCCTGGACGTCTACAACATGGCGACCTCCGACGGCGCCCGCATCACTCAGTGGACCAGAAACGATCAGAGCCAGCAGCAGTGGCAGTTCGTCGACTCCGGGGGCGGCTACTACCGCATCAAGTCCCGCCACTCGGGCAAGGTGCTGGACGTCCACAACTGGTCCACCGCGAACGGCGGATCGATCGTCCAGTGGACCGACCTGAACGCCGCCAACCAGCAATGGCGACTCGCGGACAGCTCGGATGGCTACGTGAGGTTCATCTCGCGCCACAGCGGCAAGGCCCTCGAGGTGCAAGGTGCCTCCACCGCCGACAACGCGAACATCGTCCAGTACGACGACTGGGGCGGCGCCAACCAGCAGTGGCAGCTCGTCAAGGTCGGCGGCGGCAACACCGGCCCGTGCGCTCTGCCGGGGACGTACCGCTGGACATCATCGGGCCCGTTGGCGCAGCCCAAGCCGGGGTGGGTCTCGTTGAAGGACTTCACCGTCGTCCCCTACGACGGCAGACAGCTCGTCTATGCGACGACGCACGACACGGGGACGAGTTGGGGTTCGATGAACTTCGGCCTGTTCGACGATTGGTCGGAGATGGCCTCGGCCGGCCAGAACGCGATGTCAGCTTCCACCGTCGCGCCTACGCTCTTCTACTTCGCGCCGAAGGATATCTGGGTGCTCGCCTACCAGTGGGGCGGGTCCGCCTTCTCCTACCGGACGTCGAGCGATCCCACCAACCCGAACGGCTGGTCATCCCCGCAGGTGCTCTTCTCCGGAAGCATCCCCGACTCCGGAACAGGACCCATCGACCAGACGCTCATCGGTGACGGGACGAACATGTACCTGTTCTTCGCCGGCGACAACGGCAAGATCTACCGGGCCAGTATGCCGATCGGGAACTTCCCGGGCAGCTTCGGCGCGACCTCGACAGTGATCATGAGCGATACGACGAACAACCTGTTCGAAGCCCCGCAGGTCTACAAGCTGCAGGGTCAGAACCGCTATCTCATGATCGTCGAGGCGATCGGCTCACAGGGGCGCTACTTCCGCTCGTTCACGGCAACGAGCCTGAACGGCGCCTGGACACCCCAGGCCGCGACCGAGACCAACCCCTTCGCCGGCAAGGCCAACAGCGGCGCTTCCTGGACCAACGACATCAGCCACGGCGAACTGATCCGCACCAGCCCTGACCAGACCATGACCGTCGATCCCTGCAGCCTCCAGTTGCTCTACCAGGGGCGCAGCCCCAACTCCAGCGGCGACTACGGCCTCCTGCCCTACCGTCCTGGTCTGCTGACACTGCAGCGCTGACGACGTGACACATGTCCGGCTCCGGTACGGGGCCGTCGTGGCGGGCTCGGCGGAAGGCCGAGCCCGCCCGGTTCGCGCAACAACGTCAGCGCCCATACAGCGACGGAGCGCGCTGGTGGGCGACGCCTACCCCCACCAGCCCGACCGATTCGCCGACGCTGTCCGATGCTCACTCCTGCGACTACCTCCCCGCCGAAGGCGTTGCGAGGCCACTTCCGCAATAACCCTCCGTGAAGACCGACGGGTGTCAGCTATCTGACGTTTCGGCAGTGAGAGTGTTCCAACCTGACGGCGCTGGCCGCGGGTTGGACGGATCTACGAAACGACGAAGCTCCTGGTAGACGGGTTCACGACCAAGATCCTCCGTCCGCCAGGAGCTTCGTGTGCTTGTCTACCCGTCGTCGATCGACCAGTCCAGTCGCACCCTGCGGTTCCTGACCGGACGGCTCGCTGTGCGGCGAGCGGAGATCGGAACCCGGTGGCGGCGTCTGACCGCCGGCCGCCAGGCCCTCCCCGCCCTGGCCCATCTGCGGTGCGGTGGCACCTACGCCCAGCTCGCCGCCGGGTTCGGAATCGGCATCGCGACTGCCTACCGCTCCATACGTGAAGCCGTTGAGATCTTGGCCGCGCTCGCACCCACTCCGGCCGAGGCGATGCGTGTCGCGCGGACCAAGGCGTTCGTGATCCTGGACGGCACCCTGCTTCCGATCGGCCGGATCGCCTCCGACACCCCGTACTGCTCGGGCAAACACAAGCGACACGGCATGAACGTCCAGGTCCTCACCGACCTCCTCGTCACCGCCGAAGCACCGCCGCCAACCGCAGCCCGGCACGCCCTTGGAGTGCGGCGGAAACGACTCGCCAGGTGCTGCTGCGGCCGATCCCGCCTTGGTGGGGCGGGGTGGAGGTGGCCGCCTGGTACCTCGCAGCCGATGTCGAAGCACGAGTGGGCGGGACTTCTACGAGGTGCTGTCAACGCCTCATGGCACCCGAGCAATTTTGGGGGATGTTCAGGGAAAGGGTCTTCCTGCCGTGTCAACCGCAGGGGCGGTCGTGGGCGCCTTCCGGAAAGCCGGGTATCACGAGCCCGGCCTCGATGTATTTGCCAGTCGTATGGAATCAGGACTGAGCAGGCACAAATTCCTGAAGTCAGCACTGGGTGATCACGAGGAACGCTTCGCCACCGCAGTGGCCATTTCCTTCGCCACCGACTTCGGCAGCGTCGAAGTCGTCAACTTCGGCCACGAGGGCCCCTTTGTGATCGGCCCCCATGGGGTGCGGCAACTGCCCCAGGAACAGGGGTCACCAGTCGGCATGGCTGAACTCACCGGCAGCCCCCAGTCGTCAGCCACATCTCCTACGCCAGGCAGGAGACCGTCCTGCTCGTCACCGATGGCGTGACGGAAGCCAGGAATCGGGCTGACGAGTTCTTTCCCCTGCGCAGGTGTCTCGAGCTAATTCACGCCGACCACTCCGACGGAATCTCCCCTTCGCCCGCTCCCCGTTGAGTCGCATGAGGCGTAGAAGTCCCGCACGGAGTCCGTGGACTCGGCGAACTGGACGAACACCCCGCTGACGGTTACGCCAAGGCGAGGAAGAGTTCGTCGGCTGCTTCGGCGTAGAGGTCGGCGAGTGCGTCGCAGCCTTGTTGGCGGAGCATGTACTCGGCGCGGTAGAGGCGGTAGGCGGGGCGGACGGGGAGGTACTTGTCGAGGAAGACGCCGGCGCCGCCGTTCTGGCCGGTGACGGCGTCGTAGGCGTCTCCGAGGAACTGGTTCAAGCCGGTCCAGGCCCCGCGCCTCGACTCCGCCTACGCCGCCTTCGCTTCCGTGAGCGGCACCCTGCAGTGGAACATCCCGATGTGGTCGGGCGGCGACGACAGCCACACCGGCTTCGGCGGTACGGGCTTCAGGACTGTCCTCACGCGCGCCGACGGCACCCAGGTGGCCGCAGTCAACTCCCGGGCTGGCCGGGCGAGCAACCTTCCCGCCGGCTCCTACACACTGACGGCGACCGGACAGCGGTCGAACACCACGTGGCCGACGTCCACCCGGACCAGCACGGCGTGGGGCTTCGACTTCACACGCCCGGCCGCCCGCGCCGACGTCCCCCTGCTGAACGTCGGCTACTCCCTCGACACCGACCTGCAGGGCCTCGCCCGGGCGGGCAAGACCCTCGACCTGGGGGTCAGCGCGGCCACGGTCCCCGGTGACGTCAAGGCGAACGCAGCGACGCTCCAGGTCTCGTACGACGAGGGCACGACCTGGCAGAACGCGAACCTGCACCGCCGCGGTGACGGCCGCTGGACGGCCGACCTGCGCACGCCGCGCACCGCGCACTCGGTGTCCCTGCGCGTCACCGCGCAGGCGCCGGGCGGATTCACCATCGAGCAGGAAGTGATCTCGGCCATCGGCCTGAGGTGACCTCGCAGGGGCAGGCTGCCGCACCGAAGCCGACAGATCATCGGGAGGAGGACCCTCCCCGAGTACCGTAAGATTGCATCCACCGACGCGGGGTGGAGCAGCTCGGTAGCTCGCTGGGCTCATAACCCAGAGGTCGCAGGTTCAAATCCTGTCCCCGCTACTTGTACGACGAAGGCCCGGCACGCCATGTGCCGGGCCTTCGTCGTGGTGCGGAGGGGGTGTGTCCGGGTGTTTCAAGATTTCCGTAGGCGTTGATCGGTCTGCCCATCTGGCCCGGGGCTCGTGCCGGTGCCGTCAGGCTGGTGATGTGTGCACTTGAGGTGCGTGAGCTTCTCCCGCAGTTGGTCGGGTTGGCCATTGAGCAGGGCCGGCGAGCTCGCCGGATTCACCCAGGTGGCCCGGGAGTCAGACCTGTGGTTCCGCATCGACGGCGCCGACCTGTTCGCCCCCTCCGTCCGTCACCGCTACCAGGGGATCGCCTCGATCTCCTGGGCGAACCGCTGCCGGGTCTCCGAATCGACGACCGTGGGTTTGATCACCCTCACCGCGACGGCTTCACCGGCGGCGGGGGGTCGGGAGACGCTCCTCCTCCGGCTTCGACCTGACATCCTGAACCGGTCAGAACGGGGTGAATCGGCCGGATATTTCGGTCTCTTTCCGAGGTTGCCGCGCCTCAGGGACAATGGCGGCGATGACTGTCACCGCCCCCAGCGCTTCCGCCGGCCCCCTTCCCGAGCCGTCGGGCTTCGGCCCCTTCGCTCATCTCACGGTGCCGAACACTCCGCTCTACCGTCACGTGATGCGGACGTTCCTGACGGCCAAGGAGCGGTTCGCGGTCCACCTGCGGCCCGAGGACCTGCACACCGCGCTGCCGGCGGATGTCCGTCCCGCCGAGCCGGACACCGTCGTCGGCGCGCTCGACAGGCTCGTCGGCTGGGGCAATCTGCGGGCGGATCCCGATACCGCCCGGGTGACCGCGGTCGAGGACTTCTACCGGAAGCGGTTCATCTACCAGCTCACGAGGGAGGGGGAGGCCGCCGAGGAGGCTTTGTCCGCCTATGACGAGGCGCTCGGGCGGCGCGGTGCCCTCTAGGCCGTGGCCCTGCACGACATCGTCACCCAGCTTCGCGCCCTTCTCGTCCTGGCTGCCGAGGAGCAGCCGGATCCGGCCATAGCGCATCTGGCGCTCGACGCGCTGGCCAGCCGGTTCGCCGCGCTCGCCGACAACGCCCGGGCCTTCATGGGATCGCTCCAGCAGACCATCGACCTGCACGATGTCGAAGAGGCGGTCTTCCTCGCGTACAAGGACCGGCTCATCCAGTAACGGACCGCGCCCGGCGGGCGCTCGGCCACATCGAGGGCCGCATCGAGGTGTCCGAGCAGGCCGCCGCCGAGCACCGCCGGGCGTCGGGCCGTCTCGACGAGGCGGAGACCGACCTCGCGCTGGCCGCCGAGACGCACGGCGAGGCGGAGGAGAACGCGGCGCGGGCGGGCCAGGCCCTCCTGGACGACGTACGCGAACGCGCCCGCGCCTGGAAGGAGCTGTCCTACGCCGACGCGACGGGCCTCCTGGACGAATTCCAGGAGTGGACCCGCCACCTCGACGGCCCCTACCCGGCGCGGGTCTCGGCCACCCGGGCCCACACCGCCCGCTCGGTGGACCTCGCCGACCAGGCGGCCGAAGCCGCCCGGGCGACCACGGAGCTGGCAGAGCGCACCGCCGAGGCCCGTCGCGAGCTCACCGCACTGGAAGCCGGCGCCGGACGCGAACCCCGGCCCCCGGCGACGCGCACCCCCGGCCTGCGCGAAACGCTGCCGGGCGCGCCGCTCTGGTGCCTGGTCGACTTCCGTGACGACCTGCCCGAAGCCGGCCGTGCCGGGCTCGAAGCGGCGCTCGAAGCCTCCGGCCTCCTCGACGCCTGGGTGCTGCCCGACGGCTCCGCCCTCGCCGTGGACGGACACGATATCCTTCTCTCCCCGTCGAACGGGCCGGTGAGCGGCCCCTCACTGGCAGACGTGCTGTGCCCCGCCGTGGACCACGGCGATGGGCGGGCCACCGTCCTGGACGAGACGACGGTGACCCGGCTGCTCGCCGCCATCGGCCTCGACGGCGGGGGAGGAGCCGCGACATGGGCGGCACCCGACGGGCGCTTTCGGGTCGGTGCGCTCACCGGCACGTGGGCCAAGCCCGCCGCCACGTACATCGGCGAGGGCGCACGCGAAGCAGCACGCCGGGACCGGGTCGCGGAGCTCGGCATCGAACTCGCCTCTCTGCGCGAGGAGTCGGAGAATCTCGCGGCTCGGTCCGCGGCGATCGCGGCACGCCGGCGCACGCTCGACGCCGAGCTCGCAGACGTCCCCGACGAGTCGCCGCTCACCAGGGCACACGCGCTCGTCAGCGCCGCCGCCGAGACCGTGCGCAAGGCCCGTGCGCGGTACGAAGGGCGTGCCACCGAGGTCGTCGAGGCGGCCGAACTTGCCGAGCGGGCTGCCGCCGAGCTCACCGAGGCTGCCGCTGATCTGGGGCTGCCCGCCGAACGGGCCGGACTCACCGCCGTACGTCACGGCCTCGGCTCCCTCGCCACCGCACTGGCGGCTCTGTGGCCCGCGCTGCGCGAACGAGGGGAGGCCGCACGCCAGGTGGACGACGAGCGTGCCGAGGCCGCCGAGGCGGAGCAGCGGGTCGTCGACCTCGCCCAGCGGGCCGAAGAGGCGGCGCACGAGGCGGCGGCGGCCGATGAGCGGCACCGGACCCTGCGCTCCACCGTCGGCGCCGCCGTCGCCGAACTCCAACGGCGCCTCGCCGGGACCATCGAGGCACAGCGGATCTGTGAGACCGACCGGAAGAACGCCGGGCAGCGTCACGCCCAGGCGGACCGGGAGGCGAGCCGGGCCGAGGGGCGGATCGAGCAGCTGGAGAAGGACCTCGCCGAAGTCGTCGACGCGCGTGCGGAGGCCATCGCCGCGCTCCAGCGCTTCACGGCCACCGGCCTGGTCGCTGTCGCGCTGCCCGAGGTCACCGTCCCCGCCTCGGACGACGGCCACTGGGCCGCGACCCCGGCCATCGCGTTCGCCCGGGCCATCGACTCCGGCCTGTCGTCCACCGACGACACGGACGCGGCCTGGGAACGCGTCCAGCGCCGACTCAGCGAGGAACTCAAGGCCCTTCAGGACACCCTGTCCCGGCACGGACACAGCGCGTCCGCCCGCATGGTCGAGGACGGCATGGTCGTCGACATCGTCTACCAGGGCCGTGAGCGCGCCGTGCCCGAACTCGCCGAAGCACTCGCCACGGAGGTGGGCGAGCTCACCCGCATCCTGTCCGCGCACGAACGCGAGATCCTCGAAACCCACCTGATCACCGAGGTCGCTGGCACCCTCCAGGAACTCATCGGTGCCGCCGAACGACAGGTGCGGGACATGAACACCGAACTGGAGGACCGCCCCACCTCCACCGGTATGAGACTCCGGCTGGTGTGGCGGGCCTCGCGCAAGGCCCCGTCCGGACTGGCCCAAGCCCGCGAGAGGCTGCGCCAGTCCGCGGACGCCTGGACGTCGGAGGACCGCGCGGCGGTGGGCGAGTTCCTCCAGGCCCAGATCGCCCGCCAGCAGTCCGACGACGGCCCGGGCAGCTGGCTCGAGCACCTCACCGCAGCGTTCGGCTACCGCTCCTGGCACGAATTCGGCGTCGAACGCCACCAGCACGGGCGGTGGGTACCCGCCACCGGACCCGCCTCCGGCGGCGAACGCGTCCTCGCCGTGTCCGTGCCGCTGTTCGCCGCCGCCTCCTCCCACTACGCCAGCGCGGGCAGCCCGCACGCGCCCCGCCTGGTCACCCTGGACGAGGCGTTCGCCGGTGTGGACGACGACTCCCGCGCCAAGTGCCTCGGCCTCCTGAGCGCCTTCGACCTCGATGTGGTCATGACCAGCGAACGGGAGTGGGCCTGCTACCCGCAGGTGCCCGGCATCGCCATCGCCCAGCTGTCCCGGATCGACGAGGTGGCGGCGGTCCTCGTCACCCGGTGGGAATGGGACGGCACGCGACGGCAGCGCCGCGAGGACCCCGTGCGGGACGCCCTCCAGGACGCGCCCCGCGTTGAGGAGACCGAGTCGCTGTGGGGCTGACCCACGGGCCCGGGCCCGGCACCGAAGCAGTCGACGGCCCGCGGCTGGCCAGACTGCTCGGCACGCCGGACCTCTCCTGGCTCGTCGAACGAGCACGCCGACGGCTGGTGGCCGGGCAGCCCATGACTGGTTCCGTGTCCCTGGCCGATCCCACTCCGGCCCAGCGAGCAGCGGCCGAACGACTTCTCGCCCGGGCCCCCGGTGGCGGCAGGTCTCTGACCGTACGGCGTCGCCGTCGCGGTCGCGGCGCTCACCGGGCCTGTCACATCGCTCGTCCGAGCCCGCCAAGAGGAAGAGGAAGCCTGGGTGAGGGCGCACACGCCGCTCGACGAGCTCGTCGCTACGGTCCCCGCGCTCGCCAAGTGGGCGGCCCGGATACGCGCCGACGGCCTGGCGCGGCGTCTGGGGCGCACACCAGACGTCACGTTCGGTCTGCTCACCGGTGTGTGCACCGCCCTGCACGCACTCCCCGCCGCCCCGGTCGTCTCGCTGCCCGCCTTCGCTGCCCGGGTCCTCGGCTGGGCGCACGCCCTTGACGACGGCACACCGCTGGCCACCCTCACTCTGTCCGGGGCCCGTGCGCTGACCGGTTTCCACGATGGTCAGGGCGCCGAATGGCGACGTGAGGCCTGGGCCTCGGTGGGGCTGTTGCGGGACGAGCTGTCCTCGACCGTCCTGACCCTGAACCTGCGCGGCACCCCGGCCCTGGACCGCCTGGCCGAAGACGGCGAACCCTGTGTGCTCACCCTTCGCCAGCTCATCCGCAGACCTCCGGCCGTCGCCGATCCCGTGGTGCGGATCTGCGAGAACCCGACCGTCCTCGCGGCGGCGGCCGACATGTTCGGCCCTGCCTGCCCGCCCCTGGTCTGCCTCCAAGGCCAGCCTTCCGCCGCCGCCCTCACACTGCTCCGGGGGTTGCACGACCACGGAGCGACCCTGTACTACCACGGGGACTTCGACTGGGGAGGGCTCCGGATCGCCGGCGTCCTTCGCCGCCGCGTCCCCTGGCTGCCCTGGCGCTACACGGCCGCGGACTACCGCGCCGCCGTGTTCCGCTGTGTCCAACCTCCGTTGTCACCGCTCGTCAGCACCCCGACGGAGACCCCCTGGGAACCCGCACTCGCTACGGCCGTCGCCGAACTCGGTGTTCGTGTCGAGGAGGAGAGGGAGCTGGAGCTGCTGTTGTCCGATCTCACGTGAGGATCGTGACCATCCGTCTGGGCAGAGGCAGTTGAGAGTGAACCGTTCCGGGTTCGGTGCCGATCGTGCGGGGCGGAGGCCGAAGGTACGGCCTCCGCCCCGCACGGTGCAGGTCGTCAGGAGCAGCCGACGTCGTTCAGGGTGAACCCGGTGGGCGCGGAACCGGGTGCCCCCGAGCCCTGGAAGCCGAACGAGGCCGAACCGCCGGGCGGGACCTTCCCGTTGTGACCGGCGTCGGTGGCGGTCACGACTGCTCCGGACTGGGTGACGGTGGCGCTCCAGGCGCCGGCGACCTTCTCGGAACTGCTGAAGGTCCAGGTGAGACGCCAGCCGTCCACAGCTGTGCTGCCGGTGTTCTTGACGGTCACGTCGGCGGTGAACCCGCTGCCCCACGACGAGCCGACCTTGTAGGTCACCGAGCAGGCGGCACCGGCGGACGGAGTCGCCGTAGGCGTGGGAGTGGGGGTCGGCGTGGGAGTGGGCGTGGGGGTCGGGGAGGGGGACTCGGCGGGATCGCCGTCGGGCAGCTCACCCCACTGCTGTGACGTTCCGTCCAGCAGCACCAGCCTCGGCGCGTCCACCGGGGTGGAGCCCGGTGTCGTCGGCAGGCCCGCGTACGACCAGTCGTTCGACGGGTCCCAGGCGCCCGAGGAGGTGACCCGGAACTGCACCTCCTTGCGGTAGGCCGACTGCCCGGCCGGGGCGATCACGGTGTTCGAGCAGTCCACGCCGATGTAGTAGACGTCTCCCTCGTACTGCTCGGCGCCGGAGGCCGTGCCGCACTGGTTGTAGTTGGTGGTCACCGTGATGTCCGCCGGCGAGACCCCAGGCTCCAGGGTGAAGTAGTAGCGCAGCGAGGCCTTGGTCAGCGGCCTGGCCGGCCAGGCCGACTTGTTGACCAGGTACGCCTTGATCTCGGTGAAGTCCGCCCCGGACGCGTTCACCGACGCCTGGGCCAGCACCTCGGGCCCGTCCGGTGTCTCGGCCTGGGGGAACGAGGCGAGCGGGGCACCGCCGTACTCGGCGTACAGCCTGGCGAGGGCACCGGTGAAGGCGGCGTTGTAGTCGGTGGCGACCTCGTTGTTGACGTAGTTCTGCCGGTCGTCGGTGTAGGAGTCGTCCGCCGCGCCCGGCCCGCCGACGAGCGCGCCGTACAGGACATGGCGGGTCTCGACGGGGTTGGTCATCTGGTCGGTCCACGACCCGTGCGCGGTCCGGTGGTGCGGCCTGGTGGGCGGGGTGGCGCCGAAGCCGACGACATAGCTGGCCTTGCGCGGGTTGTCCCCGAGGGCGTAGTCGATCTGGCGTACGGCGAAGTCGTGGTAGCGGGCCTTGCGGGTCGCGTCACCGGTGAGCCAGTCGCTGTAGGAGAGCGCGGCGAAGGCCGTGTTCGCCGCGTAACGCAGCGATCCCCAGGAGTCGAGCACGGCCTGGCCGCCGGGGGAGTACGCCACCTTGGCGCCGTTCACCCCGGTCGTCCACCAGTCGAGCCAGCGGTTGGAGTCGTCGATGTACCTCTGCTTCCCGGTGAGCTTGGCGAGCATCACGTACGAGCCGTAGGAGGTGTCGTCCCAGGAGAGCGTCCACCGGTAGGAGCGGGTGGAGGTCTGCGGCTCCGTCGACAGGCCGTCGTAGTACGTCTCGGCCTTGGCCAGGTAGGAGGCGTCACCGGTGGCCTTGTGGAGCCAGATCGCACCCCACACCAGCTCGTCCTGGTAGCCGCTCCAGGAGTTGTAGTAGGACTTCGCGTCGGTGATGCAGTCGCTGTACGTGCCGCGGTAGGTGTCGGCGAACGAGTAGAGCTGCTTCGCGTGGGTGAGGAGCTTCGCCGCGTACGCCGGGTCGTCGTCGGCGAAGAGCATCGAGGAGGAGGCCATCGCGGCGGCCGTCTGCCCGGCGAGGTCGGTACCGGGGCAGGAGGCGTCGATCTTGTACGCGGGCCGGGCCATGGACATCACTTCGGCGGGGCCCCACCACTTGTGGTCGTCGCCGCCGTTGCCGACCTGCCCGTAGAGCACGTCGGCGGAGGGGTGCGCCTTGACGAAGTAGTCGTTGACGAAGCGCAGGCTGTCCTTCAGGCGAGCCAGCTGCCCGGACGCGGCGTAGGCGTCCTTCTGCTCGATACCGCCCCAGGCCAGCACCGTGGCGCTGTAGGCCATCGGCAGGCCGAACTTCACGTGGTCGCCGGCGTCGTACCAGCCGCCGGTCAGATCGAGCCCGACGTCCTTGCCGTCGTCCATGCCGGAGTCGCCACGCCAGGAGACACGGTTGTCCTCGGGAAGCTTGCCCGAGCGCTGGGCCTCGTAGAAGAAGAGCGACTTCTGCAGGGCCTCGCCGTAGGCGAACGCCGGGGCTGCCTGGGCCGGGGTGGCGGCCAGCGGCATGAGTCCGGCGGCGAGCAGCGCGGCCGCGCCGGCGAGGGTGACTCCCAGGCGGGAGCGGGTGGTGGTGCTCGGCGGAGAGTGGCGGGATATCGATCTGTGGAACGCGCGGGGAAGGGAGGGCAGTCGCAACGGATCGTCCTTCGGTGCGGCGGGCGGCGTGTGGAGCCCGTGGCCGTACCGGACCGGCGGATGACATGCCGGACCGGGCCGACGGGGCGGTGGTGCGGCTCGTGCGGAAGTGCGGCGTGCGCGGGTGCTGAACGGTGCGGATACGCGGCTCGTGCGACGGGCCGGTGCGGGGTGACACCGGCCCACGCGGAAGCGTCGGCAGCCCGGAGCGACGTCCGGCGCGACGGGCGTGGGAGCGCTTCCACGGACGTGCTCATGAAGCCAGCGCGGGCCCGCCCTGTCAACGGGGCGCGTAGGGGGAGAAGGGAATTGCGGGGGACAGGGCACCCTCGGCCGGAGCTCGGCAGGCGTGGTTCGAGCGGCGGTCCGGGGCGGCGGGAGTTCGGCGGGCACGGTTCGAGCGGGGGCCCGGGGCGGCGGGACAGGGGGACGCCGGACGCCGGGGCCCGGTGTCAGGAGTTCAGGATGCGGGCCTTCTCGGCGGCGAACTCCTCCTCGCTGAGCACCCCTTGCGCCTTGAGTTCGGCGAGCTGGGTGAGCTGGGCGACCCGGTCGGTACCGGCCGCCGGTGCGGCTGCCTGCGATGCGGCGGGTGGGGGTGCGGCGTACTGCTGCTCCGCCGCCATCTGACGTTGCGCGTCATGTCGCTGCACCCGGTTGGAGACCGTTGTGGCGGTTCCCGAGATCACTGCGGTGCGGGCGATGGTGCCCAGCAGGCCGGGCCGTCCGAATCGCTGAATCATGACTGGCCGTCTCCTTCGTCTCGTGGGTTCAGTTGCCGTCGAGGGCGGCGATGGCTTCGATCACGGTCTCCCGGGGGATGCGTTCGAGCATCACCACCTCACCCTTGGAGTCCCGCACCGCGGTCGCGAGCCGACGGGCCCAGGTGTTCTCCCAGGCCATGACGAGCGCCGAGCAGTTGGGCGTCAGGGATTCGGAGACGGTCCGCAGGTCCTCGTCGCTCAGGAGGTCGAACTGCTCGTCCGTCACCTGCTGCAGGGTTTCGGCCACGGCCGGGTCGGTCAGCTCGACGACGGTGACGGAGCCGTCCTCGGCCTTCGAGACGAACGCCAGGTCGAGGATCCGCACCGTCCGGTCCTGCTGGAGCTCTCGGAGCGCCGGGACGATCTCCCCGTTGAAGTGGTTGCCCTCGAAGGCAACCACGGAGACATCCACCAGGCCGACGGTGTCGGCATTCAGGCCACTGGGCATCGGGTGGGCCGCCTTCCGTGCTTCATAAAACGGATCAAATCGCATCACAGGTTGCCGTATGGAGGTGGCTTGGTGGCGCGCGACCCGCCGGTCCGCAGGTTTCAGGGGCCCGTCTCCTGTCCGTGCCGTTCGGGACCGTCCCGCCCAGCGGGCTCCGGAACCGGTTCTCGGCCTCCGGGGCGACCGGTAATGGCTCAGTAACGGCCCTTCCCTAGCGTTCGCACCCTCCCGTACCGTCCCAGGAGGAGCACCCTGATGCACCTGCCCCGAACCCCCCGGCGCAGATCTGCGACGTGGGCGACGGCCGCCCTCACCGCGACCGTCCTGCTGACCGGCGCCATGCCCGCCGTGGCCGCCGCCGACAGCGACCCGTCACCGAAGATCGATTCCACCCTGCTCGACGCCGTGGACAAGGGCGGCGAGGCGTCCTTCTTCGTCGTCCTCAAGGACAAGGCGGACCTGTCCGGCGCCAAGAAGCAGAAGACGCACGCCAAGAAGGCCAAGGCGGCGTACGAGGAGCTGCGCTCCGAGGCCGACAAGAGCCAGGCCTCGCTGAAGACCTTCCTCGACAAGAGGAAGATCGGCCACCAGGACTACTGGATCGCCAACACCGTCAAGGTCACCGGCGGTCAGACCCTCATCGACGAGCTGGCCAAGCGGTCCGATGTGGCGTCGATCGTCAAGGAGCGGACCTTCAGGCTCGACGACATCGAGACCTCCGACAAGAAGGTCACCACGTCGCGCGCCACCGCCCTGGGCACCGACTCGTCCGCCGACGGCACCGACGCCCCGGCCTGGGGCGTCTCCGACGTCAAGGCCGACCAGGTCTGGGACCAGTACGAGGACCGTGGCGAGGGCATCGTCATCGCCAACGTCGACTCCGGTGTGCAGTACGACCACCCGGACCTGGTCGCGAACTACCGCGGCAACAACGGCGACGGCACCTTCACCAACGACTACAACTTCTACGACCCGACCGGGCTGTGCACCACTGCCGCCCCGTGCGACAACCAGGGGCACGGCACCCACACCATGGGCACCATGGTCGGGAAGAACGGCATCGGTGTCGCACCGAACGCGAAGTGGATAGCCGCCAAGGGCTGCGCCGGCGAAGAGTGCCAGGACACGGACCTGCTCGCCGCCGGCCAGTGGATCCTCGCGCCGACCGACCACAACGGGCAGAACCCCCGCCCGGACCTCGCCCCGAACATCGTCAACAACTCCTGGGGCGGCGACGACAACACCTTCTACAAGGACATCGTCGAGGCGTGGAACTCCGCGGGCATCTTCGAGGCGTTCGCGGCCGGCAACGACGGCGACGGCGTGACCTGCTCGACGACCCACCCGCCGGGCTCGCAGGTTGCCTCCTACGGTGTCGGCGCCTACGACGTGAACGGCAAGATCGCTGACTTCTCCGGTTTCGGACCCTCGCCGATCGACGGCGGAGCGAAGCCGGACATCGCGGCCCCGGGTGTCCTGGTCCCCTCGACCTGGCCGGGCTCCTCGTACAACACCATCAGCGGAACGTCGATGGCCACCCCGCACCTCGCCGGTGCGGTCGCGCTGCTCTGGTCGGCTGCTCCCTCCCTGATCGGGAAGATCGACGAGACCCGCGCACTGCTCGACGAGGGTGCCCGTGACGTCGACGACACCCACTGCGGCGGCACCGCCGGCATGAACAACGTCTGGGGTGAGGGCAAGCTCGACATCCTCGCCTCCGTCGACAAGGCCCCGCACACCGCGGCCACCGTGACCGGCACGGTCACCGACAAGGCGAGCGGTACGGCCCTGAACCACATCACCGTCAAGGCCACCGACGCCGCCGGTGCGGTCCGCACCGTCACCACCTCCGTCGACGGGACCTACCGTCTGCCGCTGCCCGCAGGCACGTACGACTTCGCCTTCACCGGCTACGGCTACAGCACCGGCTCCGCCCAGGGCGTCACCCTCGCCGAGCAGCAGTCCTTCACGCAGGACATCGCCCTGGCCTCCGTGCCGTCGCACAAGGTCTCCGGCACCGTCCTCGACGTCACCGGCAAGGCCCTGGCGGGCGCGAAGGTGGAGCTGAACGGCACCCCGCTGCCCGCCGCCACCACCGACGCCAAGGGCGGGTACACCTTCGACAAGGTCGCCGAAGGCACCTACAGCCTCGCGGTCAAGCCCACCGCCCCCGTGCTCTGCAACGGCGTCTACACCGGCGGTGCCACCGTCACCGCCACCGGACTGACCAAGAACGTCCAGGTCCCCAACCGCACCGACAGGACCGGCAACACCTGCGCCCCGGCCGCCTACTCCTGGATCGCGGGCACCAAGAAGGTCGCCCTGTCCGGTGACGAGGACTCCGCCACCATCGCGCTGCCCTTCCCGGTCGAGCACTACGGGGTGTCCTACTCCACCGCCTCGGTCACCACCGACGGACTGGTCAACTTCCTGTCCCCGCGGGTCGGTGACTACAACAACACCGCCCTGCCCACCACCGGCGCCAACGGTGTCAAGGGAATCGTCGCCCCGCTCTGGGACGACCTGACCCTCGACAAGAAGTCCACCGTCCAGACCGCCACCACCGGCACCAAGGGCGACCGCACCTTCGCCATCGTCTGGAACAACGCCGCCTACGCCAACGGCACCACCGGCCGCGCCACCTTCGAGGCCGTCTTCGACGAGGCCACCGGCGCCATGACGTTCCAGTACAAGACCGTCGCCGACCAGGGCGCGGGAGCCACCGTCGGCATCGCCGACCAGGCCGGCACCGACGCCCTGCAGTACTCCTACAACCAGCCCGTGATCACCGCCGGCACCGCCGTCACCTTCACGCAGGGAGCCAAGTGATGAGAGCCCACCACTCACGGCGGGCGCTGGCGCTCGCCTCCGGTCTGGTCGCGGCGGGCCTGTGCCTGACCGCCGTCCCGCAGGCCATGGCCGCCGACACCGACAGCGGTTCGGTCATGAAGCTGACCAGCACCCAGGCCAAGAAGCTCGCCGCCGATGTGACCCTCGACCCGTACGTCAAGGCCGAGGACACCGCCGGCACGGAGAAGGACGGCGACTCCGCCGCCGCGCCGGAGGCCGCCGCCGTCGACCCGACCACCAAGGTCACCATGACCGCGAAGTCCACGCTGGAAGGCGTGCGCGGCATGGGCGCCACGGTCCCGGCGGGCAGGAACGGCGACTACTACTCCGTCAACAGCATGGGCTACGTGCAGCTCCACGCCGCCGACGGCAGCCAGAAGTGGTCCCGCACCAGCAGCTCGTTCTACCCGGACTGGCAGGTCAAGCCGCTCCAGGTGTGGCGGGTCGAGCCCTACCCGGCGCAGATCCTCATGGGCTACAACGCGGTCTCGCCCTTCGCGCCCAACTCGGACTCCGGGTACTCGACGGGCGACCTGACCGGCGACGGCGTCCCGGACCTCGTGTTCTCCGCCCAGGTCGGCACCAGCCCGTATCCCCGGGCGTTCACCTCGCCCGGTTCGGAGCTGAACAGCGGCACGTTCGTGACGGTCCTCGACGGGAAGACCGGTACGACCGTCTGGTCGAAGCTGTACAACCACGCCTCCATGGTGAAGATCGTCGACGGCACCCTGCTGGTCGCCGACGCGCCCCGGATGAGCGGCGACGCGAAGGTTCCGGCAGACGCGACGGCCACGCTGACGGGCATGCGCTTCTCGTCCGGCCCGGACGGCAAGCTGACCCCGGCGTCCACCTGGACGTACGACACGAAGGAAGCCCGGTACGCGAACTGGGGCGACATCCAGGACCTCGGCAAGGGCAAGGTCGTCGTCTCGTGGAACCTGAGCAAGGCCGAGGGAGTCGACGGCCGCGGCCGCACCGCGGTCCTCGCGGTCGCCGACGGCTCGGTCACCTGGCAGACCGACAGCATGCTGTACAACCGCAAGATGCGTCTGGACGCCGGACGCAAGCGGATCGTCGCCGTCGAGCAGTCGGACGCGACGGACGCGGTGCACTACGAGGTCGCGTCCTACGACCTGAAGACCGGTCACCGTGCCACCCTGCAGGCCCGCGACAACGTCATCCCCACCGCACTGACCGTCGGTGACCTGGGCGGCAAGGCCGGCGACGAGTACGCCGTCGCCGAGTCCGTCCTCGACGAGAACTACATCGTCAGCGCCAGCACCGTACGCGTCGTCAACGGGGACAGCGCGGACAAGCTCCGGTGGTCGAACTCGGTCAAGCGGGACAGCGACGACGGCGGCAGCGCGCCGAACACCTTCGGTCTGTCGGTCGCCGGCGGCAAGCTGGTCATGTCCGGCCAGGACAACGATCAGTTCGACGTGCCCGAGAACCGGGGCGGCACCCGCTACGCGTCGCTGACCGTGTTCTCCGGCAAGGGCGACGTCAAGTGGCAGTCCAAGGGCGTCGCCGGCTCGGCGATGTACCACGACGTCTACAGCGACGCCCAGGGCACGCATGTGCGCCTGATCGACCCGGCGCAGAACATCCGGACGTTCAAGCTCCCCAACGGCAAGGCGGAGAGCGTCACACCGCTCCGCGGCGACATCTCGCACGCCGCGAGCGCCGACCTGAACAAGGACGGCAAGAACGACCTGATCATGGGCGGATCGTCGAACGGCCTGTGGGCGTACTCGGGCCCCTCCGTCGTGAACGGCTCCAAGCCCGAGAAGCTCTGGCAGGCCACCCTGCCCGGCGCTGTCCACGACATCGAGACCGGCGACGTCAACGGCGACGGCAAGCCCGAGATCGTCGTCGCGGCCGACACCGCCACCGTCGTCCTCAACGGGAAGACGGGCAAGACGCTCGCCACGATCGACGGCGCCGGACAGTACGTCCGCACGGCGAAGCTGGCCGACCTCGACGGCGACGGCGAGCAGGACATCCTCGTCCCGACCGACGCACTGCGCGCCTACTACGGCGACGGCCACGCCCTGTGGACGTACGACGCCCCGGCGGACGCGGGCGACGTGCAGTTCGCCGACCCGTCGGTGAACGACGGCCGGGTGTACGCCTCGTACGCCAGCGCAGGCGCGCTCGACCTGACCACGCCGGTGACGAACGCGGTCGCGCTCAACGCCAGGACGGGCAAGGCCCGCTGGTCGGCCGCGCCGAAGGCGCCGGACAGTGCGGTAGGCGGGATCCGCACCGCGGTCCCGAACGAGGGTGTCTTCGCCTCCAAGGAGATCCCGTACGCCGACGGGCACGCGGTGGTCTACGCATGGGCGGTCGACGCACCCCTCAATATCGACGGCACCGCCATGATCAGCTCGCAGAACCTGTTCGAGATCCGCGACGGCCGCACCGGTGAGGTGCTGCACACCTGGATCTCCGGCGGTCTGTGGACGCACAACAGCTTCTTCGCCAAGGACGGGGCGCTGTACGAGGGTGGTGTTGCCTCGTTCCGGCGGTTCGGCGCGAACGGCGACGACAAGAAGCAGGGCGTCTCGCCGACATCGTACGGCGGCGGCTTCCTGACCGGACCGGGCGGGCGTGATCTGCTGGTCGCCGGCGTGGACGGCGGCCTGTACGTCTGGGACCCGAGCATCCTGGACTCCGAGGACACCTGGGCAGGGTCCGTCGGCCAGATCCCCAGCCTCATGGGTGCCCACGGCTACTTCTCCGGCGACCTCGACGGGGACGGTGTCGACGAGGTGCTGTCCCTCAACAACGACCTCGGCGGTCGCGACCGTGTGACCGGTCTGTTCGGTGGCGGGTACTACTCGGGCAGCTATGCCATCCACCAGGTGACGGCGTACAAGCTCTCCTGACCGGCGCTGTCCTGAACCGAGCTGCGTGACGGAACCCCCCGGGCCTCGCCCGGGGGGTTCTCCGCATGCTCGGTTAGAGTTGCGCCCTCATGAACGCGCAGCAGGCAGACAGCACACATTCGGCCAACCCGCTGCTACGTCTGCGCCTATTCGGTGGTTTCGTGGCGACACGTGACAGTGGTCCCGCGCCCGCTGAGCGCTGGACGCGCCCCAGCGCCCAGACCCTCGTCAAGCTGCTCGCCGTCGTGCCCGACCACCAGCTCCACCGCGAGCAGGCCATGGAGCTCTGCTGGCCGGATGCCGACCCCCAGTCCGCGACCGGCAGTCTCCGCGTCGCCCTCCACGCCGCGCGCCGTGCGCTGGAGCCCGAGCTGGTGCCCCGCGCCACCTCCTTGTACCTGATAGCCGACGGCTCCCTGCTGCGACTGAATCCGGCCACCGTGCGGATCGACGCGGACGATGCGGAGACCGCTGCGCGGGCAGCCCTCGCAGCGCAGGACGCCGACGCCCTCGCCGCCGCACTCGTCCTGTTCACCGGGGAGCTGCTCCCCGAGGACCGCTACGCGCCCTGGGCGCAGTCACGTCGCGACCAGCTCGTCGCCCTGCGCGAGGAGGTGCTGCTCGCGCTCGCCGCCGCGCACCTGGCCCAGGGCTCCGTCGGCGAGGCGATCGCCGTGGCCGAGCAGGTGCTCGCCGACAGTCCCGCGGAGGAGCTGGCCCACCGCATCCTCCTGGGGGCCTTCCTGCGGCAGGGGCTGCGGCGGCGGGCGATCCAGCAGTACCACCTCTGCCGCCGGCTCCTCGACCAGGAATTCGGGGTGAGGCCCGGCCCCGAGACGGAACGCCTCCACCGGGAGGCGCTGGAGCCGGGACAGGCCCCGGCTCCGTCCCTCCCCTCACTGCCCGCACTTCTGCGGGCGCCCGCCGCGATACCGCTCCACGGCCGGGACGACATCCTCGCCGCTCTCCTTGCCGAGGAGGGGCCCCCGGTGAGGCTGCTCACCGGCGAGGTGGGGGTGGGCAAGACCCGGCTCGTGGGCGAGACCGCCCGACGCGCGGCGGCCACGGGTACGGCCGTCCTGTGGGGTGCCGGGCACGACGAGGAAGGGCACACGCCCTACGGTGTCTTCGCCGAGGCGCTCGATGCCTGGCTCGCGGAGCGAGACGTCGGGCACAGGGCCAGGATCGGGACGGAGTACCCCGAACTGGCCTCCTTCCTCCCGTCTCTCGGCCGGGTGCGTGACGGGGGCGGGCGCAGCCCCGAGGAGGAGCGGGACAGGCTGTTCCGGGTCACCTCCGCCCTGCTGGCCGAACTGGCCGCCGCCCACCCCGTGCTCGTCGTCCTCGACGACCTGCACGCCGCCGACACCGGCTCGTACCAGCTCCTCGGCCATCTGGCCCGGCGGGTGACCGACACCGGGATGCGGCTGCGTTTCCTCGTCACCTGCCGGGAGGAGGAGCTGCCCGACGGTGACCCGCGCCGGACCGGACTCGTGTCGATGCTGCGGCAGGGGCTCGCCGTGCGCGAGAGGGTGGGGCCCCTGGACCGGGACGCCTGCCTGGCGGTCGTCCGTGACGCGACACGGGCGGTGCCCGCCCCGGCCACTTCGGACGGGGACACGGGAGCGTCACCCGAATCCGTTACGCGCCCCGCTCCCGACCCGCGGATGAGCCGCGTCTGGGAACTCTCCCTCGGCAATCCGCTCTACGCCGTCGAACTCGCCCGGGGACTCGGCGACGGTCTGCCGGCCGCCGTCGCGTCGGACGGAGTGCGGCAGCTGGTGGGGGAGCGGCTGGGCCGCCTCGACCCGGACACCCGCCGTGTCGTCGAAGCGCTGTCCGTCGCCGGCGGCGAGGCCGCACTGTCCGAACTCCTCGACGTGGCGGCGAACGGCCTGAGCCCCGCCGTCTCCGGGCCGGTCGCCGCCGACGCCCTCGAACGGGCGGAGGCCGCCGCGCTCATCGAGGAACGGCAGGTCGTCGTCTCCGGGCGCCCCGAGGCGGGCGTGGCGTTCCGCCACCCCCTGGTCCGTCTCACCTGCTACGACCGTCTCTCCGCGATCCGCCGCCGCCAGCTGCACGGCGCCTTCGCCCAGGCGGTCCTGCGCCGCCGACCCGACGCCGTCGACGCCCTCGCCTCGCACTTCGCACGCGCCGACGACTCACGGGCCGCCGAGTACCTCCGCCGGGCGGCCGAACGTGCGGCTGCCCTGTACGCCAACGACAGCGCCGACCGCTACTACCGGGACCTGGTGGACCGCCTCGACGTCGACGCGGCCCGAGCCCGGCTCGCCCACAGCCAGGTGCTGCGCAGGATGGGGCACTTCGCCGAGGCCGCCGAGGTGCTCCGCCTCGCGCTCCACGAGTTCGTACGCCGCGCCGACCACGACGACACGGTGCTCGCGGCCGCCCGGCTCGCCGAGACCCTGGTCAAGACCGGGGCTCCCGACGCGGGCCGCCAGGTGCTCCGGGACCACCCGGTGGGCCCGGACACGGCGGCCGGACCGATGGCCGACCACTTCCTCGCCCTCTCCGTGATCTGCGGCGTCCAGGGGCTGTACGTCGAGGGGTTCGAGGCCGCCAGGAGAGCCCTGGACGCCGCGCGCCATGTGACCGGGGCGCAGGGCCAGGGCCTCACCGCCCGCTGCTACACCCTTCAGGCCAGGAACCTCGCCCTCGCGGGCCGCTTCGACGCGGCGCGCGAGGCCGCCGACCACGCGCTCGCTCCGGCGGAGGCCTACGGGGACCCGACGCTGCTGGGTCTGGTCCTGTCGACCCTGCGGGAGAACGCACGCCGTGGCGGCCGGCTGCGGGAGGCCGTGGACATCGGGCAGCGCGCCCTCGAACTCGCCGAACGGTCCGGTGACCCGACCGCCGCGGCCTTCGAAAGGGCCAACCTCGCGGAACTGCGGCTGATGCTCGACGAGACCGAGGAAGCGCGGGCCCTCGCGGAAGCCGCCGTCGCGGGTGCGGAGCCCAACGGCGCCTGGTGTCTGCCGTACGCCCTCGCGACCCTGGCGCTGGTGCGCATGCGCTCGGGTTCCCTCGCGGAAGCTGCGTCCCTGCTGGACCGGGCGGAGCGCTCCGTGGGTGTGCCCGGGGACCAGCAGGCCGACTTCGAGATACGCGCGGCCCGGGCCGAACTGGAACTGCGCCAGGACCGCCCGGAGTCGGCCCTGAGCGCCCTCGGGGCCTTCACGGATGACGCGCCGGTGCTGACGGCCTGGGGCGAACTCCGCTCCGGCCGCGCGGACACGGCCAGGGACCTCGCCTCCGCGGAGGCGGTACGGGCGGAACGCACGGGCGAACGGCTCGCGGAGGTGGACGCCAGGGTGGCCCTGGCCACCGCGCTGGCCCGGCTCGGCCGTACCGACGAATCCCGGGAGGCCCGCGCCCGCGCGGAGGCCGTGGCGGTGGCGCTGCCGTACCCCGCGTGGATACGACTGGCGGAACTCGCACCCGGCCAGGGTGGCCCTGTGGGGCAGTGACGCGGAGGGACCGCACGCGCGGCGTGCCGGCAGGCGCCGGTCTCGTCCACCCGCTCCGGCGCGCGGGCGGGCGCCGTGCCGGTCGCCCGAGTGGGCGGCTGCGCAGCCGCCCAGCTCCGAGAACCCTCCGGCGCGTCAGTCGTTGTACGGATGCTCCCCGAGGCCGGGATCCCGCACCGGTGCCCCAAGTCCCCTGAGGTGCTGAGTCGTTGGTCGTGGCTCATATGATGGAAAGTAATAGCACGATCGGTCGTTTAGTTTTATGCTCGTCCTCATGACCACTCGACCCGCGACCTCCCGGCTGCTGCGCACCCGCTGGCGCTCCGGCCCCGTTGCACTGGCTCTGTGTCCCGTCGTCGTGAGCGTCACCGACTTCACCGCGACGAGCCATCCGCAGGCGGGGGTGATCGCTCTCACGGGCCTGCGCCTTCGCCGGACCTGGCCACGGACGCCGGGGGCGCTCGGCATGTGGCTGTGGGCCGAGGTGGCGGGCAGGCGCTCGGGTTCGGTGAGCGTGTGGCGCGACGAGGTCGCTCAGGGAGTTCGTGGGCCGCCCCGACCACATCGCGGTCGTCCGGGCCCACCGGGGGAGCGGCACCATGCGGGCCGCCGCATGGGAGGCCGAGGACTTCGATCCGGACGCCGTGTGGGGCCGGGCCCGCGCCCTGCTCACCGGTAGCACTCCCTGGCCGCAGGGCTTCGTTCGTCAGGAGGACGCGTGATCAACTTCGTGGAGCTGGACCGCATCGCCGCACTGGAGACGTTACGCCTCGTACGCGGCGCGGCCGCCGCCGCTGCCGAGGAGGGAAAGGGGACCTGGGGTCGGCCGACCCCCTGCGCCGGCTGGACCCTGCTCGACCTCCTCGGTCACATGGCGGCGCAGAATCACGGCTTCGCGGCGGCCGCGCGGGGAGAGGGCGGGCTGCCCGCCCACTGGCGGGTGCCGGACATCGCCGCCGATCCGGCAGGCGCCTACGCGGAGTCCGTGGCCGTGCTCATCGTGCCGTTCGCCGAGGCGGGCGGCACCGAGAAGGAGTTCGTGCTGCCCGAACTGGGCCGCTCGCTCCCCGGCAGGGTGGCCGTGTCGTTCCACTTCCTCGACCTCGCGGTGCATGCCTGGGACCTCGCCCGCACCCTCGCGCTGGAGGTGCAACTCCCCGACACTCTCTGGGAGTCGGCCCTGCACGTGGCGCGCCGCGTGCCGGTCGGCGAGGAGACGCGCGGACCCGACGCCTTCTTCGCCCCGGTCCGGCCGGTGTCCGGGCGGGTGACCCCCCTGGCGGAGACCCTGGCCCTTCTCGGGAGGAGCGCCCACTGGTCTCCCGAGCCGCCGGGCAGCCACTGACCCCCAGTCAACCGCAGAGTTGCGCATCGCCCTGACGGGGGAAGGGTCGAAAGTTTCGGAAGGTGTGCGGATGCCGGTGCTCCATCCCTCCCGGATCGTGCCTGCCGTGGGGCAACAGCTCAGGTGGGAGGCACCTTGCTCGCGGTGAGGTCGAGTTGGATTCGGGCTCACCGTGCGCGTGAGTGGGGACAGCCCCCGTTGAGGCGACCCCGGTGGTGTGGACACTCTGGCAATGGATCTTGCAGATCCGAGGAAGGGTGTCCTGGTGGGACGGAAGTCTCCGTATCCGGCGGAGTTCAGGAACGATGCCGTCGCGCTGTATCGCGCGGCGGGTGGGAAGCGCACGTATGCGGCGGTGGCGGCGGATGTTGGGGTGACCGGCGAGACGCTGCGCAGTTGGGTACGCCAGGCCGATGAGCAGGCGGGCCGCGGTATCCGTGACGAGCCGGTCGCGGAGGGCGGGGATGAGGAACTGGTCCGGCTGCGGGCGGAGAACGGCCGGCTACGCAGGGCTGAGAAGGAGTGGGAAATCGAGCGGGAGATCCTGCGCCGGGCGGCCCAGTATTTCGCGGAGGAGATGAGGGCATGACCCTCCGCTGGGGCTTCATCTCCGACAACCGGGCCGACTTCGGCGTGCAGCGGATATGCCGGGTGCTTCAGGTCTCGCGCTCGGGCTTCTACCGGTGGATCGCCGGCGCGAAGGCCCGCGAGGTGCGGCAGGCCGCCGATGATGCCCTGGCCGCGGAAATCCGCGAGATCCACACCGACCACAAAGGAACGTACGGAGTGCGGCGTGTCCATGCCGAGCTGCGGGGCCTCGGACACACGGTGAACCGTAAGCGCGTCGAGCGGCTCATGCGCAGGCACGGGCTGGAGGGCCTCCATCTGCGGCGCTGTAAACGCACCACGGTCCCGGACCGCTTCGCACCCCCTGCCCCGGACCTCGTCCAACGTGACTTCTCCGCCGGGCAGCTGGACGAGAAGTGG
>NZ_NEUF01000159.1:69522-91903 GCF_002910915.1 Streptomyces sp. SM10 | reverse complement strand
GCCAGGAGCTTCGTGTGCTTGTCTACCCGTCGTCGATCGATCTGTCCACCCGCACCCTGCGGTTCCTGACCGGGCAACTGACAGCCAGGCGGAGGGAGATCGGCACGCGGTGGCGGCGGCTTCCCGCAGCGCGACAGGCTCTGCTGGCCCTGGCCCACCTGCGGTGCGGTGACACCTACGCACAGCTCGCGGCCGGTTTCGGCATCGGGATCGCGACCGCCTTCCGCTACATACGCGAGGCCGTCGACACCCTGGCCACCCTCGCCCCGTCCCTGGCCGAGGCGATCAAGGCGATCCGGGCGAAGGCGTTCGTCATCCTCGACGGCACCCTGCTGCCGATCGACCGGATCGCCGCCGACACCCCGTACTACTCCGGGAAACACAAGCGCCACGGCATGAACGTCCAGGTCCTCACCGACCCGTTCGGACGACTGCTCTGGGCCTCGCCCGCGCTGCCCGGCTCCACTCACGACCTCACCGCCGCGCGCCAGCACGGGATCATCGAAGCCCTCGCTGAAGCGGGACTCAGATGCTGGGCTGACAGTGATGATGGTTCGTGGCGTCTTGGAAAGAGCTCAATGTTTTGGCGAATCCCCGATACACCGTGAGGCGGGTACGGATAGTCAAGCGTAGATAGAGGTCCGGCTTCTCGGTACCTTACAGGGGCTCAAGGTCGACCGTGATGGGGAATGGTGCGGCGGCCTTCACCGTGCCGGTGAACATCTCGCCGTCCCGGTAAGCCTTGGTGGCGGGGTCGAGGACGTAGGTGTACACGATTGGGACACCGGTGGCGGCCTGTTCAATGCGCCAGTAGAAGGGGATGCCCGCCTTGGCGTACTGGTCCACCTTCACGATCCGGTCTGTGGTCTCCGAGCCGGGCGACACCACCTCGACGACCAGCAGTACGTGCTCGGGGCGGGTAGGCGTGAGGTCGATGGTTTCCGACCGGTAGACGATGACGTCCGGACGGCGGTTGGTGAGGGGAACGTCCTGCAGGCGGACGTCGAAGTCCGTGTCGGCGTTCCAGTCCGGGCCTGCGGCTGCGTCCAGGGCGTTGGCCAGGATGCGGGCCAGCCGTTTGTGGCGCTTGGAGGCGCTCGGGCTCACGACGACCATCCCGTCCACGATCTCGATGCCGGCGCACTGCTCCTCGGACCAGGAGTCGTACTGCTCCGCGCTGATCTGCGTATGCATCCACGCGGGCGCCACCATCTCGGCGGTCATGGTGTACCTCCTTCGAGAGGCTCGGCAGATCCGGCGCTGCTGCGCCAAGCCTACTGTTCCGGGGTGCCGGACTGCCCGACTCGGAAGGGAAGGAGCCGACCACCACGTGATGGTGCATCAGTGCAATTCGGCCGAGTGGGGCGGGCTCGTCAGTGTTTCACCGGTCGCGGCAGACGCTGTGAGAGGCTGGGGCGTATGAACCGGTTGGCTGGTGTGACCTCGCCTTATCTACTTCAGCATGCCGACAATCCGGTCGACTGGTGGCCGTGGGGACCTGAGGCGTTCGAGGAAGCAAAACGGCGTGATGTACCCGTTCTGCTCTCGGTCGGCTACGCCTCGTGCCACTGGTGCCACGTCATGGCCCACGAGTCCTTCGAGGACACGGCCACCGCCGACTACCTCAACGCGCACTTCGTGCCGGTGAAGGTCGACCGCGAGGAGCGGCCCGACGTCGACGCCGTGTACATGGAGGCCGTGCAGGCCGCGACCGGCCAGGGCGGCTGGCCGATGACCGTCTTCCTGACCCCGGAGGCCGAGCCCTTCTACTTCGGCACCTACTTCCCGCCCGAGTCCCGCCACGGCATGCCCGGATTCCCAGAGGTCCTCGAAGGGGTCGTGGCCGCCTGGTCCGACCGCCGTGAGGAGGTCGCCGAGGTGGCCGGGCGCATCGTCCGGGACCTCGCCGGGCGCTCGTTGACCGCCGCCGAGGGGGGCCTTCCGGGTGAGGCCGAGCTGGCCCAGGCGCTGCTCAGGCTGACCCGGGACTACGACGAGAAGCACGGCGGCTTCGGCGGCGCGCCCAAGTTCCCGCCGTCCATGGCGATCGAGTTCCTGCTGCGTCACTACGCCCGTACGGGGGCCGAGGGTGCCCTGCAGATGGCCGCCGACAGCTGTGCGGCCATGGCGAAGGGCGGGATCTACGACCAGCTCGGCGGCGGCTTCGCCCGCTACGCCGTGGACCGTGAGTGGGTCGTGCCGCACTTCGAGAAGATGCTCTACGACAACGCCCTGCTCTGCCGCGTCTACGCCCACCTGTGGCGGGCCACCGGATCGGACCTGGCCCGCAGGGTGGCCCTCGAGACGGCCGACTTCATCGTGCGCGAACTGCGGACCACCGAGGGCGGCTTCGCCTCCGCGCTGGACGCGGACAGCGCCGACGCCGACGGCAGGCACGTCGAGGGCGCGTTCTACGTGTGGACGCCCGCCCAGCTGCGCGAGGTCCTGGGCGAGGAGGACGCCGCGTTCGCCGCCGCGTACTTCGGGGTGACCGAGGAGGGCACCTTCGAGGAGGGCTCCTCCGTCCTGCGGCTCGTGGGATCGGGCGAGGCGGACGATCCGGCGCGCATCGCCGACGTACGGGCCCGGCTGCTGGCGGCGCGCGGGCTGCGGGTGCGCCCCGAGCGTGACGACAAGATCGTCGCCGCGTGGAACGGGCTGGCCATCGCCGCGCTCGCCGAGACGGGGGCCTACTTCGACCGCCCGGACCTGGTCGAGCGCGCCACCGAGGCCGCCGACCTGCTGGTACGGGTGCACATGGGCGACGTCGCCCGGCTCTGCCGCACGTCGAGGGACGGTCGCGCGGGTGACAACTCCGGGGTGCTGGAGGACTACGGCGACGTGGCCGAGGGCTTCCTCGCGCTCGCCTCCGTCACCGGTGAGGGCACCTGGCTGGAGTTCGCGGGCTTCCTGCTGGACATCGTGCTGGAGCACTTCTCCGGCGAGGGCGGACAGCTCTTCGACACCGCCGACGACGCGGAGCAGCTGATCCGGCGCCCCCAGGACCCCACCGACAGCGCCACCCCGGCCGGCTGGACCGCCGCCGCGGGCGCGCTGCTCTCCTACGCCGCGCACACCGGATCGGAGCCGCACCGCACGGCGGCCGAGGGGGCCCTCGGGATCGTCGGGGCGCTCGGTCCGAAGGCCCCCCGCTTCATCGGCTGGGGCCTCGCGGTCGCCGAGGCGCTGCTGGACGGGCCGCGCGAGGTCGCGGTGGCCGGTCCGGTCGCCGGGGAGCTGCACCGGGCGGCGCTGCTGGGCCGGGCGCCCGGGGCGGTCGTCGCGGTGGGCGAGGGCCCGGACGCGGGCACCGAGTTCCCGCTGCTGGTGGACCGGCCGCTGGTGGGCGGCGAGCCGACCGCGTACGTCTGCCGGCACTTCGTGTGCGACGCGCCCACCACGGACGCGGGGGAGCTGGCCGCGAAGCTGGGCGGCTGAGGCCGACGTGACGGAGGGGCCCGGCGCACGCGCCGGGCCCCTCCGCCGTGCCTCCAGGCGCTTACTGCTGGTAGGCGACCAGCGAGATGCCGACGTAGTGCACGATGAACGCCGCGAGCGTCAGCGAGTGGAACACCTCGTGGAAGCCGAAGAGGCGCGGTGAGGGGTTCGGACGCTTGAGGCCGTAGATGACGCCTCCCGCGCTGTAGAGCAGACCGCCGACGACGACCAGGACCAGCACCGCGATGCCGCCGGTGCGCATGAAGTCGGGCAGGAAGAACACCGCGGCCCACCCCATGGCGATGTAGCACGGGGTGTAGAGCCAGCGCGGGGCACCGACCCAGAACACCCGGAAGGCGATACCCGCCGCCGCGGCGCCCCAGATTGCCCACATGAGCGGCCGGCTCGTCGACTCGGGCAGCAGGAGGAGCGTCAGCGGCGTGTAGGTGCCCGCGATGATCAGGAAGATGTTCGCGTGGTCCAGCCGGCGCAGCACCGCCTCGCCGCGCGGACCCCAGGTGCCGCGGTGGTAGACCGCGCTCACGCCGAAGAGCAGGCAGGCGCTGAGGATGTAGACCGCGCAGGCGACCCGCGCGCGCGTGCTGTCCGCCAGGGCGATCAGCGTGATGCCCGCGATGACCACGGCGGGGAACATCCCGGCGTGCAGCCAGCCGCGCATCCGTGGTTTGACCGGGACGGGGTCGGTGAGCTCGACGGGTCCGGGTGCGGAGGCGGCAGAAGTCATGTCCGCATGCTACCTACGCTTCCGTAGGTCACGGATACGAGTGGTGATGCTCACGTGTGCGGCCCTCTGGACATATGGGCGCGATGGTCGGATGATCAAATGAGTGCGGTCGGCACCGGATGAGCGCCAGGGGATTTCGAAGGGGTCAGCATCCGGGTCGCAGCCCCCACGGGGCCGGACAACACAACCCTCATCACAAGGAGCGATCGTGGCGCGAGACATCGCGGCTCCCCTCACTGTCCCCACTCGGCACCAGGAGCTGGCCTCCTGGGTGGACGAGATCGCGGCCCTCACCCAGCCGGACCGCGTGGTCTGGTGCGACGGATCCGAGGCCGAGTACGAGCGCCTGTGCGAGGAGCTCGTCGACAAGGGCACCTTCACGAAGCTCGACCCGGTCAAGCGCCCCAACTCGTACTACGCCGCCTCCGACCCGAGCGATGTCGCCCGCGTCGAGACCCGGACGTTCATCTGCTCCGAGAAGGAGGCGGACGCCGGTCCGACGAACCACTGGAAGGACCCCGCCGAGATGCGGGAGATCTTCGTGGGGGAGCAGGGCGTCTTCCGCGGCTCCATGCGCGGCCGCACGATGTACGTCGTCCCGTTCTGCATGGGCCCCGTCGGCTCGCCGCTCTCCGCGATCGGCGTGGAGATCACCGACTCCGCGTACGTCGCCGTCTCCATGCGCACGATGACGCGCATGGGCCGGGAGGTCCTGGACGAGCTCGGCACCGACGGCTTCTTCGTCAAGGCCGTCCACACCCTCGGCGCGCCCCTGGCCGACGGCGAGGCGGACGTGCCGTGGCCCTGCAACTCCACGAAGTACATCTCGCACTTCCCCGAGGACCGCGAGATCTGGTCGTACGGCTCCGGCTACGGCGGCAACGCCCTGCTCGGCAAGAAGTGCTACGCGCTGCGCATCGCCTCCGTCATGGCCCGCGACGAGGGCTGGCTCGCCGAGCACATGCTCATCCTCAAGCTCACACCGCCGCGGGGAGAGTCGAAGTACGTCGCGGCAGCCTTCCCGAGCGCCTGCGGCAAGACCAACCTCGCCATGCTGGAGCCCACGATCCCCGGCTGGAACGTCGAGACCATCGGCGACGACATCGCCTGGATGCGCTTCGGCGAGGACGGCCGGCTGTACGCCATCAACCCCGAGGCGGGCTTCTTCGGTGTCGCCCCGGGCACCGGTGAGCACACCAACGCCAACGCCATGAAGGCGATGTGGGGCAACTCCGTCTTCACCAACGTCGCGCTCACCGACGACGGAGACGTGTGGTGGGAGGGCATGACCGAGGAGGCGCCCGCGCACCTCACGGACTGGAAGGGCAACGACTGGACGCCCGAGTCCGGCACGCCCGCCGCCCACCCCAACGCCCGGTTCACCGTCCCCGCCGGCCAGTGCCCGATCATCGCCCCGGAGTGGGAGGACCCGAAGGGCGTGCCGATCTCGGCCATCCTCTTCGGCGGCCGCCGCGCCTCCGCCGTCCCGCTGGTCACCGAGTCCTTCACCTGGCAGCACGGCGTCTTCCTCGGCGCCAACGTCGCCTCCGAGAAGACCGCCGCCGCCGAGGGCAAGGTCGGCGAGCTGCGCCGGGACCCGTTCGCCATGCTGCCGTTCTGCGGCTACAACATGGGCGACTACATGAAGCACTGGATCGAGGTGGGCGCCGACAAGGCGGACCAGTCGAAGCTCCCGAAGATCTACTACGTGAACTGGTTCCGCAAGAACGACGCGGGCGAGTTCGTGTGGCCCGGCTTCGGCGAGAACAGCCGCGTCCTCAAGTGGATCGTCGAGAGGCTGGAGGGCACGGCCGGGGGCGTCGAGACCCCGATCGGCATCCTGCCGGCCAAGGGGTCGATCGACGCCGAGGGGCTGGACCTCTCCGCGTCGGACCTGGACTTCCTGCTCACCGTGGACAAGGAGGTCTGGCGCGAGGAGGCGGCGCTGATCCCCGAGCACCTCAACACCTTCGGCGACCACACGCCGAAGGAGCTGTGGGACGAGTACCGCGCGCTGGTCCAGCGCCTGGGCTGATCCTCACGATCCCCGCGGCCGGGTCTCTTCGACATCCGCCCTGACCTGTGGGGTCAAAGGCCCGCCGCGGCACGGCACCCGGAGCCCCCTCACGGTTCCGGGTGCCGCTCCTTTCCCGGAGGGCGCCTCGGACGGGATCCCGGTGTGTGGCACCCGGTCCACGCGTCTTCGCGACCGTGGACCGGGGCCGTCAGGGGGCGCCGACCAGGACGGTCGGCGCGGCGGGGGCGGACAGGGCCGCCGTGTGTGCGTCCATGGCCTCGGCCGCGAGGATCGCCACGGCGGTGTCGGCGCGGGACGCGGCCACCACGAGGGCCCGGCCCGCGAGGGCGTGCGCGCGGCGGTGCAGAGCGGCCGGGGGCGCCTCGCTCCGTCCGGCGTGCCGGGCGGGAGGCGCGGAGCGCAGGCGGGCCACCTGCTCGGCGATGCGGTCGCCCATGGCGGCCAGGCCCAGTTCGTCGGTGACGGCGAGGAGCGCCGCGAGATGGCCGGCGAGCTGGATGTCCAGCTCGTCCTCGCGGCTGCGGTGCGGGAAATCGGCGTCGTCGGCCGATGTGTGGACCGACTTGGTGCGGATCGGCTCGTACATGGATGGCCTCCTGCTGGTGCTGGGGAGCCATCCTATCTTGGATTCAGTCTAAAGTTGTGCTGGATCCGGAATCTCTTCGCCGCTCAGGGCTGGCTGTAGCCGTCCAGGAAGTTCCCGATACGGGTCACCGCGTCGGTCAGGTCCTCGACCGAGGGCAGAGTGACCACCCGGAAGTGATCGGGTTCCGGCCAGTTGAAGCCCGTGCCGTGCACCACCATGATCTTCTCGGCCCGCAGCAGGTCGAGGACCATCTGCCGGTCGTCCTTGATCTTGAAGACCTTGGGGTCGAGCCTCGGGAAGAGGTAGAGCGCCCCCTTCGGCTTCACGCACGTCACCCCGGGGATCTGCGTCAGCAGGTCGTACGCCGTGTCCCGCTGCTCCAGGATCCGTCCGCCCGGCAGCACCAGTTCGTTGATCGACTGCCGCCCGCCGAGGGCGGTGGCCACCGCGTGCTGCGCGGGCATGTTCGCGCAGAGCCGCATGTTCGCCAGGATCGTCAGCCCCTCGATGTACGAGGAGGCGTGCGCCTTCGGGCCGCAGACCGCCATCCAGCCGGAGCGGTAGCCGGCGATCCGGTAGTTCTTGGAGAGCCCGTTGAAGGTGAGCACCATCAGGTCCGGGGCGACGGTCGCGGTCGGGGTGTGCGTCGCGCCGTCGTAGAGGATCCGGTCGTAGATCTCGTCGGAGCAGACGACCAGGTTGTGGCGCCGGGCGATCTCCGTCAGCCCCCGCAGCATCTCGTCGTCGTAGACCGCGCCCGTCGGGTTGTTCGGGTTGATGATCACGAGCGCCTTGGTGCGGTCGGTGATCTTCCGCTCGATGTCCGCGAGGTCCGGCATCCAGTCGGCCTGCTCGTCGCACCGGTAGTGCACGGCCGTCCCGCCGGCCAGCGAGACCGATGCCGTCCAGAGCGGGTAGTCCGGAGCGGGGACCAGCACCTCGTCGCCGTCGTCGAGCAGCGCCTGCATCGACATCTGGATCAGTTCGGAGACGCCGTTGCCCAGGTAGATGTCCTCGACGTCGAGGTCGATCCCCTTGGTCTGGTAGTGCTGCATCACCGCACGGCGGGCGGAGAGCAGGCCCTTCGCGTCGCCGTAGCCGTGCGCGCCCGAGAGGTTGCGCAGGATGTCCTCGAGGATCTCCGGCGGGCACTCGAACCCGAACGCCGCCGGGTTGCCCGTGTTGAGCTTGAGAATGCGCTGACCTGCGGCCTCGAGCCGCATCGCTTCCTCGAGCACGGGGCCGCGGATCTCGTAACAGACGCCGGAGAGCTTCGTGGACTGGATGACCTGCATGTCTGCGAGCTTACGACCGTGTTTCGCGCGGTGCTCCCGGTTCGCGGACCGGTTGCTCCCTCCGGGGGTGTGCGACGGCCCGCCGGGTCTTCCATCGGCATGCCGCCCCGGCCCTGGACCGTGGGAACGGCCGGTCGGGGCGGCGCCCCGGCTTGGAATGCGGGCGTACGGCACCGGGCCGGGTGAGATGCGCCACCCGGGGGCGCGCAGCCGGCTCCGCGCCCCCGCGCGAGGGGCGTTGCACGGGGGCCGGTCAGCCGGGCAGGACGGTCCCCTCGGGCAGGCGTACGCCGAAGTCCTCGGCCAGCACCCGCAGCACCTCGGCGGAGTCGCCCAGCTCCCGCTCCTGGACCGTGCCGTCGTCGGCGGTCTCCACCAGCGTCCGCCCGGACAGGGCCCGGTGCAGGCCCGGCAGGGTGCGCTGGGCGTAGACCGCCTGCCGGAAGGGTGAGCGGGGGTTCGTGGCGATGTGCCAGTTGATGACCTCGTAGTCCGGCGCCTCGAAGGGCTCCAGCGTGAACTCGTACTGCGGCTCCCAGTAGCCGCCCTTGTCCGTCTGGAGCTCCCACATCTCCAGCGGCCCGTCGTGCGGGGCGTGCACGAGCCGGTGGCGGCGCGGGGTGTCGAGCAGTTCGGTGTCCACCACCAGCGGGATCGGCTCCAGCAGCGCGCCGTGCGAGCCGAAGCCGACATCGGCCAGATAGGGGGTCGGCTCGCCCTCCACGTCCACCTGCATCAGCATGTGCGTGCGCGGCCGGACGTCACCCGGCGCGGCTCCCAGTACCACCCGCGCGGTCAGCAGCGTCACCCTGAAGCCGAGCTGCGTCAGGGCCGCGGTGAGAAGGGTGTTGTGCTCGTAGCAGTACCCGCCGCGCTCACTGCGGACGAGCTTGCGCTCCAGGTCGGGGAGCGCGAGGGACGGGGCGCTGCCGAGGACGGGTTCCAGGTTCTCGAACGGGATGCCCATCATGTGGGCGCGGTGCACGGACCGCAGCAGATCCACGGTGGGGCGGCGGTCCGGGTCTCCCGCCCAGCCGATGCGGGCGAGGTAGGCGTCGAGGTCGAGTGTCATACCCCCGACAGTACGCAGACACCTCAGAGGTTTCTCAAATGCTCTGACGGCGCAGGAGATACGGAACACGGCCCTCGTCCGTCATGATGCGGACGCGGTCGCCCGTGCCGCCGCCCGTCACCCGAGCGGCTTGATTTCGCCCCTTGTCGGAGATCCCTCCCGTGCGCCAGCATGCGCATGTCAAAAACCGGAAGAACTCCGGTCACAGGCACATCTGGAGGGGACCCCCACATGAACAAGCCTCTCGTCGGCGCACTTCTTTCCGTCCTGTTCCTCGGGGCGGGAGTCGCGCCCGCGGCAGCGTCCACGGCCACGAGCCCGGACGCGGCCGAAGTCCGCGCCAAGGCGGTCACCTTCGCCGGCACGGTCGCGCTCAGCAACTGCTCCGGCTCGGTCGTCCGCACGCCCTCGTCGCAGCCGGGCGACCCCGCGCTCGTCCTGTCCAACGGCCACTGCCTGGAGACGGGCTTCCCGGCTCCGGGGGAGGTCGTGCTCGGCAAGGCGTCGACCCGCCGCTTCACCCTGCTGAACGCCGCGGGCAGCGGGGTCGGCACCCTGCGCGCGTCGAAGATCGCGTACGGGACGATGACGGACACCGACGTCTCGCTCTACCAGCTCACCCGCACCTACGCCCAGATCGAGAGCTCCTACGGCATCAAGGCCCTGGAGCTCGACGCGGCCCGCCCCACGCAGGGCACCGCCGTCACGGTCGCCTCGGGGTACTGGAAGCGCACCTACAGCTGCGCCGTCGACGGGTTCGCCTACCGTCTCAAGGAGGGCGCCTGGACCTGGAAGGACTCGGTCCGCTACACCTCGGCCTGCCAGACCATCGGCGGCACGTCCGGGTCCCCGGTGATCAGCGACGCGACGGGCAAGGTCGTCGCCGTCAACAACACCGGGAACGAGGACGGGCAGCGGTGCACGGACAACAACCCGTGCGAGGTGGACGAGAACGGCACCGTGACCGTCCGCAAGGGCATCAACTACGCCCAGCAGACCTACGGCATCGTGCCGTGCATCGGCACCGGCAGCCAGATCGACCTGAACCGCGCCGGGTGCGCCCTGCCCAAGCCGTAGCGGAAGCGGTCGCCGGACCGGCCTCAACCCCCGGCCCGGCGGCCATCGGCGTGGCCGGGGTGAAGGGGGAACAGGTCCGCGGCCGTGACCCGGCCCGCCGCTGTCAGCCCCGCGCCACCGCGAGGACCAGGCGGACCGCCGATACGAGGCCGCCGGGGCCCAGGACCAGGATCCACAGGGCGATCTGGCCCGGCGACGCCCGGTCGGCGGCCACGACCAGGGCCACGGTCGCGACCAGGTGCACGGAGCTCAGGACCGGCCGCGCCCCCCGCCGCCGCAGCGGCAGGAGGGCGAGCAGGAGCCAGAGCAGGCCGGCGACGAACACGACGAGCAGAAGTCCCACGGGCCATCACCTTCCTCCGGCCGGTGCCCTCGTCCCGGCCCGCGCGCCCGGCGGGAGGCCGCCGGGCGCTGTTCGTACGGTCGTGCTCCGGCCCGCCGCGTGCAGCACGGCGGGCCGGAGGCGGTTCGCGGGCCCCGGAGTGTCCCGGGGCCCGCGGGTGTCCGTCCTGGACGCCGGACGTGCCGTCCGGCGGGCCGGACCCCGGGGCGTCGTCCAGAGGTCCGGACCACCGGAAGGCAGCCGCGGCGCTAGTAGCTGCTGTACCCGGAATCGAGCGGGATGGACTTGTCGAGGCAGAAGTGCGCCGGTGACGGGTCCGTGCCCGCGGAGTTCGGAGTGGTGGTGATGTCCCAGGGGTTACCGCTCTGGTCCGTGGCGAAGTTGCACGGCCCGTAGGGGTTGGGCCACAGGGGATAGTCCTGGTTGGGGTCCGGGAGCGCGCTGAAGTCCCGGAAGTCGCCCTTGATGACAGGAGACGACCCGCCCGCCGTACCGTCCAGGTTCATGGCCTTTCCGTCGAGGTAGAGGTACTGGTCGGGCATGTGGCTGGAACGCAGGTAGGGACGGCCGCTGACCTTGCGGACGGTGCCGTCGGCGCAGACCTTGAGACTGAGCTCCTGCCAGATCGGCGGCGCCTGGCCGAACGCCGTGCCGACCAGCGGCGACAGCAGTTCGGTCTGGAAGAAGTTGCTCCAGATCCCCTTGGCGAGGTCGGCGACCGCGTCCGGGACCCGGCTGTCGCTGTCGGCCTTCTTCTGCCAGGAGTCGACGTTCTCCTTGGGCCCGTCGGCGCTGACCATCGGTCGGTAGCCGATGGAACCGCCCGAGGTGTAGAGGGTGGCGACGCAGGTGCCGCCGGTCTCCACCGGGGTGTCGTCGTCCTTGACCACCGTCGGCTTCTTCCCGGCGTAGGCGTACGCCCGGCCCGGGAAGACGCCCGTGGCCAGAGGGTCGGCGGCGTGGCTCTTGCCGTCGTGCGCGTTGAGGTTCTTCAGCGAGTAGCGCAGGTCGGGCCTGGCGATGCCGTAGTCGGTCGAGAGCGCGGAGAAGGCGTCCTTCATGAACTTCGGCAGATGGGTGTTGCCGGTACGGTTGTCGTACTCCACGTACTCGCTGCCCGGGATGACCGTGCCGGCGGCGTCCTTCACGAAGGAGACGCTGGTCCGGGACCGGATCTTGTACGAACCGTCGTCGGTGTCGTAGCGGGACGGCTTGGACGAGCTCGTGGGGCGGTCGGTGTAGGGGTTGGCGAAGCCGACCCAGGCGGCCTCGCTGTTGCCGTCCGGATGGTTCACCGGATCGGTGCCCGCCGCCGTCACCTGGGTGCGCCAGGCGCTCATGGCGGACTTCGTGGCCGGCATGACGCACCCGGAGGCCGGACCCGAGGCGCAGGCGGGCAGCGCGGTGATCCTCCCGGTGAGGTCCATGGCCCAGTCGTACAGTGCCTGACGGCCGGTCAGCGGTCCGCCGAGCCAGGCGGCGGGGGCGGCCGTGTCGATGTCCTGGTCCTCGTCGAACAGGGCCACGGCGTCGACGTTGCGCTCCACGTAGGTGCCGGTGATCGGGACGAAGGCGACCGCGTCGTACGCGATGTCCTCGTCACCCGTGCCGTCCGACGTCACCGACGACAGGGTCACCTTCGGCACGTTGCCGAACATGAAGGCGCCGATCGACACCCAGCGGTTGCCGTTGCCGGGCTGCCGCACCACCCGGGAGCGGACCCCGGTCTTGGTCGTCACGTCGTACCGGGCGAGCTGCGTCTGCGCCCCGTGGTCGGGCAGGTGCACGAGGACCCTGGCCGGCTGGTTCAGTGTCCTGTTCAGCGTCCAGGTCCCCGTCACCTTCATCTTGCCGCCCTCGGCGGTCGCCTGACGGGTGTGGGCGAAGGAGAAGTGGCCCCCGTATCCGGCCCCCAGCTGATGGAAGTCGATCTTCGAGGGGTAGAGCCCCTTGGAGTCCGCGGCGAAGTTCAGCGCGAAGGCGCCCTGGTTCGTCGTCGGCTGGGAACAACCAGGTCTCACGGAGGGCGTGTTGTCGGGCAGGTCGTCGATCACCAGTGCCCCCGAGGGCAGTCCGGAGGTCGTGCACTGCGGGGGGTAGGCGGTCCCGTCGGCCTGTTCCGCGTACGTGCTGTTGAAGCGGACGAGCTCGTTGCCGCACGAGTAGGAGCAGTCGCTCTTCCAGGTGCTGCTCTGGTGGTACCAGCACTTGAGGTCGTACTGCCCCGAGCCGTTCTTGTGGGCGCAGGGGCCGGCCTTTGATCCGGCGACCTCGGGGGCGTTGGGCGTGTACGACGCGCCCGGCTCGCAGTTGTTGCTCGAGTCGCAGAACTGGTTGACCGGCGGCTTCGCGTTGGCCCGGTTGAGGGGCCCGGTGACCACGTCACCGTTCCACCAGGCCGGACGGAACGCGGAGACCGGGGTGCTGGGCGCCTCCAGCAGCTCCGGCGGGTGGCCGGCGAAGCCGATCACCTTCTCCGGGTACGGCCAGTCCTGCGGGTGCGCGGCGTCCGCGTACGTGGTGTCCATGAAGGAGGCACGGTTGGCCGGGTACTCCGGGTTGGCGGGGTTGTTGGCCCAGCCGACCCCCCAGGCGCCGCTGTTCTTCGAGCTGTCGGCCTGCGGGTAGAAGCCGGAGTTGTAGGCCCACAGGGCGTAGAACCAGTTCTCGATCTTGTTGGCGTCGCCGTTGTTGACCTTCATGCCGGCCGAGCGCGTCTGGTTCCACTTGTCGGTGAGGATCTGCAGACCCGCGGCGACGTTGGCCGCGTAGTCCAGGGCGACCGCGCGCTGGGTCTGGTACGCCCAGGCCGTGTCACCGGGGCCCTTCTCCTTGCCGGCCAGACGCATGTGGTCGGTGACCTGGGTGATGCCGTACCCGCAGTCGGCCCCGGCCCAGTCGATGTCCCAGTCGTCGGCGCTGCTGCTGTTGTAGATCTCCAGCCCGTAGAAGTTGCCGATCAGCGGGTTGGCGGTGACACCGGGCACCGCGAAGCGTGCCGCCTGCCACATGTTGGACTCCTGGGCGGTGACACCGAGCATCACCTGCGCGGGCACGTGGTCACCCTCGACCAGGGCCTTCTTGGGGAAGAGGGTCTGCGGGGCGTACGCGGGCATGCCCAGGTTCTTCCAGTTGGCCGGGCGGGACGCCTTGGAGTTCAGCGTGCCCATGATCGCCTGGTCGACCGCCCACTCCACCTGGCGCGGCTTCGGCTGCATGGCCTGGTTCCGCGGGTCGTTGCGCGGCACCGAGCAGTAGCGCTCGTCCTCGACGGGGTTGCCGGGGGAGCCGGCCGCGGCAAGCGACCGCCCGGCCTTCACCGGGGCCTTGCCCGCGCGCAGGCCCGGGCTGAGGTCGAGGCCCGCCTGCGCGTCGGCGCCGACGACCGCCGCCGGGTCGACGACGAAGGTCATCTCGCGCTTCCGCGCGGGCAGGCTCACGCCGAGCCGCACGGCCCGGGGGCGTGCCGCCTGCTCGACGGTCACCCGTGAGTCCTTGCCGTCCGCCCACGCGGAGGTCGTGATGAGGGCGTGGCCCCGGGTGGACACCCGTGCCCCGGCAGGGGCGTCGGCCCGCAGGACGGCCGACGGCAGCTTCTTCGCCGCCTTCTGGTCGCCGGTCAGATAGACATGCCCGTCCGCGGAGCGGGTCAGGTCGACCGCGTCGAGCTTGCCCTGCCCCAGGACGGCGCCCTTGCGGCCACGGTCCGGGGTCCTGGTCTCGTGGGCGCTGAGGTGCCGGGCGGTGGCCCTGTCGCCGGACCGGTCGAGGAAGGCGACGCCGCCGTCCCGGTCGGGCGTGAGGCGGAAGGGCACGGCGCCGGTGGCCGCGAGGGTCTCGCGCTCCCCGGTCGCCGAGACGGCCACCAGCCGGGAGGAGTCGGCGGCGACGATACGGCCGGCGCCGACGGGCACGGCCGAGGTGAGCTGACCGCTCACCTCGATCGGCGCGGCCACCTTGCCGGTCGCGGCGTCCACCCGCAGCAGGCGGGTGGACTTCCGGTCCTCTCCGCCGCCCTGCGTCAGGACGGCGGTCTCGCCGGTGCCGCAGCCGGGGTTGTAGTACGCCAGGCTCACCTGTCGCCGGAGCTTGGTGACCTCACCGGTGTTCAGGTCGACGACGGCCGCGAACGCGCCGCGGGCGAAGAGCTCCGGCTTGTTGGTGAACGTGCGCGGGGCGTAGACCACCACGGCCCTGCGGCCCGAGGCGGTGACACAGGCGTTGCCGATCCAGGCGTCCGTGTCGAAGCCGGGCTCGGCCAGGGTGGCCGCGGTCCGCCAGGCGTAACCGGCGCGCTCGTCGGCGACGAGGACGTGCAGCCCCTGGGCGTCGCCGCTCGTCGTCCAGAGCCTGTCCCGCGAGGTGCGCCAGCCGGCCCCGAGGACGCCGTCGCGGCTGTCGACGGGGATGCCGGCCTCGGCGGCGTCCGGCTTCTTCTCCGCGCCTCCCGCACCGGACCCGGCCCACGGGGTGTCCGTCGCGGGGTGTCCGGTGGCGGAGGGTTCAGGGGTGGGCTGCGCGCCCGCCTGTGCGACCCCGCCGAGCAGCACGGCGAGTGCGGTCGGCACGGCCCAGGCCAGGCGGAGCCTGGCTCTGGATGGTCCTGGCATGGTTCCTGCTTCCTCTGGGGCGAGCGGGTACTCGCCCGCGCCACTCGCGGGACCACTCGCGAGGGGAATGCTGGGAGGAGGAACTCTTGAGAGGGTCTTCGTCGGCTCTCCCGGCCGGCGCGGAAATCAGGCCTGTGCGCGCGCCGCCGGTGGGAGCGGGAGCGGGGACGGGCCCGGCAGGAACTCAGGCAGTCGCCCGGCCGCTGCCCCGCACCGCCCGGCCGGCCAGGGTGCTGGTCCGCTTGCCGTCCTCGATGACGAAGCGGCCGTCGATCAGGACGTGCGGGATGCCCACCGGCAGGGTCCGCGGCTCCTCGAAGGTGGACCCGGCCGCCACCGTGGCCGGGTCGAAGAGGACCAGGTCAGCGCGGTAGCCCTCGCGGACGTACCCGCGGTCGGGCAGGCGCAGGCGGGCGGCCGGGCGGGAGGTGAGGTGGGCGACGCACTCCTCCAGCGAGAGGATGCCCGACTCGCGTACGTACCGGCCGAGGTACTGGGGGAACGTGCCGTAGGCGCGCGGGTGCGGCTTGGAGCCCTGGAGGATGCCGTCGCTGCCTCCGGTGTGCACCCGGTGGCGCATGATCTGCCGGACGTTCTCCTCGTGTCCGACGTGCTGGAGGATCGTCGTGCCGAGCCGGTCCTCGACGAGCAGCCGACGGGCCGTCACCCAGGGTTCCTCGCCGTGCAGCCGGGCGGACTCCGCCACCGTACGGCCGACGTAGGACGCCAGTTCGGGCGAGCCGACGCCGGAGATCTCGATCCGGTCCCACTCGATCGGGACGCCGTGGCACCCGTCGGAGCCGGCGACCTCCACGTCGTGCCGCATCCGCTTCGACGTCGCCTCGTCGGAGAGCCGGGTCATGACCGACTCGGGCCCGCCCTCGTTGGCCCAGCTGGGCAGCATCGCGACCAGCGTCGTGCAGCCGGGGGTGTAGGGATAGGTGTCCAGCGAGATGTCCGCGCCGCCGTCGAGGGCCTTGTCCAGGAGGGTGAGGAGCTCGGGCGCCTTCCCCTTGTTCACGCCGAAGTTCATCGTGGCGTGCGCGAGATGGAGGGCGCAGCCCGCTTCGCGGGTCAGCGTCACCATCTCCTCGTACGCCTGGAGCGCTCCGGCGCCGTAGGAGCGGTGGTGGGGGCAGTAGTAGCCGCCGTGGTCGGCCACCACCCGGCACAGCTCGGTGAGTTCGGTGTCCTTCGCGTACATCCCGGGGGTGTACGTCAGGCCCGAGGACATGCCGACCGCGCCCTCGGCCATGCCCTGGGCGACGAGTTCCTTCATACGGGCCAGCTCGGCGTCCGTGGCGGGGCGGTCGTCCCAGCCGACGGCGAGCATCCGGACCGTGCCCTGCGGGATGAGGTAGGCGGCGTTGACGGCGATGCCCTGGCCGCCGAAGTTGCGGTCGAGGCGGTCCAGATAGCCGCCGACGGTGCGCCAGTCGAAGTCGATGTCGCTGCCGTCGCCGTTCCAGCCGGCGATGGAGCGGCGGACCTCGGCGAGCGTGCGGTCGTCGGCGGGGGCGTACGACAGACCGTCCTGGCCGAGGACCTCCAGGGTGACGCCCTGTGCGGCCTTCGCGCTGTGGTCCGGGTCGCGCAGCAGGGCGAGATCACTGTGTGCGTGCATGTCGATGAAGCCCGGCGACAGCGCGAGGCCGTCGGCGTCCAGGGTGCGGGCCGCGGTGGGGCGGGGGCCGTCCCCCTCCCCGCGGATCTCGGTGATCCGGCCGTCGGCGACGCCTACGTCGGCGCGGTAGGAAGGGGTACCGGTGCCGTCGACGACGGTGGCGTCGCGGATGACCAGGTCCATGGGAGGTCGCCTTTCGGGGTGGGGAACGGCTCCGCCGGGATCAGAAGAAGGTGCGGATGTAGTCGGCGACCGTGCCGTCCGCCTCGACGAGCGGGATCAGCTGCCACTTGTCGAAGGAGGTGCAGGGGTGGGAGAGCCCCATACCGACCCAGTCGCCGACCTCCAGCTCTGCGCCGGCGTCCGTGCGGACCCAGCCGTGCTGGTCGGAGAGGCCGGTGACGGTGACACCGGTGGCGGGCCGCACCGAACCGTCGCGGCCCGAGCGGACGACCTGTGCCTCGGGGAGGTCGATGTCGTAGGCGGCGTCGCGCTTGCCCGCGTTGACGAAGGCCTGCTCGGGGGTGGGGCGGGAGACGACCTGCGCCCAGAGCCGGAAGGCGGGCTGCAGCGCGCCCTCCTCGGGGATCCGGTTGAAGGGGGTGAGGTGGCGGTAGTGGCCGTCGTCATGGCTGACGTAGGCGCCCGAGCGCAGCAGCTTGCAGACCGGGCTGCTCAGCGAGGGGATCTCGGCGAAGACGTCGGCCACCGCGTCGAACCAGGCGCTGCCGCCGGCGCTGACCAGGATCTCCTCGCCGTCGGACAGCGCGCCGAAGCGGCCGGCCGCGTCGAAGGCGGCGGCCAGCGCCACCAGCCGGCGCAGCCATTCCCGTACGCGCTCGGGGGAGGCGTCCGGCACCTCGCCCTCGTATCCCGCGACGCCCACCAGGCGCAGGGTGGACGCGGCGGCCACCGCGTCGGCGACCGCCGTGCAGTCGGCATCCGTGCGCGCACCGGTGCGGGCGCCCTGGCCGGCCCCCAGCTCCACCACGACGTCGACGGGGCGCACCGCGCCCGCCGCGCGCAGGGCCTCGTCCATCAGCTCGACGCCGCGCACGGAGTCCACGTAGCAGGCGAACGTGAAGTCCGGGTCGGCGTCCAGCTCACCGGCCAGCCAGCGCAGCGCCACCGCGTCGACGAGCTCGTTGGCCAGGAAGATCCGGCGGATGCCGTGGGCGCGGTAGACCCGTGCCTGGTGGGGGACGGCGGCGGTGATGCCCCAGGCGCCGTACTCCAGCTGGCGGGCGAAGAGCTGCGGGGACATCGACGTCTTGCCGTGCGGAGCGAAGGCGAGACCGTGACGTTCGGCATACGTCTCCAGGAGCGCGAGGTTGGCCTCGACGGACTCGGCGGACAGGGCCAGCACGGGTGTGGTGAAGCCCCCGCTGAAGAGGTTGCGGCGCTCGGCCGCCAGGGCGCCCACGGTCAGCCCCTCCGCGTCGGGCGGCAGTGCCTTGAAGCGGTGGTCGACCCGCTCGGCGGCGAGGGCCGTCAGGGACTGCTCGGGAGACTGCTGGGCGGCCAAGGGATCCTCCTCGGGAACGTGGCCGTTGCAGTGTCTGCAACGGTCATTGCGCATATCGCTTGACGCTGTCTAACATCCTGGCCGATGCCGGGTCAATGGTGACGACCGGCGCCCACGGCCGACCATGAGGAGCCCAGAGTGTCCGGATCCGCAGCCAGGACCACCACCGCGGACGTCGTCTGCCTCGGTGAGTCCATGGTGACGTTCCTGCCCTCGCAGCCGGGCCGCCTCGCCGACGTCCCCTCCTTCGTCCGGGGCATCGGCGGCGCCGAGTCCAACGTCGCCTGCGCGCTCGCCGCCGCCGGCCACCGCGCGAAGTGGGTCGGCCGGGCCGGCGCCGACGGCTTCGGCGACCACCTCGTCGACACCATCGCCGGATACGGGGTCGACACCTCCGCCGTGCGCCGCGACCCGGACCGCCCCACCGGCATCTACTTCCGCACCGCCACCGACCGGGCCACCGACACCCACGAGGTCGCCTACTACCGCGCCGGATCCGCGGCCTCCGCGATGTCCCCGCACAACGTCCCTTACGAGGACCTCCTCAGCGCCCGTGTCCTGCACCTGTCCGGCATCACCGCCGCGCTCTCCGCCGACTGCCTGGCGCTCCTGCACGACCTCACCGCACCCCGCGACGGCCGCCCGCTCGTCTCCTTCGACGTCAACCACCGCCCCGGCCTCTGGCATGACGCCGAGGAGGGCCCCGAGGTCCTGCTCGCGCTCGCCCGCCGCTGCGACCTCGTCTTCGTCGGGGAGGACGAGGCGGAGGAGGCCTGGGGCGTCCACGGCGCCGAGGCGATCCGGGCCGCCCTGCCCGAACCCGACGTCCTGGTCGTCAAGCGGGGCGCCGACGGTGCCACGGTCTTCTCCCGGACGGGAGACGGCGTGAGACAGGACACCGTCACCACCGTCCCCTCCCTCCGCGTCGACGTCGTCGCCGCGGTCGGCGCCGGCGACGCCTTCGCCGCCGGCTTCCTCTCCGCCACCCTCCGCGAACTGCCCGTACGCGACCGGGCCCGGCACGGCCACCTCATGGCCGCCGCCGTCCTCACCGTCCCCGGCGACCTCACCGGCCCCCCGCCCCGCGCGTACGCCGACCGGCTCGCCGCCCTGGACGACGCGGCCTGGGGCACACTTCGTCTCGGCCCCGGCTGGACAGCCGCCGGAGCGAACGAGGGGGTACGAACCACATGAGCCAGACCGTCGACCGCGCGCTGAGCATCCTGCCGCTGCTCGCTCAGGGCCCCGCCGACCTCGGACAGGTCGCCGAGCGGCTCGGCGTCCACAAGTCCACGGCGCTGCGCCTGCTCCGCACGCTCCACGAGCACGGACTGGTCTACCGCCAGGAGGACCAGCGCTATCGCCTCGGAGCCCGGCTCTTCGCCCTCGCGCAGGAAGCCGTCGAGAACCTCGACGTACGCGAGATCGCCCACAGCCACCTCGTCGCGCTCAACGAGACCTGCGGGCACACCGTCCACCTCGCGGTGTACGAGGAGAACGAGGTCCTCTACATCGACAAGGTCGAGAGCCGCTACCCCGTGCGGATGTACTCACGGATCGGCAAGCCCGTCGCGATCACCGTCGCCGCGGTCGCCAAGCTGCTCCTCGCCGACCTCACCGAGCCCGAACGCCGCGCCATCGCCGAACGGCTCGACTACCCCATGTACACGTCCCGTTCGCTCCCGAACGCCGGCGCCTTCCTCAAGGAGCTCGCCGTCGTCCGCGAACAGGGATGGGCCACCGACCTCGGCGGCCACGAGGAGTCCATCAACTGCGTCGGCGCCCCCATCCGGGGCGCGGACGGGCGCGTCGTCGCCGCCATGTCGGTGTCCGCACCGAACGTGGTCGTCACCGCCGAGGAACTCCTCACCCTGCTCCCGCTGGTGCGCCGCACCGCGGACGCCATCAGTCGGGAGTACTCCGGCACCACCCCCACCAAGAAAGCCTGAACCGCCATGACCGAGAAGACCGCCCTCACCCCCAGCACCCACACCGCGCCGCCCGCGAAGTTCTCGCACGGCGTGAAGAAGGGGAACATCCTCCAGGTCGCCGGTCAGGTCGGCTTCCTTCCCGCGGTCGAGGGGCAGGCCCCCACCCCCGCCGGCCCGACGCTGCGCGAGCAGACCCTGCAGACCTTCGCCAACGTCAAGGCGATCCTGGAGGAGGGCGGCGCGAGCTGGGACGACGTGATGATGATGCGCGTCTACCTCACGGACGTGGACCACTTCGCCGAGATGAACGCGATCTACAACGCGTACTTCGAGGAGCAGGGCCTCAAGGCTCCCGCCTCCGCCCGTACGACGGTGTACGTCGGCCTGCCCAAGGGGCTGCTCATCGAGATCGACGCCCTCGCGGTCCTCGGCTGATCGCCTGACCTCCTGAACCGCCCGCCTCACCGCGGCGCCCGCACCACGGCACGGTGCCCCGTCCCCCTCACCGCAGGGGCGCCGTGCCGCGCTCCCCCCTGCCCCGAAGGACCCTGTCACCAACGGAGTTGACCGCTCATGCTGCTCGCCGCCGCCCCCACACCCGAGGCGCCACCCCACACCGGTGGACTGCTCCTCCTGATCGGCGGAACGCCCGGTCTGCTGACCGTCGCCGCCCTCGGGATCGCGCTCCTGCTCTTCCTGATCATCAAGGTCAGGCTCCAGCCGTTCGTCGCGCTGCTCGCCGTGTCCATAGCCGTCGGCCTGGGTGCCGGTCTCTCCGTCACCGAACTCTTCGGCACGGTCCAGAAGTCCGCCGCGGTGTCCGTCATCGAATCCGGCATGGGCGGCATCCTCGGGCACGTCGCGATCATCATCGGCCTCGGCACGATGCTCGGCGCCATCCTGGAGGTGTCCGGCGGCGCAGAGGTGCTCAGCACCCGCCTGCTGAACCTCTTCGGTGAGAAGCGCGCCCCGCTCGCCATGGGCCTCACCGGCCTCATCTTCGGCATCCCGGTCTTCTTCGACGTCGGCATCTTCGTCCTCGCGCCGATCGTCTACGCGGCCGCCAAGCGCTCCGGCAAGTCGATCATCCTCTACGCGATGCCGCTGCTGGCCGGTCTCTCCATGACCCACGCGTTCCTGCCGCCGCACCCCGGACCGGTCGCCGCCGCGGGCCTCTTCAACGTCTCCCTCGGCTGGGTCATCCTGATGGGCGCCGTCGTCGGCATCCCCTCGGTCCTCGCCGCCTGGGTCTACGCCGCCTGGATCGGCAAGCGCGTCTTCGTCGACGTCCCGCAGGACATGGTCGAGGCCGCCGAGGAGTCCAAGGCCGCGGTCGTCGCCGAACAGCGCGCCGCCGGGGTCACCCCGCACGAGCAGCCCGTCTCCCTCGCCACCGTGCTGGCGATCATCGGCACCCCGCTGATCCTCATCCTCGCCGCGACGTTCTCCTCCATCGCGCTCGACCCGTCGACGCCGCGCTCGGTCATCGAGTTCTTCGGCAACCCGTTCGTCGCGCTGACGATCGCCCTGTTCCTCGGCTACTACCTGCTCGGCATCCGGCGCGGCTGGTCCCGCAAGTCCCTCGAATCGGTCTCGACCGCCTCCCTGAAGCCCGTCGGCAACATCCTGCTGGTCGTCGGCGCGGGCGGGATCTTCGGAGCCGTGCTGAAGGGCAGCGGCATCGCCGACGCGCTTGCCGACACCTTCAACGACGTCGGCCTGCCCGTCATCCTGCTCGCCTGGCTGATCTCCGTCGTCCTGCGCGTCGCCCAGGGCTCCGCGACGGTCGCGATCGTCACCACCGCCGGCATCGTCGTCCCGCTCGTCGAGAACCAGGACATGTCGCAGCCGCACCTCGCGCTGATCATCATGGCGATCTCGGCGGGCTCCATCTTCGCCTCGCACGTCAACGACGGGGGCTTCTGGATGGTCTCGAAGTACTTCGGCATCTCCGAGCGCGACACCCTGAAGACGTGGACGGTCCTGGAGACGGTCCTCTCCATCGCCGGCTTCGTCGTCGCGGCGGCGCTGAGCCTGGTCATCTAGCCGGGTTCCCGCAGCACATGAGGCGGTGGCCCTCCTCCCCCCGGGGGAGGG
>NZ_NEUF01000159.1:0-69512 GCF_002910915.1 Streptomyces sp. SM10 | reverse complement strand
CCGCCTCATCCGCGTACACCCGGGGCACCAGCCGCTCGTGAGACACGCCGGTGCCCCGGTGCTTCAGCCGGTCTGCCAGAGCACCACGGCGATGACCACCAGGACCCCCACCCACAGCAGGACGGCGGCTCCCCGCTTCCTGCCCGGCGGGGTGTGCGGGGGCGCGGGCGGCCGGGGGGCGGTGCGTGGCCGGGGCGGCGTAAGCGGAGCCGGGCCGGGCGTCCCTGACGGGGCCTGCGACGGCCGGGCGGCGAGCTGCCGGGCCCTGGCCTCGGCGGCCCTCAGCTCGGCGGCCTCCCGCTCGGCCCCCTCCCGCTCGGCCCGGAGGGCCTGTTCGCGTTCCCGTGTGTACGCCCGGGTCGGCTCGGGAGGCGCGACCACGTCCGTACGCCCGGGGTCCGTCCTGCCGGAACCGGGCCGGTCACCGCCGATGCCGGCCCCGCTCGCCAGGTCACGCCCGTGCCGCTCGTACGCGTCGATCAGCTCCGTCCAGTGCTGCGGCAGCCAGCGGCGGCCGCCCTGCGACACGGGGAGCCCGGCCAGCGACTGCCGGAAGCGGGCCAGCATCTCGGCCGGGACGGGCCGCTCGGCGGGATCGGCCGCCAGACAGGGGCGGATCAGCGCGGTGAGTTCCTTGGGCAGGCCGGCGAGGTCGAGCTCGCCCCGCTGCACCTGGGCCAGCAGGGCAAGGGTGTTGCTGCCGTCCCGGTACGGAGGCCTGCCGAGCGCCAGGTGGAAGAGGGTCGCCCCGAGCGAGTACACGTCCGACGCCTCGGTCGACATCTCTCCCCGCGCCTGCTCCGGCGAGGTGAAGGCGATCGTGCCCAGGGTGAGACTCGTACGGGTGAGGTCGTTCGCGTGCGAGATGCCGAAGTCGATCACCCGCGGGCCGGGGAGCGGCAGCAGGATGTTGTCCGGCTTGAGGTCCCGGTGGATGATGCCCGCGCCGTGCAGCGTGACCAGCGCCTCCGCCGTGCCCGCCGCGAGCCACTGCACGGCCGACGCGGGCAGCACCCCGGCCGTCCGCACCAGCTCCGACAACGACGGCGCGGCGATGTAGTCGATCGCCATCCACGGCCGTTCCGCCCGCGGGTCCGCGTCCCGCACCCGCGCCGTGAACGCGCTGTCGATGCGCTGGGCGAGCCCCACCTCACGGGTGAACCGCCGCCGTTCGACCTCGCTGACGACACCCTCGGCGAGCAGCGTCTTCACAGCGACCAGCTGTCCGCCGGCGTTCCTGGCGAGGTAGATCCTCCCCATACCGCCGGAGGCCAGCCTCCCGAGCAGTTCGAATCTGCCGAGCGTCGCCGGGTCCCCGCTTCCCAGCGGGTCAACGTGCGCGCCTGCCATGCGACTTCCCCCGTCCAGCGCCCTACCGCCATGCGCGCCAAGCGTCCCACGGGGAGTCGGGGAGTGCACCACTGTCTCCTGTCACGGAACATCCACAGCTGTCGCGACCGGGGGCGGCCTGACGGCGGTATGACGCACCCTCTTGTGTGATTCGGTTTGATGCGCTTCGTTGATCGACATGGCGGAGACAAGCGAGACCACAGGGCCGGGGGAGCTGGGCGACCAGCGCCGTGCATCCACCTGGCGTCACATCGGCCCCGGCATCGTCGTCGCGGCCACCGGCGTCGGAGCGGGAGACCTGGTCGCGACGCTCATCGCGGGCAGCAAGTTCGGCTACACCCTCATGTGGGCGGCCGTGATCGGCTGCCTCGTCAAGATCTCCCTCGCGGAGGCCGTCGGCCGCTGGCACCTCGCGACCGGCCGCACCCTCTTCGACGGCTGGCGCACCCTCGGCGGGTGGACCACGGGCTACTTCGCCGTCTACGTCGTCATCTGGGGCTTCGTCTACGGCGCGACGGCCATGTCCTCCAGCGCCCTGCCCCTCGTGGCCCTCTTCCCCGACGGTCCTGGGCTGAAGACCTGGGCGATCATCACCGGGCTGACCGGGCTGGTCTTCGTCTGGTTCAACCGCTACGCCGTCTTCGAGAAGGTCATGACCGTGCTGGTCGGCGTGATGTTCGTCGTCGTGGTCTACGTCGCGATCCGCGTGGCGCCCGACATGGGGGCCGCCTTCGCCGGCCTGCTCCCCGTGCTCCCGGACGGCTCCCTCGTCTACACGCTCGGACTGATCGGCGGGGTCGGCGGCACCATCACCATGGCCGCGTACGGGTACTGGGTGAACGCCAAGGGCTGGTCCGGCACTTCCTGGATGAAGGTGATGCGGATCGACAACCGGGTCGCCTACATCACCACCGGCATCTTCGTCGTGGCCATGCTGATCGTCGGTGCCGAGCTGCTGCACTCCTCGCAGATCGCGCTGACCAAGGGCGACCAGGGACTCGTCGACCTCGGGAAGGTCCTGGACGACCGCTTCGGCACCGCCACCGCCAAGCTGTTCCTGATCGGCTTCTTCGCCGCCTCCTTCTCCTCGCTCATCGGCGTGTGGCACGGGGTGAGCCTGATGTTCGCCGACTTCGTGCAGCGCTTCCGCGCGGGCCGCGCCGCTCCCGGCGAGGAGACAGCGGGCGACGGGACCGTCCGGGGCCAGGAGCGGTCCATGCCCTTCCGGGCGTACCTGCTCTGGCTGACGTTCCCGCCGATGACCCTCCTGTGGCTGGACGAGCCCTTCGGGCTGGTCATCGGCTACGGGGTGCTGGGCGCCTTCTTCATGCCGTTCCTGGCCCTGACCCTGCTCTGGCTGCTCAACTCGGACCGCACACCCCGGGAGTGGCGCAACGGATGGCTCAGCAACGGCATGCTGGGCTCGGCGGGACTGCTCTTCGTCGTGCTGTGCGTCCAGCAGGTGCGCGAGCTGCCCTGGTGACCGCGTACCTGCCCTGAGAACGCAGCAGCGCCGCCGGGGGAGCGGCGGCGCTGCTGGTTCTGTGGCCCGTGAGGACCGGGGGTGCTACGGGTTACGGCAGGCCGTGGACGTGCGGGCCGACCGCGTTGGACCAGGCGTTGCCGGCCGTGGCGTCCCAGTTCGTGGACCAGGTCATCGCACCGCGCAGGTCCGGGTAGGTCCGCGACGGCTTGAAGGAGCCGCAGCTCGTGCCCTTGGCCAGGCAGTCCAGGGCCGCGTTCACGACGGACGGGGCGACGTAGCCGCTGCCCGCGCCGCGGGTGGAGGCGGGCACGCCGAGGCCGACCTGCGACGGGGCGAGGCCGCCCTCCAGCTGGATGCAGGCGAGCGCGGTCAGGAAGTCCACCGAACCCTGGGAGTAGACCTTGCCGTCGCAGCCCAGCATCGAACCGCTGTTGTAGTACTGCATGTTGACGACGGTCAGGATGTCCTTGATGTTGAGCGCCGTCTTGAAGTACTCACCGGAGGTCGACTGCATGTCGATGGTCTGCGGCGCCATCGTGATGACGAGGCCGGAGCCCGCCTTCGAGGACAGCGAGCGCAGTGCCTTCGTCATGTAGGTGGAGTTGAGGCCGTTCTCGAGGTCGATGTCGACGCCGTTGAAGCCGTACTCCTGGATGAGCGTGTACAGCGAGTCGGCGAACGCGTTCGCGGAGGCGTCGCTGTTGACGGCGACGGACCCCTTTTCGCCGCCCACGGAGATGATGACGTTCTTGCCGGCGGCCTGCTTGGCCTTGATGTCGGCCTTGAACTGGGCGACCGTGTAGCCGTTCAGCCCGGCCGAGTCCAGGTTGAAGGTGACGGCACCGGGGGTGGCCGTGGCGTCCGCGAAGGAGACGGCGATGATGTCGTAGTTCGCGGGGACGTCACTGAGCTTCTGGACCGTGGCACCGTTGTCGAAGTTCTGCCAGTAGCCGGTCACCGCGTGCTTGGGCACCGAGGTGACGGGGCCGGGGCCAGGGTCGGTGGTCTTCGCCGTACGGCCGCTGACGGTGGCCGACTTGACGGACTCACCGGCGGAGTTGGTCGCGCTGACCGAGAACTGGTAGGCGGTGTCCGCCGCCAGCCCGGTCACCGTCGCGGAGGTGGCGGTGGTGGTGGTCGCCTTCGTGCCGCCCCGGTAGACGGTGTAGCCGGTCGCGCCGGAGACCGCGTTCCAGCTCAGGCCGATGGACGAGGTGGTCGTCGCGCCGACGGTCAGCCCCGCGGGGGCTCCGGGGATCGTGGGCTCCGGGTCCGTGCCGCCGCCGTCGGGGCCGGAGACCTGGACGTCGTCCGCGTAGTAGGCGGCCTGGCCGTACCAGCCGTGGGTGTAGACGGTCACCGAGGTGGTGGAGGGGCCGGTCCTGAAGGAGGTCTTCAGCTGGGTCCAGCTGCTGGAGCCGGGGGACCAGGTGGAGACGTCCGTCGTCCCGGTGCCGCTCGCCCCGATGTAGGCGTAACCGCCCTGGACCCAGGAGCTCAGCGCATAGGTGGAGTTGGGCTTCACGGCGACCGTCTGCGTGCACTTGGCGTTGTCCTGCCCGGCAGGGGTGGCCTTGAGCGCGGAGGTGCCGCCGTGCACGGGGGAGGAGACGGTGGTGCCGCTGCCGCCGGAACACGTCCAGTTGCCGAGCCCGGACTCGAATCCTGCGTTCTTGGCGACGTTGACATCGGCTGCCTGTGCGGTGCTGACGAGCCCCGTGACGGCCAGCGCCCCGGCCGCGACGACGGCCACGGTCCCGCCGAGGAGCGGCCGGACCCTGCTTCTTCTGTGCCTGCTGCTGCCTGCGGAGAGTTCCACTCGCTGCCTCCGGTGGGGGAGTTGGGGGACCTGGGCGTGCTCTGGCGGGAAACGGTGGCCACCGTTGGCCGATAAACTGGTCCAGACCAATCGAGTTGTCAAGACCTCTGGTGATGTGGATGTGTGCGGCGGGGCTGGTCGGGGGCATCGGTCGGGCGCACCTGACCGGTCGGACGACCGTCCGCGGGGGCGGTCATCGGTGGAGCGCGCCCGACCGTCGGGTGGCCGTCCGCGGGGGTGGCCGGAGGGTGTGCGCACCATCGGGGGTGGCCTTCCTCGGACGGATGACCGTGCACTCGCACGGGTGGTTCTGCCGGGGCTGCCGGTTCGTGACGGAGTGGATTTCGACGAGGCCCGGAGAATGCCGTCGGCATCGCTTCTGACGTGGGCGGATGAATTCCTTTGGATTTCAAACCCGAACGGCCGGGGTGACTCTACGCATTGGTACAGGAGTTAACGAATCTTCTTTTCGTCCGATTTCGTACGGAGGCGTTGCGAACGCCTGTGCCGGACGACTTCGTACTGGGTTCCGATATCTGTTCTCTGCCTGGTATGACGTGGCTAAAGTGCTGGGGAAGAAGCACGGAGCAGGAGCGATTGCGGCCGGAGTCACCCATGACGACGGCCGGAGCCGAACGGGGAAGAGCGTGCCGACCGCAATAGCAGTGACCAGTGCTGATCTGGTGCTCCCGCCGACGGATCAGCAGACGCCCACGGCGGCCTTGCTGCAGGCGCCCGAAGCCCAGTCCCTCGATCTCGCGATCGGTGACATGCACCTGCTCCTGGAGCAGCACGGATACGTGGTCGCGATCTGCCCGACCGGCATCAGCCCCGCCCATGAACGCAGGCTGCACGCCATCCGCTCGGTCCTGGAGAGCGACCGCATCGCCCTGCTCAAGGTGGACCTGCCGCCGCTGGGCGTGGCCGTGCTGGTCCGTCAGCTGCGCCAGCTGTCCGTCTGCGACTTCAGCCCCGGAGTGGTGGCCTCGGCGGCCCGGCTCCTCACCCACTACATCCACGCCGGCGCCCTGCTGAACTCGGTGGCCAGGCTCGACCGGGTCCCCGTCAGCCTCAAGACGCACGCGAAGTCCTGGGTGCCCGGCTCGCAGTTCGCCGTCGTCGCCGGGCCGAGCCCGCAGCTGGTCAAGATCGCCCCGGCCGTCGAACTCCCGGCCGGACCGCCCTTCGCCACCCAGATGCTGATCGCCAGGGGGCAGCTCTCCTCGGAATGGGTGCAGCAGACCCTCGCACCCGCCTGGAACGTCGAGGCCGTTCAGGAGTGCGCGCTGCCCGCCGGTTCGCCGCGCTGGTGGGGCACGGGAAAGCTGGTGGAGTTCGCCTCCTTCCTTCCGGACATCTCCGTGATCTACCAGCTCGTTTCCTCCGTGCGGCGGGAAGGCTGCCACTGGTGCGGAATGGAACTCATCGGCGACCGCTGCGGCTTCTGTTCCTCCCCGCTGGCCCCACCGGAGAACCGAATGCACTCCACCGGTGTCCTGAACCACGGAGCGCCCGCGCCACCCGGCACCTAGCGCCCAGGAACTCCGCAGACACCGCGCATCCCTCTCTGTCCGCTGCTCCACGCATCCGATTCGAACGAGGTTGTCCGGCCCCATGAACTCCCGCCAGCGCCGCGGCGTGATACTCCTGCTCCTCTCGGTCCTCTGCGCCTTCGGCGCCTTCGCCGGTGTGCTCTCCGTGATCAGCGACGTCAACACGAAGGTCGGACCCGAGGTCGACGCCTACCGGCTGAAGACCGACGTGGCGCCCTACACGGACCTGTCCGCGGACAAGTTCGAGAAGGTCTCCATGCCCAAGCGGTGGCTGTCGGACAACGCCGTCACGGAGATCGGGGAGATCGAGGGCAAGATCGCCGTGACGCAGCTGCGGAAGGGCTCCCTGATGCAGTCCGACATGATGGTCAGGAGCCCGGAACTGCGCCCGGGCGAGCAGGAGATCGCCATCATGATCGACGCCGCGACCGGGGTGGCGGGCAAGATCAGGCCGAACGACAAGGTGAACATCTACGCCACCTTCTCGGGCGAGCAGGAGGGCGAACCGGCCCAGTCCAAGATCATCGTCTCCAACGCGAAGGTCCTCGACGTGGGTCAACTCACGGCCCTGGAACCGAAGAGGGACGACAGGAACCAGGCGTCCGAGGCCGTGCCGATCACCTTCGCCCTCAACACCCTCGACACGCAGCGCGTCGCGTACGCGGAGTCCTTCGCCGAACACGTACGCCTCGCGCTGATCGCGCCCGGCAGCGACGGCACGATCCGTCCGGGCGACCGCACCTACACGCTCGACAAGGACAAGTGAGGACCGGATGACCGCGAGGATCCTCCCGGCCGTCGGTGACGCCGACGCGGCCAGGTCCGTGACCACCCTGCTCAGCCAGCTGCCCGACGCGGAGCCGGCCGCTCCCGCCGGCGACTCGACACAGCTCATCGACACCCTCGCCCGGCTCGCCGGCGAGTCCATCGAGGAGCTGCCCGAGGTCGTGCTGGTCCACGAGCGGATCGGACCGGTGCCCGCCCTGGAACTGATCCGGGAGGTGTCCCTGCGCTTCCCCGCCGTGGGGGTCGTGCTGATCACCGCCGACGCGAGCCAGAGCCTCTTCGCGGCGGCCATGGACGCCGGGGCGCGGGGCCTGGTCACCCTCCCGCTGAGCTACGAGGAACTCGCCAACCGGGTGCAGGCCGCCGCCCAGTGGTCCACCGGCGTGCGCCGCCATCTGGGCACGGGCGGCGACGTGTTCACCGGCCCCGGCGGCACGGTCGTCACCGTCACCGGGGCCAAGGGCGGCGTGGGGACCACCGTCGCCGCCGTCCAGCTGGCCCTGGCCGCACAGGCATCGGGACGTACCGCCGCGCTCGTCGACCTGGACCTCCAGACCGGTGACATCGCCTCCTACCTCGACGTGCAGTTCCGGCGCTCCATCGTCGACCTGGCGGCGATCACCGACATATCGCCCCGGGTCCTGTCCGACGCCGTCTTCTCGCACTCCACGGGCATGGCCCTGCTGCTGGCGCCCGGCGAGGGCGAACGCGGCGAAGAGGTCAGCGACCGCTCCGCCCGCCAGATCGTCAGCGCCCTGCGCTCCCGCTACGAGGTCGTCGTCATCGACTGCGGAAGCCAGATGAACGGGGCCAACGCCGCGGCCGTCGAGATGGCCGACATCGCCGTCCTGGTGACCACGCCCGACGTGGTCGCGGTGCGCGGCGCCAAGCGCATCGTACGGATGTGGGACCGGCTCCAGATCCGCAAGGCGGAGGAGACGGTCATCCTCGTCAACCGCTTCAACCGCAACACGGAGATCCAGCCGGCCCTGATCCAGCGGATCACCGGGACCCGGATCGCGGCCGCGGCGGTACCCGCGAACTTCAAGGAGCTCCAGGGCGCGGTGGATTCGGGCCGTATGCACGAACTGGACCCTCGCTCGACCGTGAAACAGGCCCTCTGGGCCCTGGCGGGTGAGCTCGGACTCGTGAAGCCTTCCCAGGGAGCGGAGCCGCGCGGCTCCATGCTGCGCGGCGACCGGGGCTCGATCGGAGGGCGTCGGCGCAAGGGCGGTACGACCAGCGGGGGAGGCCGGGAGTGATGCCGGGCAAGGGTGAGCCGGACCGGACACGGGCACGGCTCGGACGCGACCACGGTCAGCTGACCGTCGAGTTCACCGGGATGGTCCCGATCATCCTGGTGACGCTGGTGCTCCTCTGGCAGGCCGTACTGGTCGGCTACACCTTCACGCTGGCGAGCGGCGCGGCCGACGAAGGCGTACGTGCGGCGGTCGCGGCGGGGGCCTGGGACCGGCAGAGCAGCTGCGAGGCAGCGGTCTACGAGCGGCTGCCGGGCGCCTGGGAGGGACCGGCCGAGATCCGCAGCTGCGGGACCCCGGGGGACGACATGGTCAAGGTCAGCATCCGGCTGAAGGCGCCCGTCCTGTTCCCGGGCTTCGCCAGCATCCCCGTCTCCGTCGACGCGACGGCCGGTGCGGCCGCGGAAGGGAAGTGACGCGCCATGGCATCGGTACGGACGTCACGTGCGACCGGACGGAGAACGCGCAGGGGCGGCGGCGACCGAGGCTCCACCGCCATCGAGTACCTGGGCTTCCTCCCCGTCCTCATCCTCATCGGCCTCGCGGGCATCCAGCTCGGCCTGATCGCCTACACCGCGCAGCAGGCGGGCACCGGCGCGAGAGCCGCCGCCCGCACCGCCTCGCAGGACGGCCTGAGCGGATCGTACGAGCGCGTCGGCAGGGCGTCGATGACGGACTGGGTGGCCGGGCGGTCCCGGATCGGCCCGCCGACGGGCGGCGACACCGTGACGGTGAAGGTCACCGTCACCGTCCCGGACATCCTGCTCGGCCTGCTCGGTGACCGGACCGTCGAGAAGTCCGCCACCATGCCCCGCGACTGAGCGCACCCATCCCATCCGAGGAGTACCGCCCATGAGCCTGCGGGCACGCATCACCGCCCCCGAGGAGCGCGGAGGGGGACGGGAGGACGGCCACCTGGTCGCCACGTACCGCGCCAAGCTCCTCGAGGAGATCGACCTCGCGGAGATGTCCTCGCTCGCCGCCTCCGACCGCAGGGCCAGGCTGGAGCGCGTCCTGGGCCACATCATCAGCCGCGAGGGCCCGGTCCTCTCCACCGTCGAACGCTCCCAGCTCATCCGCCGGGTCGTCGACGAGGCACTCGGTCTCGGCGTCCTCGAACCGCTCCTGGAGGACGCCTCCATCACGGAGATCATGGTCAACGGGCCCGACCAGATCTTCGTCGAACGGGCGGGCAGGGTCGAGCAGCTCCCCATGCGCTTCGCCAGCCACGAGCAGCTCATGCAGACCATCGAGCGCATCGTCTCCACCGTCAACCGGCGCGTGGACGAGGCCAATCCGATGGTCGACGCCCGCCTGCCCAGCGGCGAGCGCGTCAACGTCGTCATCCCGCCGCTCTCGCTCACCGGCGCGACGCTCACCATCCGGCGGTTCCCCCGCTCCTTCACCCTCCAGGAGATGATCGGCTTCGGCTCGCTGGACGAGCAGATGCTTCTGCTCCTCGCCGGACTCGTCCAGGCCAAGTTCAACGTGATCGTCTCCGGGGCCACCGGCACGGGGAAGACGACGCTGCTCAACGCCCTCTCCGGGCTCATCCCCGACGGCGAGCGCATCGTCACCATCGAGGACTCCGCCGAGCTCCAGCTCCAGCAGAACCACGTGATCCGGCTGGAGTCCCGCCCCGCGAACGTGGAGGGCAAGGGACAGATCACCATCCGCGACCTCGTCCGCAACTCCCTCCGCATGCGCCCCGACCGCATCGTCGTCGGTGAGGTCCGGGGCGGCGAATCCCTCGACATGCTCCAGGCGATGTCGACCGGCCACGACGGATCGCTGGCCACCGTCCACGCCAACAGCGCGGAGGACGCCCTCATGCGCCTCCAGACCCTCGCGTCGATGTCAGAGATCAAGATCCCGTTCGAGGCCCTGCACGACCAGATCAACAGCGCCGTGGACGTCATCGTGCAGCTGACCCGGCATGCCGACGGCTCCAGGAGGATCACCGAGATCGCGGTGCTCGACTCGCACGGGCGCGACCCCTACAGGATCGTCACCGTCGCCCGGTTCGACGCCCGGCCCATGGGCACCGACGGCCTGATCCACGGTGAGTTCCAGGCCCTCCCGCTCCCGCGCCGCGTCGCCGACCGGCTCTTCATGGCCGGACAGCCGATCCCGCAGGCCTTCGGGGTCGCCCCGTCGGACGCATACCTCGCCACCCGAGAGGCCAGATAGGTATCCCGCATGGACAACCTCGCACCGCTCACCATCGGCGTCACGCTGCTGTGCTGCGTACTCGGCGTCCTGGGCCTCCACACGTACACCTCGGGCAAGGCCCAGCGCGAGGCCCTCGTCGACCGGCTCTCCTCCACCGGGCAGATCGACATGGCCCCGCAGCGCCGCTTCCGGGGACTCGACCGCCGGCTGCGCCGGACGAAGCTGGGCAGGAGGATCGAGCTGAAGCTCGCGGCCACCGGCCTCGACCTCACCCCGGGCGAGTACGTCCTCTACGTGGTGGCCTCGGTCGCGGCCCTCTGGCTCGTCGCCGCCTCCGTCCTGGCCGCGTTCTTCGGCCCGCTCGCCGGACTCGGCGCCCTCTGGGGCGCCAACACCTTCCTGAACTGGCACCGCACCAAGCGCACCGAGGCGTTCATCAGCCAGCTGCCCGAGATCTCCAGGGTCCTCGCCAACGCCACCCAGGCCGGGCTCTCGCTCCGTACGTCCATCGACATGGCCGCCGACGAACTCGAAGCGCCCGCAGGGGACGAACTCCGCGTGGTCGCCGACCAGCTCGGCGTGGGCCGGACCCTCGACGACGCCCTCGGAGAACTCGCCGAACGCCTGCCCTCCCGTGAACTCGTCGTCCTGGTCTCCACACTGATCCTCTCCAACCGGGCCGGCGGCCAGGTCGTCTCCTCCCTGCGCAACCTCACCATCACGCTGGAGGAGCGCAAGGAGACCCGGCGAGAGGTCCGCACCCAGCTCTCCCAGGTCAACACCACCGCATACGCCGTCCCGGCCATCGGGATCGGCGCGATGCTCCTCGTGAACTCGATCCTCCCCGGCGCACTCGACCGGATGACCGGATCCGTCGCCGGCCAGATCGCGGTCATCGTCTCGCTCGGCCTCTACGCCCTCGGCTTCGTCGCCATCCGCCGCATTTCCAAGATCGATATCTGAGGAGAGGACCGGTCATGGAACTGCTGCTCGCGCTCGTCGTCGGCCTCAGCGTGTTCGGTGTCTTCAAGGGCGTGCGGATGTACCGCGCCGAGGCCACCCTCCCCGGCGACCTCGCCCTCGCACTCGAGGTCGGCTCGACCCGCACCACCGCGGTGGGCTCCGGCATCGACCGGCTCGGCATGCGCTGGGCGCCCCTGGTGCTCCGCCTGATGGGACCGGACAAGGTCAACGAGAAACGCCGCAAGATCGACATGGCGGGCAACCCCGGCGGCCTCACCATCGACCGCTATGCCGCCCGCCGCGCCGTCTACAGCGCCCTCGGCGGCTTCGCCGCCTTCGCGATGCTCACCAGCGGCAAGATCTTCATGGCCCTGTTCATGATCGCCTTCGGACTGTTCTGGGGCGAGGTCGGCATCTGGGCCGCCGTCCGCAAGCGCCGGGACGACATCGACCGCACGCTCCCCGACTTCCTGGACGTCCTCGCCGTCGTCGTCTCCGCGGGCCTCGGCTTCCGGCAGGCCCTCGACCGGGTCGCCGAGAAGTACCAGGGCCCCTGGTCCGACGAACTGCGCATCACCCTGCGCCAGATGGACATGGGGGTCAGCAGGCGCCAGGCCTTCGACGAACTGCGCAAGCGCAACGACTCCGAACAGGTCGCCATGTTCGTCACCGCACTCCAGCAAGGTGAGGAACTCGGTGCGCCCATCGTCGACACCCTGATCGCCATCGCCAACGACATGCGCCGCACCGACGCGCAGAACGCCCGCCGCAAGGCCGCCAAGGCGGTCCCCAAAGCCACCCTGATGGTCACCACCTTCATGATCCCCGCCACCATGATCCTCATGGGCGCCGCCATGCTGCTCGGATCCGACACCGACCTCGGGTCCTTCACAGGAGAGTGAGCGGCCGTCGATGACGATCTCCCTGCACCCGGGCGCCGAGGAATCGCGGCACGCCGCCCTGTCCACCCCCGCCGGTCCGGCGCCCACCGTCTCCCTCCAGGTCAACGCCCTCTCGGCGCTGGCCCGACAGGTGTTCCTCTTCCGGCTCGCCATGATCGCCATCGGCACCCCGCAGGCCCTCGACAACACGGCCGACGGCCTTGCCCGCTGGCTCGTCGCCTCCGCCGTCCTGGTGACCTTCGTCGGCTCGTACGCCCTCTACCGCGACTGGGAACGCTTCGGCCCGCTCCTCGTACGCTCCCCGCTCCTGCTCGGTGCCGACACGGTCTTCGGCGCCCTGCTCCTGTTCACCGCCACACCCGACTCGACCCTCGGATACGCCGTCGTCTGCACCCCGCTCCTGGCCGGACTGCTCTACGGCTGGCGGGCGGCCGGCGTCTTCGCCGCCGTACAGAGCCTGATCCTGGCCACGGCCTACGCCGCCGAGGAGAAGCTCCAGGTGGCCGGCCTCGCCTCCGTGCTGCTGCTGCCGGGCTTCTGCGTCCTCGCCGGAGCGGTCGGCGTCGCCCTGCGCAACCTCATGCTCCGCGTCGGCTCCGCCAGCCAGGCCCTGACCGAGACCCGGGCCCGCCTCGCCGTCAGCGTGGCCGTCGAGGACGAACGCGCCCGGCTGGCCCGCGAGATGCACGACTCCGTCGCCAAGACCCTCCACGGCCTGGCCCTCGCCGCCGACGGCCTCGCCCACTCCGCCGACCGCATGGACCCCCGCACCGTCAGACAGCAGGCGGAGCTGGTCGCCCGCTCGGCCCGGCGGGCCGCCGCCGAATCCCGCGAACTCCTCTCCGACCTGCGCCGCGAGTCCGGCCTCGACGGCGGCGTCGACATCGTCGCCGAACTCCGCGCCAGGGCCGACGACTTCTCCCGGCGCCACGGGACGAGCACGGTGTTCCGCACCCTCGGCGACGCCCCCGTGCCCCCCGTGCCGCACGTCGTCGCCCGCCAACTGCTCACCGTCGCCTCCGAAGCCATGGAGAACGCCCGCCGGCACGCCCGCCCCACCTACCTCGCCGTCCTGGCCGGCATCAAGGGCGACGTCCTGCGCGTCAGCGTCTACGACGACGGCCAGGGCCTGCCCGCGGGCACCACGCTCGACGACCTCAGACGGGCCGGCCACTTCGGGCTCGTCGGCATGGTCGAGCGCGCGGCCTCCATCGGCGCCCGCATCCGCATCGGCAAGGGCAAGGCGGCCAAGGGCACCGAAGTCCGCCTGGAGCTCCCGACCGCTGCGCTCACGCCTGGTCCGGGGATGCGTCCGGGGTCTCGTCCTGGGGCCGATCCCGGGGCTGATCCGGTGGTGGGTCCGGGGGCTCACGCGGTGGGTCGTCCCGAGTCCTCTGCGGGGCCACCTGCGGACTTGCCGCAGGGATTCCTTCCGGTCCCGCCGCCGGGATCGCATCCCGGAACCCGTCCCGGATCTCGTCCCGAGTCCCGCCCGGGCGGCTGACAACGCGCACCACAGCTCCCCAACCCGTCCCCACCACCACATTCCGAGAGGAGGTCGCAGAATGCCGGACGACGTCTCCCGTGCTCCCGGCCAGAACGGGGTCCCGCAGCACCATGTCTCCCCGCACACCTCCCAGCACACCTCTCCGCATTCCGACCCCGCCGGCACGGCACGCAGTTCCCCCGGATTCCCAGCCGCTCCGCACTCCCCGACCTCTCCGCACTCCCCGGCACCCGAAGCGATGCCTCCGTTCCCCAGCGGCCCGGATATGCCGGCCCCCGGCCCCCTGCGCGTCGTGGTCGCCGACGACAACCCGGTCGTCCGGGCAGGGCTGGGAGTCCTGCTCAGCGGGCGTGCCGACATCGAGGTCGTGGCCGAAGCCGCGGACGGCCGCCAGGCCTACGAGGCGGCGGTCCGTCACCGGCCCGACGTCGTCCTGCTCGATGTCCGGATGCCGGGCGTGGACGGTATCTCCGCGCTGCCTCACCTGGTGCAGGTTGCACCTGTGATGATGCTGACGTACAGCCGTGAGAGCGACATCGTCCACGAGGCGCTCCGTCTGGGCGCGGGCGGTTACCTGGTGCACGGCGAGTTCACCGCGGACCAACTGGTGCAGGCCGTACGCGACACCGAGAGCGGCCGGGCCTACTTCACCGCCACGGCGGCCAACGCACTCCTCGCCCATATGCGCCAAGGCCCGGACCAGGCACCGAGACACCTGCCGGAAGGGCTGGGAACAGCGCTGGCCGCCGGCGCTCCGCACGGGAAGCCCGGCCACCCGCCCCAGTCGGCGGAGAGCGCCCCGCACCTCGGCCCGTCCGGCTCGCCACCCTCGGGCCTCACGGAAAGCCTTTCGCAACTGCAACCTGTTGTGGCACAGTCTTCGACTGAAGGAAGCCGCAACCTGCCGCCGACGCCCAACAGGCAGCAGCACGACCTGAGTTCGAGGGAGGCGGAAGTCATGGAGCTCATCGCATCAGGGATGAGCAACCATCAGATCGCCGCCACCTGCTTCATCAGCGAGAAGACAGTCAAGAACCACATCAACAGGATCTTCACCAAGCTGCACAGCAGCACCCGCAGCGAAGCGATCGCCCGCTGGCTCGGCACGGCGCCGGACCCGGGACCTGGGACGAGGGGGACAGGCCGCCATGGCTGAACGGGGGAGAGCGACAGGACGGGCCCAACGCGCCCTTTGGGCCCGGCTTTGGGCCCTGGGGCCCTCCGCCGGACGGGGAGTCCGGCCGTACGTTTCTCATGTCGCCGACGGCACCGGCCAGGAGGAAGCCGGTAACGCAGGAGACGCCACAGGGACTTACGAGCCGACCGCCGCACGGCCGGCCGCAACCGGAGGGGAACATCATGAGCAAGCTGATGCTGAAGGCGTCCGTCAACGCCAAGGTCTGGGCGAACACGTCCGTCGAGCGCATGAAGGCCCGGGCGGACCGAGGACAGGGCGCGGTGGAGTACCTGGGCATCATCGTGGTGGTCGTGGCGATCATCGGGGTGCTCATGACGACGAACTTCGGCAATGCCATCGCCACAGCAATCACCACGCAGATCAGCAAGATCACAGGTGGTGGCGAGGGCGGCGAGTAACCAGCCACTCGCGTGAGGCAGGGCAGGCTTTCCCCATCTACATCATGGTGGTGGCGGGCCTGCTCTTCCTCGCGTTCGCCTACTTTGCCGTCGGTCAGGCGTCGATGAAGAAGAACGAGGCTCAGACAGCTGCCGACGCCGCCGCGCTGGCGGCAGCCCAGGACGCGCGGGACGAGTGGAGCTGGCCCGGGGCCTTCGACCTCGACGCCTGGGACGACCTGCTGAGCGGCCGGGACATCGGTGAGGGGTCATGTTCCGCCGGTCGATGGCTCGCGTCGCAGAATGATGCCCACCAGATCTCCTGCGACGCCGATTTCTGGCCCGAGGCGTCCTACACGGTCACGGTCGAGACCAACCGGACGGTCGGCAGCTCGGTGATCGCCAGCACCAAGACCACGAAGGCCGAGGCAACCGCCAGGGCAGTGATCGAGCCGCGGTGTCGCGTCGAACAGGACATGCATCCCCTGCCGAGTCCCACGAAGGACGACGACACGGATGAGGCCGAGGACCAGAAGTCGTACAAGGTCGTCTGCGACGATGACGAGGACTTCCGCATCGACCCCAAGAACCTTGATCTCCTGCCCGATCTGGCAGACCTGTTCTCCGTCCACCTGGCCGACAAGTAGTGAACGTCACCGAGAGGAACACGCTGATGCGTGCAGCCATGACCCGGATTCGCTTCAAGGGGGCCGCCGTCGCTGCCGCCTCCGTAGCCATGGCTGTCATGCTGACGGCCTGTGGCGGCGATGACGGTTCGGACGAGCCCGAGAGTAAGCCCCAGGGCTCTTCGTCATCGTCATCCGAGCAGAAGACCGAAGCTCCTGCACCCGCGGAGGACGACGAGAGCCAGGTGCTTGCCTCGATCAAGGGCAAGGATGGCGTCGAGGCCATCGTTAGTTCGGTCAAGCGTGAGGCCGGTGGCTTCGTCACTGTCAAGGGCAGGGTGAAGAACGGATCCAAGCAGATCTGGACCGCTTCTGGCTGGCAGGGTATGGAGCAAGAGGTTGCGGGCAACGGCGCTTCGATGGCTGGAGCATCGCTTGTCGACCAAACAGGCAAGAAGCGCTACCTCGTGCTCCGGGACACGGACGGCCGCTGCCTGTGCACCAAGTTCGAAGGCCTGACGCAAGGGGCAGAAGCGCCGTTCTTCGCGCAGTTCCCCGCCCCGCCGCAGAGCACCACCGAGGTCGACTTCCAGATCCCCACCATGCCCACCGCGACGATCAAGATCTCGGGGTGACGACCGCCATGCAGCCACCCACCCCCACACCAGCCGCGCCGCGAGGCGCACTCCGGTGCCGTATCGGCCTCTGTGCCGCCGCGGCGATGGTCCTCGGCACTTCGACCCTCTGGGGTGCCACCTCGGCCTCGGCGGACGACAATCCCACCGCCGTGCCGAGCGCCTCGCCCCCCGTCGAGGTGGACGCCAACTCACCCGGTCTCATGCTCGGTGACGGAGCGACCCTCGGCGATGTCCGTGTGCTCGACATCAAGTCCATCGTCGAGGACATGGGAGGCGAGGAACGACGCGAGGACACCAACGCCGACATCACCTTCGCCCTTCAGGCCGAAGTCCTCTTCGGCAAGGACAGCGCCAAGCTGAGCGGCGAGGCCACGGCCCGCATCAACGCGATCGCCGCCGAGATCCAGACGCAGAACGCCCCGAAGGTGCGCGTGTTCGGCTTCACGGACAACCTCGGGTCCTCCGCCCACGGCGACGTTCTCTCCAAGCAGCGGGCGAACGCCGTGCAGGGAGTGCTCGCCACCAAGCTCCCGAGCATCACCTTCGAGATCCGCGGCTACGGCGAGCAGTATCCGATCGCCAGCAACGACACCGAAGAGGGCCGCAAGAAGAACCGCCGCGTGGAGGTCTCCTTCCCGCGCACCGGCGCCTCGTAGAGTCGGCACGCAGTCGGGCAGAACCGGGGGTTCGGTGCAGTGAACGTAGGGTCGGGGCACCGAACCCCGTAGGAACAGGGGCCCCGTGCCCGGTGGGAGGAACGGAATCGTGTCGAGGCCCCGAGGCGGTGCGGCCGCCGGGGTGGTGGCAGCACTCTGCGTACTGCTGCTGCCGAGCACCGCAGCGGCGCACCCGCAGGCGGACGCCGCCCCGGGGAGCCCTGCACCCTCGTACCGGCCGGCTGACGGTTCGGAGCCGGTCACCGGCGCGGAGTCGAGCGTGGACGGACCGGAGCTGGAGCGGGCGAAGATCTACTCCGACACCATCGCCCCAGGCCAGAAGAAGTACTACCGGGTCCGGCTGGACGACGCGTCGAACGCCTTCGTCTCCACGGTGCTGGCCCCGCCCCCCGGCAGTACGAGCGCCATTCTCGACGGCATCCAGGTCTCCCTGGCCTCGACCGACGGGACACCGTGCAGTTCGAGCCCGGCCTCCTACTTCGGGGGCGACACCACTCGCCCGATCGCGGCCTACGCGTCGCGTCGCATCAAAAACAGCAGCAGTCCCTGCCAGGAGGCCGGGGACTATCTCTACACCGTGGCCTGGGCGGGTACGAAGTCCGGCGGCGGGGCGAAGTGGCCGATCGAGCTGACCTACATGGCTGAGCCCGGGCTCAAGCCCGGTGCCGCCGAGCCCGAGGCGCCGACCGGCTGGAGCTCGAAGGCGCCGTCCCCGGGCGGTGGTACTCCGCAGAAGGTGGAGGGCGGCACGGGGTTCAACGACGCGGCGGCGGTGGACGACGGCGCCTGGAGGGACGACATCCGGCCGGGCGAGAGCCGGTTCTACAAGGTGCCGGTCGCCTGGGGCCAGCAGCTGTTCCTACGGGCCCAGCTGGCCAACGCCACGTCGAGCGCCTCGGTCTTCACCGCCAACGGCCTGCGCCTCGCGCTGTACAACACCGCGCGCGGCCCCGTCGCCGACAAGAGCGCCGGCTATACGGGCGCTCCCACCGGGGTCGAGCTCGGCACCGCCCCGGCCGCCTACGCGAACCGGTTCGCCGGAGACTCGGACGACGCGTCGGCGATGCGCTTCCAGGGCTGGTACTACGTGCAGGTGACCCTCGACGCAAAGGTGCCCAGCACTGTCCCCATGACGCTGGACGTCGGTATCGAGGGAGCCGCCCAGCAGGGCCCGGCGTACGACGGCGATGCCTCGGCGGCAGGCTTCGGCCTCGGCGACGCGGGCCCCGGCAGTGGCGAGGACCTCACCATGCGGGTGATCGGAGTCGCCGGGATCGGCCTCGGGACCGTGCTCGTCCTGGGCCTGGGCGCCTGGTACCTCCTGAGCCGCCGTGTCCGCCCCGCCGACGACCGCGCGGACACGGCAGCCGCCTACAGCAGGTGATCGGCCTTGCCGGCCTTGATGTCACGGATCATCTGCTGGAGGGCCTCCCGACTGTCGGTGAGGTAACGATCCTCCGCCCCTGCGAGGGCGACGTAACCGTTCCCCTGGCCGTCGGCCCCTATCCGGAAGCAAGAGTTCCCTTCACCGCAGAACGGCTCTTCCCACTGGATGTCCGGCATCGTTCTCCTCCTCAGAGTTCGTGTGCGATCGTGCGGATGAAGTCCCGTGACTCACGAGGCGGCAGGGCGATCCGTTCCATCCAGTCCAGGTGAGCCCGGTACTTCGCCAACTGGGTCTCCGAATGGACGAAGACCGGGCCGTGCGAGTTGTCGATCTGCACGGTGTCCAACGGGTCCGCAGGGCCTTCCGCGTACAGCACCGTCTGCCCGGCTCCAGGAAACGCTCCCGCGACGAAGGGGGTGACCAGCAGCCTCACATGGGACAGCTCGGACTTCTCCAGCAGGCGTTCCAGCTGAGCGCGCGCCACGGAACGCCCGCCGAACTGCATCCGCAGAGCTGCCTCATGAACGATGGCGGTGTAGGGAGGCGGCGCATCGCCATCGAGCACGGCCTGGCGCTCCACCCGGTGAGCCAGCCGCAGAGTGATCTCGCGCTCGGGCAGGTGCGGAATGACCACTCGGAACAGAGCAAGAGCGTGTTCGGTCGTCTGGAACAGGCCGGGCATGTGCATCGCGTACGCCGCTCGCATGCGTAGGGCGTGGGCTTCCAACTCCGCGATGTCGAGCATCCCCTGAGGAAGCGAACCCCGATACTTCTCCCACCAGCCTCGGCTGCGTTGCTGGGCCATCTCGACGAGCGCGTCAACGTACGTGGCGTCGGTGCACCCGCAGGAGCGGGCCAGGGTGCGCAGGCGATCCCCGCTGATGGGCCGGGCGCCCGACTCGATGTTGGAGATCTTGCCGCGATCGACGCCGAGGAGTCCGGCCGCAGACTCGGCCGAGACACCGGCTGACGTGCGCATTCTCCGCAGCTCAGCCCCAAGTCGCCTCTGGCGTTCGGTAGGGGACGTCCTCGCTGCCATGCAGTTCCTCTCCGCGTGCGGTCACCGGCAGTCTGCCGCCTGCGCGCGTGGCGCAGCCACGAAAGGGTTCACTTCCGTCCATGCGAGGGCAATTTTGCCCCGCATGTGGCTACATTGAGTCACGCACCGCACACACGCTGCGCGCCCGCCGAAGTGCATCGCACGGCCTTGCCCGCGCCCTCCTGCCCTGGGAGGGGCAAGCCCGTGCCAGGGAGACAGGCCACAGCTCGGCCGCAGCAGCGGTGACAGCAACCCGGCACCTGCACAAGGGAGTCAGCCATGCACCCGTACTCGCCTCCGCCCCCACGCACCGCTCTGTGCCCCGCGAGGTCACAGCCTCCCGCGCTCGGGCCCGGATCCCAACCGCACCGGGGACTCGTCCTCAGCCTCACCCTGCCCGGTGACCCGCGCAGCGCCTCGGTGGGGCGGCGTGCGGTCACCGCGGCCCTGCCCACGTGCGGGTTCCGCTCCCACGCCTGGCCGGTCGCCCACGTCGTCGGCGAACTGATCGCCGTCAACGCCGCGCTCACACCGGGCCGCGACCTCTATCTCTCACTGCGCCACCGCGACGGCGCTCTCCGCCTGGTCCTCTGGGACCAGCACGCCCGCCACGCCGACCCGGACGCCCTCGCCCTCTGCGGCGCGCGCCGCCGCCGGGCGCTCTGGCTGCTGGCCGCCGTCGTCGACGACTGGGGCGGTGAGTGGGGTCTCGCCGGCGCACAGCCGCCGGACCTGGGCGTCAAGTCCTGGGTGGTGCTCCCTCGGTAGGCGAAGAGGAAGCTGGTTCGGACGGAAGGGCGTAGAGGGTCGAAGGCGAAGTGCCGAACTCCCTATGCGGTGTCTTCGCGTGATCACCGGAGCCGCTCGACGTCCCCCAGTTTCACACCGAAAGGGTGCCCACCACCAGGCGGGATCGCCCGAGGTGACGAAGCGCTCCTCAGGGCTGCCCCGTAAGTTGTGGTCGTCAGGGGCGGCGGTCAGTTGGAGGGGGGTCGCGCTCCGCTCCGAGTGCCAGGAGGGGTACCGAGCGCCGCCGAACCGCTCGAACGACAAGCTCATCCCATGATGAACTCGATGATCTGCGGGGCGATCTTCCTCGGAGCCATGACGACGGCGCCATGGTTGAGCCCGGGCAGAGTGCGGTGGTCGGCCTGCGGCAGGATCTCGGTGACGGCGAGGGCGGAGCGCTGGAACGCGGCCGGGCTCTTGCCGCCGGTCAACACACGGGTGCGTACGGCCACCCCTTTCCACTCCTCGGCATCGAGCGGCTTGCCTTGCTGGGTATCGCCCATGACCGCGATGTCATAGGTCAGAGTGCTGGCCAGCTTGGTGAGGTTTGCCCACATCTTCGGCATGAGCTTCATGAAGAACACGGCGATGCCGGGCATGCCCTGCACTCTGGTCATGAAGTACTTGACCGCGTCACTGTGCCGGCCTTCCGCAAGCAGCACGGCGATCTGCTGCGCGAGATCCTTGGGCGGCCCGTCGTCGCCTTCGGCGACCACGAACGGCGGCTCATACAGAGCCAGGCGGTCGACGTTCACTCCGGCAGCGGCCGCGCGCAGGGCGAGGACCGCTCCGGAGGACGAGCCAAACAGCGACGCCGAACCGCCGACGTGTTCGACCAACGCGGCGATGTCTTCAATCTCGCGATCGGGGGCGTAAGCATTGGCGTCACCGCTGGCACCCCGTCCGCGCCGGTCGTAGTTGATCACAGTGAAGTGCTGGGCGAGGAGAGCGGCGAGTTTGGTCGTGTCCGAGCGGTCTGCCAGTGCCGAGGCAACCAGGACGACGGCCGGCCCGCGGCCCGACTGCTCGAATGCGATCTCGGTGCCGTCGGCGGAGGTGACACTGGCCTCGACTCCGGCCGACTGCTCTCGCGCTGTTGCCATGTTCATTTCTCCGGTTCACGTAGGGGCCGTACCGCGGTGGTGGGCGTTACTGCCAATAGGACCCCCGCAGCGCGGAAAACTCATCGGTGCGCCGGGCGCTCGACGCCGAAGCCCTCACATCTCGGAGAGGGCGAACCCCCTCACGCGGAACCGAGGGCATGGAGCGGCAGCGGCAACTGGGATGATCCAGCGCTGGTACGCCACTCTGGCGCGGCTCGGGGACATCGACGGCGGGACGTTCCACGGATGGCACGAGGCGGGGGACGGCGTCCCGGCCGACCCTCAGCTGATCCCCTCCGTCTCCGCGCTGGCGGACTACATCGTCCGGGAGAACACCGGACCGGACCTCGACGTGGTCGGCTACGGGGCGTCCCTGTGGGCGCACAACCACGAAGCGGCGAAGGTGACTTCGGCGGTCCGGGCAGGCGGATCGTCGCCGTACGTCACCAACTCCGTCTCGGTCTCCCTCCGCTCGCGCACGGTCGGCGAGGACGCGGACGTCATCCGCCGCACCCCCGAGATCCTGGCCGCCATCGGCGAGGCGTGGGACATCGACGCGGGGCAGGTGTACGACAGGCCGCTGTACCGGGCGGTGACCGACCACTTCGGCCTGGAGAACTCCGACCCCCGCTGCGGCAGGGCCGTCTTCCTCTCCGGGCGGAGGGCGTCCCTCGCCCCCGACGGGCTGCCGGGCGCGTACACGCCGGTTGCGAACGGCGGGCTGATCATCGACCTGACCAGGGGCGGTACGCGGACACCGTCCGCGGGGACCGTCATCGACGTCAACACGGAGCTCCGGACGGCGGGTGCGCTGGAGCCGCTCACCACGCCCTTCGACCGGGCCAAACTCTGACGTACGACCACGCGGACCCCGCTCAGCCCACCGTCGCCGCGAACCCCGCCAGCAGTCCCAGCGCGAACAGTCCCAGCACCCCCGCGAACACCGCGGGCATCAGTATCGGCCCCCACGCCCCCGGCCCGGCCACGGTCGCCCGCCGGTCCGGGGCCGCCGGGTCGTAGGAGACGCGCACCGGCGCCCCGACCTCGAAGCCGAACGGGCCGGGGGCGTGGTCGGTGAACTCCACGTCGCGGCCGTCCGGGGTGCGGAAGGCGAAGACGTACTCCGTGCGGTAGCGGTTCTCCGCGTCCCGGCCGCGGTCCACCACCCGCCGGTCCGAGCAGCGGCCCTCGGCCCGCTCACCGGACCGCACCAGCCGCAGCACGCGGTTCAGCCTGAGGGCCGACCGGACCGCGAAGGCGCCCAGGAACAGGCCGAACAACAGCAGGAAGGTGGCCGTGCCACCCGGCAGTACGTCCATGAACGAAGCTCCGGTGCGGGTCGGACGGAATCGGGGCGGGTCACCTGACGGTGATCGACTCGACGAAGGAGTCGAGGTCCGCCGGACTCAGCGCGCCCTTCACCGCGTTGATCCGGATGGCGAACGGTACGTCCCCGGAGTCGACCCCGGCCACCACCACACCCGTCATCCGCGTGCCCTCGGCGGGAGTCGCGTCCTCGCCGCTCGATGTGAACTCGTAGTCGATCCTGCGGGCTTCGCGGGCGCTCTCCTCGCCCGCGAGACGCACGTCCCGGGTGTCCTGGCGGGTCGCGCCCAGGCCGATCCCGGCGCCCGCAGCCGCTGCCGCCTCCCCGGCGTCACCGACCCCCGTGGCGAAGTCCAGCTGGACCGAGACCATGCCGGTGCGCAGCCCCTTCTCCTCCTTCAGGGCGACGGCGGCGTTGGCCTTGCCGCGCTCGGCCGCCGGCTGCGGCGCGTACCCCTGGTCCTTGGGGTAGCCGACGGAGACGCTCTTCGTGTCGAGCGTGCCCCAGCCGTCCGGGACGGCGGCGGTGTCGGCGCCGGCGCAGCCGCCGAGGAGGGGCAGGCCGAGGGCGGCGGCAAGTGCCGCGCCCAGCAGCGGCTTGGATCTCGTCAAGGTCATCGCCCCTTCGTCGCGCGTGTTCACTGCGCGCAGTAGCTGTATGGGAGGTACGTGCGCGTACCGCCCTGCGGAACTCCCAGGAACTGCGCGTCCGTCAGTGTCTCCTGCTTGTGCTCGTCGGAGATCGAGAACCCCAGACTCATACCCAGGGAGACCTCGAAGCCGAACTCCTGGGCGTCCGTCTCGCCGTGGTACCGCATCGAGCTGGAGAGACCGTCCAGGAACATCAGCTGCTCGAAGGGGTCGGTCCCCGTGGGCTTCTGCTCCAGCGTGTGGTCACCGAACATGTACTCGAACGGGGCGGTGTTGTCGCCGGAGCCGTCGAGCCACTGCTCGGCGACGGCACGCTTGGCCTCGGTGGCGTCGTCGGTCTCCTTGCCGAAGACGATCGAGTTGGTCCGCACCTCGATGCCCGTGTCCCCGGAGGAGTCGGTGACGCCGCCCTTCCCGCCCCGCTTGTCCTTGTCCTTCTGGCCGTTGTCGCCTCCCGCCTCGGCCTTGTCGGAGGTGGAGGTCCCTTCCAGGGTCTGCGTCATGTCGATCCGGACGATCTTGCCGGTCTTCTGGTCGCGGGTGACGGTGACGGCTCCTGTGCGGGTGTCCTTGGCTCCGGCCGTACCGCCCAGCGGGCCCGCGTTGCCGCTCACCTTGCCCTCGAGCTCCAGCTTGGCGGTGTAGGTGTACGACTCGTTGCCGTTGACGTCGTCCTTGCTGATCGTCACCTCGGGCGAGAACTTGGCCTTGCCGCCGAGCTTCGCGCTCAGCGCGGTCTCGTCGGCCGGCTTGAGGGAGAGCCCGCCGTCGGCGTAGACGTTGAGGCCGATGGTCGAGTAGGAGATCTTCTTGTCGCCGATCTTCTTCTCGATGTCCTCCTTCTTCTCGGCCCACTTCATGCCGGAGTACCAGTTGCCGCCGTAGCCGCCGCTGTGCGTCATCGAGGTCTCCCACATCTTCATTTCCTCGATGTCGTCCCGCATCTTCTGGGCGTCCTCCTCGCTCCTGAAGACCCAGGTGTCACCGTTGGTAATCTTGATGCCGCCGCCGATGTCGACGTCCGCCTTGCCCAGGCTCCCGAGCTTCACGCCCGGGGTGCTGGCGTTGACGCCCGCGGACGCGGCGTCGGTGAACGTCATGTAGACGAGCTTGTCGTTCTCGTCGACCGTGCCGTCCTCGTTGACGTCGGTGTTGGCCTGCGCGACCTTCTGCTGGAAGCCGTACTCCTCACCCCACTCGAACCAGCCGATCTTGACCTTGCCGCCCGCCGTGTCGGAGACGTTGGAGATCTGGCAGAGCCTGGGTTCGTAGTCGGCGTCGGTCTTCGGCTGCGCGGTGCCCTCGCCGCCGGTCGTGCAGCCGCCGCCGCCCCCCGTGAGCGAGCTGATGGCACAGCGGATGCCCTCCCCGATCCGGCCACCGATGCCGGCCATGGCGAGCGCCCCGATCAGCGCCACGACCAGGACGACGACCCCGAGGTACTCCGTGGCCGTGGCGCCCTGATCGCGCCAGTCGTACGAGCGCCGGTACGCCGCCGGGGACCCGGATTCCGGGCCCCGGTCCTCGAGCAACCGGTCCAGGGCCAGGCCCACGGCGGCGCCCGTGGCCATCACGACCACCGGCATGAGGACGCCCTCCGTCCCCACGACGTCCCAGGTGACGGCGTAGCCCTGGGCGAGTCCGGCGACGGGCACGGCGAGCGTGGCCGACAGACGCAGGAGGAGCGACTCCCGCTGCCGGTCGGGAAGGGCACGGGCGGCGGCCAGGACCGTCAGGACGGTCACCAGGACGCCGGGGAGGTGGAGCAACCCGAGCCGCCAGCCGAAGAGTTCGAGACGGTCGTCGGTGGCGAGCGTCTCGACGAGCGCCCGGGCCACCAGATAGCCGGAGGCGATGTAGACGAGCGCCCCCGCCGCCCAGCTGCGACACAGTGGGAAGAACCACCCGCTCCGACCGCCGGAGACACCCTGCGGCGCCTGGCCCGGGGCTCCGCCTCCCCAGTCGCTGCCACCGCTCACGGTCCGCCCTCTCGTCGACTCCGGCCCCGCTCTCCCGGAGGCGAATGTACGGTCGCGGCGCGTGTCCCACCTGGGCCCTCGGCCCTAAATCAAGACCCAACTCCCGTCCGGGGAAGGGCGGCAGCGGGCACAAGCGTCCGGCCCCGGGCCGCGGTCCTCCTCTGTGCGCGCCTCGCGGGCGTGACGTCGGCACCCGAGGGCGGACCGATGACCTGCCTCGTTGGGTCCACGGGCCCAAGACCGCTGCGCCGAAGGGTCGTTACCGTCCCTCGCATGACTGGTTGGTGGTCCACCATGAACAGGCGGGTCCGCGGGGCGAACCCGCTGGCCGGCACGTCCGAGCTCCCTCACCACACTCCGATCCGATGATCTCCGTGAACGACCTCGCCGGTGAGGGCGTACGCGTGCCCTCACGGCCCGGGGCGGCCGAGCCCGATCCGCTGCGCGAGCCGGACGCGCTCCAGGAGGCCCGGTTGTTGGACTGCCGGGTCAGCAGGGTCACGTCCACGGCCGCGCTGCTCTTCGGGCTGCGCACCGCTCTCCGTTTCGACGAGGGCAATGCCGCGCTCCTGGTGGTGCGCGGCCTGCGCACCTTCGGGTGGGACGCGGGCACGGCGTCGCAGCCGGACGGAGGTGGCGCGGGCGCGGAGCCCCGGAGGGAACTGACGGTCGTGTCCGGCGCCCCCGGACGGCTCGACGACCTCGTCCGCGCGGAGTTCTCGTTCCTTCCCGCGGCGCGGCTGGAGATCATCGCGGAGCAGGTGGACTTCTACGTCCTGGACGCCGAGGCCCCTGGCGACGAGCCGCCCCGCCCCGGAGCGGGGGAGAGGGCGGACGGGCACGGACCTCTGCCCTCGTGGGATTCCCCCTGCACCGTCCTGCAGGCGTCCGGCGCACGGCCGGCGGACGCGACACGGGGACGGTCGTTCCGGGACGGCCGGTGGCCGGCCGCGACAGGGGTGCACACGGTGCCAGGTTGGGTCCGTGGGCCCAAGACCGCTGCCGTGCCGCGCGGTTAGCTTCGCCTGTATGACTGGTCCGGGGGATGTACGTCGTCGGTTACGCCGTTGGTCGAGGGAGAGGGTGCCGCGGACAGGCGTGCGCATGGCCGGGCTGCGGCGGGGGCAGCGCGGTCAGGGGGCGATCGAGTACGTCGGCCTGGTCATGGTGGTCGCGGCGATCATCGGCGCCCTGGTGGCGACGGGGATCGGTGCCGAGCTGTCGGAGAAGCTCGGGCAGCAGGTGTGCCGGATCAGCGGCGGCGGGGACTGCGGTGGCGGCGGGAGCCCGGGGGCGCAGGGTTCACCGGGTGACGGCGAGCCGGTGGCGGACGACGGATCGCCGACGTCGCAGTCGCAGATCGACTACGACGCCGCGCTGAAGGAGCTGCAGGACGCACAGGCGGCGGAGAAGTCCAGCTCCGACAAGGCGCTCGAAGCGGCCAAGGAACTCGCCAGGATCCTCGCGGAGGAGCTGGGGATCACCGACGCCCTGGACTGCATCACCGAGGGCGACATGGGCGCCTGCACGGAGACCCTGATCAACGTGCTGCTGAGCCTGGTGGGCGGCGCGGTCGGGAAGCTCGCGGCGAAGTACGGGGCGCCGTGGAAGTGGAAGAAGGCCGCGAAGCTGATCCAGGCGCTGAAGAAGCACGGCGGCGACCTGTACGACGGGCTGAAGGGCCTGGTCAAGAACCGCAAGAAGGTCAAGGAAGCCGAGAAGAAGCTCGCCGACGCGCAGAAGAAGCTCGACGCCGAGAAGGCCGGGAAGAAGGACCCCCCGAAGAAGGACGACACGCCCACGACGTGCGCTGTCAGCCACAGCTTCCCGCCCGGCACCCCGGTGCTCGTCGCCGGCGGCCGACGTGTCGCCATCGAGTCGCTGCGGCCCGGGGACGAGGTGCTCGCCACCGACCCGGCGCGCGGTGTCACCGAGGTGCGACGCGTGACGGACACGTTCACCACGCACGACGACAAGCACTTCACCGAGCTGGTGACCCCGGCCGGCCGCGTCACCGCCACCGACACGCACCCCTTCTGGCTCACGAGCAGGCAGGACTGGGTGGACGCCGGCGACATCAGGACCGGCGAACGTCTGCGGCTGCCCGGCGGCGCCTCGCTCGTGGTGACAGGGGTCTCCCGCCGCACGGAGCGGCAAACGACGCACGACCTCTCGGTCGACGGCATCCACGCCTACTACGTCGGGGTCGGCGCAGCCGACGCCCTGGTGCACAACAACGACTGTGAGTTCGAGACCGACCCGAGTGTCACGGGGCCGGCCGCGGGCAAGAAGCTCAAGCCGCCGAACGCGCGGCACACCATCGCCGGCGCGAAGCACGGCAAGGTGGGGCCGAAGAACACCGTCGTCCTCAAGGGCAACGAGGCCGCCGTCCAGAAGGACATCCAGGGAATCGCGGAAGGCAAGGCCAAGCTCGTCGACAACGGCAACGCCTACGAGATCAACGGGCGCAAGTACGGGGTGGAGGAGAGCGGCCGCACCTTCCCCATCTCGGGCAAGGGCCTCGTGGAACTCGACCGGAACGAGTACGCCGCGCTCAAGGAGATCGCCAAGGCGGGAGGCAGGACCGATTCCCCCGCTTTGACAAGGGACCCCCGGTTTAACCAGCATCCTGAGGTGGTCGAGAAGGCCAAGAAGGTCTACGACGGGACCTATTCGTGACGGAGTTCTACACCTTCCTGACGGTGCACCGTCCCCCGCCGCACACCATGGCGTCGGCACTGGCCGGTGCGCTGGGTGTGGAGACGCGGGACGTGGACGTCGCCTGCACCGGGGACACGGACGACAGGAACTGGGACGCCCCGGTGCTCTGCACGTACGACTCCGTGACCGGGGACCTGGCCCTCGCCTGGGACGTTTCCGTGGCGGACGCGGTGGCGGCGCCGGCGGAGCCGGAAGCGGCCCTGCGGCTTGCCGGCGGCCTCGGTACGACGGTCCTGTATCCCGCCGAGGAGGAGCCGCCGTCCGCGTACTGGGCGGTGGGCCCGGACGGGACGGTCGCACGGGCGCGGGTGCTGGAGGACGACGGGGACGACGGCCCCCCGGCCCTCTCGGTCGACGCGGTCGAGGCTCCGATGAAACAGCTCCCGGCGGCCCGGGTCGAGGTGCTGGCCGAGATCCTGCGCGAGCAGCACGTAAGGACCCCGGTCACCGATGCCTTCGCCGCGGCGACCGACCCGCACCGCGCAGCGCCGGCCGCGAGTCCGGCGAACCGGGCGCGCGAGGCGCTGTTGCTCTGGGAGCGGCTGGTGCGCCGGATCGAGGCGGGATGGCTCCCGGGCGGACGCTACAGCGCCGAGCTGTACGTCGATGACCTGCGCACCCGCGACCGGCTGGCGGAGTTGACCGAGGCGGCCGGTGCGGTGCGTGAGCCGCTCGTCCGGGCCGTGGCGGAGCTCGACGAGGTGTTCCGGCGCGGCACCGAGGACGACACCGGCGCGCTGACCGGGCGCCTCACCGGATCGGGTGCGGCGGTCGCCGACCGGGGCTGGTGGTGGCGCCGCCGCCCGGCGGAACCTCCCTGGGACCGCTGACGCCGGTTCAATGCCGAGGGGGCCGGCCGCCCGTGGACGCGGACCTGGACGGCTGAGGCCCCGAGTTGGGCCCCTGGGCCCAAGACGGGGGCCCGCCGTGCCCCTAGCGTCTGCGCAGCAGGTGATCGTCGCCCGTCCCGGCGCTCCCCCCACGGCGCCGGGCCGGGCCGCAACCTGAAGGTGAGGGCGCGTGCCCACGGCCGAGCAACTGCCCCTGACCGACGAGGAGTCCCTTCTCCTCCGGCAAGGGCTGATGGAATGGTGCGGCCCCGCCCGCTGCACGGAGGAGTTCGCCGTGGCCATGGGCTTCGACAGCGCCCAGGACCTGAGCCTCCGCGGCGTGTCGATCCGCGGCGCCCTGGCGGAGCGGGAGGCGCTCGACCCCATGGACCGGGCGCGGGCCTTGTCGCGGCTCTCCGTCAGCAGCGTGGTGGGCAGCCGAGTCAGTTGCCGTTCGGAGGCTGAGATTTGCCCTGCTCTATCCACATTGCACCGCTGTTAAATTACTACGTTCGTTCGATTTTCTTGGTATCGTTCGCGGGCATCCATTTCAACCAGGGGGATCTCTTGAAGACTCGTAAGCTCGTCACCGTGTTCGGCGCCGCCGCCGCGTTCACGTTCCTCGGGGCCAATGCCGCTGTCGCTGCCGACTACAAGATGACCACCTTGGGGCACATCGTCTTCGCCGGCGGAACGATGGAGTTCACCAAGTACGGTGACATCGTCAAGGTGTGCGACACCGATGCCGACGGCCAGGCCGCCAAGGGGTGGGTCAAGGACACCAGTGGCGTGGTGCGGTACACGCTGCAGGCCGGCGGCAATGGGACGTGCGTGACCAAGCGTGCCAGTCAGGGCGGCGCATACGACCTTCCCGAGGGCCGGAAGTACACGTTCCAGGTGTGCCTGCATACTGCCGATTACGGCGACGGGTACTGCAACCGGAAGGACTGGACGAACAACGGCTGACCTCGTCGGTCGAACCGGACGGCTCTCTGCGCCCTCGGGTGCGGGGAGCCGTTTTGTGTCAGTAGCCGGCCGCTCTCGGACCTCGGCACAGAAGGTGCTTCGGTCAGCCCGCCTCCGGGCCCTCGGGCCCGCGCGCCCAGGGACCGCTGAGTGGTTGGGAGCGGGGCGGGCACCTGTGGCCACACCCGGCCGCATGCCGGCTCCCGTCCGCGCCTGATGATGCCCGCGTTCCCCCTGCTCCTGCCCCCGGCCGTCGCGCTGGCGGGGCTGCGCACGACGGCGCGCACGGGCGCGGTGCTCGCCGCGCTCGCCGTCGGCTCCGCCGCGTACGGGGCCTGGACGCTGCTGGGGTCCGGCCCGCCGTGAGTTGGGCCCACGGGCCCACGCGCCGGGAGCGGCCCGGTTGTTAGCGTGCTGGTCCGGAGCGCGTCGGTCGGGAGCGGTGAGCGATGAGGGTACGGACCACGGTCGTGGCGGCGAGCGCGCTCGTCCTCTGCCTGGCGGCCGCGGGCTGCGGCCCGGACGGCGCCGACGACGGCGCGGGTGACAAGGGCGGCAAGGGGCCCGGCAAGGCCGCCACCTCGCAGGCACCGTCCGCCGACTCCGCCGCCACGCCCGAGGCCGCCGCCTCTCCCGCCCCCACCAGCGACGGCAGGACCCTCACCGAGGCCGAACTCGCGAAGGTGGCCCTCACCACGGGCGAGGTGCCCGGCTACGAGATCGCGCCCCTGGAGGGCACCGACGAGCGCGGCACCGAGAAGGCGGAGGACGAGGCCTGCCGGCCGATCGCCGCGATCATCAACGGCTCGCCCGAACCCGCCCCGGCCGCCATCGTCTTCCGTACGGCCATGGACACGGCGGAGGAGGGCGAGGACGACCGGACCGTCGTCACCGAGATCCTCACCTCGCACCCGAAGGGCGGCGCCGAGGAGCTGCTGCGCTCGGTCCGGGAAGCCGTACGGGCCTGCGCCGACGGGTTCCGGACGACGAGCGAGGACGGCCCGTCCACCTACACCGGGGTGAAGACGCTGCCCGCGCCCGGGGCGGGCCAGGAGTCGTTCGCCTACCAGGTGACGGGCAGCCTGGAGGGCGTCAGGGTGCCGCTCGTCTTCCACCTCGTACGGACCGGGTCGACGGTCGTCACCTTCTACGCGGCCAACTTCCTGACGGAGACGGCACCGGAGGTCCCGGACGCCCTCGTCACCGCACAGGCGGCGAAACTTCCGTAGCGGGCACGGAGACCCGCACCCGCGTCCCGGGCCTCAGGCCCCAGCGCTCCATCGCCCCGGCCTCCGCCTCGACCACGTGGCGGGCGCGGAGCCTGGGCATCCCGAGGCGTCCGGGTCTCATCGTGCGGACCGCCAGCACGTGGAACCTCCGGTCCAGGTAGGCCACGTCGATGGGGAAGCGCATCCGGAAGGTGTGCACACTCCCGCAGGGGGTGATCAGCAGCGCGCCCTCGACGCCGTCCACGCCGAGCAGCCCACGGGCCCTCGCCCGGTAGGAGGCGGCTATGCGCAGCGGCACCTCCCGCACCTCGGCGTCCGCCCCGACCGTCAGTGTCCCGCCGCCGTCACGCCATGTCCCCATGGGGACCGACCGTAGACCCCCGGCCCGCCGCGTGGGTCCGGAACGGCCCACAGTGGGCCCCAGGGCCCAAGACCCCGCAGGGCGGGCCCGATTAGGGTCGCGTCCGTGGACGCCACACTCATTGCGGTCGCCGCGCTCTGGGGCGCCGCCGCCGGACTGCTGCTCCCGCGCGCCGCGTACCGCTTCTCCGTCGAGCCCGAGGAGCCGTGGCGGGACGCGTGCCCGGCCGGGCACGCGTTCACCGGGCCCGCCCGGGGCTGGCTCGGACCGGCCAGGTGCGCGGCGTGCGCCGTGGCCGTCCCCTCGCTCCAGGGAGGCGCGGCGCCGAGGGACCCGTCGCCGGCCGGGCGCAGGCGCTACGCGCCCGCCTGCGTCGCCCCCGTGGTCACCGTGCTCGCCTGCGTGGCCCTGGCCGCCACCACCGGCACCCGGCCCGAGGCCGCCGTCTGGCTGCTGCTGGCTCCCGTCGCCGTGCTCCTCGCCGTCATCGACCGCCGTGTCCACCGGCTCCCCGACACGCTGACCCTGCCGCTGGCCGTCGCCGCCGCCGTGCTCCTGGGCGGTGCGGCCCTGCTGCCCGAGCACGGCGGGTCCTGGACCTCCGCCCTGCTCGGCGGGGCGGCGCTCGGCGCCTTCTACTTCCTGCTCTTCCTGATCAACCCCGGTGGCATGGGTTTCGGTGACGTGAAGCTCGCCGTCGCGCTGGGCGTGGCGCTCGGCTGGTACGGCTGGGGGGTGCTCTGCGCGGGCGGCTTCGCCGGATTCCTGTTCGGCGCGCTCTACGGGGCGGGACTGATGCTGTTGCGGCGCGCCGGGCGCAGGACGGGCATCCCGTTCGGCCCGTTCATGATCGCGGGAGCGCTGGTCGGCCTGCTGTTCGGGGGCCTCGCCGCGTGAGCCTCACCCCACGCACGGACGTGCGGAATATCCGGTCGCGCCGGGGCGCGGCAGGCTGCGACCCTTTCCGTATGACCGGATCCTCCGCACCTTCCGTCCCCTCCGCCTCCGACGCGCGCTTCGACGCGCTCGTCGAGGAGGCCGGCGCGGTCTCCGTCGAGGGCTGGGACTTCTCCTGGCTCGACGGCAGGGCCACCGAACAGCGCCCGTCGTGGGGGTACGCGCGCGCCATGGCGGGGCGGCTGGCGGAGGCCCGGGCCGCGCTGGACATCCAGACCGGGGGAGGGGAGGTGCTCGCCTCCGCCCCCGTGCTGGCACCGCTCACCGTGGCCACCGAGTCGTGGCCGCCGAACGTCGCCCGTGCCACCGCGCTGCTGCATCCCCGCGGCGCCGCCGTCGTCGCGGACCCCGACGAACCGCCGCTGCCCTTCGCGGACGGCGCCTTCGACCTGGTCGTCAGCCGCCATCCGGTGACGACCTGGTGGGAGGAGATCGCCCGGGTGCTGGCCCCCGGAGGTACGTACTTCTCCCAGCAGGTGGGGCGGGAGAGCGTGTTCGAGCTCGTCGAGTACTTCCTCGGTCCGCGGTCCGCCGCGGAGCGCGGTGCCCGGGATCCGCGGCAGGCGGCGGACGACGCGGAGGCCGCCGGGCTGGAGGTGGCCGACCTGCGCGCCGAGCGGCTCCGCATCGAGTTCCTCGACATCGGCGCCGTCGTCTACTTCCTCCGCAAGGTCATCTGGATGGTGCCCGGATTCACTGTCGGCGCCTACCTGCCGCAACTGCGCTCGCTCCACCGGAAGATGGAGGAGGAGGGGCCGTTCGTCGCGCACAGCGCCCGCTTCCTGATCGAGGCGTGCAAGCCGGGGGAGACGTCAACGAGCCCCCGCTGAGCGCGACTTCACGGACCGTGCATGCAACGGCATCACCCGCCCCTCCGTCCTACCCACGAGTAGTGCGACCCTGGTGGTTGAGCGCACAACGAAGGAGCAGGTCATGTCGGTGGGAAGGGAATTGCCGGGCGAGGAGATGAGCCCTCCGTCCGGCCGGCCGCGCCACGGGAGGGCCGACTGGCTCACGGGTGCGCGGATCGCCGCCGTACAGGGCCTGTTCTACCGGCCCGAGGGCCGCGCGGGGGAGCCCGAAGCCGTCGAATTCGTGCTGGAGGGCGGGCAGTCGGTCCTGCTGACCTGTGCGTCCGACCGCACGCTCAGTATCAGCTCCGGCGCCTGGCCCTGCCTCCCCGACTGGTGCGTACCCGCCGGTCAGTGGCAGTTCGAACAGCTCGACCGGCTGCCGCCGCCCCCGTACGGCGGCGCCTGGACGGTCACCGGCACACAGGAGCGGCGCGACGGCCACGGCGAGGTGCGCGAGGCGGTGATCCGCTGCGAGAACGGCGACTTCGTGGTCCACGGCGGCGACACGGTGGCGATCCGCTTCGTCGCTGGCTGAGCCCGCCACGCCGCCCTCCCGCCCCTCTGAGCCCGCCGCGTCGTCGCCCGCCCGCCACGCCGTCCCCCGTCGCGCCGCCCCCCGCCACGCCGTCCCCCGTCACGCCGTCCCCCGTCACCTTCCCCACCGTCGTGCGCCGAACGCAGGACCCGTACAGGACGGAAACCGTCCTCCACGGCACCCCGCGGGCGTTCCCTCAGCGCAGCCCGCCGAATTCGGAGAGTGATTATTCGGTGGCGTGGCACGCAGCATCACTTACGAAGGGTTATGGTGGAAACCCCCCCTCGGGCCGGTCCGTAACCCCCCCCACGGACCGGCCCGTTTTTTGTGCCCGGACCGTGGGCCCCCTGTGCGGCCCGTGTGGGGACCGGTGGCGGCCCTCCGGCCGCGGAGGGGGATCCCGGCCGCCCGGCGACGGATCAGCCCCGGTTCGCCCAGATGTTGGTGCTCGCGGTGTCCACGGCGAAGGTGTCGATCTCCTTCAGCTCGGCGCCGGTCAGCGCCGGTGCCGCGAGAGCGGCCACGTTCTCCTCCAGCTGCTTCACACTCGACGCGCCGATCAGGGCCGAGGTCATCCGGCTGTCCCGCAGGACCCAGTTCAGCGCCAGCTGTGCCAGCGACTGGCCGCGCCCCTGGGCGATGTCGTTCAGCCCGCGCAGCCGGCGCACCATCTCCTCCGACAGCAGCCCCGGGTCCAGGGACTTGCCCTGGCTCGCGCGCGACCCCTCGGGGATGCCCGTCAGGTACTTGCCGGTGAGCAGCCCCTGGGCGAGCGGTGCGAAGGAGATGCAGCCCATGCCCGCCGCCTCCAGGGTGTCGAGCAGCCCGTCGGACTCCACCCAGCGGTTGACCATCGAGTAGGACGGCTGGTGGATCAGGGCGGGCACACCCATCTCCCGCAGGATCCTGGCCGCCTCCGCGGTCTGCTCCGCGTTGTAGGAGGACACCCCCGCGTACAGCGCCTTGCCCTGCCCCACGGCGGAGGCGAGCGCCCCCATCGTCTCCTCCAGCGGGGTGGACGGGTCGAAACGGTGCGAGTAGAAGATGTCGACGTGGTCGAGCCCCATCCGCTCCAGCGACGCGTCGAGCGAGGAGAGCAGGTACTTGCGGGAGCCCCACTCGCCGTACGGGCCGGGGTGCATCAGATAGCCGGCCTTGGTGGAGATGACGAGCTCGTCCCGGTACGGCGCGAAGTCCTGGCGGAAGAGCTTGCCGAAGTTCAGCTCGGCGGAGCCGGGCGGCGGGCCGTAGTTGTTGGCCAGGTCGAAGTGGGTCACGCCGAGATCGAAGGCACGGCGCAGGATCGCGCGCTGGGACCCCAGGGCGCGGTCGTCGCCGAAGTTGTGCCAGAGGCCGAGCGAGACGGCAGGGAGCTTGAGCCCGCTGCGGCCGGTGCGGCGGTACTCCATGGAGTCGTAGCGTGCGGTATCGGCGAGGTAGGAGAGTGAATCAGTCACGTTTCACTCCTTATCACGGAGTTGTGACAGGCCGGGTTGGGCCCCCGTGACCCGTCCGCAGTAATGTGGCCGCTTCGGGACATGCCGATCCGCGGCGCGAGAGCGCGGACCGCACGGCGATCCCCCGGGGGGCGGCCCCGGACCCCCGGTGAGGGGGAGGGCGGGCCTCGGGCCCGCTACGGAACCGAGAGGGTGAACTCAGTGAACTTGCGCGACCTGGTGTACGGGCTCTACGCACGCCGGGTGGAAGGCCGCCTGGATCACGACCAGGTGCCCAAGCACATCGGAGTCATCCTCGACGGGAACCGCCGGTGGGCGAAGGCGTCCGGCGGTTCGGCCGTGCAGGGGCACCAGGCCGGGGCCGACAAGATCTCCGAGCTGCTCGGCTGGTGCAGCGAGACCGATGTCGAGGTCGTCACCCTCTGGCTGCTGTCCACGGACAATTTCGACCGGCCCGAGGCGGAGCTCATCCCGCTGCTCGGCATCATCGAGAACACCGTCCGCCAGCTGGCCTCCGACGGGCGCTGGCGGGTCCACCACGTCGGCACCCTCGACCTCCTGCCCGCACGGACCCAGACGGTCCTCAAGGAGGCGCAGGAGGCCACGGCGGGCGTCGACGGGATAATCGTCAACGTCGCCGTCGGCTACGGAGGCCGCCAGGAGATCGCGGACGCGGTGCGCTCCCTCCTCCTGGAGCACTCCGCCAAGGGCACGACCTTCGAGGAGCTCGCCGAGGTCGTCTCCACCGACCTGATCTCCGAGCACCTCTACACCCGCGGACAGCCCGACCCGGACCTGGTGATCCGCACGAGCGGGGAGCAGCGGCTGTCGGGCTTCATGCTCTGGCAGAGCGCGCATTCGGAGTACTACTTCTGCGAAGTTTTCTGGCCCGCCTTCCGCAAGGTCGACTTCCTCCGCGCCCTGCGTGATTACGCGGCGCGGCACCGGCGCTACGGGGCCTGAGGGCGCACGGCGCGGGGGCGGGAGACGGGACAGCACGGAACCCGCCCCGGCGCACCTCGTCGCAGGCGGGGGCATGGCTTCGCGTGTTCGAGGGAATACAGCTCTCAGGTCGATGTCCGGTCAGCAACCAGGCGGACGTCGCAGCCAAGTGAGCGGCACCCAGCCCGCTCGCCCGGGAGGCCCTTTGCACACGAAGGACCGCACACCGTGCGGCCGACGCGGAGGGCCGGCGTTCGGCCCGCGCACAGGGTCCGAACCCGGTCCGTCCTCTCCCTTGGGGAAGTTCCGCGACCTGCGTCGCACTCCCCGACCTCGTCCGAGGGGGTACGTCCTTCCGTGGTGACCAGCACTAAGCGCCGCATGCCCGACAGGCGCACCTATGTTCTCGACACCAGCGTCCTGCTGGCCGACCCCAACGCCATGGCCCGCTTCGACGAGCACGAAGTCGTGCTGCCGGTCGTCGTGGTCACGGAGCTGGAGGCCAAAAGGCACCACCCCGAGCTCGGATACTTCGCCCGGCAGGCCCTGCGCCTGCTGGACGACTTCCGCGTCCGCTACGGCCGGCTGGACGCCCCGATCCCCCTCGGGGACCTGGGCGGGTCGCTCCGTGTCGAACTCAACCATTCCGACCCCGGCGTCCTGCCCGCCGGCTACCGGTTGGGGGACAACGACTCACGGATCCTCGCGGTCGCACGCAATCTGCAGGCCGAGGGGTACGACGTCACCGTCGTCTCCAAGGACCTGCCGCTCCGGATCAAGGCGTCCTCGGTCGGACTCCTCGCCGAGGAGTACCGCGCCGAACTGGCCATCACCGACTCCGGCTGGACCGGGATGTCGGAGCTGACCGTCGCCGCCGAACAGGTCGACCTCCTGTTCGGTGAGGAGACCCTCTACATCCCCGAGGCCGCCGAGCACCCCGTCCACACGGGACTGGTCCTCCAGTCCGAGCGCGGCAAGGCGCTCGGCAGGGTCACGGCCGAGGGCAATGTCCGTCTCGTACGCGGCGACCGGGAGGCCTTCGGGATCCACGGCCGCAGCGCCGAGCAGCGCATCGCGCTCGATCTGCTCCTCGACCCGGACGTCGGCATCGTGTCCATGGGCGGCCGGGCGGGCACCGGCAAGTCGGCCCTGGCGCTCTGCGCGGGCCTGGAGGCCGTGCTGGAGCGCCGGCAGCACAAGAAGGTGATGGTCTTCCGCCCGCTGTACGCGGTCGGCGGGCAGGAGCTCGGCTATCTCCCCGGCAGCGAGGCCGAGAAGATGAGCCCCTGGGCGCAGGCCGTCTTCGACACGCTGTCGGCGGTCGCCGGGCGCGAGGTCATCGAAGAGGTGCTGGGGCGCGGGATGCTGGAGATCCTGCCGCTCACCCACATCCGGGGCCGCTCGCTCCACGACGCCTTCGTCATCGTGGACGAGGCGCAGTCCCTCGAGCGGAACGTCCTGCTGACCGTGTTGTCCCGGATCGGGGCGAATTCGCGGGTGGTGCTCACCCACGACGTGGCGCAGCGGGACAACCTCAGGGTCGGCAGGTACGACGGAGTCGTCGCCGTGGTCGAGAAGCTGAAGGGGCATCCGCTCTTCGCGCACGTCACGCTCACCCGCTCCGAGCGCTCGCCGATCGCCGCGCTCGTGACCGAAATGCTGGAGGACGGCCACATCTGACCAGGAACACCCCATAGATGCCGCCCGGTGAGCCAAGGAGCTTAGCCGGGCGGCATTGTGCTGCGCCGTCATTTCCGAAAAAGTTGTGCGCCAAACGGGATGTGACCTTTCACACGCAACACAGAATTGCAACGCACCGTGTCCTTCCGGCAGAGTCTTGCTTCCGTCAGGCCCCGCATACGGCACTTGGGCACCTCCAGAGGCGCCACGCACCACACAACTCAACAACCGCCGTCCGTATGCCGCCCGCGAGCACCACGTGGCACTTCCGTCAGGAAGCTGCCCACCGGGCCCGAGTCTCCCGTGACCCAAGCAGTAGGGAGGCCAGTGTTCAGGGGCACGATTGCGCCCGCGAGGTCACCTAAGCGGGCGATGCTGGAAGGACACCGTGTGAGCCGGATCTCGGTCCGGGGGTTCGCCGTGGCATCTGCCACCGCGGTCACCACCGTAGGCGCCGTCGTGGGCGTTGCGTCGGGCAGCACTCCCGCTGTCGACGACAACAACTTCGAGGCGGCCGCAGCCGACACCACGCTGCTCGCAGACATCCCCGCGGGCCAGCAGGCCCAGGTGCAGACCGCTTCGCTGACGCAGCAGGCCGACGCCCAGGCGTCCGCGGCCGACGCGGCGGCGAAGAAGTCCGCCGAGGAGACGGCCCGCATCCAGGCCGCCAAGGACGCCAAGTCGAAGAAGCAGGCGGCCGAGGACAAGCTGGAGGCGGAGCGCGAGGCCAAGGAGAAGGAGGCCGAGCGCGCGAGCCGTTCCTCCGTCCGTGACGCGACCTCGTTCTCGGCGAAGGGCTCCTACAGCGTCGCCGAGGTCCAGGCGATGGCCCGTCAGATGATGCCGGCCGACCAGTTCCAGTGCTTCAGCAACATCGTGGAGCGCGAGTCGGGCTGGAACTACCGGGCGTCCAACCCGTCCTCCGGGGCCTACGGCATCATGCAGGCGCTGCCGGGCTCCAAGATGGCGTCGGCGGGCGCGGACTGGCAGACCAACCCGGCCACCCAGATCAAGTGGGGCCTCAGCTACATGAACAGCGACCGCTACGGCAGCCCGTGTGCGGCGTGGTCGTTCTGGCAGGCCAACCACTGGTACTAGACCTCGCGAGGTCCCCCGCTCAACTCCGAGATGCCCCGCACCGTCTTCACGGTGCGGGGCATCTCGCGTGTACGGTCGTCCGGACAGCTCCGGGGGCGTGTGCGGAGCGTATGGGGGAAGGGAAATTCCATGTCGAAACTTCCGGGGTGGCTCGGCCGGCTGGGCGCCGAACTCACCGAGATCGGGGCGCGCCTGGAAGAACGCCGCGCCGAGGACGAGCGTCGCGCCGAGGCCGACGCCACGAGCGTGTCCTCGTCGACGCTCTCCACCGTCGCCGCCGAGCAGGTCCCGCGCCCGCCCGACTACGCCCCCTCCGTCGCCGCCAAGCCCGAACCCGTGGCGGCGATCCCCTGGGGGATGCGCGTCGCGGCCGAGGCGGGCTGGCGGCTGCTGGTCCTGGCCGGCACGCTCTGGGTGCTGATGCGGATCATCAGCGCCGTGCAGCTGGTCGTCCTCGCGTTCGTCGCCGCGCTGCTGGTGACGGCGATGCTCCAGCCCACCGTCGTACGGCTGCGGCGGCTCGGGCTCCCGCGCGGGCTGGCCACCGCGGTCACGGCGGTGCTCGGCTTCGTGGTCATGGGCCTGGTCGGGTGGTTCGTCGTCTGGCAGGTCATGGACAATCTGGACACCCTCTCGGACCGCGTCCGTGACGGCATCGACGAGCTGAAGCGCTGGCTCCTGGACAGTCCGTTCCATGTCACCGAGTCGCAGATCAACGACATCGCGAAGAACCTCAGCGACACCATCGGCACCAACACCGAGGAGATCACCTCCGCCGGGCTCCAGGGCGTCACGGTGATGGTGGAGTTCCTCACCGGGCTGCTGCTGGCGATGTTCTCCACGCTCTTCCTGCTCCACGACGGCAAGCGCATCTGGCACTGGGTGCTGAAGCTCGTGCCCTCCCAGGCGAGGCCCGGCGTCGCGGGCGCCGGACCGCGCGCCTGGCGGACGCTGACCGCCTATGTGCGGGGCACGGTGATCGTGGCCCTGATCGACGCGATCTTCATCGGGCTCGGGATCTACTTCCTCGATGTGCCGATGGCCGTCCCGCTCGCCGTCTTCATCTTCCTCTTCGCCTTCATCCCGCTGGTCGGCGCCGTGGTCTCCGGAGCGCTCGCCGTGGTCGTCTCGCTCGTCACCCAGGGCGTGTTCACCGCCCTGATGGTGCTGATCGTGGTCCTCGCCGTGCAGCAGATCGAGGGCCACATCCTGCAGCCCTTCATCCTCGGCCGCGCCGTACGCGTCCACCCGCTGGCCGTCGTGCTCTCGGTCGCGGCGGGCGGCATGGTGGCGGGCATCGGCGGTGCGGTCGTCGCCGTACCGCTGGTCGCCGTGACCAACACCGTGGTCGGCTACCTGCGCTCGTACACACCGGACGCGGCCGCGCTGCAGGGGCCCGGACCACACGGCGCCACCGCGATCTCGTTCGCCCCGACGGAACCGCCCGTCCCCGCGGCCGCGGCCGCGGACGGCCCCGGTCACGCCGTCACGGACGAGGACGACCGCCCCGAGGGGGCCGGCCCGCCGGACGACCGGAAGCGGTAGCGGGCGGCCAGGAGAACGGCGCGCACGGAAGAAGGGCCCCGTCGACGGTCGGTCGTCGACGGGGCCCTTCCCGTACAAAGGTACTGTGCGTTGCTACTCGGCGAGCACGGCCTCGGCATCGAGGGTCACGCCGACCGCCTGGATCACCGAAGCGATCTTGACGGCTTCCTGGATGGTCTCACGGTCCACGCCGGCCTTGCGGAGCACCTGCTCGTGCGAGTCCAGGCACTGGCCGCAGCCGTTGATGGCGGAGACGGCGAGCGACCACAGCTCGAAGTCGACCTTCTCGACGCCCGGCTTGCCGATGACGTTCATCCGCAGGCCCGCACGGAGGTTGCCGTACTCGGGGTCCGACAGCAGGTGCCGGGTGCGGTAGAAGACGTTGTTCATCGCCATGATCGCCGCGGCCGACTTCGCCGCGGTGTACGCCTCGGCGGAGAGGGCGGCCCTGGCCTCCGGCTCCAGCTCGCGCAGCACCTTCGGCGAGCGCGAGGCGATCGCGCAGGCCAGGACGGTGCCCCACAGCTGCTGCTGGGGGAGCTCGCTGTTGCCGATGACCGAACCGAGGTTCAGCTTCAGGTCCTTGGCGAAGTCAGGTATGGCGGACTTCAGTTCATCGAGTGCCATGTCGTATCAGCTCACTCGCCCGAGAGGAGCGCGACCGGGTCGAGGGTGTTCTCGCCCTTGGTCCAGTTGCAGGGGCAGAGCTCGTCGGTCTGCAGGGCGTCGAGGACCCGCAGGACCTCCTTGGGGTTACGGCCCACGGAACCGGCGGTGACCATCGTGAACTGGATCTCGTTGTTCTGGTCGACGATGAAGACGGCGCGCTGGGCGAAGCCGTCCTCGCCCTCGATGCCGAGGTCACGCATGAGCTCGTGCTTCGAGTCGGCCAGCATCGGGAAGGGCAGGTCGGTCAGGTCCGGGTGGTCCTTGCGCCAGGCGTGGTGCACGAACTCGGAGTCACCGGAGAAGCCGAGGACCTGCGCGTCACGGTCGGCGAACTCCTCGTTCAGCTTGCCGAAGGCGGCGATCTCGGTGGGGCACACGAAGGTGAAGTCCTTCGGCCACGCGAAGACGATCTTCCACTGACCTTCGTAGGTCTTGTGGTTGATCTGCTCGAACTCCTTGCCGCTCTCCAGCGACACGCAAGCGGTCAGGTCGAACTCGGGGAACTTGTCACCGACAGTGAGCACGCGCACTCCTTGCTGCGTAGGAAATCCCCTTTTGAGGGCTTCCTGGGGGTTGGACGGCTCTCACCTTGGCACAGAGTGCATTGATCACGGAAATAGCTACACTCGGTTGGGATGATCGGAGGTGCCTATCAGTGGCGTATGCAAATCAGGCCAATAGGGTCAAGCAGCCCAGCCTCTCGCAGCTGCGCGCCTTCACGGCCGTGGCGGAACATCTGCACTTCCGGGACGCGGCGGCAGCGATCGGGATGAGTCAGCCGGCGCTCTCCGGAGCCGTGTCCGCGCTGGAGGTGGCACTCGGTGTCCAGCTCATCGAGCGTACGACGCGCAAGGTGCTGCTCTCGCCCGCGGGTGAGCGCCTCGCCGTGCGCAGCCGGGCCGTGCTGGCGGCGCTGGGTGAGCTGATGGAGGAGGCCGAGGCGGTGCGCGCCCCGTTCACCGGCACACTCCGGCTCGGGGTGATCCCCACGGTCGCGCCCTATCTGCTGCCGGCCGTGCTCCGGCTCGTCCACGAGCGCTACCCGGACCTCGACCTCCAGGTCCACGAGGAGCAGACCTCCTCGCTGCTGGACGGACTCGCCGCCGGCCGGCTGGATCTCCTGCTGCTCGCCGTGCCGCTCGGGGTGCCGGGCGTCACGGAGCTGCCGCTCTTCGACGAGGACTTCGTGCTCGTCATGGAGGAGGAGCACCCGCTCGCGGGGAGCACCGACCTGCCCCGCGGGACCCTGCGCGACCTGCCGCTCCTGCTGCTCGACGAGGGCCACTGCCTGCGCGACCAGGCGCTGGACATCTGCCGGGAGGCGGGCCGTACCCAGGGGGCGCCCGTGACGACGACCGCTGCCGGGCTCTCCACCCTGGTGCAGCTCGTCGCGGGCGGGCTCGGGGTGACCCTGCTGCCCCGTACGGCGGTGACGGTGGAGACCGGGCGCAACGAGGCGCTGTCCACCGGGTACTTCGCGGACCCCGCACCCTCGCGGCGGGTGGCGCTGGCCGTACGGACGGGCTCGGCGCGGCAGGAGGAGTTCGAGGAGCTCGCCGGCGCTCTGCGCGGTGCGCTGGGGACTCTGCCGGTGCGGGTGCACCCGCAGGGGTGAGCGCCGACGCGTTCACCCCTGCGTGGATCCTCACTCCGTCCGCAGGCCGTCCGGGCGCATCATGCGCCACAGCAGGGGCAGCGAGAGGAGGGTCACGGCGACGACGAGGGCTCCGCCCGCGCCCGCCAGTGGCAGGAACACCCACCACCGGGTGACCGTCTTGGCCAGCATCCAGGTCATGGTGGCGCCGAGCGCGACACCGCCCGCCACCGCGACCAGGAGGCTGATGACCACCGGGAGTGCGGTCTGCCAGAGCACCGACCAGCCGAGGGTCACGCGCCGGGTACCGAAGGCGACCAAGACGGACAGCAGCCGCCTGCGCTCCCTGAGCTGCTCCAGCTGGGACACCAGCATGGACGCGGCGATCAGCAGCAGGGTCACCAGCGCGCCGAAGCGCAGCCCGGTCTGGACACTGGCGTACTGGCGGTCGCGTGTCATCGACGTCAGGGCGGAGACCCGCATGCCCGGGTCGATCCTGGCGGCGGTGTTCCGCACGTACTCGGCGACGTCCTCGACGCCGTCGTCGACCTTGATCTGCGCGATGGTCCGGGCGTTCGGCAGCGTGCGCGGGTCGACGGCACCGACCGTCGCCATGATGCCCCAGTGCTCCTCGCCGAGCGGGTCGGGTGCGGCGGTGACCGTCCGGGCGTCCGCGGGCAGGGTCCAGAGCAGCCGCTTCCCGCCCGGCGGCAGCGGGGCGCCGGAGCCGAGTTCGACCGGCTTGCCCTTGCGTGCCGTCTCGTCGACCCAGTCGCTCATGTCCTTGTCGGCCCTGGGGTGGACGACGAAGACGTCGCCGTCCGCGCAGGAGTCGATCTCCGCCAGCTCCTTCAGGGTCGCGCAGTCGCCGACGCTGAGCGAGGTGGTCGGGGTGACCTCGTCCTCCTTGTACGTCCCGGGCTTCGTCACGTAGGTCTCGACCGTGCCGATGACGGCCTCGACGCCCTTCGTGGCCCGGAACTCCTCGATGGTCCGGGTGGCGGCGTCCCCGGTGACCTTCTCCGAGAAGGTGTGGAACTGGGCGCGTGAGGGGTCCTGTCCCGTGATGTGCGTGAACTCGTCGCCCATCGCCGCGAACAGCATCTGCAGGGCCACGGCGCCCGCCACCGCGACGGCGATCCCGCTGACCGCTCGGGAGGCCGCGCCGCTGTTCAGCTGGAGCCGGCGGACGGCGAGCTGCCAGGACAGCGGGCCCCGGCGCAGGGGGCGAACGCACGCCTCGACCAGCCACGGCATCAGCAGGGCGAGCCCGAGGAGGACCAGGACGGCACCGGCCGCGATGGGGTACGGGTCGACGAAGTCGCCCTCGCCCACCCTGCCGGTCACTCCCAGGACGGCCAGCCCCAGGGCCGGCACCAGCAGACGCCACCAGAGGCGGCGCCTTCGGCGGCCCGCGTCGCGTACGACGCCCAGCGGCTCGACGATCACCGCGCGCATGGCCACGAGCGTGACCAGGACGGCGCAGAGCGGCACCGCGACGGCGATCAGGACCGCCATCCACGGCTCGGGTGTCAGGTCGGACGGGAAGACGCTGTGGTTCCACACCTCGACGTAGCCGCTGAACCTGCGGCCCACAAGGAAGAAGGCCACCCCCGCGAGCAGCCCGAGCACCGAGCCGAACAGGGCTTCGCCCGCCGCGATCCTGCGGGTCGAGCGGATGTCCGTACCGACCAGGCGGAGGGCGGCGAGCCGGCGGTCGCGGCGGTCGCCGCCGAACCGTACGGCGGTGGCGATGAAGATGGCGACGGGTGCCAGCAGCACGACGCAGACCAGGATGACCAGGACGACGAGGGCGGGCGGGAGCGGCTCGTCCTTGACCCTGTCCCCGTAACCGGCGACCCGATGGCCGCCGGCGGCCGGGGTCAGGGTGTCGCTGCCGGCGTAGAAGTACAGCTCCCCGGGGGAGAGCAGGCCCGCCTCGCCGATCGTCGCGGTGATCCGGTACGGGAAGCGCTCCCGCAGGAGGCTGCCCTCGGGCGAGGCCAGCAGCTCTTTCAGCGCCGGGGAGGCCGTCATCTCGCCGGGGCCGGGGAGCGCCCGGACGCCGGGCGGGGTCACCGGGTGCGCGCCCTCAGGACGCATCAGGAAGCCGCCGACGACCTGGCCCCTGTACTCGGTCTCCGCGTTGATCCGCAGCACGGTGGTGTCGGACCTCGCGGCCTTGCCCTCGTAGGAAGCCGCGCTCTCCTCGCGGGCGACGTCGCGATGGGCGCGCTCCGCCAGCAGATGGGGGACGGAGGAGGCGATCAGCAGGAGCGCCACGCCGAGGCCCACCCCGACGGCGGTGAGCGCGGTCCGCGCCCAGCCCTCGCGGCCGCCCACCGCGGCGAAGCGTATGCCGAGGCCGAGATCGCGCAACCAGGTCATACGGCGTACTCCAGATCACGGCAGCGGCCGTCGCGGACGACGACCTCGCGGTCCGAGTACGCGGCCACACGCGCCTCGTGCGTCACGAGCACGACGGCCGTGCCGGCCGTCCGGGCGGACTCGGTCAGGAGTTCCATGACCCGCTCGCCGTTGAGGGAGTCGAGCGCACCGGTCGGCTCGTCGGCGAAGACGACCTTGGGGGAGGCGACCAGGGCGCGGGCGACGGCGACGCGCTGGCCCTGGCCGCCGGAGACCTCGCCGGGCCGCTGGGCGGCCACGTCCTCGACCTCCAGGCGCTCCATCCACTCCAGGGCGGTGCGTTCGGCCGCCCTGCGCCGGACCCCGTCGAGACGGAGCGGCAGGGCGACGTTCTCGACGCAGGTCAGCTCGGGGACGAGCTGGCCGAACTGGAAGACGAAGCCGAAATCGCTGCGGCGCAGCGCGCTGCGCCCGGCGTCGGACATCGCGGACAGCTCGCGGCCGGCGTAGGTGACGGTGCCGGAGTCGGGGGTGACGATCCCGGCGAGACAGTGCAGCAGGGTCGATTTTCCGGATCCGGACGGGCCCATGACGGCGACGACCTCGCCCGGGTGCACGGAGAACGAGGCGCCGTCGAGTGCGGGCGTCGAGCCGTAGGCCTTGTTCAGGTCCTGGGCCGTGAGGAGGGAGCCTGCGGGGGTCATCACGGGGCGATCACCTCGGCGAGCCGGCCGAGCCGTGCGGCGGTCAGTTCCAGCCAGCGGAGGTCCGCTTCGAGGTGGAAGAGGGCGTGGTCGCAGATCAGCTGGTCGGCGAGGTCGCCCTTGCGCTTGCGGTCCGTGAGGATGCGCATCAGACGCAGGTGCTCGGAGCGCTGGGCGTCTAGGAGGTCGGCGGCGTCGCGGCCCGTGAGCAGGGCGAGGACGACCTTCGTGTAGAGGGTCGACTGGAGGTAGGGCTCGGGCTTCTCGGGCTGGGCGAGCCAGGTGGCGACGTCGGTGATGCCGGCGTCCGTGATGGCGTACCGCTTGCGCTCGGGCCCGCCGTCCGTCTCGACCCCGTCGACCTCGACGAGGCCGTTCTTCAGGAGGCGGGACATGGTCGCGTAGACCTGGCCGTAGTGCAGGGGGCGATCGTGCCCGAACTTCTCGTCGAAGGCCCGCTTGAGGTCGTAGCCGTGGCGGGGCCCGGACTCCAGGAGCCCGAGGAGGGTGTGACCGATTGACATGCGCCGCACTCTACACGGGGTGTATACCTCGCATGTATACGCCCCCGGGGCCGGGCCCGGGCCTGTTGCCGCAGGTCCGGGCCCGGACCTGCGGCCGGCCCGTCAGGGCGCTCCGGTCAGTCCGTGGGCCCGGGAGGATCGGGCCGCCCGGCCCCCGGGGCCTTCGGGGGTCGCCCCCGGCGGGGGATCGGCCCCGCTCCGCCCGGCAGCCGGCCGGCCTCACCGAGCGCGCGCCGCAGCAGGAACTCGATCTGCGCGTTCGCGCTGCGCAGCTCGTCCGAGGCCCACCGGGCCAGCGCGTCGTGCACCGCCGGGTCCAGCCGCAGCAGCATCTGCTTGCGGGCGGGGCCGCGCCGGGCCGGCCCGCCGGGAGGGGGTGCCGCGTCGTCGGTCACTGGTAGAGCGTGCCCGTGTTCAGGACCGGCTGCGCCGACCGGTCGCCGCACAGCACCACCATCAGGTTGCTGACCATGGCGGCCTTGCGTTCGGAGTCGAGCTCGACGATGTCCTGCTCCGCGATCCGGGTCAGCGCCATCTCGACCATGCCCACGGCGCCCTCCACGATCTGCTGGCGGGCCGCGACGACCGCCCCCGCCTGCTGCCGCTGGAGCATCGCCGAGGCGATCTCGGGGGCGTACGCGAGGTGGCTGAAGCGGGACTCGATGATCAGGACGCCGGCGGCCTGCACCCGTGCCGTGAGCTCGACCGCGAGCTTCTCGGTGATCTCCTCGGCGTTGCCCCGCAGGGAGAGCCCGCCTTCGTCGTGCGAGTCGTACGGGTACTCGATGGCGATGTGCCGGACGGCCGCCTCGGTCTGGGTGGCGACGAACTCCAGGAAGTCGTCCACCTCGAAGAGGGCCTGGGCGGTGTCCTCGACCTTCCAGACGACGATCGCCGCGAGCTCGATGGGGTTGCCGTAGGCGTCGTTGACCTTCAGGACGGCCGTCTCGTGGTTGCGGACCCGGGTGGAGATCTTGCGGCTGGAGGTCAGCGGGTTGATCCAGCGCAGGCCGTCCGCGCGGATCGTCCCGACGTAGCGGCCGAAGAGCTGGATGACCCGGGCCTCGCCCGGAGCGACCATCTTCACACCGCTCATGCAGAAGAAGGAGGTGAGGGTGAGGAGCAGCCCGAGGATGAGGAGCGGGACGCCGGCGGCCTTGCTCCCGTCGGAGCTCAGAATGCCGCCGACGATGGCCAGGGCGACGCCGAGGAGCACTCCCAGGACGGTCAGCAGGAGCCCCAGCCCGCCGGGGATGGAGTGGGCGGTCGTCTCCCTGACCTGCGGAGCGGGCATCTCGGGCGCGTCCGGTGTGAGGTCGGCGCGCGGTCCGTCGGTGCCGGGAAGGTCGTGCGGTGCGGACATGGTTCCCCCGTCTCGTGCGGCTCGGTGCCGCGCTAGCAATGTGATTTCACATTAACGTGTTTCGCAACCTTGTGCATCCCTCGCGAGTCGGTTCCTTCAGGGCCGGGTGCTGATTCTCACGTCCGGAAAAGACCGGATCGCCCGCCATTTGTCCCGGCTTTCAGTGTTAGCTGGCAGGTCTGACCGGAGCGGTACGAGCAGGAGAACAGGAGCACCACAGCGATGGGTCGAGCGGATGAGCGCCGGGCCGCCAGGGGTGGCGGCATACGCCGGCTCTTCACCTGGCGCAAGATTCTGGGCACCTTCTTCGGGCTGTGCCTGCTCGTGATGGGCGCCTTCGCCGCGCTCTACGTGTACGTGGACGTGCCGGAGGCCAACGCCCAGGCCCAGAAGCAGAGCAACGTCTACAAGTACAGCGACGGCAGTGTGCTCGCCCGCACCGGCTCCGGGGTCAACCGGGAGATCGTCGACCTGGACGTCGTGCCCAAGAAGGTCCAGCACGCCTTCGTCGCGGCCGAGAACAAGTCCTTCTACCGGGACCAGGGCATCGACCTCAAGGGCACCACGCGCGGTGTGCTCAACACGCTCTCCGGCAAGGGCAAGCAGGGTGGTTCCACGATCACCCAGCAGTACGTGAAGAACTACTACCTCACCCAGGACCAGACGGTCACCCGCAAGCTCAAGGAGCTGGTGATATCGCTCAAGGTCGACCAGCGCATGGAGAAGGACGACATCCTGGCGGGGTACATCAACACCGTCTACTACGGGCGCGGCGCGAGCGGCATCCAGGCGGCGGCGCAGGCGTACTACGGCGTCGACGCCAAGGACCTCGACACCGCCCAGGGTGCCTACCTGGCCTCCCTGCTCCAGGCTCCCAGCCAGTACGACTGGGCGCAGGCCTCCCCGACCGGCAAGAAGCTCGTCAAGGAGCGCTGGGCCTACACGCTGGACAACATGGTCGACGAGGGCTGGCTGGACAAGGGCGAGCGGGACAAGCTGACCTTCCCGGTGCCGGACTCGCCGAAGGCGGCCTCCGGGCTCGACGGGCAGGCCGGCTATCTCGTCGAGGCCGCCAACCAGGAGATGAAGCGCCAGGGCATCACCGAGGAGCAGCGTGAGGCCGGCGGCTGGACGATCACGCTCAACATCGACAAGAAGAAGCAGAAGCAGCTCGAGAAGTCGGTGAACCGGCAGCTGGAGGACCACCTCGACCGGGAGAAGAACAAGGTCGACGCCACGGTCCAGGCGGGTGCCACCTCGGTGGACCCGAAGACCGGCAAGGTCGTCGCGCTGTACGGCGGTGTCGGTGCCACCGAGCACTACATCTCCAACGCCACCCGCCGCGACTACCAGCCCGCCTCCACCTTCAAGCCGCTGGTGCTGGCCTCCGCCCTCGAGAACGAGTCGACGACCCAGGACGGGGACCTGATCGGCCTGAACACGGTCTACGACGGCACCAGCAGGCGCCCGGTCGTCGGCAGCGACACCCCGTTCGCCCCGCAGAACGAGGACGACCGCAGCTACGACAACCCGACCGTCCAGACGGCGATGGACAAGTCGATCAACTCCGCATTCGCGCAGATGGTCGTCGACGTGGGGCCGGGCGCCGTGAAGAAGACGGCGCTCGACCTGGGCGTGCCGGACGAGAACTTCCCCGAGCGCCCCGCGATCACGCTCGGCACCATGAACGCCTCCACGTGGGACATGGCCGGGGTCTACGCCACCCTCGACAACCACGGCAAGAAGGTCACCCCGACCATCGTCAAGTCCGCCGAGCACCGCGACCGCACGATGGAGCCCGTCGACGGCATCGGCGGCCAGGTGATCAGCAGGGCCTCCGCCGACACCGTGACGAAGGCGATGACCGGTGTCGTCGACTCCGGCTCGGGTTACGAGGCCAACACCTCCGCCTACGACGCGGCGGGCAAGACGGGCACCTCGGAGAACAACAAGGCGGCCCTCTTCACCGGCTACACCCCGGAGCTCGCCACCGCGGTGGCCCTGTACGGCGAGTCGCCCAAGGAGGGCGGCGGCCAGGTCAGCCTCACCGGCACGGCCAGCTCCGGCCGGGCCAACGGCGGCGGGTTCCCCGCGAAGATCTGGGCGGACTACACCCTCGGCGCGCTCGGCGGCGGCTCGGACGCCACCTTCGACCTCCAGGGCGTGGAGCGCGGCGAGACGGCCGTGACCGAGACCCCCTCGGCCACCCCCTCCGAGACCGAGGAACCGTCCGAGACGCCGTCCGAGGAGCCCGAGAAGCCCTCCGAGTCGCCGAGCGAGTCGCCCGGCGAGGAGTCGCCGCCGGTGGAGACGCCGAGCGAGACGCCCTCGACGACGCCGAGCGGGACGCCCAGCACGACCAAGGACCCCGACGACGGTGACCAGCCGCCGGGCGAGCGGCCTGGCGCAGGGGACCTGTTCGGTCAGTAGCGACGCGTGAGGGGCGGGTGCCGGCCGGCACCCGCCCCTCCTGTCTGTCCGGCGTCAGCCGCCGTCGAGCTTCTTGGCGACGCGGTCGCCGAGGTCCGCGTCCACGTTCCGCCAGTACCGCAGCGCACGCTCCAGGACCGGCCCGCTCACGCCGTCCAGCAGATGGCCGGAGATGTCGGAGACGAGCCGCTCGCGCGCCTCGTCGTCCATCACCTCGCGCACCGGCGTGCCGGGGGTGAATGCCTAGGAGGTGGTCATTTCGAACCAGACCACCTTGCCCGTGGAGAGCCGGGTCGCTCCCCACCGCCTGGCCAGCCGGTTGACCAGGAACAGTCCGCGTCCGCCCTCGTCCGTCTCCCGGGCGCGCCGCTGCCTGGGCAGCTGCGGGGAGTCGTCGCCCACCTCGCAGCGCAGGATGTCCGTGCGCAGCAGCCGCAGGGTCACCGGCCGCTCCGCGTAGCGCACCGCATTGGTCACCACCTCGCTGACCAGCAGCTCCACCTCGTCCGCCAGGTCGTCCAGACCCCACCGGCTCAGCGCCCTGCGGGCCAGTCTGCGGGCCCGGCCGGGAGCCGCGTCCTCCGGTTCCAGGAACCAGTACGCGACGTCGCTCGGAGCGATTCCGTCGAAGCGGGCGGCCAGCAGGGCGATGTCGTCGTCCCGGTCGCCGGGCCCGAGCATGTCCAGCACGTCGTCGCAGAGCGCTTCCAGCGGCGGCGAATGGTCCGGCCCGGTCAGCTGCGCCGTGGCGGCCAGCCGCTCGCGGAGGATCTCGATGCCCGTCCAGACGTCCCGCATCCGGGACTCCACCAGGCCGTCCGTGTACAGCAGGAGCGTGGCCCCGGCGGGCGCGTCCAGCTCGACGGCCTCGAAGTCGACCCCGCCGACCCCGATCGGCGCGCCCGGCGGCACCCGGAGCACCTCGGCCCGGCCGCCCAGGTGGAGCAGCACGGGCGGCGGGTGACCCGCGTTGGCGATGGTGATGCGGTGGGCGACCGGGTCGTACACCGCGTACAGGCAGGTCGCCATCCGGTCGCTGCCGAGGCGCTGCGCCTGCTCGTCCAGGTGGTGCAGGACCTCCTGCGGGGGGAGGTCGAGCCCGGCCAGGGTCTGCGCGGTGGTGCGCAGCTGGCCCATGATCGCCGCGGACGTCATGGAGTGGCCCATCACGTCGCCGACGACCAGCGCGACCCTGCTGCCGGGCAGCGGGATCGCGTCGTACCAGTCGCCGCCCACCCGTGCGGTCTCCGCGGCCGGCAGGTAGCGCGAGGCCAGGCGCACGCCCGTGGGCTGGGGCAGCGAGTCGGGCAGCATCGTGCGCTGGAGCTCGTCGGCGATGTACGCCTCGCGCCCGTAGAGCACGGCCTTGTCGATGCCGAGCGCGGTGTGCGTGGCCAGCTGCGCCGCGACCAGCAGGTCGTTGGCCTCGAACGGCGGGCGGTCGGTGCCGCGCAGGAAGACGGCCGCGCCGATCACCCGGCGCCGCCCGCGCAGCGGTGCCAGGATCGCGCGGTGCCCCGTCGGCACCGTCCGGCCCGCCCCCAGCAGCTCGGGAAGGGCGACACGGGCCGCGGCGGAGTCACCGAAGACGGGACGCACCCCGCGGAGCACCTCGGCGAGTGCGCCGCCGGCCCGGATCTCGCACAGGTCGGCGGCGGGCAGAAGGCCTGCCTGCGGGTCGGTGACGGGCAGCCGCAGCCGCTCGCCCTCCGGCCCGCTCTCGTTCTCCTCGTCCGCCAGTCGCAGCCTGTCGGTACGCCGCAGCCGCAGCACGAAGGGGTTGACCGGCCGCTCGTCGCCCACCGGGAGCGGGTCGCGGAGGTAGACGAGTATGGCGTCGGAGAAGGTGGGCACGCTCGCCCGGCACAGGCCCAGCACGATCTCGTCCAGGTCTATGCCCCGGGCGATCCGGCGGGTCGCCGCGCCGACGAACCGCAGGCGGTCCCCCTCGCGGCGGCTGACCGTCTGGGTGTCGGCGACGGCCGGGGCCGCCTCCGCACCGGGCGCCGGACTCGGTACGGCGCCCGGGACCGTCCCCTTCGCCGTGCCCGGCACGGGGGAGGGGCCTGGGATCGCTGCGGTGGCAGCGGCACCTGGCGGGGCCTCCTGCTGCCGGGGCCGGGCGCGTTCCTGCGGCCGGGCAGCGAGGGGCTGCCGGCCTTCGTGGGAGGTGGGATGCTCCGTCACGCGTGGGATTCCGTCCGTCCGGGCCGGTTGTATGAGGCGGGCGCAGTCACCTCGGGGCGTTGCGTCACTCTGCCCCTGCAAGAGCGGTGAGAACAACGGCTGTCACCGGGTGCCCTCGGAAAAGGGGCCGAAACCGTGCGGCCGTCCCGGGGGCCCGGCCGGGGTCTCCCGGTGGCCGGGCAGCGGACAGCGAGCATGTCTCCACCCCCTCAAGTGGTTCATGCGACCGCACGTCCACCGGCTCCGTAAGCCGTGTGACGCATGCGACGTGTGCGGTGACTGGTGGTCAGGCTCCTGTCCGGTCACGCCGGTTGTGGCGTATCGGTCCGGCGGAGCGGTTCGTGGAAGGCGATCCTACGGTTGCCCCCCTGGGGTGCATCAAGGGTCTCACGACGGCGTGGGGGCGGGGGTGCGGTCCCAGTCATCGGGCAGCGGAGGGACCTGCCACCCGGGGTCCGGGCGCCAGTGCTCCCAGCCGTCGCTGAAGGGCGTGCCCCACCGCCGGATCACCTCGACCGCCGCCAGCCCGGCCTCGCGCACCCGCCGTGCGGTGGCCTCGTCCATCAGCCCGACCCGCTGCGCCTGGGCGAACTCGTCCTCGTCGAGCCACTCCCAGCTGTGGTCGGGGCGCACGGAGATGTCGAGGAAGTGGTCCTGCGAATCGATCCCGCCCGCCCAGCGTGAGCGGGGCTCCTCGAGGTTGACGTACCAGTTGCGGAAGAGCCAGCCCCGGTCCCAGAACAGCCAGACCGACCAGGGCTCACCCGGCCGGGCGAGCTTCAGCACACCCGATCCGAACCACCGTGAGCGCACCGTGGTGCGCGGGCGGGTGTAGCGGGTGGCGAGCGGCTCGGCGTGCACCTGGGTGCCGTCGGCGAGGACCGGTTTCACGCACTCGGTGCCGGACGCCATCCACACGGCCAGCAGCTCGTCGGTGTCCTGGACGACAGTGACCGGCCGGCAGATGTGGACCGCGCCGTCGCCGTCGCCGGGCCTCCCGTTGGCCCGGTAGCGCCAGAGGATCGGGTCCCCCGGCGCCCAGCGCACTCCGTCCTCCGCACCCGCCCCGGTGCCCGTTCCCGTACCCGCGTCCGTCGCTGTCATGAAGAGATCTTAGGGACGTGCGCGGCGGAGCGCTGGGTTACGCGTCATGGCCGGGTCATACGCAACACGTCCAGGGCCTCGTCCAACTGCTCCGCAGTCAGGTCGCCGCGTTCGACGTACCCCCCGGCCAGCACGGTCTCCCGGATCGTCGTGCCGTCGGCCAGGGACTTCTTGGCGACCTTCGCCGCCTCCTCGTAGCCGATGTACTTGTTCAGCGGGGTCACGACCGACGGGGAGGACTCCGCGTAACGCCGCGCCCGCTCCACGTCCGCCGTGATCCCGTCGACCGTGCGGTCGGCGAGCAGCCGGGAGGCGTTGGCCAGCAGCCGCACCGATTCGAGCAGGTTCTTCGCCATGACCGGGAGCATCACGTTGAGCTCGAAGTTGCCGGCCGCTCCGGCGGCGGCGACCGTGGCGTCGTTGCCCGTCACCTGGGCGGCGACCATCAGGACGGCCTCGGGGACGACCGGGTTGACCTTGCCCGGCATGATCGACGAGCCGGGCTGCAGGTCGGGCAGGCTGATCTCGGCGAGTCCGGTGCGGGGTCCGGAGGCCATCCAGCGCAGGTCGTTGGAGATCTTGGTGAGGGAGACGGCGACGGTACGGAGCTGGCCCGAGGTCTCGACGAGCGCGTCCCTGGCCCCCTGCGCCTCGAAGTGGTTCCGGGCCTCGGTGAGCGGCAGCCCGGTCGTGCGGGCGACCTCCGCGATCACCGCCGCGGAGAATCCGGGCGGGGTGTTGATCCCGGTGCCCACCGCCGTTCCGCCCAGGGGAAGTTCGGCGAGGCGGGGGAGCGAGGCGTGCAGCCGCTCGACGCCGTGGCGGATCTGCGCCGCGTAGCCACCGAACTCCTGGCCCAGGGTGACGGGCGTGGCGTCCATCAGGTGGGTGCGGCCCGACTTCACGACCTCCGAGAATTCGGCCGATTTCCGCTCCAGGGCGGCGGCCAGGTGCGCGAGCGCCGGGATCAGGTCGGCGGTGACGGCGGCGGTCGCGGCGATGTGGATCGACGACGGGAACACGTCGTTCGACGACTGGGAGGCGTTGACGTGGTCGTTGGGGTGGACCTCGCGCCCGAGGCGCTCGGCGGCCAGCGTGGCCACCACCTCGTTGGTGTTCATGTTGGACGACGTACCGGAACCCGTCTGGAACACGTCGACGGGGAAGTGCTCGTCCCAGCGCCCCGCCACCACCTCGGCGGCGGCCTCCTGGATCGCGTCCGCGATGTCCGGATCCAGCACCTTCAGCTCGGCGTTGACCCTGGCGGCCGCGGCCTTGATCCGCCCCAGGGCCTCGATGTGGGCCCGCTCCAGGCGTTGCCCGGAGATCGGGAAGTTCTCCACCGCGCGCTGGGTCTGGGCACGCCACTTGGCGTGCGCGGGTACCTTCACCTCGCCCATCGAGTCGTGCTCGACGCGGTACGCCGTTTCCTCGGCTGCTGTGTCCATGGTGTTCAGACCTCCTGATGCAGGTGAGCGCGTGGGGTGTTCCGCGTATTCCCCGGGCCACGTCTGCAGGAAGGTATCGGCGGTGAGGGCGTCGGACCGCCGGGCGCGGTGGAGCGGGCGTCACGGGGCGCGCCCGCTCCACGGGCAGATCAGTTGCAGGGGAACACGTACTCGGACGCGTAGTTGATGAAGAGACTGCTGGACGAGGTGCCCATCTTGGCCGTCACCTTGGCGCAGGCGATGCTGGACACGTAGACGGGGCCCGCGTACTGGGAGAAGTTGCCGGTGTCGCTGTCACAGCCGGTCCCGTCGACCTTGCAGACCTTCAGCGACATGTAGCGGGAGGCGCCCACGTTGTTGTCCATGATCGAGCATCCCTTGCCCCCGTTGGTGTACGAGAACAGGGTGGCCAGGCGCAGGCCGGGATCGGTCCCCTCCGGCAGGGGGATCGCCTTGTTCAGGGCGTATCCGGTGCCGCACACGGTCGCGGCGGCGACGGCCGCCTGCGGGTCCTGCCGGGCGATGGCCCGGGTCGTGGCGTCGGCCTTCTCCGAGACCGTCACCTCGGGCCGGTCCGCAGCAGCGGCCTGAGGCGCGGTCAGGACCGCTGCGGCGAGGGCGGCGACGGCCAGCGTCGTGCGCGTGATGACTGCGGTTCCGGGCATGGCTGAGTCCATTTCCTGACGGAGGTGGGAGATGCCCGGAGCCTGATCAGGTGCTTCCGGGCGCCATCCAATGTAGATCCGCTCCGCAGGAAGGGGCGCGGACGTGGTGATCTTTGGCGTGAAACCGTCCGGGCCACCCCGGCCACCCCACCGGAGGCCCCGCGCACCGGGCCTGCGGCCCTCCGGCCGGCCGCGGGGGAGGCCCCGGGTGGCCGATACGTGGCCCTGGACCAGGGCCCGCCCCGGAGGGATCCCGCCCCTGGACCGCTCCCGCCCCGGAGAGACGCCGCAGGGGCGCCCCGGCCGGCAGCCGGGGCGCCCCTGCGGCGGGGACGGGAGGATCAGCCGAGGCCGGGGCCGCGGACCGGGATGCTGGTGAAGGTCGGCGCCGGGGCGGGCTCGGTGAAGAAGTCGTTGCCCTTGTCGTCGACCACGACGAACGCGGGGAAGTCCTCGACCTCGATCCGCCAGACCGCCTCCATGCCGAGCTCCTCGTACTCGACGACCTCGACCTTCTTGATGCAGTCCTGGGCGAGACGCGCCGCCGGGCCGCCGATCGAGCCGAGGTAGAAGCCGCCGTGCGCGTCGCACGCGTCGGTGACCTGCTTGGACCGGTTGCCCTTGGCCAGCATCACCTTGGAGCCGCCCGCCGCCTGGAACTGCGCGACGTAGCTGTCCATCCGGCCGGCCGTCGTCGGGCCGAAGGAACCGGAGGCGTAGCCCTCGGGGGTCTTCGCCGGGCCCGCGTAGTAGACCGGGTGGTCCTTGAGGTACTGCGGCATCTCCTCGCCCGCGTCGAGCCGCTCCTTGATCTTGGCGTGCGCGATGTCACGCGCCACGACCAGCGGACCGGTCAGCGAGAGCCGGGTCTTGACCGGGTACTTGGTCAGCTCGGCGAGGATGTCGTCCATCGGCCGGTTGAGGTCGATCCGGACGACGTCGCCGGCCTCGTCCAGGTGTTCGTCGGTGGTGTCCGGGAGGAAGCGCGCGGGGTCCTTCTCCAGCTGCTCCAGGAAGACGCCCTCGGCGGTGATCTTCGCGGTGGCCTGGCGGTCGGCCGAGCAGGAGACGGCGATGGCGACGGGCAGGGACGCGCCGTGCCGGGGGAGGCGGACGACCCGGACGTCGTGGCAGAAGTACTTGCCGCCGAACTGGGCGCCGATCCCGATCTTCTGCGTCAGCTCGAAGACCTTCTGCTCCAGGTCCTGGTCCCGGAAGCCGTGACCGGTCGGGGAACCTTCGGCGGGCAGCTCGTCCAGGTAGTGCGCGGAGGCGTACTTCGCGGTCTTCAGCGCGAACTCGGCCGACGTGCCGCCGACGACGATCGCCAGGTGGTAGGGCGGGCAGGCCGCCGTACCCAGGAGGCGGATCTTCTCCTCCAGGAACTTCATCATGGAGTCCTCGTTGAGGACGGCCTTCGTCTCCTGGTAGAGGAAGGACTTGTTGGCCGAGCCGCCGCCCTTGGCCATGAAGAGGAACTTGTACGCGCCGCCGTCCGTGGCGTACAGCTCGATCTGGGCCGGGAGGTTCGAGCCGGTGTTCTTCTCGTCCCACATGGTCAGCGGGGCCATCTGCGAGTACCGCAGGTTGAGCTCGGTGTACGCGTCGAAGATGCCGTGCGAGAGGGCCTCCTCGTCACCGCCCTCGGTGAGCACGTTCTGGCCGCGCTTGCCCATCACGATCGCCGTACCGGTGTCCTGGCACATGGGCAGGACACCCGCGGCGGCGATGTTCGCGTTCTTCAGGAGGTCGAGCGCGACGAACTTGTCGTTGGACGAGGCCTCGGGGTCGTCCACGATGCGGCGCAGCTGCGCCAGGTGGGCGGGACGCAGGTAGTGCGAGATGTCGTGCATGGCCTCGGCGGCGAGGGTGCGCAGGGCCTCCGGAGCCACCTTGAGGAACGTACGGCCGTCGGCCTCGAAGGTCGAGACGCCCTCGGCGGTCACCAGCCGGTACGGCGTGGTGTCCTCTCCCAGGGGGAGCAGATCGGAGTACGCAAACTCTGGCATTACGGCCATTCCTCACTCGGCGACAGCGGCTGGCCACCCTTGGACAGCGCACCCACCAGGGTAGAGCGCCCCAGGCCCGCCGCCCCTGTGAGGTAAGGCTCATCCGGATCGCCCGGTCCGGGGCCGGTGATCCGGACGCACCGATTCGGGGGAAGGCCGGAGAGGCACTGGTCGCGATCTATCGCGTTTGGGTAGGCTGATTCGGTGGACCTCGAGAAGCAGCCCCAGTCGCCCGTCGCTCCGGCCGGTCCCGCGCCCGCCGGAATCCGCGCCTCCGACGCGGACCGCGACCGGATCGCGGACATCCTGCGGGAGGCCGTGGCGGAAGGCCGGCTGACCGCCGAGGAGCATGCCGAGCGGGTCGACCTGGTCTACCGGGCCAAGACCGTCGGTGAACTGGAGCCGCTGGTCCAGGATCTTCCGGCACCCGGTGGCGGCACCCGTCAGGCCGCCTCGCCCCACGGCTACGGACCGGGGGAGCCGGCCGGGCCCGCCGAGAACCTGGTGGCGGTCTTCAGCGGTTCCACCCGCAGGGGCCGTTGGCGCGTCGGCGGCCGCACGAACGCCTTCGCGCTCTTCGGCAGTGTCGAGATCGACCTGACCGAGGCGCTGTTCGGCCAGCGGCTGACGGTGATCAACGCGACGTCCATCTTCGGGAGTGTCGAGATCAAGGTCCCCGAGAACATCTCGCTCCGCGGCAGCGGGACGGGTGTTTTCGGCAATTTTGAGGTCGACACTCTGGAATCGGCCGACCCGGAGGCACCGGTGGTCGTCGTCAACGGCTACTCCGTGTTCGGCAACGTCGAGGCAAAGCCCAAGCGCGGCAAGCTCATCACCAACCTCCAGCGGCAGCTCCGCAAGCACCTCGGCCACTGAGCCGGGGCCACCGGCGAATTCAGGCCAGTCGGTGACGCGGTGCGACCGTGGGGGCTTCGGGGTGGCGCCACTCAGTGCATAGGCGTGCGTACAGCGGGTAGGGAGTGCTGCATCGTCTCTCGCTCGCGAAGCCCAAGCCGTCGTCAGGAGTGGACCGTGCTGCACATGCCGCATCAGCCCCTGCAGGTCGCCGCCGTGCCGTCCCAGCGCGCACCCGCGCGGGAGGATCAGGCGGGGCCCTGGCACGCGGAGGCGGTGTGCCGCCGCGACGAGGCAGGACTGTTCTTCGCCCCGTCGAAGGAGCCGACCGCCGCCCGGCTCTCCCGCGAGGAGGCGGCGAAGCAGGTCTGTGCGAGATGCCCGGTCATGGTGGAGTGCCAGGAGCACGCCCTCCTGCAGCCCGAGCCGTACGGGGTGTGGGGCGGCCTCACCGCCGCCGAACGCCGTGTGGTGCTCGCCCGGCGCCGCCGGCGCGACATGGAGCTCAAGGCCGCGGCCTCGGCCGGGCGCATAGCCGCGGCGGGCTGACCCCCGCGTGCAGGGATGTGGGGGCCGCCCGGCCGGGCCGAACCCCCAGATCCCTGCGACAGGGCCTACTTGGCGCGGTCGAAGTCGATCGCGCTGTAGGCGCGCAGCTTCGAGAGCCGGTGCGTCGAGTCGATCGTCCGGATCGTGCCCGACTTGGACCGCATCACCAGGGACTGGGTGGTGGCCGTCTCCGCGCGGTACCGCACACCGCGCAGGAGCTCACCGTCGGTGATCCCGGTGGCGACGAAGAAGACGTTGTCCCCGCTGACGAGGTCGTCCGTCGACAGCACCCGGTCCAGGTCGTGGCCGGCGTCCAGCGCACGCTGCCGCTCCGCCTCGTCCTTGGGCCAGAGCTTGCCCTGGATGACACCGCCGAGGCACTTTATGGCGCAGGCCGAGATGATGCCCTCGGGGGTGCCGCCGATGCCCATGAGCAGGTCGACGCCGGTTCCCTCGCGGGCGGCCATGATCGACCCGGCGACGTCGCCGTCGGAGATGAACTTGATCCGGGCGCCCGTCTCCCGGATCTCCTTGACGATGCCGTCGTGCCGGGGCCGGTCCAGGATGACGACCGTGACGTCCTCGGGGGTCGAGCTCTTGGCGCGCGCGACGCGCCGGATGTTCACGGAGACGGGGGCGTTGATGTCGACGAAGTCGGCGGCCTCGGGGCCCGTGACCAGCTTGTCCATGTAGAAGACGGCGGACGGGTCGAACATCGCGCCGCGGTCGGCGGCGGCCAGTACGGCGATCGCGTTGGGCATGCCCTTGGCGTTGAGCGTGGTGCCGTCGATCGGGTCGACGGCGATGTCGACCTCGGCTCCGGTGCCGTCGCCGACGCGCTCGCCGTTGAACAGCATGGGCGCTTCGTCCTTCTCGCCCTCACCGATGACGACGATGCCGTTCATCGAGACGGTGGAGACGAGCGTGCGCATGGCTTTCACAGCGGCGCCGTCGGCGCCGATCTTGTCGCCGCGGCCGACCCAGCGCCCGGCGGCCATGGCGGCGGCCTCGGTGACCCGGACGAGTTCCATGGCCAGGTTGCGGTCGGGGGCCTCCGGGGAGACCTCGAGCGGGGACGGCAGATGATGCTCGGACATCGGAGCGCACCTTTCTGTACGACGACGACCGGAAAAGAGGGTGCTGTGACTCTATCGGTAGGTCGATAAAATGAGCAGAGCGGGTCACGTATGAGCGGGTGCCCGATGGTGGGGTGCCCGGAGGCCCGTGCCACCATTGACCCCGTGGCAAGCAAGCGAGGCAAGCAGACCGTCCGGGACATGTTCCTGTCGATGCTCGTGATCACCGCAGTGGCGGGCGTCGTCTACATCTTCATCCCGCACGACGACAAGGCCGACCCGATCAAGGCGGTCGACTACCGGGTCGAGCTCGCGACGGCCCGCCGTGCCGCGCCGTACCCGGTGGCGGCGCCCGCCGGGCTCTCGAAGGAGTGGAAGCCGACCTCCGTCTCGTACGAGGGCCGGTCCGGTGCCGGCTGGCACCTCGGCTTCCTCGACCCGGACGGCAACTACGTCGCGGTGGAGCAGTCCACGACCCCCGCCAGGAAGTACGTCCCCGACGTCAGCCAGGACGCCAGGGACACCGGGCACACCGAAGAGGTCGCCGGCCGGGAGTGGCAGCGCTGGGAGGGCCCGAAGTACGACGCCCTCGTGCTGCACGCCGAGGACGTCACCACGGTGGTCACGGGATCGGCACCGGCGGAGCGGCTCGCGGAGATGGCCGCGGCGCTGAAGACGACGGCCTCCTGAGGTCCTCTGCTCCCTCCTGAGATCCGCGGTACGACGAGAGGGCCCGCAGCGCTCGGCGCTGCGGGCCCTCTCGTCGTACGGGGCGGGGATCAGACGGTCGTGACGACCTCGTCGTAGGACAGGCGCGGCAGGCGCGGGAACCAGGCGTCCTCGCCGGGCTTGCCGATGTTGACGGCCATGAGCAGCTTGTGGTCGTCGTCCAGGAACTCCTTCTCGATGCCCGCGGCGTCGAAGCCGGTCATCGGGCCGGCGGCCAGGCCGGCGGCGCGGACGCCGATGATGAAGTAGGCGGCCTGCAGTGCGGCGTTGAGCCCGGCGGACTGCTCGCGGACCGGGCGCTCGGAGAAGAACGCGTCCTTGGCCTGCGGGAAGTGCGGCATGAGGGCCGGGAGTTCCTCGTGGAACTCGTGGTCGGCGACGAGGAGCGCGACCAGCGGGGCTGTCGTGGTCTTCGGGCGGTTGCCCTCGGCCATGTGCTTGACCAGGCGCTCGCGTCCCTCGGCCGAGCGGACCAGGACGACGCGCAGCGGCGACTGGTTGAAGGCCGTGGGGCCGTACTTGACCAGGTCGTAGATCGCCTGGACCTGCTCGTCGGTCACCGGCTCGTCGGTGAACGTGTTGGCAGTGCGGGCCTCGCGGAAGAGGAGGTCCTGGGCGGCGGGGTCAAGAACGAGGGACATCGGGGGCGTTACCTTCCGGACGGATACATGGGTCGGGCTCTGGTGAGTACCGTAACCGGAGAATAGATTAAAGTTCAACTAAATCGGTCCGGGAGTGATCCAGCGCACAGGCCGACAGAGGCGTGCCGCCCGGCCGCCTCGGTCCGGGCGGCCGCCGACCGCTCGGACCGTGCCCGCCGAGCCCTCAGTCCGTCTCCCCGCCGGCCTCCGTGGACTCCTCCGGGCGCGCCAGCGCCGCGTCCAGCCGGGCCCGGGCGCCCTCCAGCCAGTGCCGGCACACCTTCGCCAGCTCCTCGCCGCGCTCCCACAGGGCCAGCGACTCCTCCAGTGTCGTGCCGCCCGCCTCCAGGCGGCGTACGACCTCGATCAGCTCGTCGCGCGCCTGCTCGTACCCGAGCGTGCCCGTCGCGGCAGCCGTCGTCGTCCCGTCGTCCGTCATGCCGTCCACCCTATGCGCGGGCTCCGACAGACCCGGCCCCTCACTCCGCGACCCGAACCGTGAACTCACCCTCCGAGACCCGCGCCCGCAGCTCCTCGCCCGGCGCCCCCGCATCCTCGGGGGAGCGCACCACATGGCCGTCCGGCCGCTGCAGCACCGCGTAGCCCCGCTCCAGCGTCGCCGCGGGCGACAGCGCCACGACCCGGGCCCGGGTGTGGGCCAGCTCCGAGTCGGCGCGGTCCAGCAGATGCCCGAGCACCCTGCGGCTCCGCCCCACCAGCGCCTCGATCTCCGCTTCCCGCTCGTCCACCATCCGCCGGGGATTCTCCATCGAGGACCTGCCCAGCGCGTGCGCCAGCCCCCGCTCCTCCCGGTCGATCAGCCCCCGGACCGTGCGCAGCGCCCGGTCCCGGAGCTGCTGGACGCGGTCGAGCTCCTCGCCCACGTCCGGCACCACCTTCTTCGCCGCGTCCGTGGGCGTCGACGCCCGCACATCGGCCACCAGATCGAGCAGGGGCGAGTCCGGTTCGTGCCCGATGGCGGAGACCACGGGTGTGCGGCACGCGGCCACCGCCCGGATCAGCGCCTCGTCCGAGAAGGGCAGCAGATCCTCGACGCTGCCGCCGCCACGGGCGACGACGATCACGTCGACCTCCTCCAGGCCGTCCAGCTCCTGCACGGCCTGGACCACCTGATTCACGGCGTGCACGCCCTGCACGGCCGTGTTGCGCACCTCGAAGCGCACCGCGGGCCAGCGGCGCCTGGCGTTCTCCAGCACGTCCCGCTCGGCCGCCGACGCCCGTCCCGAGACCAGGCCGACCAGCTGCGGCAGGAACGGCAGCCGCTTCTTCCGGTCCAGCGCGAAGAGCCCCTCGGCGGTCAGCGACTTCTTCAGCTGCTCCAGCCGCACCAGCAGCTCGCCGATGCCCACCGGCCGTATCTCCGTCGCCCGCAGGGAGAGCTGGCCGCGCGGGGCGTACCACTCGGGCTTGGCGAGGACGACGACCCGCGCGCCCTCGGTCACCACATCGGCGATCCGGTCGAAGACCTGCCGGAAGCAGGTCACGCTCACCGAGATGTCGTGGGAGGGGTCACGCAGCGTCAGGAAGACCACCCCGGCGCCGGGCCGGCGCGACAGCTGGGTGATCTGCCCCTCGACCCAGACGGCGCCGAGCCGGTCGATCCAGCCGCCGATCAGGCGTGACACGTCGCCGACGGGCAGCGGGGCTTCCGGGGACGTAGTGAGAGCCATACGGGCGAGCGTATCGGCCGGGGCCGACAATCAGGCGGCCCGCCGCCCCCACTGCAACGCGAGCACCACCAGCCCGATCCCGAGCCAGCACACCCCGACCAGCTGGGCGCTCGTCGTCGCCTCCAGGATCACCGCGACCAGGACGGCCGCGCCCACCACCGGAATCAGCACATGGCGCCACCAGCTCGGCGGGCCCTCCATCCGGCGTACGGCGAACCAGCCCACCACCGACGCGTGGAGCAGCACGAAGGCCGTGAGCGCGCCGACGTTCACCACCGACACCAGATGGTCCAGTCCGTCGTCGCGCCGGGCCGCCCACACCGCCGCGACCAGCGTCACCAACCCGGCCCCCGCGATCGCGACGCGCGGCACCCCGGACCCCCCGTCGACCCGTGACAGGAACGAGGGGAGCCGGCCGTCCCGCGCCATGGCGAACACGAGCCGTCCGGCCGCCGCCTGCCCGGCCAGCGCCGCGAAGGCCGCCCCGATCGCCTTGCTGACGGCCACCAGGTCGTGCAGCCACGTCCCGACCGAGGCGTCCACCGCGTCGTAGAACGCGGACCCCTGCCTGACCGGATCCGCCGCCAGCTCGGCCGAGCTCACCGGTTCCAGGAGGGCCGCCAGATAGGACTGGGCCACGAACAGCACCCCGGCGAGCACCAGGCAGAACAGCACGGCCCGGGCCACCTTCGCCGAACCGCCCGTCACCTCCTCGGCGAACGAGGCGATGGCGTCGAAGCCCAGATAGGACAGCACCGCGACGGACACCGCTCCCACGACGGCCGTCATCGAGAACCCCGTGTCGCCGGTGAGCGGCGTCAGCCAGCCGCGCTGCGCCCCGTCCCGGACCAGCACCACCACGGCCGACACCACGAACACCAGCAGCACCACGATCTCCATGGCGAGCACGGCGAAGCCCACCCGGGCCGCGGCCCGTACGCCCCACAGGTTCAGCGCGGTCGTCACCAGGACCGCGATCGCCGTCCAGACCCACCGGGACACCTCGGGGACCAGCGCGTTCATCGCGATCCCGGAGAACAGATAGGCGACCGCCGGGATCAGCAGGTAGTCGAGCATCGCCATCCAGCCGGCGATGAACCCGGGCCCTTCCCCCAGCCCCTTGCGGGCGTACGCGAAGACCGATCCGGCGAGCGGGGCGACATGCACCATCTGGGCGTAACTGAACGCGGTGAAGGCCATCACCACGGTCGCCACGAGGTACACCAGGGCCACGGCCCCGTCGGACTTGGCGTCCAGCGTGCCGAACACACCGACCGGGGCCATGGGCGCGATGAACAGCAGTCCGTAGACCACCAGGTCCCGGAAGCCGAGTGTGCGCCGCAGCCTTCCCTCTTCCGTGGTGCTGCCCGACATGAACCCTCCGTCGCTGGATTGCGTACGCATCAGTCTCCCGACCCCGCTGATCCGGCGCCTGTTCGGTACGGCCTTACGATGGGACGCATGACTGCAACGCCTGCCCGCCGTGTCCTGCTCGCCGCACCCCGTGGCTACTGCGCGGGCGTGGACCGCGCCGTGATCGCCGTCGAGAAAGCCCTGGAACAGTACGGCGCCCCGATCTACGTCCGTCACGAGATCGTGCACAACAAGTACGTCGTGCAAACGCTCGAGAAGAAGGGCGCGATCTTCGTCGACGTGACCGCGGAGGTGCCCGAGGGCTCCATCGTGATGTTCTCCGCGCACGGGGTCGCCCCGACCGTCCACGCGGAGGCCGCCGAGCGCAAGCTCGCCACCATCGACGCGACCTGTCCGCTGGTCACCAAGGTCCACAAGGAAGCCGTCCGCTACGCCAACGAGGACTACGACATCCTCCTGATCGGCCACGAGGGCCACGAGGAGGTCATCGGCACGAGCGGCGAGGCCCCCGACCACATCACGCTGGTCGACGGCCCCGAGGACGTCAGGCACGTCGAGGTCCGCGACGAGTCGAAGGTCGTCTGGCTCTCCCAGACCACGCTCTCCGTCGACGAGACGATGGAGACGGTCGGTGCGCTCAAGAACAAGTTCCCGAACCTCCTCTCCCCGCCGAGCGACGACATCTGCTACGCCACGCAGAACCGCCAGATCGCGGTGAAGAAGCTGGCCGAGGACGCCGAGCTGGTCATCGTCGTCGGCTCGAAGAACTCCTCGAACTCGATCCGCATGGTCGAGGTCGCCCTGGACGCCGGCGCCCCCGCCGCCCACCTGGTGGACTTCGCCGCGGAGATCGACGAGGCATGGCTGGAAGGCGTCAGCACCGTCGGTCTCACCTCAGGTGCCTCGGTCCCCGACGTCCTGGTCGACGGTGTACTGGAATGGCTGGGCGAGCGGGGCTACGCGGACGTGGAGACGGTGAAGACCGCGGACGAGTCGATCACCTTCTCGCTGCCCAAGGAGCTCCGGCGCGACCTGCGCGCCGAGGCGGCCGCGCTCTCCGCCGAGTAGCGGGGCGGGCGGGCGGGTACCGGCCGGGGCGCGTACGCGGAGGCCCGGGGCGTATGTGTGGAGGCCCGGGGCGCGTGAGTCACCCGGGGGCGCCCGCCGGATCGCCGTTCCGGGGAGTGATCCGTGCCACCTGCCCGTACCGTGGACCGCATGGAGATCTTCGGTGTGGACATCGGCGGTTCAGGGATCAAGGGCGCGCCCGTGGACCTGGACCGCGGAGAGCTGGCGCAGGAGCGCCACAAGGTACTGACACCCCACCCGGCGACGCCTGGGAGCGTGGCCGACGGTGTGGCCGAGGTCGTCGGCCATTTCGACTGGCAGGGGCCGGTCGGCATCACGTTCCCCGGAGTCGTCACCGGCGGCATCACCAGGACCGCGGCCAACGTGGACAAGGGCTGGATCGACACGGACGCCCGGACGCTGCTCAGCGAGCGCATCGGGCAGCCGGTCACGATCCTCAACGACGCCGACGCGGCCGGAATCGCCGAGATGACCTTCGGCGCGGGGCGTGACCGCAAGGGCACGGTGATCACGCTGACCCTCGGTACGGGCATCGGCAGCGCCCTCTTCACCGACGGGCACCTCGTCCCCAACACCGAGCTCGGCCACCTGGAGCTGCACGGCCACGACGCGGAGAAGCGCGCCTCCACGAAGGCCAAGGAGGACGAGGACCTCAGCTGGCACCACTGGGCGCACCGGGTGCAGAAGTACCTGGTCCACGTCGAGATGCTGTTCTCGCCCGAGCTCTTCATCATCGGCGGGGGCGTGAGCCGCAAGGCGGAGAAGTTCCTGCCGCTCATCGAGCACGTCCGGGCCGAGATCGTCCCGGCCGAGCTGCAGAACAATGCCGGGATCGTCGGCGCCGCCATGGCGGCCGCGGGCAAGTAGTCCTAGGCGCGGGGGCGGCGGGCGGCCCGGTCGGCCCTGAGCAGGTGCCGCTGCCGCTCCCGCATCTGCCGGATCTTCCGCACGGTGGCGATGAGACCCGCGACGAGCGTGCCCCCGTACAGCCAGCCGGCGTGGACGGCGAGCGCGGTCACGACGGCCATGGTCTGCCCGCCGAAGCCGCCCGTGCCGCCGGCGACGGGGATCACGCCGACCGCGAAGGCGATCGGCACGATGATCGGTGCGGTCACCAGGTCGGCCGGCCGCACCCAGAGGGCGGTCAGGGCGCTGACCGGCAGGAACAGCAGCCCGTAGACGATCTCCGAACTGCCGAGGAGCAGCCGGTCCGCGCAGGCCAGCAGGAACATGGTCAGGGCGGCGAAGAGCCCGGCGCCGATGCCGGTCAGCCGCGGGTTGGGGAATCGCCGCAGCGCCAGGACCACCGGCGGGACGCCGCCGGGCCGGGCGCCCGGCCCCGGCCTGCCTCCCGTCACCGGCGCGGGTGACGGGGCGACCGCCACCGACACCGGACCTGCGGCCGAGGCCGTCACCTCGCCGGGGCCGCCGGGCGGTGCGGGCTGGACCTGAGGGGTCTGCCTGCGCTGCGGGGTACGCGTCCTGTGCTGCTCCACCCCGACAACCTAGGTCGCCGGTGGCACTCTTTCGGGCGTTGGACACGCGCTTTGGCCGACCTTGGCGTTGCGTTCGATCCCGCATGGCCGAAACGCCGCCGTTCGGCCCCGGACCGGTCTCCGCCCACGCACCCGTGACGGGCCGCGCGGCCCCGCCCGTAAACTGGAGAATCGGTCCACTCCCGGCCCGCCCGGACAGCCCCTCTCCTCACTCCAGGAAGTCGCCAAAGTGTCGCTCACGATCGGAATCGTCGGTCTGCCGAATGTCGGCAAGTCGACCCTGTTCAACGCCCTGACCAAGAACGACGTGCTGGCGGCCAACTACCCGTTCGCCACCATCGAGCCGAACGTCGGCGTCGTGGGCGTCCCCGACCCCCGTCTGGACAAGCTCGCCGAGATCTTCAGCTCGCAGAAGCTGCTCCCCGCCACCGTCGACTTCGTCGACATCGCGGGCATCGTGCGCGGCGCGAGCGAGGGCGAGGGCCTGGGCAACAAGTTCCTCGCGAACATCCGCGAGTCCGACGCGATCTGCCAGGTCATCCGCGCCTTCAAGGACGAGAACGTCGTCCACGTCGACGGCAAGGTCTCGCCCAAGGACGACATCGAGACGATCAACACCGAGCTGATCCTCGCCGACCTCCAGTCCGTCGAGAAGGCCGTTCCGCGTCTGACGAAGGAGTCCCGCCTCCAGAAGGAGAAGGTCGCGGTCCTCGCCGCCGTCGAGGAGGCCCGGAAGATCCTCGAAGCGGGCGACACCCTCTTCTCCCGGGGCATCACCGCCGGCTCCGAGAAGGGCCGCCTCCTCCACGAGCTGCACCTGCTCACGACGAAGCCCTTCCTCTACGTCTTCAACGTCGACGAGGACGAGCTGGTCGACGAGGACTTCAAGAACGAGCAGCGCGCCCTGGTCGCCCCGGCGGAGGCCATCTTCCTCAACGCCAAGATCGAGTCCGAGCTGATCGAGCTCGACGACGAGGAGGCCCTCGAACTCCTCCAGTCCATGGGGCAGGAAGAGCCCGGCCTGGCCACCCTCGGCCGCGTCGGCTTCGACACCCTGGGCCTCCAGACCTACCTCACGGCAGGCCCGAAGGAAGCCCGCGCCTGGACGATCAAGAAGGGCGCCACGGCCCCCGAGGCGGCCGGTGTGATCCACACCGACTTCCAGAAGGGCTTCATCAAGGCGGAGATCGTCTCCTTCGACGACCTCGTCGAGACCGGCTCCGTCGCCGAGGCCCGCGCCAAGGGCAAGGCGCGCATGGAGGGCAAGGACTACGTGATGCAGGACGGCGACGTGGTGGAGTTCCGCTTCAATGTGTAGCGGCTGACTTATCACCACGTCGCTGATCTGGCAAACGTGCAGGTCGGATAGGGTCCGACTCTTCGGGGTCGGGCCCTTTGTGAGGCGACCCCGGTGGTGTGGACACTCTGGCAATGGATCTTGCAGATCCGAGGAAGGGTGTCCTGGTGGGACGGAAGTCTCCGTATCCGGCGGAGTTCAGGAACGATGCCGTCGCGCTGTATCGCGCGGCGGGTGGGAAGCGCACGTATGCGGCGGTGGCGGCGGATGTTGGGGTGACCGGCGAGACGCTGCGCAGTTGGGTACGCCAGGCCGATGAGCAGGCGGGCCGCGGTATCCGTGACGAGCCGGTCGCGGAGGGCGGGGATGAGGAACTGGTCCGGCTGCGGGCGGAGAACGGCCGGCTACGCAGGGCTGAGAAGGAGTGGGAAATCGAGCGGGAGATCCTGCGCCGGGCGGCCCAGTATTTCGCGGAGGAGATGAGGGCATGACCCTCCGCTGGGGCTTCATCTCCGACAACCGGGCCGACTTCGGCGTGCAGCGGATATGCCGGGTGCTTCAGGTCTCGCGCTCGGGCTTCTACCGGTGGATCGCCGGCGCGAAGGCCCGCGAGGTGCGGCAGGCCGCCGATGATGCCCTGGCCGCGGAAATCCGCGAGATCCACACCGACCACAAAGGAACGTACGGAGTGCGGCGTGTCCATGCCGAGCTGCGGGGCCTCGGACACACGGTGAACCGTAAGCGCGTCGAGCGGCTCATGCGCAGGCACGGGCTGGAGGGCCTCCATCTGCGGCGCTGTAAACGCACCACGGTCCCGGACCGCTTCGCACCCCCTGCCCCGGACCTCGTCCAACGTGACTTCTCCGCCGGGCAGCTGGACGAGAAGTGG
>NZ_NEUF01000158.1 GCF_002910915.1 Streptomyces sp. SM10 | reverse complement strand
CTCTGTACGTTATCGTGTACGTCATGAAGACGATGAGTGTCACCGAGCTACGCGCGGGCATCGCCGACGCCCTCGACGCGGTGGAGAACGACGCCGAGGAGCTGGTCATCACCCGGACCGGCCATGAGCCGATGGTCGTCGTCTCGCTCGCCGAGTACGAGGCACTGAAAGAGACCGATTACCTGCTGCGGTCGCCCGCGATGGCCGAGCGCCTGCGCAGGTCCATCGAGCAGGACCGGGCCGGCCAGGGTGCACTTCGCGAGCTGGTGGATCCCGATGACGAGGCCGGGCGTGGCGCCGCGTGAAGGTGCTGTTCGTCGACGACGGCTGGAACGATTACCTGTGGTGGCAGGGGAACGACCGCAAAATACTGAAGCGCATCAACCAGCTGATCGCCGACATCGACCGGGGCGGCCACGAAGGAATCGGCAAGCCCGAACCGCTGCGGAACGACCTCTCCGGCTACTGGTCGCGGCGTATCAACTCCGAACACCGGCTGGTGTACCGCATCGATGAGAACGCCGTCATCCACGTGGTGGCGTGCCGCTTCCACTACGAACGGTGAACCAGGCGCATACCCACGGGCCATGCCTCGGCTCTTGACAGCGCCCGTCAGCCTTCGCAGGACGCAGGCACGGGAGGCCGCGCAGCGACAGATTGAACGCGACAACCTGGCCGAACTCATCGCCGACCTCGACAAGACCAACGGCCCCGCCGACCCTCAAGCAGTGGCTTCCAAGCGGGCCAAGCTCACCAGTTCGGCCTCCTCCGATGCCGGTGCGGCCGCATGAACGGCGCACTCGTACTGGACAGCGAGGGTCTGGCCAAGACAGTCCAGCGTGACCGTGAAGTCCATGAGTGGCTGAACCGTTCCGGGTTCCGTAGATGCCGTCGGCCCCCGTGCACGGGCGCGCCCACCCTGCCGGTGGCGCACCACCCCTACGAGAGCGACCACTTCGAGCTTCGGGCGAGCCGGCCGCTTCTCCCTCACGCGGCGTGGAAGGACTGGGGCATGATGACCGCGGTGTGCACTGCCCGACGGTCACGCGGGCAGAGCGGCAGCGTGGGTGCGGGGCCGGTAGGTGTTCTTGCGGATTGGGCCGGCCGGGGCGCCCTCTGTCGATCGCGCGCATACCAGCGGACAGCGGATGCTGGTGGATGGTCGCCAGCAGGTGTTGGAAGGAGAGGGATAAGTGCATGGGTCGGACGAGCGACATCACGTGCCGGTGCAGGGAGCTCCGTGCTGGGTCAACCTGATGGTCGCTGATCTGGATGTGGCCAGGACCTTCTACGAGCAGGTTCTTGGCTGGCGGTTCCGGTCCAGTTCGCTGGACGACCAGTTCCTTGTTGCGATGGCGGGCGGCGATCCGGTGGCGGGGCTCGCAGCCCGCAGGCCCGGGCTGGCGTCGGCGTCGGTGTGGACGCCCTACTTCGCTGTGCGGGATGCCGACGCGACGGCCGCGCGGATCCGTGAGCGCGGTGCCACCGTGGCGGTTGGTCCGATGGCCGTCGGCGATGGGCGTGTCGGTTTGGCGGCGGACCGGGACGGGGCGATGTTCGGGTTCTGGGAGGGCTACACACTGGCCTGGCTGCCGGGAGAGGGCCGGGCGCCCACCCGGCTCGATCTGCAGACGCGCGACGTGTTCGATGCCGCGGTGTTCTACGGGGAAGTCCTCGGCTGGGCCACTGAGGAGGGCGTCGACATCGACTACCGGAATGATCACGTGCTGGTGAAGCTGAGGGGCCGGGTGATTCTGTCCCTGCGTGGCGGCGGCGTGCAGACCTCCCCTCTGGCTCAGTTGCGGCCCCGCTGGCTGGTGAACTTCGCCGTGGACGACGTCGAGCGGGCCGTGTCCGCAGCCATGAGGGCAGGAGGCAGCAGACCCCAGCCGTCACCTACTACGTGGGCGGCCAAGGGCTTCTCCCGGACTCTCCAGGACCCCGACGGGGGCCTGTTCACCCTCGCCCACCAGGAATCCTGACTCACCTGGCGCCGCCAACCGGCGGAACCAGGCGTGCGCGTCGGGGTCCTCGGGGTACTGGCTTTTCACGGCCACGCGTCCAACTCCTCGGCGCGGGGTGGTGTTGTCGGCGGACGCCGAGCGTTGCGCCCCTCTGGTGTGGTGTCTCACTCAAGAGGTGTGGCAAAGCCGGTGAAGGCTCCAAGCACCCGCGCAGCCGACAGCAGCCACACGTCCGGAACGGATCCACTGAATATCCGGCTGAGGGTCGACGAGAAGACCTGCCGGAACGGAAGGTGAGCGTTGAAGAGGGGAAGAGGTTGACAGGAAAGGTGAGCCCGGCGCGGGTGCGGCGGTGGGTCGGTCAGGAGTGGGCAGGGGTGCGGCGGTCCGTCCACAGCGCGTGTTTTGAGGCCGGTCCGGAGCGGGACACGCTCGTCCAGTCCCTCAAGGCAGCGGCGGCGGCGATAGCTGCGTGGGCGGTGAGCGGGTGGTGGTTCCAGGCGCCGATGGCCCTGTTGGCTCCGTGGACGGCGATCGCGATGGTCGGCAGCACGGTCTACCAGTCGGTACGCACGGGGATCCAGCAGTTCGCCATCATCGCCCTCGGAACCCTGTGGGCGTCCGCTTCGATGGCCTTCACACATGACCAGACCATGGCCGCCATGCTGCTCACCCTGCCGTTCATGATGCTGCTCGGCAACTACCGGCGCTTCGGAAGCCAGGGCATCTACGGTGCCACCACAGCTCTCTTCGTGATCACCGGTGGGGTGTCCAGCACGTCCACCGTGGGGCACAGGCTCCTGGAGACGCTGATCGGTGCGGTGATCGGTCTTCTGGTCAACGCATTCGTCCTCCCGCCCGTTCACCTGCGCAGCGTTCGCGACCGTCTGGTCCGTCTTACGCGGGAGACGGCGGACGTGCTCGGCGGCGTGGCGGAGGGACTCCGTGAGGAGGACGGGCTGGAGATGTCCGAGAGCTGGCATCACTCGGCCGGCAGCCTCACGGTGTCGCTGCAGAACGTGAGTGAGGCCCGCCGCTGGGCCATGGAAGGATCACGCTGGAACCCGGGAGGCCGACTGCGCCGCGTCGGCCCGACGCCCCCTCCGTTCGCCGAGGACACCCGGTGGGGCAGTGTCTGCACCCGCGTCCTGGCCCTCACCCGCACGCTCAAGACGATCAACGACGACACGGGGCTTCCCCCGCCGTCGCCGGACTTTCTGCGGCTGCTGTCCGACGTGCTGGGCCAGGCCAGCAGTATCTGCGCCATAGAAACCGACCTGCTCTCCGGGTCCGCAGCCGGAGCACTGCACGAACGCCGCGACGCAGCGTTCAGGGAAGCCTGGAGCACCCTCAGCTCACTCACCGGCACCTTCCACCAACAGGAACCATCGGCGTCGGCCGTCGGGGGCGAGCTACTGCTGGAAGCCCGCCGGTTGATGACGGAACTCGCACCTTCTGACTGAGTCGCGGGCAGCCCGCCTCACCTCCGCCACCTGCACGGGGCAGGCTTCGGACCGCTCGCGTGGCTCGATGGGCGTGGCTGAGGGTGCGCCATCTTTCGCTGTGTCACTGCGGAGAGACGTCCAGGTGCAGCGCTGCGGTCCAGAAGGCCGCTGTGCGGGCAACGTCTGTGACACCCGGGACAGGAATTCCGATTCTCGGCACGGGAGGCCCACGGTCGTTCGCTGGACTGGGGGTTACTTGCGCTGGCTGCTGAGGTGCGGCCCCCGGGCCGTCAGGCTGCCGAGTAGGGGCTGCCGGTGAGCGGGCGCGCAAGGTGGGTGGCGTTGGCCGCCAGGGTCTCGGTGGTCGTCGCGACGGCGTCGGGTGTCTTTTCCAGATCCCGGTAGCCGGTGCCGTGCATGGCTTCGCCGACCCAGTACGTGACGGCTCCGGGTGCGAGCGAGAAGCTGACGTCGCTGAGTCCCTGGAACACGTCCGCGCTCCCCTTGTGCGCGCCGTCCTCGTTGCCGACGACGGCCACGGCGGCGACCTTGCCGTACGTGTGCGGGCGGCCCTGGTCGCGATGGCTGACCCGGAGCAGCAGGGGTTGAGGTTGTCAGTGGTCTTCGACGCGGACGCGGATGGTCTGAAGGGCGGGGTCGGGAGGTTCATGCCCGGCTCGACGCCGGAGCACAGGTATCGCAGGAGGAATTGGGTGATCCGCTCACGGGGCAGTACGGCCGGAATGCCGGGCGGGTAGGGCGTGGGCACAGAGGCTTCTCTGGCGTCAGGGCAGGGGTGTGCCGCTGGTGGCGTTCATGATCTCGCCGGTGATGAAGGAGGCGTTCCTGGAAGCGAGGAAGACGTATGCGGGCGCCATTTCCGCGGGCTGGGCGGGTCGGCCGAACGGGCTCTGCCTCCCGAACTCGCTGGTGTCGGGCAGGGTCGCCGGGATGAGGGGCGTCCAGACGGGGCCGGGGGCAACGGCGTTGACGCGGCGTCAGCCGATCTTTCGGCCGGCCAACGGTGCGGTGCCCTCGCCGGTGCCTTCGCGCACACCTCGCAGGAAGGCGTTCAGCGCGTCTTCCGCCGTACGGGTGGGCTGCCAGCCCAGTACGTCCCGGGCCCGGCCGGAGTCCAACACGGGCAGGCGTAGCACCGCGTCGAACAGGTGCGGGGAGGCCGGTACGGCATGGGTCCGCCAAGCGGCCGCGACCGCGGTGCGAACCAGCGCCCTGGGAACCCGCACGACCCGGGCGTCGAGCACATCCGCGAGCCTGTGGGCATCGATGACCGGGGCCGCCGCCAGGTTGAAGGGGCCGCGCACATCGCGGAGCACGGCCAGCCGGTAAGCCTCGGCTGCATCGTCGGTGTGGAGCGTCTGGAAACGCAGCCCGTCCAGGTCGGGCACGAAGGGCAGCAGGTCGGGCCGTCGAAGGGGGCCGGGGGCGTAGCGGCCGGCGAAGATCCGCCGCTGCTCGGGGGCGGCGGTCTCCTTGAAGAGGAATCCGGGCCGCATCCGGACCACCCGGATCGGCGGGTGGTGCAGCTCGAACGTGTCCAGAACCCGTTCCAGATAGGCCTTCTCCCGGCAGTAGGCCGCGTCCGGCCAGCCGTCGGTGGGCCACCCCTCATCGACGCCGGGTTCGTCCTTCGGGCCCGGGGAGTAGGCGCCGACGGACGAGGCGTGCACCAGGGCGGGCACCCCGCTGCGTGCCACGGCCTCGAAGACGCGCCGAGACCCCAGCACGTTGCTCCGCCATGTCACGACGGGGTCGTGGGTGGGCTGGAAGCGCCATGCCAGGTGGACGACGGCATCGGCGCCCCGCAGGAGACCGACAAGCCGGTCTTCGCTGTCGGCCCGGGACAGGTCGATGGTGTCCCACTCCACCTTCGGGATCTCCAGCCCGGGCCGCCTGCGGGCCAGCCCCAGGACCGAGCCGATGTCCGGGTCGGCGGCGAACGCGCGCACCACGCTCGTCCCCACGTTGCCGGTGGCTCCCGTGACCACGACCCGCTTGCCGGGACGGGGGCCGTTGTTCTTCATGCCAGGGCTTCCTTCCTCCGTGGCCGCGGACCGGTCTCCGTCGCCCGGGTCAGGGGACGAGCAGGGTTTTGATCATGCCGTCGGCCTTCTTCTGGAACGTCTCGTAAGCCTTCGGGCCCTCCTCCAGTGGCAGGTGGTGAGTGGCGAAGGAGTCCACGCCCAGCGGGTCGTCGTCGGTGAGCAGGGGCAGCAGATCGTCCACCCATCGCTTGACGTTGGCCTGCCCCATGCGCAGCTGGATCTGCTTGTCGAACATGGTGAGCATGGGCATCGGGTCAGCGCTGCCGCCGTACACGCCGGAGACGGAGATCGTGCCGCCCCGGCGCACCAGGTCGATCGCCGCGTGCAGCGCGGCGAGACGGTCGATCCCCGCTGTTTCCATCATGCGCTGCGCGATCGCGTCGGGGAGCAGCCCGACCGCCGTGTGTGCCGCCTTGGCCACGGGGGAGCCGTGGGCCTCCATGCCGACCGCTTCGATCACCGCGTCCGTGCCGCGCCCGTCCGTGAGGTCGCGGACGGCGTCACCGAGGTTCTCGCCGTAGCGGCGCAGGTCGAGGCAGGTGGCGCCGTACCTGCTCGCCCGGTCGAGGCGTTCGGGGACCAGGTCCACGCCGATGACGAGATCGGCGCCCCGGTGGCGGGCGATCCGGGCGGCCATGGCGCCGATCGGTCCGAGGCCCAGGACGGTGACGCTGCCGCCGGGCGGGATGTTCGCGTACTGCACGGCCTGCCAGGCGGTGGGCAGCACGTCGGAGAGATACACGAATCGGTCATCCGAGGGCCCGTGCGGGACCTTGATGGGCAGGTCGTTGCCGAAGGGGACCCGCAGGTACTCGGCCTGACCGCCGGGCACCTGTCCGTAGAGCTTGGTGTACCCGAACAGTGACGCGCCGGTGCCACGCTCGCGCACCTGGGTGGTCTCGCACTGCGAATGCAGCCCCTGACCGCACATGTAGCAGTGCCCGCAGGACACGTTGAAGGGGATGACGACACGGTCCCCCGGAGCGACGGCGCTCACCTCACGGCCGACTTCCTCCACGACTCCCATGGGTTCGTGGCCCAGGATGTCGCCCGGGTCGAGGTAGGGCCCAAGGACCTCGTAGAGGTGAAGATCGGAACCGCAGATCCCGGTGGACGTGATCTTGACGATGATGTCCGTCGGATCCTGGATCTGCGGGTCCGGGACCGTCTCCACCCGGACATCCCGCTTTCCCTGGTAGGTCAGTGCGCGCACAGTCTGCTCCCTGCTTCGTCCGCATTCGTAGACGAGTGTGGTGGGTTCCCACCCTGACAATCGCGAAACACGCAGACCGGTCGCGGGGCGGAACACAAGCGGCCCCATTGTGATGATGCAGTCCTGGAGAACACTGTTCTCATCGTGGTCGACATGATCAATACATACGATCACCCCGACGCCGGAGCGGGCGCGGGCGAGGAGGCGGGCGATGTGGGGGGAGTGCGCTCCGAACGGAGGGAACGAGTACCTCACCGCACCAAGCGGGCAGGAAGGGTCCGCCGCAGGGGAACACGACCGGCCGACACTTGCCGTCGGCCCTTCGAGACACTCCACGCCCCGGTCAGTGAAGCCAACAAGGCTTGCGACCTGTCACATGTGCGCGCGGAACGGGAAACCCGGGTAGATGTATCCCGGGCTCCAGAACGGCGCATAGTTGTAGTACCCGTAGACGCTCGCATAATGGTCCGACTTATCGGCGAGTTCGGGGCTGTAGACAGGGGCTCCTGCGACGCGCTCCCGCGCCTGGTCGATGAAGACCTGATCGCCCGTAACCCTCGCCACGGCGTCCACCGGAATGAATGACTTCGTCTCACCGAATCCCAGAAATCCTCCATGCGCTACGAGAAGGAAACGCACCTTGCGCTCCGACTCGTCGATCAGGAGGTCTTCGATCTTTCCGACATCGTCTCCGTCGGCGCCGGTGACCTTACGGCCGCGGACGTCCTCGTCGGGAAACTCCACGGTCTGCCCGGACTCACTGAGCTTACTGAGAATGGGCGCGCTGTTTCCTGACACAAAAACTCCTCCTCCCGCGGACCGGCTCCCCGTACAGGCAACTGAAACGTCGGGCCGGCCGCACAGTGCCACGATGATCCGTGTCGACGGCTACCGCCTACCCGACAGGTTGCGGAGCATTCGGGCCGCTCCAGGCCTCCAGATGCCCCTGTCGCCCCCTCCCACAAGCATGGACACCACCCGAGGGATGGCCGAAGGCGAGACCGCAGGACCGTAATCGCTGGCCGGACGCACTCACGCGCCCGGCGACCTGTGCCGTCCAGAAGGCGTCCCCGAGCTCATGGGCCTGCACCTTCAGCGCACGTGAAGATGGGCGTCCTCGGGCACACCGATGGGCCCAGGGAGATCGTCTACGGGTCTTCCCGCACCAGGGCCGTGACGACAGCGACAGCGTGGCACAAGGGCCCGCACAGCGGTGCCGGCCGTAGCAGGTCTGTCGATCGGGCACGTGCCAGCGGCCCACGGGATCGCTGAGGGGGCGGTCGTCGAGCAGGTTTCGGAGGCGCGGCACGAAACACACCCGCTTCCGAAGGGCTGTCGCCCGACCGCCGGAGTTACGGACGCTCTCGGTCGGGTACCTCTGTGCGAACGAAATGCCCGAGGCACAAGGAGCGAGGACATCATGCAGATCGGTTACAAACTCGCCGCCGAGGCGTTCGGTCCGGCAGAACTCGTAAGGCAGGCGGTTCTCGCCGAGCAGGCAGGCTTCGACTTCGTCGAGATCAGCGATCACTTCCACCCCTGGCTCGACAACCAGGGGCATTCGCCGTTCGCCTGGACCGTACTGGGGAGTATCGCGGCCAAGACCTCGAGCATCGGGCTGGCGACGGGCGTGACCTGCCCCACCGTGCGCTACCACCCGGCTGTCATCGCCCAGGCCGCGGCGACCCTCGCACTGCTTTCGGAGGGCCGATTCGTCCTGGGCGTGGGGTCCGGCGAGCGGCTGAACGAGCACGTCGTAGGCCACGGTTTCCCCGACGCGGTCAGCACCAGGCACGAGATGCTCCGGGAAGCCCTGGAGATCATCCGGTTGTTGTGGAGCGGGGGGTACCGCTCCTACGAGGGGAAGCATCTGCGGTTGGAGGACGCCCGGGTGTTCGACCTGCCCGAGCAGTCGCCCCCGATCGCGGTGGCCGCCAGCGGCCGGGCGTCGACGCGGATCGCCGCGGAACTGGGCGACGGCCTGTTCGCCACGGAGGACAAGCCGGAGATTGTTCAGGACTACCGTGATGCGGGAGGCTCGGGCCCCTGTTACGCGGAGGTCCCGATGGCCTGGGCCCCCGACGAGCACACCGCGGCCCGGGCAGCCCTGGAGACGTCGCGCTGGGCCGTGACCGGGTGGAAGGTCATGAGCGAACTGCCCAATCCTGTCAACTTCGACGCTGCGACCACGACCGTGCGCGAGCAGGACATCCTGGAGAAGTTCGCGTGCGGCCCAAACCCCTCCCGCTACACCGACAGGGCGCAGCGCTTCGTCGACGCGGGCTTCGACAGGCTCGTCATGCAGAACGCCGGCCCGGATCCCGACGGATTCATCGACTTCTACCGGCGTGAACTCGACGGGCCCCTCAGGCAGCTCCGTCCGAAGGCCGCGGGAGACTGAGGAAGAGCGCCTCAGGTGCGGCTCCTATGGGCGGCCAGGGTCTTCCCGACGCCGGTCCGCCGCCGGAGCAGAGTTGCGGCAGCCGGCCCGTCACCCGGGCGGACGGCCCATGACGCCCACGACGAGAATTCCTCGGCCCGGGGGGCGGGTAGGGGCCGTGTGCCGGAATCGTGCGACCCCCTCGCGCGAGCCGTGAGCGTGCCCCACCGCGTCCGGCGCTGTTTAGTGGTGCCCGTACGGGAAACGCGAACCGACGGCCGCCGGTCCTGCGGGACGTGCCGACACGTTTCCCGCGCCTGACCACGGCGAAGTGGAAGGAGTGCACCATGCCTGCGGGATCAACCCCCAAACGCGAACGTCAGTACGAGCACATCAAGGACAGCCAGGAGGAGCGGGGCGCCTCCGATCGACGGGCGAAGGAAATCGCGGCCCGGACGGTGAACAAGGAACGAGCCCGGTCCGGCGAGTCCGAGCAGGCGAGCAAGACGTCCACACAGGACAGGAAATCCGCCTACCAACGCGGGGGTGAACGTTCTCACAAGGGCGCTCAGGGCCCCACGAAGGACCAGCTCTACCAAGAGGCCAGGAAGAAGAACATCGACGGCCGCTCCTCCATGAACAAGGACGAATTGCGCAAGGCTCTCGGCCGCTGACCGGCTCCCGGCCGAGCCAAGCCGGATCGGCCGTTCGCTCGCAATCTGCCGCAACGGGCACCGCCCGGCCACGAGCCGCCCGGCACCACGATCGACACGGCCTTCCGGCGGCACGGCGGTCCACGGGCCGGTGCGGCGAAGGACCAAGTGGCCGAGGCGACGACCCGGCCGGTACGAAGGAGTGAGTGCACATGCCAGGCGCGGCGATCTTCGACGTGGACGGCACGCTGACCGACACCAACCACCTCCACGTGGTGGCCTGGTGGGAGGCGTTCAGGCAGGCGGGGCACACCGTGCCCATGGCAGACATCCATCAGGCGATCGGCCTCAGCTCCACGGAGCTCATCGAGCGGCTGCTCGGAGGCCGCCGTGACCGGGAACAGGATTCCGCCATCAGCTCCGCGCACACGGTGCTCTACGGGACCTACTCCGACCGCCTGCCCGCCTTCCCCGGCGCGGGCGACCTGCTGCGCACCCTGGACGCACGCGGCTGGCGCATCGTGCTCGCCACATCGGCCAGCGGTTCGGAACTGTCGGCCCTGCGTCGGGCCATAGACGCGGACGACGCCATCTGGAAGACGGCGAGTTCGGACGACGTCGCCGAAGGGAAGCCCTCACCCGAGCCCGTGCGACTGGCCTGTGAGCTGGCCGACGTCCCTGCCGGGCAGGCGGTCTTCGTGGGTGACTCCGTGTGGGACATGGAGGCGGCGACGCGGGCCGGAGTGCGGGCGGTGGCGGTGCTGTCGGGCGGCATTCCCCGCACCGCCCTGGAACGGGCCGGCGCCGACGTGGTCTACCAAAACGCCGCTGAGCTGCTCGCCCGCCTCGACGACAGCCCCTTCGCACCGACGCCTGCCTGAGACGTCCTGCGCTCGTCCCGATGGGCCGGGGACTCGACCACCGCTCAGGGCCCGCACAGACGCCGCGTGGGCGGCCGTCAGCTGACCCGGATCACGACGCAACGCGGCCTCCACCAGCATGTCAGTCACGCCTTGTGCCCAGCCCAGCCCACACAGCCGTCCGCGTCCCCTTCCAAGGCAGCCGACCCAACGGTGCAAGCGCCAACGCAACAGTGATCACGTCAAGCTCCGCTGCCTGGGCGAGCAGGCCCATGGCGGCCCTGAAGATGTGGCAGCTCCTCCGGAAGCTCAGCCGCACCATCGCGATCGTCAAAGCCGCACTCGTCCGGAAGGGAACAGCGGCGGCCGCCGACAGCGGCACCACCGTCGTCACCTCGGACTGACACTCGGCGGCCCACTTCGGCTGCTTGCCTACGGACACCGCGGTGCGGGCCGCCTCGTCAAGGCGGCCCGCACCACGGCGGAAGGCGCTCAAGACCGCCAACCTGTGTGCCAGATCCCGAGGTCAACTCGGTCGTGGGACCGCGCCACGACACTCCCTCAGGAAACCGCTCGAACTGCATTGTTCGGTCCGGTTCCGGTTCCGGTTCCACCGATAGATGCCGCGTCACAGACTTCCGGGCAGCGCCCCTACCTGTTCATGTGGACGCCACCGTCGCCATTGCTCGATGGCCGGCACCTGTGACCCTGAACCGGTCGCCACGCGCTCCAACAAGCGAGCCGCCGGCGCCCGCTGCTCCTGGCCCGACCGAGAACCTCTCCCTCAAGGCCCGCCCCGGGCACCGTAGCCCCGGTGAGCGCCGGTACCTCCACGACCGAGACGGCACCGGGGATGCCGCCCCCCCCCTTCACCATCAAGGAGAACGACGGAGCCAGACGGCATGAGTGACCAGGGCATCCCGCCGTTCAGGCGGCCGTGGGAGCGACAATCACAACGCCCTCTCAGGCGATCGCCGATGCGGTGGTCGACGCGGCCCTGGCGTAGCTGACGTCGAAACAGACGGGAAACCGGATGTGGTCCAGCGGCCAGGTGCGGAAGGCGTCCAGTTGTTCGTCCAGGTCTCCGCAGATCCCGGTGGTAACCGACGGTCGTGATGCCCGAGTACGGCTCCCCGGCGAAGCAGTGGCGGGCGGCATCCTCCAGGCGGCGGATCCGGCTCTCCCGCTACGCCTTCGTCCTGCCCTTCAACACGAGCTGTTCGACCCGGTGACGCCGGACGAGCGGGGTCAGCCCGCCCCGCCGTCGAGCAGCCTGCTGTAGCGCAGCCGCAGCGCCCGCTCCGTGCTGGCCGCCACGGTGACGAGTCCGAGCACGGCGTTGCCCCAGCCCGGCAGATCGGCGGGCGAGGTGAAGGTCCCGACGTACTGGGCGAGTCCCTCCGGGTCCCGGGTGACCTGTTCGACGAGCTGAAGGATCAGGAGGACCAGGCCCATGACGAGCATCATCACCGAGAGGGAACCGAACAGGCGGCTCAGCGCGGGGTGTGCACGGTCGAGGCGCGCACGGTGCCCCTCGGCGGAGGCAGTATCCGGGACGAGCTGGAACTCGGCCCCCCGGCGGTGACGTAGTGGCAGCGCTTGAGCCCGAAATTGCTCGCCCTCACTTCGACGGTGCCGCCCTGGACGGGGAAGACGGCGGGGACTCTGGACACAGCATGAAGCCTGCCATCGAGATACAGGTGGGCCTTGACGTGGCCGTTCGACGACTGCTTTTGATGCCTTACGTCGACGGTGTAGACCGTCTGCCGACCGTCGTCACTCATCAGCCGAAGATGGAACAGTGCGCGGGTGAGCATCTGCCACCAGCGGAAACGCTTCAACGGTCGCCCGTCCCCGGGCTTGACCCGCTGCACGGCCCGACGATGCCGCCACTCCTTGAACATGGCTCCGCTCCCGTTACTCACTCGGCTCCGCCGCGCAGGCGAGGTCCCGCGACGGGCGCTGCCCGGTGGTCAGGAACGTCGTCGCCGCGTCGTTGGCGCACGTGTTGGGGCCGAACGGATAGACGCCGTGCCCGCCCTGGTCGGCCGTCACCATGGTGGCCCGCTTCCCGAACGCCCGCCGCAGCTCCTGGGCGCCGGCCAGCGGGGTCCCCGGGTCGCGCTCGTTCTGCAGCATGAGCACGTTCGACGGGCCCCGCTCCCCGATGCGCACCGGCGGCTCGACCCGTGTGTCCGGCCAGAAGGCGCACGGTCCGATGCCTGCCGCGGACCCGCCGAGCATGGGGTACCTCACCCGGTCGACCGCGACATTGCGCTGATGCTCCCGGACCGTCCCCGGCCAGCGCGTATCCCCACAGATCACATAGAACCGGGCCGCCATGAAGTTCTCCATGCCGTCCATCGTCGGCGGGGTGTCGGGCGGCAGCGGCCGGTCCTTGTCGAGCGCCTGCCACATCTCGGCCACCAGGGGCATGGACGCGTCGCTGTAGAGGCGGTCGAACGTGATCCCTCGGAACAGGGTCGCGTCCATGCCCTGGACCGGCTTCACCTCCAGCCGCTTCGCGAGCTCGAAGAACTTCGCGGTCACCTGCTCCGGTGTGGTGCCCAGGCCGTACTCGGGGTGCGCGGCGGCGAACGCCGCGAAGTCCGGGAACCGGTCCTCCATCCCACGGGCGAGCGACCGCGTGGCCGTGACGTCGTAACCGCCGGGGCCCAGGTTGCTGTCGAGCACGATCCGGTCGCCGCGCTTCGGGAACATCGTCGCGTACACCGCACCGAGGTAACTGCCATAGGACCCACCGAGGTACGAGAGCCTCGGCTCGCCCAGTGCCGCCCGGATCCGGTCCATGTCACGCGCGGTGTTCGCGGTGGTGGTGTGCGGCAGCATCCAGGCCGTCCGCGAGGTGGCGCACTGCCCGGCGACGGTTCGCGCGTTCCCCGCCTCCCGCGCGACATCGGCCGCGGTGTACGCGTACGGCGGCAGGTTGCCGCGGTCGCGCTGTGCCTGCGTCAGATCGCAGGTCACCGGCGTGCTGCGGCCGGTGCCCCGCGGGTCGAAGCCGATCACGTCGTAGGAGTCCAGCACGTCCTGCGGCAGCCCCGAAGCGGCGAGAGCGACCGGGTAGCCGAGACCTGAGATGCCGGGGCCGCCCGGATTGGTCAGCAGCACACCGCGGCGCTGCGACGGCTTCTCGCTCGCCAGCCGGGAGATCGCTACATCGATCTGCCGGCCGTCGGGATTGCGGTAGTCCAACGGGACTTCGAGTGTCGAGCACTCGAGACGGGATGACGCGGCCTTACCGGGCGAAGGGGTCTTCTTCTCCGAGCACGGGCCCCACCGCACGGTGTCCGGCGTCGTCACCGCGGTGCCGGGCGTCGCCACCGACACTTCCGGAAGCACGGTCAGCGCCGCGGCGGCCGCCGTCACCGTGGTGGCTGCGAGGGCGAGGGACAAGGTCTTCCTACGCATCTGATGTCCTCCTGAGGGCGTACGGGGGCGCTGAAACGGGGCGTGCTCGGGACGGCCCCGCCCGCCGGCCGTTCATGCGTACCAGCGCGTCGATCCGGGCGGAGTTGTGGAGACCGTGGGCGGCCAGAGCTGGGCATGGGGACGGCGCATGCTGTCCCCGGGGGCGCGGGGGCACACATGCCGCGGGGGCGGTTCTGTCGCCCGGATGGGCGTCAGGTCGTTCCTCGGTCGCGGATTCCCCCGGGATTTCCGGCCCGCTCGATGATCGGTTCCCTGCGGGTGTGTGCCCAGCCACCGGATACCGTTGCGACGAGCGTGATGAGTCCGAGGTGGATCATCTGGCCGGTGAGGCCGCCGGGGACCCGGTCGAGGATGCCCCACAGCGGCTCGGAGTCCTGGTTGAGCAGAGCGCGGATCATCCCTTGGGCGGCCAGGGCTGTGATCACCATGCCGACCGCCTCAAGGGCCTTGCAGCCGCCCTCACGCATCGCGTTTCTTCGTCTGGTGTTCGGTTGTCTCGGCACGTGAGCGAGTCTGTCCGCATGGTGCGGCAGACACATCAGCCCGGCGGCTCGCAACGTCTTCGACCGAAGGCGGGGCAGTGATGCGACTCCGGTCGGGGGCGCATCATCCCGCGGTCCGATTCACCCGGCCGCACGGCGTCGCGACAATGGCCGGGTGAACACGGACGTAGCGCCACGGCTCGGGTGGTGGCAGCAGACATGGCGGCTGGGTGCGGCCGCGGCAGTGGGGATCCCGCTCTGGCTCTCCATCGGTGTGTTGCTGCGGGGGCAGACGGACGAAACGGGCTCGTGGTTCGTCATCGGTGATCCGCTGGTGGCTGTCGGCTGCCTGACGGCGCTCCTGTGGCGGCGGCGGTTCCCGCTGGCCGTCGCCATGACGGTCGTGATCGCCTCGACCGCGTCGGCACTCGCTTCCGGCGCCGCTATTCTGGCGCTGATTTCGATCTCCACGCGTCGCCGTCCGGTGGAGATCGCGGTCGTCGCGCTGGCCTTGGTGACCGCGTCCCAGTTCGCCGGCGGGCTCTACCCGGTCCAGAGCCCGCCCAGCCTGCTGTGGTACCAGCTCGCGCTCCCGGCACTGATCGCCGGCATCGCGGTGGCCACGGGCATGGCCATCGGGGCGCGGCGCGTCGAAGTGCGGTCGTTGCGCGACAGGGCGGAGAGCGCGGAACGTGAACAGACCGCACGAGCGGCGCAGGCACGGGCTCTGGAACGGAACCGGATCGCCCGCGAGATGCACGACGTGCTCGCGCACCGGATCTCCCTGGTCGCCATGCAGGCCGGAGTACTGGACCACCGCGACGACCTCACCGCAGAGGAAAACCGCGTACTGGTCCGCGGTATCGCCGACGGCTCCCACCAGGCCCTGGAAGAACTACGGGATGTCCTCGGTGTGCTCCGTGCCGACCCAGACCGCCCGGAACCACCTCAGCCCTCCCTCGACCGCATCCCCGAGCTGGCAGCCGACGCCCGCACATCCGGACTGGACGTCACACTCACCACCACCGTAGCGGGAACACCGTCCGATGCGGTCGGACGCACCTGCTACCGGATCGTCCAGGAGGGACTGACCAACGCCGCCAAACACGCCCCAGGGGCTCACGTACGCATCACCCTCGAAGGAACAGCGGGCGGCGACCTCAGCGTCGGCGTCCACAACTCCCCAGCCACCACAGCCACCGCACAACCACCGACATCGGGATTCGGTCTGCTCGGCCTCACCGAACGCATCAGCCTCGCCGGCGGAGAACTCAGCCACCACCCCACACCCGACAACGGATACAGCCTCACTGCGCGGCTACCCTGGCCGAACCCCACCCACGAGAAGAGAGTATGAGTGGATACCGACCGGAAACCGGTGCGCGTCGTCATCGTCGACGACGACCAGTTGGTACGGATGGCCCTGCGGCTCGTCATCGACGGCGAACCGGACCTGACCGTCGTCGCGGAAGCGGCAGACGGGGACGCCGCGATCACCGTGGTGGACGAGCAGCGGCCAGACGTTGTTCTGATGGACGTGCGGATGCCCGGCCGCGACGGTCTGAGCGCGACCCGGGAACTCCTCACTCGACCGGCACCGCCGCGGGTGCTCATGCTGACCACATTCGACTCCGACGACCTGGTACTCGGCGCGCTGCACGCCGGAGCACTCGGGTTCGTCCTCAAGGACACCCCACCGGCGCGGATTCTCGACGCGGTGCGGACCGTCGCGGACGGCAACTCCGTGCTGTCTCCAGCGGCCACGGCACGGGTGATCGCCGCAGCCACCAGCCCGCAGTCGTCCTACGCTCGCGACTCATCCCGCGAAGCCGCGCGGAAACAGCTGTCCGCACTGACCGAACGAGAGCTCGAAACTGCTCGGGCCGTCGCGGACGGACTCGGCAACCCGGAGATCGCCGAGCGGCTGTACATCAGCGTCGCGACGGTCAAGGCGCACGTAGGCAACCTGTTCGCCAAGCTGGGGCTCGAAAACCGGGTACAGATCGCGCTCCTGGTACGTGACGCAGAGGACTGACCAGCGTCGCACAGGATCTGCGCAGGGGAGTTCCTCGACTCACCGCAGGGCAGTCGGCTTCGGGAGCCGTACTCTGAGCCATGGCGCGCCCCGTTGATGCGGATGACGTGATTCTCGGCTCGCTCAGTTGACGGCTCTGTCCAGGATCTGCGGGCCGGCGGCGAAGACGAACACCATGACGACGAAGAGCAGGGCGTGGACCAGGGTGGCGGTCCTGAAGCGCAGAGCGTGCAGGAACCAGGTGGACCCTGCCCCGATGACCGCGGTGACACCGGCGGCTGTGAAGTAGGCGCGGCTGGAGTCGGCCGGGGCCTCCGCATCTGGGTCCCACCCCATGAGCCCGACGATTCCGACCCACAGCACGAAGAACGCGAGAGTGTCGAGGACGAGCAGAACGAAGGTCGTCGCAGTCTCGGCCCCGGCGGACTGAGGCCGCCCATCGGTGTCCTTAGATGCGGCGATATGGTGTGGTTCATCCACGCCACCTCCGCATCGTCGATGTCCGGCACGCAGTCGTCCTCGAACAGCGGCGGGTAGCCCATGAGGACCACCTTGGCGTTTTTCGCACGCTCTTTGATCTTGGCGAGGGTCTGCTGCACTCGAGGCAATACGTCTTCGTCGAGGATGCGCGGGATTTCCGTGTGCATCGGCTTGCCCGAGTCGATGTAAGCATTCGGGCACGTAATGCCCGGGATGACGCATGCCTTGATGATGTCGGAGAACCGGGCGTCGTTTCCACCGGCAACCACGCGTACTACACCGAGGCCCAGGGCTGGGTCGACCTGATGGACGAACTGGGCTGGGAGCCGCTGCGCAACCGCCATCTGCTGCTCGAACGAGGCGGTGACTCCCTCGTGGTCGCCGGGGTCGACGACGTGACCGCCGAGTCCTCGGGTCTGGCGGGCCACCGGGCCCACCTCGCCGGAGCCCTCCGGGGAGCCGATCCCGAGCTCCCCGTGCTCCTCCTCGCCCACCAGCCCGCGTTCGTCGACCGCGCGGCAGCGGAAGGCGTCGACCTCCAGATCTCCGGCCACACCCACGGCGGCCAGATCTGGCCCTTCCACTACCTGGTCCGCCTCGACCAGCCGGCCCTGGCCGGCCTCAGCCACCACGGCGCTCGCACACTCCTCTACACCAGCCGCGGGACCGGCTTCTGGGGTCCGCCCTTCCGCGTCTTCGCCCCCAGCGAGATCACCCTGCTCGTGCTCCGCTCCTCGCGGCAGCCCGCCTCGTCCTGACGCGCGTCGCAGGAGGTCGGGAAGGCGGAGCCGGGCGGCGGCGCCAGGTGGGGCGTTACGGCCGGGGCGCGGCCGTGGGAGACGGCAGCGGCTCGGCGGTGAGGTCCGCGTCGTCTCCCTCGTGGAAGATTGCGCCCATCCCCTCACCTGCATGTGGTCGGATGATCGCATGGTGTGCGCGGATGTAGGCTCCTCGCACGACTGGAGTGATCGCACCTTGCGATGATCGTTAGATGCTGCTCTCACGCGGAGCAGAGAGGAATGGGGCCATGACAGTGGTGGAAAGCTGGTCTCGCGTGATGAACCTCCTTCAGGAATGCGCCCCGGCTGATCATGCTGATTTCCCTGGACCGGCTACGGAGCCCATGATTGCGGCCGCCGAGGAACGGATGGGAATCTCACTCCACCCGGATCTGCGGGACTGGCTGCTTCAGAACAGTCTCGATCTTCCCGAGGAGGACATGGACGACGATGTGCGATGCTACGGTTTCGCCGGGTTCCCTGACGAGGGCAGCTTCTTCTTGGGAATCCGGGAGATGGAGAAACTCTACGACCATCACTCCCGGCCTGGAGGCATAAACCCCCCGGACCAACCGGACAATCCGTTCTGGCGCAACGAATGGATCCCGTTTCTGTCCGACCAGGACGCCTGGGCGGGAAAGTTCATCGATGTGCGGGACGGGCGTATCGGCACATGGTTCACAGGAGAAGTCACCACTGTCGGCGAATTCGATTCCCTGGCCGACTACTTCGACTCCTTGGCGAACATGCTCACCAATATTTCCCAGGGATCACATGCGACGTGCTCGACAGTCGAGGGTCGGCTTTTCTGGTCATGAGACCATGAGGACACAAAGCAGGAATGCCCCCACGGTCACCCGTGGGGGCATTCTTACTGCATCCTCATGACGGTTACGGCGTGGGTGCGGTGAATCCGTCGAGGTCGAGCCAGTAGTCGTCGTCCTCCAGCAGGCGCTGTTCGGTGATGAAGCCACCGAAGGGCTGCATCGACTGGGTGTTGACCCAGTTCGACATCGAGGACCGGCCGCAGGGCTCCTTCCAGGTGGGAGGAGCCGCGTCCGGGCGCAGATGGAGCGTCATGGTGTCGTCGTCATTACGCTTCAGGTAGGTCTGCACACATTCCTTTCCGCTGTACGAGACAGGGTTGGGACCGTTGACGTTTCCGCCGCTCTGGAAGGAATTGGCGAAAGTGAACTCGTCACAGCTCCTCTGGTCGGTGATCGGCTTTCCGGCATCCGCGGACCACATGTCACTGAACAGGCCGGTGTTCTTGTACGTCTTCCACCGCCTCTCACAGATGAGCTGACGGTTACGGGCCTGCTGCGTCTTGGTGGGCTCGTCGGTGGCCATCTTGTTGGCCAGGTAGGTCAGCGGCTTGCCCCCGTTGTGGTTACCCCAGTCGATGTTGGTCTTTCGCCACATCATGTCGATGTGGGCGGCGGCACCGGGGAACTTCTTGGAGTTCATCGTGAAGGTCGGGGTGTAACCGGGGAACACACAGCCCGTTCCAGAACCCACACTGTCGCAGCGGATGTCCAGCTTCGACTTCTCGACCTCGGTCGGGACGGGCATCGGAACGCCGTTACCCGATCCCCCGAAGGTCCAGTAGGGGGTGATCACGTCCTTCGTGGTGCCGGTGCTCGGTATCCACTTGAACCGGGTGGTGATGGTCCTGATCACCGTGTCACCCTTGACGAACACCTTGGACCCTGACCAGTTGACGCTCGTGATGCTGCAGTATCCGCGGCACTTGGCCTGGTAGTCCATGGTGACCGTGTTCAGTGCACCTGTCATCGACTTCAACACCATCGTCGTGACCTGGGAGAATTCATTACTCCGGGCGTCGAGATGGATCGTGTTGTAGTAGTCGAAGTACGACCTGCCCGACGGCGCGCCGTCCGTGAAGAACGTGGTCGTCACCTCGTCGTGCATGCATGCATTGGTGCGCTTGCGGGTGATCGAAACGGACACGATGGAGCACGACGCGCTGCTCCTGGCTGCCATCGGGGCCGCCGAGGCTGAACCGGACGAGAGCAGGGCTGCACCGGGATAGAAGTCCTCGTTGATCTCGTCACCGGGCTCGACCAGTTCCGGGTCAGGAGCGGTCAGGTCGGCCCGCATGTCGCCGGTCATCGACTGGCCGTCGTACGTGCCGGGTACGAACGCCATGGCGTCGAAGGCGATGTCGGCCTCGCCGTTGCCGCCGTTGAAGTTGTCGAGACGTACTTCTGGGATCTGGTCACCGAACTCGTAGGCGCCCAGGTCCACCCACTTGTTGGACTGGTTCGCCGTCTGCGAGACGGCTGCCTCCTCCTCACCGTCCGGAGTCTGGATCCGGTACACGGCGTTGGACGTCTGCGCACCGTGGTCGGGGATGTGCGCGAAGACCTTGGCCTGGCGGGAGGTGTTGGTCAGCGGAGCATTCAGCTTCCAGGTGCCGGTGACCTTCAACCGGTTGGCGTTGGCCGGGTAGGACTCCTCCGTGCGGGTGTGCGTGAACCAGAAGTGGTTGCCGTAGCCCGCGCCGATCTGATGGGTGTCGATCTTCCCCGGATACGTGGTGACGGTGGTCGGGTTGTCCTTGTCGTCATCCGTGAGGTCCATCTGGGTGTCCCAGGGGACGTAGGTGAACCCGAACGTGCCGTCGGATTTCACCGCCCCGCATCCGCGGTTGGTGTCGACCCCCGCGGGTGTGGTGCCACCAGGCAGATCGTCGACCACCAGCGCGTTGGAGGGAAGGCTCGTGGTCGAGCAGTTCGGTGGATAGGATTTAGCGTCGGGCTGCTCGCCGTAGGACGTGGGGAAGCGGTGTACGCCGTTTCCGCACTTGGCGAGTTTCTCGCAGTCCTTCCACTGGTCCTTGGTGATCTCCTTGTTCCACCAGCAGTGGAGCCAGTGGGGGTTGGTGTCGCTGTCGCCCGAGTCGGCCGTGCAGGCGCCCATGCCCTGGTCGTTGGAGTCGTTGTCGCCGATCTTGGACGGGTCGCAGTAGTTGGACGCGTCGCAGAAGAGGTCAACCGGAGGCTTGGCCGCGGAGCGGTCCGCGTTGGTGGTCCACCAGGCGGGGCGGTAGCCGGCCTGGAAGTCACCGGGCGCGAACATCGCGGAGATGGGACGGGCCGCCCAGCCGATCACCTTCTCCTCGTACGGCCAGTCCTGCGGGTGCGCGGCGTGGCTGTAGTCGTCCCCGGCGGGGTTGGTGGCGCTCTGCAGGAACGGAACGCGGTTGGCCTTCCAGAGCGGGTTGGCCGGGTTGTTCGTCCAGCCGACGCCCGAGTGCCCTTGGGAGTCAGCCGTGTCGTAGAAGCCGGAGTTGTAGGCCCACAGGGCGAAGAACCAGTTCTCGATCCACTTGGGGTGGCCGCCGTTGATCTTCATCCCGGCGTTGTAGGTCTGGTTCCACTTCTCGGACAGGATCCGCACACCGGCGGCGATGTTCGCCGTGTAGTCGAGGGCGACGGCTTCCTGCGCGAGCGTGGACAGCGCGGTCTCGCCCGGCTTGGTCTTGCCGGCAAGACGCATGCCGTCGGTGGCCTGGGTGATGCCGTAACCGCAGTCCGCGTCGGCCCAGTTGATCCGCCAGGGGTCGAGCTGCTCGCCGGACGCCGCGTAGTCGACACCGTAGTAGTTGCCGATCAGGGAGTTGGCGGTGACACCGGGCACGGCGAAGCGGGTCGCCTGCCACATGTTGGATTCCTGCGCGGTGATGCCGAGCATCACCTGTGCGGGAATGTGCCACTTGTCGGTGACGTCCGGATCCTCGTTGTCGAGGGTGCCGTTGGGGTCACCGGCGAGCACGGTCGAGGGGAACAGGCCCTGCGGCTGATAACCGCCGGTCCCGGTGTTCTTCCAGTTGCCTTCGCGGTAGAAGTCCAGTTCACCGACGACGGCCTGGTCCACGGCCCATTCGACCTGGCGCGGAGTGGGCTGGAACGCCTGCTTCTTCACGTCGTTGCGGGCCACCGCGCAGTAGCGCTCGCCGGTGCCCTCGCTGGGGTTGTCGGCCTGCGCGGTGAGGGCCTGGGTGCGGACACTCTGCGTGGACAGGCCGTCCGTGCTCTTCTTGCCCGTGTCCGGGCCGGAGTCGACCGGACCGCCCGTGGGCAGAGCGGGAGACACGGCGTGCCCCTGTGCCCCGTCACCCACACGGTGCGCGCCGGGGCGCAGGTCGAGAGTCACGGACTTGCCCGAGTCCAGCATGCGCAGGGCCGTACGGGCGGGCCGTGGCTTGGCGGCGTCCTCCGGGTTGACCAGAGTGGTCTTCCCGTCGGACCAGGTGGTGGTCAGGGCCGCCTGGGCGTGACTGGAGATCGCCGCGCCCATGGGGAGCTTGCCGGGGTTGTGCACCCGCTTGGGCAGGGCCCGGGACGTGGCGTCACCGGTGACGAACACCTCGCCGCGTGCCGAACGGGACAGATCCCAGGCCTCCAGCTTGCCGGAGGCCACCGTGACGGGCTCGGTCTTCTTGCCCTGCGCGACCTCGGTGCGCGTCAGGTGCTTGGCCCAGCTGGCCGGCGTCTTGGATGCCTTCTTGTCGAGCTCGCGGTCGATGAAGGTGATGCCGCCTTCGGCATCGGCAGTGATCTGGAACGGCACAGTCGTCGTGGTGGCCAGGGGCTTCTCGGTCTTGCCCTTGATGCGCACCAGCTTGTTGCCGTGCGCGGCGACGACGCCTTCGGCCGTGGGAACGGCCGAGGTGACCTGCCCGGCGAGCGTGACGGACGGGCTCTGCTTGCCCGTCGCTGCGTCGACGGTGATCAGACGGGTCTGCTGCTTCTCGTCGCCGTCGTGCGAGAGTTGGGTGAACACCGCCTGATCGCCCTGGCCGCAGCCCGGCGAGAAGTAGGCGAGCGACGACTGGAACGGAAGCTTGGTCACCTTGCCCGATTCCAGGTTCACCACCGCGGTGAATGCGCCGCGGACCATGAGCTCAGGCTTGTTGGTGAACATCCGCGGCGCGTACGAGACAGCCGCGTACCTGCCGGACTCGGTCACACAGTGGTTTCCGATCCACGTGTCCGAGGCGAAGCCGTCCTCGAACAGGCTGGCTATCGTCCGAAGCTGGTAGCCGTCCTCCTCCTTGCCCGCGAGTATGTGGAAGCCGGTTCCGTCGCCGGTCGCGGTGACCGCGGTGTCAGCGGACTTCTGGTAGTCCGCGCCGAGTATGCGGACTCGGTCCTTCGCCGGGATCGCGGACGGCTCCAGCGAGAACTTCTTCTGCTGCTCGGTGGCGTCGCTCCATCCCTGTGCCGCACCCGCGGGCGGTTTTGACCCCTCGGCCTGCGCGGGCAGGCCCAAGGGTATCGCCAGCGCCATGGCCACCGCGAGGGTGACCGGTATGCGCGGACGGATACGTCTCTTTCTCAACTGCTTTTCCCCTCTGGTCATCTACTTGACGGCCTTTGCGGCCGTAAGGACTTCCTTCATGCGCCTTTCGACGGCAGTGAGTTGGTCCTTGTTCTTTTTGATCAGCTGCTTCTGCACTGCCGACTCCTCCTTGAACCAGACCTCGATCAGGCGGGTCTGCTCCTTGCAGTCGATGTCGTCCAGCGCGAGCGCGATCGAGTCTTCGGTGTCGGTGCCGCCGAGGCCCTGTTCCATGGCCCTGTACGGATCCGAGGCGGCGTGGCCCTTGCCCTTCATGCAGGCCGACCACTTGGTGATGGCCTTCTCGACCGGCTGGTGGGGGCGGGATTCGGAAATTCCTGTCGACGCGAGCTGAACGACGAATCCCGCATCGGACTCATTGAGCTTGAGTTTCCGCTTCGCCCATCCGACACAGCCGCCTTCGTGCAGCTTCTTGCCGTCGTACTCGGCGCGAGCCGGTTTGGTCTTGTCGCCCGACCCGGAGTAGGCACCGTCGCTGCCGGTGGGAGGGACGAGCGGTTCCGGCTTGGTGCGCCCGGTGAGAACCTCGACCTGGATGTTTGGCAGGTCGGGCGTCTGCTCGGCGGTGTACTTCTGCTGCTCGGGCGGGAGCAGGTATCCGTACTTCTCCGCCTGGGCACGGTCAGTGATGCCGTAACGCCGTTCGATGTTCATGCTGTTACTGCTCGCAGGCGGATTCACCCCAGGCCGTGGCAGGTCGACCGTAAATCCGTACTCGGCCATGCACTCCGTCTGAAGCGTGCGCAGAGCGGAGTCGATGACGACCTGATCCGCGTACGAGACCATGTAGCCTTCGAGCGGAAGTTCCAGGCCCTTGACCAGTCCGGAACTGGGCAGTTCCTCCGGCCACTCGCTCCGGTCGGCCTGCGTCTCTTTCGCAGCCGCGCCCGAGGAGGGCTCGGACTGCGAACAAGAGCTGAGAAGTATTGCCGCGAGCATGACAGCCGCAGCAGTGGACGCTTTCCTTGGGACGTGCACGGGTTCCTTCTCTGTGTGATGTCGTGAAGCGCCGAGACGCTCGTGAAGAGGAGCTTTCGCACCAATGGCGAACAGGCACGGAGTGACCGGCCCACCACGATTCGGGAGCCGGGATTCCCGGGAAGTCGGTGTTCCCGTTCACATGTGTCGAGTACGGCACGGGTGGCGGCTCCAGCACTCGCGACGCCTTGGCCGACCCACGGGCCGCCCGTCCGCAGTCCTGCTCAGTGAGCCCGGCCACGGACACCACGTACGAACGAAGGCTGCTTGAACGGGCCGCTTGTCACCGTGGCTTGAGGGAGGCGAGGTCGAGAACATCGTGCCGGACTCTCCGCGGCCGACTGCCGTCGCAGCCGCGTCCGCACCGGCGAACTCCGGGGCCGCTGCGTCCGCAGCGACGTCGCCGGTTCGCCGGTCGGGGCCGATGTCATTCCTCTCCCCCACGCATTGATGCAGCGTTCCCCCCCAGGCGCACGTCGGTTCAACGTCGAGGACTGAACGCGCGGTGGACGCCATCTGCATGTCCCAGCCATCGACTTGGGCATTAGATCATCATCGCTTCTCCGCGAAGTGGACATTCAGTGACCTAGCCGACGGTCACGAATTCATCTCTTTCTCACCTGTGCGGTCGAAGCCGGTGACGCCGCAGCGACTGACGGCACAGACCTCCTGGCGCCGGGTGGAGCATCCGAACTGACGCAGACAAGAGCAGAGTTGGCTCCGATCGGCTGTTCGGCCACCCCGAAGCGGTGTGATGCATCGTTCGCCGGAGATTAGCGAGGCGGATTCAATCGGTCGTCGCAACACCTCGTGATCAGCGAGGTGTGGGATGGTTCGTCGTCAGCAGGCAGCCGATCGGGCCATTCGGCCGAAGTTGAGGTCTCCGGGGCATCCAAAATGTCAGCGTCATATCGAAACGGCGTTCTGGGACGAAGTCGCCAAAGGTCTCCTCGCGGAGGAAGCGGCCGGGGGTTGTCGGCGTGGCGCCGGCAGTGGTCACGCGCTGGTTTCGGCAGTGTGGCGGCATGCGACCGTTCGATCCGAAGCCGCATTCGGGCAGGTACCTGTCGTTCTCTGATCGGGAAGAGATCGCGCTCCTCAACGCCCAAGGCAAGGGCGTTCGTGGAATCGCTCGGGAAGTCGGCCGTGATCCGGCGACGATTTCCCGTGAGTTGCGGCGCAACGCGGCCACCAGATGCGGGAAGCTCGATTACCGGGCATCGGTCGGGCAATGGAAATCGGACATGGCCGCACGCCGCCCGAAGACATCGAAGCTGGTCGCCGATCCGCGATTGCACGCATACGTCCAGGAGCGGCTGTCCGGAGAGATCAGCACGCCTGGCGGCAGGGCGATCGCAGGACCTTCGACAGGCGCGTGGAGGGGCGGAACAAGCCGCACTGCAAGGACCGCGCCTGGGTACAGGCGTGGAGTCCGGAACAGATCGCGAACCGGATCAAGGTTGATGTCCCGGATGATGAGTGCATGCGCATCAGCCACGAGGCGATCTACCAGGCGCTTCACGATGCTGGTCCACCTTCCGCGCGAGGAAGGGTACCGGCACAAGCAATCACGTCACCACTCGCCCGAGTTCGGCGCGGGACGGCTGTGGAAGCGAACGCAACGCTTCTTGCAGAATATCCCGGGCGTTCGCCACGTCGACGAGCGTGGACTCCGGATGGGGAGAGGCTGGGAAGCACAGGTCCAGGTAGCGGCCGGGCTGTCGCAGGAACGCCCGGTAGTGCCTGAGCGCGGCTTCCACCGCCCCGTCCCACAAGCCGTCCCGCAGCCCGGCCCAGGAGTCATCGTGCTCACGCTCCGTGCGCTGGATCTCGGCGCAGGTGCGCTCGGACAACCCGGGAATTCGACAGGTCCAAGGGCTCCAGACGGGCGGGACCGGATTTTCGGCGCGAAGCGCGCCGGGCCGTCTACGCGGCATAGGCCTTTCGGTTGGTCATCATGCTCGCGATCATGCCGGACGGCCTGACAGCCCACAAGGCCCTGCGGCCCTCACCGCCTCCCGGCAAACTCGCACCATCCGATCTTCCCGGCTTGCGCTCGCCAGCACCCCACTTGTCGAACGGAGCCTCGATGAACAGCAGCCCACACCCCGCTCTGTCGCGGACCCCCGACATCGGCGATGCAGCGCGGAGGGCCACCGCCGCTGTCGTGCACGCCGCAGTAAGCGACCACAATCACGCTCCGTCACGAGCGGCCGCCGACGGAGGCACCGCCTGCGCGGTCCTCCCGATCGGGCCGTGCAGGACAGCCACTCGTCAGTCACTCGGTAGCGAGCTTTTGGCCAGGCACCAGCTGTCGCCTGAGCAATACCGTTCCGTATTTTTATTGGCAACGATCACACTGACGGGGGGGCCATGGCCTGGGACGAGTGGAAGCAGATCAAGAACGATGTGGCCGCCCAGCGCACGGACTCGATGCGACTGAACCAGCTCGCCCCGGCGGCAGGGGGCGGCGGCGCACCGGATCTCGCCTCGAGCCCGAAGAAGAAGCAGGCGGCGGCGAAGGCCATCAACGATGATCTGGAACCCGACGTCGAGAGGGACGGCAAGCACGCCGCCGAGAGCGTGAAAGCGGTGGTCAAGGAGCTCGGTGCCAGGGACGGGTACGGCTGGGACACGTCGGGGGCTCTGAAGAAGGCGCACCGGACGTGGGAGCAGCAGGTCAAGGCGCTGCTGGGTCGACTGGCGTCGGAGAAGCACGCCCTGAGCAAGACGGGCATCGACTTCCGGAACGACGACATCGGCATCGGCTCGCAACTGGGTCCGCCGTCCCCGATCGACGACTGCTGACCAGCCGACCGACCGCCCCGGGGGATGCGTGCCGACCTATCACGAAGTGATGAGCAGCGACCTGTCCAAACTCACCGACGCCGCCGACAAGTGGGTTGAGATGGCAGGCAAGTTCAAGACGATCGAGGAGCAGTACGAACGAGATGTCCATGGCGTCTCACTCGGACCGTCATGGGTCGGCCAGAGCGCCGATGCCGCGAACTACAGGTTCGCCGTGACACTTAAGGAGCTGCAGGGGGCTCAGAAGGAGGCCAAGGCGATTGCGTCCATCCTGCGGGATTCACACACTCAGCTCGCCGCCCTCCGTGGCAGGGTGAACACCGTGCGCACCGACGCGATCAAGGACGGCATGCGCGTCTCCGACCAGGGCATCGTTTCGTTCGATACCGAACAGCTCAGCCAGAGTGCACGTAGTGCGTACGTGCATGACCCCGGCTACCAGGAAAGCGTGCGCGCGCAGGTGACCCGGTGGGGCGATCTCCTGGACCAAGCGGTCCAGGCGGTCACTGACGCCGACGACGGCATCAGGCTCGCCCTCGCAGCCGCCGTGGTCGACTCCGACGTCATGGACGGGACCATGAACGGCTTCAACAGAAGCCCTGTGAAGAGCCCTTATCCCTCCCTGGAGGAGGCCGGCAAGGCCGCCGACATGCCGAAGGGGAGGGCCGCCGTGGCGGAGTGGTGGCGTGGTCTCGATCCGGTGACCCGCGGCATCCTGCTGCGAGAGCGCGGCGACGACCTTCGGGAAGCAGGGATCATGGCCCCGCTGTACGAGTGGAGACCGGCCGACGCCGGATCGGGAGCATTCGACATGGAGGCCCCCATCGCCCGCGACCTCTGGGTCCTGACGCAGGCTCAAGCGATCGCCGCAGGCGGCGATGTCACAGGAGAGGTCGCGGCGTCCCGCAACATGCAGCACTACCTCAGCGGCACCGGCGAGCCGCTCGACCTCGACGTCGACCGCATCCTGCACGACGATTCCGGGTTCCGGACCGACGTCGGCACGCTCCACATCACCGAGAACCAGGAAGCATGGCGTCAGAAGGCCCTCGATGAGTTCGAGAAGGCCGGCGGCGACAGGACGGTCGTCGTTCCCGTGGAAAGCCAGGCTATCGGGCGGACCTTCGGGGAGGACGAATGGTTCCACGCGGTCGGGTCGCACCAGCAGAACGTGTCGGGCATGGTCACCGTCAGTCCGGGCGACGGGGGCAAGCCACAGGTCTCGCTCGACTACCAGGTCAACGTGTGGGACCGGTACAACTGGGGCTCCGGAAAATCGACGACGTTCCCCGGTGGTGTCACCATTCCCGACGACGACATGGGGCGCCTGCACAAAGTGGGCTTCGCCCAGGAATTCGACATGCGCGGTAGCAGCGGCACCTACACCCAGGATCTGAACAGTGGCTCAGCCCTCGGGGTGACACCGGCGGACCCTGGGCGCGAAGGGTCCCGCGGGGACGTCTCGCGCGGCGACGAGGAGAACCGGTGAACAACCGATCTGCCCTGCGGCCACGGCTGCTCGCGGCCCTCGGGGCCGCCCTGCTGCTCACCTCCTGTTCGAGTGCCGGCGAAGATGAACACCGGACGACGGACGGGCGCGCCTCGCACTGGGGAAAGGACATGGGCGCCCCGGAGGCA
>NZ_NEUF01000157.1 GCF_002910915.1 Streptomyces sp. SM10 | reverse complement strand
GTTCCACGCGGTCGGGTCGCACCAGCAGAACGTGTCGGGCATGGTCACCGTCAGTCCGGGCGACGGGGGCAAGCCACAGGTCTCGCTCGACTACCAGGTCAACGTGTGGGACCGGTACAACTGGGGCTCCGGAAAATCGACGACGTTCCCCGGTGGTGTCACCATTCCCGACGACGACATGGGGCGCCTGCACAAAGTGGGCTTCGCCCAGGAATTCGACATGCGCGGTAGCAGCGGCACCTACACCCAGGATCTGAACAGTGGCTCAGCCCTCGGGGTGACACCGGCGGACCCTGGGCGCGAAGGGTCCCGCGGGGACGTCTCGCGCGGCGACGAGGAGAACCGGTGAACAACCGATCTGCCCTGCGGCCACGGCTGCTCGCGGCCCTCGGGGCCGCCCTGCTGCTCACCTCCTGTTCGAGTGCCGGCGAAGATGAACACCGGACGACGGACGGGCGCGCCTCGCACTGGGGAAAGGACATGGGCGCCCCGGAGGCAAGGCACATGAGGCCACATCCGGGCCGTCCGATCACGTTCCTCTCAACCGCACTGAGCGGAAGTCTCGCTTCCGGCCGGCAGGTCGACCAGAGAATCTGAGACATCGGTCAGCAGAACGTCCGGCGTAACCATCAGTAACGGTTCGTCGAACGCCACTGAAGACCGCCGCGGGCGCGGGTCGAGGAGCACGCCGCCCAACCGGGCCCGCCTCGAACGCCGCCAACTCCGCGCAGGCGAATTCCGCTACCCCATGTCCGTAAGTGATCATTCCCGAGTTCGCGACGATCACGCTCATGGAGCGGGCCGACCGCGAAAACGACGAGGTCACCACACCAACTGAGCCGCCCGACGGGCTCTGCCGCAGCCCAATGTCACCGAAGGCTGAACCGCATGGCCGTCCGGAGGCGGATCGCGACCAGCTGCACAGGGATCCCCTCTGTACGTTATCGTGTACGTCATGAAGACGATGAGTGTCACCGAGCTACGCGCGGGCATCGCCGACGCCCTCGACGCGGTGGAGAACGACGCCGAGGAGCTGGTCATCACCCGGACCGGCCATGAGCCGATGGTCGTCGTCTCGCTCGCCGAGTACGAGGCACTGAAAGAGACCGATTACCTGCTGCGGTCGCCCGCGATGGCCGAGCGCCTGCGCAGGTCCATCGAGCAGGACCGGGCCGGCCAGGGTGCACTTCGCGAGCTGGTGGATCCCGATGACGAGGCCGGGCGTGGCGCCGCGTGAAGGTGCTGTTCGTCGACGACGGCTGGAACGATTACCTGTGGTGGCAGGGGAACGACCGCAAAATACTGAAGCGCATCAACCAGCTGATCGCCGACATCGACCGGGGCGGCCACGAAGGAATCGGCAAGCCCGAACCGCTGCGGAACGACCTCTCCGGCTACTGGTCGCGGCGTATCAACTCCGAACACCGGCTGGTGTACCGCATCGATGAGAACGCCGTCATCCACGTGGTGGCGTGCCGCTTCCACTACGAACGGTGAACCAGGCGCATACCCACGGGCCATGCCTCGGCTCTTGACAGCGCCC
>NZ_NEUF01000156.1 GCF_002910915.1 Streptomyces sp. SM10 | reverse complement strand
CCCTCTCTGCCAGCCTTGGGTGAGACATCCCGCTCTGTCGGGTTAGCCTGAGAAGGCACGACAGGAGAATCGCCCCTTATGACCAGCACCGAAACGGCCGGGTCCGACCCGGCGCCGAGGCCGAAGCGCCGCAGTTTCACCTCGGAGTACAAGCTGCGGATCGTCGCCGAGTACGACGCGGCGCCCAGGAACGAGAAGGGTGCGGTCCTGCGCCGGGAACGGCTTTACCACTCGCATGTCAAGGAGTGGCGGGCCGCCCGGGATGCAGGGGCCCTGGAAAACCTGGTCGACCGCCGGACCAGCCCGGCCCGCGCGAAGAAGTCCGCCGCGGAGGTGGAGAACGAGAAGCTGCGGCAGCAGGTGGCACGGCTCGAGAAGGACCTGGCCCGGAATAAGGCCGCGCTCGAGGTGATGGGAAAAGCTTCTGCGCTCTTGGAAATGATCTCCGAGAGCGCGGACTGAGACACGTCGTCGACCCGGTGGTGGACACCGCGTTCACGGGTGTCGAGAACCAGCTGGGCATTACCGCCGCCTGCCGGCTGACCGGCCGGTCGCGGGCCACTCACTACCGCAGGCTGCGGCCCCCGCCGCAGCGGAAACCCAGGAAACCGCAAGTGCAACCCTCGGCGCTGACGGCCGAAGAGCGCTCTGCGGTACTGGAGTTGATGAACAGCGACGAGTACGCCGAACTGGCGCCCGCCCAGATCTGGGCCCGCGAGCTGGACGCCGGGCGCTACCACTGCTCGGTCTCGACGATGTATCGGATCCTGCGCGAGCAGGGCCAGTCCGGCGAACGCCGGCGGCAGGCCACCCACCCCGCCAGGGCGGTGCCCGAGCTGGTGGCCACCGCCCCGTCGCAGGTGTTCACCTGGGACATCACCAAGGCGGCCGGACCGGCCAAGGGCGTTTGGTATCACGCCTACGTCATCATCGACATCTTCAGCCGCTACATCGTCGGCCACACCGTTGAACGGGCCGAATCAGCCGAACGGGCCGAGGAGCTGATCCGCGAGACCATCGCCCGCAACGGGATCGTGCCCGACACCGTGCACGCGGACCGCGGCACCTCGATGACCTCCAAGAAGGTCTCCCAGATGCTGATCGATCTGGGGGTGACACGCTCGCACTCCCGGCCGAAGGTCTCCAACGACAACCCCTACAGCGAGGCCCAGTTCAAGACCACGAAGTACATGTCGGACTATCCCGAACGGTTCGATTCGTTGACCCACGCCCGCGAGTGGTTCGACGCCTTCATCGCGTACTACAACCACGAGCACCGGCACTCGGGCATCGGCTGGCACACGCCGGCCAGCGTGCACTTCGGGACCGCCGAGGAGGTCCGCGACCAGCGGGCCGTCACCCTCACCGGGGCCTACGCCCGTCACCCCGAACGCTTCGGCCGCCGCCCCCGACCACCCGCAATACCCCAGACCGCCTGGATCAACGACCCGGCCAAGCGACGTGAACCCGCACCACAAACCTCATAGCGCCACAACCGTCTCACTGGACTTGAAATATTCCGCTCCGGTTCATCACGGAAGCCCGGTAGCAGTCGAGCCTGACGCACACGCTCTTCAACCCGTTCAAGGGTTGAGTAGATACCGAGCAGCTTTACGTCATCGCCGTCCGACTCGTCGCAGAACACGCCACTCTCATCGACGTGCACTGTCGAGCCGTCACCGCCAGCTTCGTTCTGGTGGCCGACATGCCACAGCGGATACACGATCACGGGCGCGAAGCTACCAGCACTCAAGTTCGTGGACGTTCGGCACCCCTCACCTCCTGGGCCCTCACGATCACAAACCGGGCATTACACGACTTCGCCGAGGCCCTGGCCGGAGAGCTCCTTCCCGCGGTCCCAGGTGAGGGTCTTGCGTAGTTGCTCGGGCAATCTGGTCATCGACTCCGTCAGTGCCGCGTTCATCGCGACCGCCCCGTATCCGCCGAGTGAGGGGCCGTTCTTCACAGAGGGCTTCTCGCCCCAGCCGTCCAGCCGTGGCAGGTGGACCAGGAGCGTGGACCTGCTGCTGCGCTCGACGAGCGTGCCGATCGCGGATCTGCCCGTCCCAATGATCAGGTCGCCCTCCCAATGACCAGGGACAGCGCGGTCGCCTGCCTCGGCCGGGCGCTCACTCAGAACGACATCAGCGGTGACATGGCCCTGTGGCTTGTTCCGGGACCGCGCCCTTGGCTGCCGTAGGGCACGGCCCGTGCGCAGACACGTGACCAGCTCGCGCTTGAGAGCACCTCGGCCTTCGATGAACAGCGACTGGTAGATCGCCTCGTGGCTGATACGCATGGACTCATCATCAGGGAAATCGACCCGCAGCCGGCGTGCGATCTGCTCCGGGCTCCAGGCCGTTGACCACCGCCTGTCTTGACGATGGGGCTTGTTCAGGCCCTTCCACGGCGGCGTCGCGGGACCTGGAACGATCGTGCCCTCGGGTCCGCGGACGTCACCGGCGAGCCGGTCCTGCACGTACTCACGCAAACGGTCGTTGTCCACGAGCTTCGCCGTCTTGGGGCGCTTCGCGGCCTGCTGCGCTTTCCACTGGGCGACCACGGCGCGGTAGACCGGCTTTCCGCCCCTGGTCGCGGCGTTGCGACGCAGTTCACGAGAGACGGTCCCGGGGTCGCGACCGATCGTCCGGGCGATCTCACGCACGCCCTTGTCCTGAGCCTTGAGCAGGGCGATCTCCTCGCGTTCGGCGAACGACAGGTAGCGGCCCGAGGGCTCGTCCAGACTCAGCGGCGCCATCCCGCCAGCGTGTCGGAACCATCGGATCCCGACCGGTGCCGACACGCCGACCCCCTCGGCGGCCTGCACAGAGGTGATCCCAGATGCGATCAGGCGCCAGAACTCTCGCTGCACCAAACGCGATGGCTCAGGCCGACCCGGTGAGCGCATCGGCGGCCGCATCGCCCTGTCCGCGGCCCACTGCCGCCGCGCGCCGGATGGCGCCGGTGGCATCTGCTTCCTCGGCAGTCCCACTGCACACCTCCGTGATCAAAGGTGTTGCGACGACCAGTTGAATTCACCTTGCGACCCGGCATCGGAGTGATGTATCAACTCGCCCCGCTGATGCGGCTGTTCGTCGCGGTCGCGTTGCCACAGAGCCATGTCGAGGGCGTCCAGGACGAGCCGTGTCTCCTTCGACGTGGCGGCGGACCAGCCGACGATCCGGCGGGAGAAGGTGTCCACGACGAAGGCGACGTAGACCACTCCTGACCAGGTGCTGATGTGGGTGAAGTCGGCAACCCAGCAGCGGTTCGGGGCCGGCGCGACGAAGTTGCGGTCCAGGAGGTCCGGTGCCCGCTCGACGGAGCTGTCCGGGATCGTAGTGATGATCCTTTTCCCACGGACCGCGCCGGTGACGCCGAGCTCACGCATCAGGCGTTCGACCGTGCACCGGGCAACGACGTGGCCTTGGCGGTGGAGCTCACGCCAGACCTTCCTGGCTCCGTAGACACGGTAGTTGGACTCGAAGATCTCCCGGATGAGCGGCTTCAGTTCCGCATCGCGAACCGTGCGGGCGGACGGGGCCTGGAGCCGTTTGTGGTGGGCGTAGTAGGTGGAGGGGGCGATCGTGCAGTCGTGCTCGGTGAGCACGCGGCAGATCGGCTCGACACCGCCGAAGCGGGCCCGGTGCTCGTCGATGAACGCTACGAGCGTGTGTGTGGCCGGTCGAGCTCGGCCGCGAAGAAAGACGCCGCAGCCTTCAGGATGTCGTTCGCTCGCTTCAGCTCGGCGATCTCCTTCTTCATCGCCTTGATCTGCGCGGACTCCTCCGTGGTCGTCCCCGGCCGCTTCCCGGAATCGATCTCGTCCCGCTTCACCCAGTTCCGCAGGGTCTCGGCCGAACCGATCCCGAGTTTCTGGGCGACCGCCCTCACGGTGGCTGACTCGTTCGGATAGTCACCGCGGACCTCGGCGACCATACGGACCGCTCGTTTGCGCAGCTCAACGGGATAGGAGGAAGGACGTGCCATGACTCGATCCTTTCACGGAATCAAGTCTCTATCGAACCCGGAACGGTTCACCCAGCCGTGCCCACTGCAACGCGTCGGTGATCCGGTGATGCTGAAGGCGGGATCGTCCCCCTACTTCTCGAGAGCGGTGCTTGTGCGGGGTGGATAGGAAGCGGTGTGGCGAACGGGGGGCCTCGCGCATCGAAGGGCTCTGAGCGGCTTTGATCTGGGGTTTTGTAGCCAAGCTTCCGTGAGTGCGTTGTGGAGTGGTCCCACGGCCGCCCGGGGAGATGGTGGGACCGATCGCTCAGACCCGTGCGGAGGATCTCGTGCACGGGTGGAGATGTGCCCTACGTGTCGGTGGGGTCGGGTCGGGTCGGGTGGCGTACTGCGAGGGTCTGACCGCAGGCGCCGGGCACGCAGTTTCGGTTGAGGCGGAGTGCCGAGGGGGTGCGCCCTCGAGGCCGTGCCGGGCCGTCTGAGCTGGAGTGGGCGTCGCAGTCGGAATCTGCCGGGTACAGACGGTCCGTGGGCCGGGGTTAGAGCCGCCGGCCCGCCGCCGAGGTCGACGACCGGAAGGATGACGGCCTTGCGCTCAGTTCGCCCGCCGCCGTGGCGAAGCGGGGCGGCGGGCGAACTGAGCGGTCGGGGCGAGGTCAAGCGGCGCAGTTGTACCGCTTGGCTAGCTTGGTGGCCACTTCTCGCATCACGGTCGCGTTGTTGCGCGTCGCGGTGTCCGGGTCGACGAGCCTCTTCTCCTTCAGTCTGGCCAGGCGCTCTTCTTCCTGTGAGGGCACCTCGAGTGACGCTGTGATGTACGGGGAGGTCGAGCCCATGCGGGCGGCGCAGCCGGCGGGCAGTGTGACCTCGGCTTGGTCGGGGAGTGCCCAGCCGGTGAACCCGGGACCGAGAGGGACGGAGCCCTTCTTGTTGTACGGGGCGCTCGGGGTGTCTTCTATGAGCAGTTTGTAGACGCCTCGGGGATAGTCGTTGTCTGGGTTGGCGCGCAGGACGGAACATCCCTTGAATACCGCGAAGTCAGTGGTCTTGCCCTTGCTCTCCCACTCCTCCGCGCTGACCTCGCCTCCCTTGCCGTCGTCGATCAGTCCCGCCGTCTCCCGGCTGAGCGCACCGTGACACAGGGTCTGCGGCAGTGGCGGCCTTTCCTCGTTGTCGGGCCATAGGCTCGCCGTCACCACGGCCACCCCGGCGGCGCCGAGCACGACGGTCAGCGGCAGCCACTTCTTGTCCATCGGTTACTGCCCCATCCACTTGTCGGCGTCGCCCATGCCGTTCTGGTACCACTGCTCGGTGATCGACTGAAGGTGGTCCTCGTACTCGCCGGGACTCGCGTCCAGCTCTTCCTTTGAGAGACCGCGCTCTGTTGCCATCCTGCGCAACATGCCGTACATCTGCTTCTCGCTGTAGTCGTAATGCCTGATCATGTTGTTGCGGGTCTCGGCGTCGACCCTTGCGTTCTGATCGTTCAGGTGGTTGTTGAGGCCGGCGTCCACCGAACGTTGAATCGCGTCGCCGGCTATCGGGATGGGGGTCAGCAGCCCGCCGACGATGTGGTAATTGAGCACCCTTTTGTAGGCGTTGGCGTCCTTCTCCGCCTGGCCCAGGTCGTAGATGACGTCCCCGCGTACGCCGTCAAGGTGGCCGAGTACCGAGGCGGACTGCTTGACCCATGCCCGGAGCTCCGGGTCCTCCTTGCGGAAGGAGTCCGCCGGGAAGTGGTTGAGCCCCTCGCTGGTGACCACGCTCTGCGAGGCGTGGATCATCTTGTAGGCGTTGGGGTCCTCCGCTGTGGCGCGGATGATCCGGGTGAGGTCGCCCCGGTCGATCTCGAGCTGGTTGAAGTCGGTGGGCCCGTCCATTTTCTTGCCGAGGATCTGGTGCACGTCGGAGCCGTAGTCGGCGATCATGTCGGCCATCGGTAGCCGCATGGAGACTGGGACGGCGCTCTGGTCCTTGTGGAGTGCTTCCGTGTACTCGCCCATCACCCGCTCGAAGATCGCGGTCTCGGCGGCGTCGTGGTGTACGGGCACCGGGTGCATCGGTGAGCCGGGAACGCGGCCTGTGGCCGCGGACTCGAGGGCGAGGCCGAGTTCGGCGCGGGCCGAGGTGTACTGGGTCTCGTCCGGCATCTTGCTCTCTACTTCGCCGCCGGGCCATTCCCGGTCTTCGAGGAAGTACTTGAGGTTGTCGGTGGTGTCCGGGTCGAAGTAATGGGTGGAGGCGGACGGGTTGCGGCTCATGGCGTTCAGCAAGCCCTTCATCGGGTCCTCCTGTGTGCCCTGCCAGTTCTTCATGACGCCGTCGTAGGCGTCGTCGTTGTCCGTCTCCCATTCACGGATGGTGTCGCCCACCTCGGTCAGGAACGCCTCGCTGTAGACCGGATCGCCCTCGTCCTTCTTCCAGGGCGAGGACTTCTCCTTGGAGTCCTTGTTCGGGTCATACACAGCCTTGTCGCCGACGTCGGCGGCCATCAGGTCCGTGAGGTCCTTCAGGGTCGCGGCGCCGCCCCCGATGGCCCCGGGATGCTGGCGAGGGAGGCCGTTGCCATCACGAGCCGTGCTGATGAGCTTGTCGGTCCAGGCCGCGGTGACCCCGCCGGGGGAGCCGATCGAGGAGTCGGGTCCGGTGGCGGTGGCAAGGGAGCCTGAGAGAGCCTTGTAGAGGCGGGCGTCGCTGCTGGAGAGCTGACCGTCGCGGCCGCCCGACTCCAGGCTGCTGGCGAGCAGCAGAACGGCGTCCTGCTGCTCGCGGCCTCGGTAGCTGAGGTTCGTCATCAGCTGCTCGGCGAACGCCGGCGAGTCCTTGCCCTCCTCGGCGAGGGTGAGGAGCCGCTCGCGCTCGCCGTCGTCGAGGTGTTCCCAGCGGGCGTAGAGCTTGGCGGCCTCGCGGCCGTTCTGGGCCTGCTGCTGCTCCTCGGCGCGCATCTTCCTGGCGTCGGCGACACCGCTGAGGTCGGTGCTTCCGAAGTCGTTGAGGTGGTGCTTGATCAGGGCGCGCAGGCCCCAGGCGCAGAGTTCATCGGCTTCGTTGGCGCGTTTCAGGATCCCGTTGATCTTGCCGCGCAACTGTTCGAACTGTGCTTCGGTTGCGAGGGGTTCTGTGCTGTCCTTGGCTCGGCGGTCAGGGTGTATTCGATGGCTGAGGACGCCGTCGGGGTAGATGGTGATACCTGGAGGGGGGGTTCTCGTATGTGTGCTTGAGGTCGTCCTGGGCTGTCTTGAAGAGGGTGTGGGCGTCCTTGAGGAGGTCGCGTACGGACTCTGCCTCAATGACGGCGTCATCGAATTCCTTGGCGGTCTTGGTGACGAACTCCTTGGTGACGGTGGCGTTCTCGCCCATCCAACTGGACTTGTCGGCCTTGGTCTTCATGGCCGAGGCGTCGGTCTGGAGGGGTGAGGTCAGCTTGCCGATCATCTCGGTCCACTGGGTCACCGCCGTGTCGAGCGGGCCGAGTCTGGCAGTGAGGAGCTGTTCGAAGGTGGGCATGGCGCGGCGGCTCCCTACTGGAAGTACTTGCTGATCTGCGAGGCGGGAACAGCCTCGTCTGCTTCCGGGGCGACGGGGCCGACGATGCGCAGCTGCGTCTCGATCCACTCGTCGTCGGCCTTGTTCGAGGCTTTCGCGTAGTCGAGGTGGTTGGAGATATGGGCGCACGCCTGGAGGAGGGTCTTCACCTGCGTCTCCCACGTCCCGATCACTTCCGTGAATGCCGCGCCGGTGTCGAACCCGTCGCCCTTGAGGCTCGTACCAGCGGTCTCACTGGCCGCCTTCGCGTGCTTACCGGTCGACTCGAGGCCGTCGAACAGGCCGAAGGCGGCGTGGCCGATGTGCCCCAGTTCGTCGTCCGGGACCACGTAGTCGGCCGAGCCTTTCTCCGCCCCTGGACCGCCACTGTCGCCGGCCGAATTCAGCCTCATCGCGGCGGCGGCCTTCAGCTAGCCCCACTCCTCTTCGAACGACATGGTCCACACCCCGTGTACTCATAGACAGTCGCCTGGCGCGCCACGATACCCGCGTGATCAAACGATTCACGAAGTAAAGGATCTTCGACATCCCGGGGAGGCGCCGGGCTCCATCGAGGAAGCGGTCACCACGACTGCGTTGGTTCGGGAGAGCTTCGAGGGAGTCCGTCGGAATCGTCGCACTCGTCTACGGGCAGCCCTCGGTCGGACCGCCGGACGCCGGCGAAGACGCGCCTCGCTACGGAGTGTCATTTCTTATGGCCAAGGGGGACAGCTCGGCCCACCGCCGTGCGGAGACGATCCGATGGTGCTGCAAGGTGAGAACCTCGCCGTGCCCCTCGGAACCAGGGCGCGTACACGGCGGGGGACGGGGTGGTGTGGCGAACGCCTAACCGATCCCCTTCCGAGCGGAATCGAGAGGGATGCAGCCGGATGGAAACGGATGACTATGTCCCCAATTCTCATCGTCGCAGGTGAGAGGCGTCACGCTCATGGGTTCGAGTCCCACCCGCCCCACCAGTTTTACCCTACGGAAACGTCCTGACCTGCGGAAACGCGGTCTTCACGGCTGTTTTCCGTGCGGTATTCGCCGCGCGCCGTGCGGTGCTGAACCGCTGTCGCATCCTGGCAGCGTGATCAGGAGCGTCTGACCTGGCTCTTTGTGGCCATTGCCTGAAAGGGCGTTGTGCAGCGGTCCGCACCTCCCGCCGGTTTGATCCTGTGCGCGAACGACTCGGTCCGATCGAGTATCACGCCTTGACGGTTGGCCGGCCCAGTTGCTTGGCAGCCCACACGCTCTCAGCCTGTCCGGCCTCGATCGCCGTGATTCCGTTGTCCCGCGTGGTCTCGTCGCCGGACGTCGCAGGCTGCGCTGCTCGCAGTTCGTCCAGCTGGGAGCTCTGCTCGGCCGTGCTCCTCGCGATGGCTGCGGCCAGTTCCCTCGCCTCGTCGGCCTGGCCATGGGTCTGCTCGCCAACGCAGAGCAACCGGGACTGCGTGAAGCCGGCGCGCAGCGCATCGGAGAGAAGCCGGTCGAACGCCTGACCGTTCGTGGCTGCAGCCTTTTCGAGGGTGGCGAGGCTCACCATGCCCGGCATGTTGTGCCCCTCGTGGGGGTGGGTATCGGGGACGCCTGAGAGACGCAGCACCGCGCGCAGTCGGCGGAGGTCTTCGCGCAGTGTCGATCCGGTCTCCGCCGCCAGCTTGGCCAGGCTCGGGTCCGCCGTGCGGGAGGGAGCCAGTTCGGTCAGGAGTTGTGCGCGCTCGGCCATGGGGATCATCAACAGGATCCAAGCGGTGTCGGTAGCGTTGAAGGCCGGTCCCGGCGACGAGCCGGCCGTCGGCTGCGAGGTGCAGCCGACGGCCAGCAGCGCCACCACCATGGCGCATGCCGACCACAGGGTCAGAATGTGCCGGCGGAGTTGCACTTGGCCTTCTGGGTGATGCAGTCCTTCACGCGGTGCCCGAGACCGGCGTTGTCCCAGGCGTTGAAGAAGTCGCCGTGGATGGACGATGCCATGCCCGAGGCCAGCCGGAAGCCCGCTGTGCTGCCGCTGGTCGGATAGCTGACGACGAAGGAGAGGTTGGGGATGGCGACAGGGTAGGCGCCGCTGCACTTGCCGTCGTAGGTGGTCGCCACGTGCGACGTGTGGTCGGGACTGTCGAGGTTCTTGCCGTCCCAGCAGTCTGGGAAGACGAGTTGGTGGGTGAGATGGGCCTTCGGGGCGCAGCGCGGCCAGTTGCCGTCGGCGCTGCGGCCGATCTCACCGCCCTCGCCGGCGCACCAGTACTGGCCCGGCGAGCCCGCCGGGGTGGGCGTCTGGGTCTTGGCGTTGCCTGAGATCATGCGGAACCCCTGCGGGAAGGGCACGGTCGCCGAGGGGTCGACGAGCCGGGAACCGTAGTACACGATCATGCTCTCGGCTTCGACGGCCTTGTCGCCTTCGTACAAGGTCGGGATCCAGTACGCCGAGAGGTCGTTGGCAGGGGTGCAAGTGGTGGGTGTGTTGGTCAGCAGCGACTGGGTCGTGGAGAACGCGTCGGTGCTCTTGTTGCCGAAGAAGCTGTGCATGTGGGACGCACCGGGCAGGCCCGGCAGGACGATGGGGTCGTCCGGCTTGGAGTGACTGTAGGAGCAGGTGGCGTTGAACTCCGGGACACGGACAATACCGGCGGGCACCGCGGCGGGCGTCATGGCACGGAACTGCGCCAACTGGGCGTCCCACTTGGCCTGGTCGATGGGGACCCATCCGGCCGCCGGGCTGTCGTCCGCGCCGACGAAGGAGAACCAGTTGATGTTGACGAAGTCACCGGTCGCCGTGCTGCGCAGCACGGCGAACACCGTTTGTGAACCGGCGGGATGGGTGGTGACGTCGGTGGCCTGGGTCGCCCAGGTCTGCCAACCACCGGTCGGGGAGACCGGTATGACGGCGAGCAGTGGTCCGGTCAGGCTGCCGGTCCGGAACTCGACCGTGCCCGAGCCGACGGCGGACGCGATCCGGGCCGACACCGTCAGCCGGCCGGCCGCGCCGAGGTCGACGCTGTCGAAGCGCATCCAGTCGCCGTTGGCGAGGAACGCGGCGTTCTGCCCGCCCCCGGTGTCCCCGGTCGCCTCCGAGGCGACACCCGACTGGGCTGAGTAGGACTCGGCCTGGACGGTGACCGTCGCGGCCTGGGCCTGCTGGGTCGACACGGTCAAGCTCAGGGCGGCTACCAGTACGACCGCCAGAGTGCTCACCAACAGTGTGTACAGATGAACGGGATCTCTGCGCATTTCACTTCCTTACGGGCATCGGGGGTGACGGGTCTGCTCGCCGAAGTACAGCGATGGGAGAGCGGGAGGCGGACAGCGGCGTTTGCCCGCAAGGGGATTCGAGTGTCTCGAACCGTCGCCCACAGGGGGCGGGCGAAGCCGCCCGGGACCTTCGCGGTAACCGGGCGGCCAGGGGTTACTGGTAGACCCGCACGTGGTCGACGAGCATTCTGGCGGGGAAGGGGGTGTTGGCGTCTGTCGGGCCCGGCCAGTCACCTCCGACCGCCAGGTTGAGGATCAGGTAGTGGGGGTGGTCGAAGATCCACGGTCCGCGTGTTTGCTCCACCTGTTCTTTGTCGAGAGTCAGAACGGTCCGGCCGTCCAGGCTGTAGGTGATGCCCTTGCTGTTCCAGTCGGCGACCCAGGTGTGGAAGTCGTCGGAGAAGTCTTCGTTCCCGGGCAGTGTGTATGGCGCGCCGATTCCACCCCCGCCGTTGTAAGCGGGCGCGTGGACGGTCGAGTACGCGGTCTTCACGTCCTTGCCGAGGATCTCCATGATGTCGATCTCGCCGTTGTACGGCCACGGCCGGCCCGTCAGGAAGTCGCCGCCCATCATCCAGAAGGCGGGCCACAGACCGTTGCCCTTGGGAACCTTGATGCGTGCTTCGACGCGCCCGTAGGTGAACTGGAACGTCGCGCCGGTGTTCATCCGCGCCGAGGTGTACTGACAGGTGGTGCTGCCGCTCAGCGGGTCACGCGGGCACGACGATCCGGCTGTGACCTCCTTGCGTGCTTCCATCACCAGGTGTCCCGCCCCGTCCAGTGCGGCGTTGCGGTGGTCGGTGTAGTTCTCCAGCTCGTTGTTCGGCCCGGTGCCCGGGTCGGCCCTCCACTTCGCGGAGCCGGGTTTGCCGCCTGCGGCGCCGTCGAACTCGTCACTCCACACCAGCCGCGGCGGGTTCGCGGGGTCACTCGGCAGCGGCGGAGCCTGTATCGGATCGCCGCCGGTGCCGTACACCTGGAACTCCCACAGTGAGTAGCCGTAAGCGGTGGCGCGCTGCGTCCCGTACATGCGCACATAGCGGCCGTTGCCGGAAACGGCCAGGTTCTGAGTGCCGCCCGTGCCCGCGGTTGTCTGGTGGACGACGGTCCACCTCTCCGCATCGCTCGATACCTCGATCCTGAACGCGGTGCCGTGCGCGGCTTCCCAGTTGAGGACGACCCGGCTGATCCCGGCACTCGCCCCGAGGTCGATCTGAATCCACTGCGGGTCGGCGAAGGCGCTGGACCAGCGCGTCCCGAGGTCGCCGTCGACGGCGCTACGAGCGCTGAAGGGCCCCTCGGTACTCGATGAGGTGGCGGGCTTTCCCTGAGAGAGCAGCACCTCCGCCGCCTGTGCGGGAAAGGTCGGGAGGGCGATGAAAGTGAGCAGTGCGGCCGCGAGGGCCAAAAATAAGCTGAAGCGGCGCAGCGGCGCTTGCATGGGCGACTCCTCAAGTGGGGGAAGTCAGGGAGCGCTCCCTGAGAGGGAGGATGGAGGGGTCGATGAAGGCTGTCAATACCTTCTTCACCTCGAAAAAACAGTGGCGTAACATCTGCGACGCGCGGAGGGAGCGATCCCTCATGGCTTACGCGGCACGCCGACGGCCACCGGGGTGCCGCTGGGGGAGAGACCTTTCCGGGCGCGCTCATGTCGCCCCAGCCTGCGGATACGCTTCCCGCATCGCCATGACGCAGAGCCGGAGGTCGCCCTGATGAGAAAACCCGCCCCGCGCACGAACCCGGGCGGCGGCACAGGGGACGGACAGGCATGAAACGCCCCACTCTCGATGTGGTGGCCGCCCGTGCGGGTGTGTCCAAATCGAGTGTCTCCCGGGTCATCAACGGCGAGACGACGGTCGCCCCGCAGATCCGAGACGTCGTCATGCGCGCCGTGAACGAACTGGGCTACGTGCCCAACGGCGCGGCACGCAATCTCGTCACCCGCCGCACGGACACCCTCGCCGTGGTGGTGTCCGACCCGCCTCAAGGAGTCGTCTCCGACGACCCCCTCTTCTCCGCCGTGGTCCGCGCCGTCAGCAGGGAGCTCGAGACGGCGGGCAAACGGCTCGTGCTCATGCTCGCGGAATCGGACCGGAGCCGGACCAGAGTCGTGCAGTACATCGCCGGCGGGCATGTGGACGGCGTGCTCCTGGTAGCCCTGCACGGGACGGATCCGCTGCCGGCCGCACTCGCCCGGCAGGGCCTGCCCGTCGTGTCCTTCAACCGCACCTCCGCACAGGACGTCCCGTACGTCGCGCTGGACAACGCCGGCGGAGCGGCGCTGGCCGTGGGTCATCTCCTGGAGCGCGGTCGGCGCCGGATCGCCACGATCACCGGTCCGCTCGAACTGTACGAGGCGCGGGAGCGCCTCGATGGCTACCGTCAGACGCTGCGTGACACCGGCCGTCGCTCCATCGTGGCACTGGGCGACTTCACCAGGGCATCCGGTGCCGAAGCCATGCGGCAGCTCCTGGAGGACGATCCCGACCTCGATGCGGTGTTCGCGGCCAACGACCTGATGGCGATCGGAGCGCTGCGCACCCTCCGACAAGCGGGCCGACGTGTCCCCGAAGACGTGGCGGTCATCGGTTTCGACGACATAGAAGCCGCGTCCTACACCAGTCCCGCGCTCACCTCGGTGTGCAGCCCGATGGCCGACCAGGCGACCGCTGCCGTCCACCTGCTCCTCGGTCTGATCGACGGCGGCCCCACACGGCCGGTGATCATGCCGAACGAACTCGTCGTGCGCGAGTCGACCTGATTTCCCGTCAAGGGCCCGAATTCCTTCCTCCGGGGTGGGTAGGGGCGATGCTCGCTCCCGGGAGCGTATGCCCGCGAGGTCATCGTGGAGCAGGGGATCACGACCATGCTCAGCGTCCGATACGCCCCCGAGTAAGCGGTCGCGCCCTGGTCGTGTGGATCGTGAGCCCGTGCCTGCGTCCTGCGAAGGCTGATGGGCGCTGTCAAGAGCCGAGGCATGGCCCGTGGGTATGCGCCTGGTTCACCGTTCGTAGTGGAAGCGGCACGCCACCACGTGGATGACGGCGTTCTCATCGATGCGGTACACCAGCCGGTGTTCGGAGTTGATACGCCGCGACCAGTAGCCGGAGAGGTCGTTCCGCAGCGGTTCGGGCTTGCCGATTCCTTCGTGGCCGCCCCGGTCGATGTCGGCGATCAGCTGGTTGATGCGCTTCAGTATTTTGCGGTCGTTCCCCTGCCACCACAGGTAATCGTTCCAGCCGTCGTCGACGAACAGCACCTTCACGCGGCGCCACGCCCGGCCTCGTCATCGGGATCCACCAGCTCGCGAAGTGCACCCTGGCCGGCCCGGTCCTGCTCGATGGACCTGCGCAGGCGCTCGGCCATCGCGGGCGACCGCAGCAGGTAATCGGTCTCTTTCAGTGCCTCGTACTCGGCGAGCGAGACGACGACCATCGGCTCATGGCCGGTCCGGGTGATGACCAGCTCCTCGGCGTCGTTCTCCACCGCGTCGAGGGCGTCGGCGATGCCCGCGCGTAGCTCGGTGACACTCATCGTCTTCATGACGTACACGATAACGTACAGAG
>NZ_NEUF01000155.1 GCF_002910915.1 Streptomyces sp. SM10 | reverse complement strand
CGGAATATTTCAAGTCCAGTGAGACGGTTGTGGCGCTATGAGGTTTGTGGTGCGGGTTCACGTCGCTTGGCCGGGTCGTTGATCCAGGCGGTCTGGGGTATTGCGGGTGGTCGGGGGCGGCGGCCGAAGCGTTCGGGGTGACGGGCGTAGGCCCCGGTGAGGGTGACGGCCCGCTGGTCGCGGACCTCCTCGGCGGTCCCGAAGTGCACGCTGGCCGGCGTGTGCCAGCCGATGCCCGAGTGCCGGTGCTCGTGGTTGTAGTACGCGATGAAGGCGTCGAACCACTCGCGGGCGTGGGTCAACGAATCGAACCGTTCGGGATAGTCCGACATGTACTTCGTGGTCTTGAACTGGGCCTCGCTGTAGGGGTTGTCGTTGGAGACCTTCGGCCGGGAGTGCGAGCGTGTCACCCCCAGATCGATCAGCATCTGGGAGACCTTCTTGGAGGTCATCGAGGTGCCGCGGTCCGCGTGCACGGTGTCGGGCACGATCCCGTTGCGGGCGATGGTCTCGCGGATCAGCTCCTCGGCCCGTTCGGCTGATTCGGCCCGTTCAACGGTGTGGCCGACGATGTAGCGGCTGAAGATGTCGATGATGACGTAGGCGTGATACCAAACGCCCTTGGCCGGTCCGGCCGCCTTGGTGATGTCCCAGGTGAACACCTGCGACGGGGCGGTGGCCACCAGCTCGGGCACCGCCCTGGCGGGGTGGGTGGCCTGCCGCCGGCGTTCGCCGGACTGGCCCTGCTCGCGCAGGATCCGATACATCGTCGAGACCGAGCAGTGGTAGCGCCCGGCGTCCAGCTCGCGGGCCCAGATCTGGGCGGGCGCCAGTTCGGCGTACTCGTCGCTGTTCATCAACTCCAGTACCGCAGAGCGCTCTTCGGCCGTCAGCGCCGAGGGTTGCACTTGCGGTTTCCTGGGTTTCCGCTGCGGCGGGGGCCGCAGCCTGCGGTAGTGAGTGGCCCGCGACCGGCCGGTCAGCCGGCAGGCGGCGGTAATGCCCAGCTGGTTCTCGACACCCGTGAACGCGGTGTCCACCACCGGGTCGACGACGTGTCTCAGTCCGCGCTCTCGGAGATCATTTCCAAGAGCGCAGAAGCTTTTCCCATCACCTCGAGCGCGGCCTTATTCCGGGCCAGGTCCTTCTCGAGCCGTGCCACCTGCTGCCGCAGCTTCTCGTTCTCCACCTCCGCGGCGGACTTCTTCGCGCGGGCCGGGCTGGTCCGGCGGTCGACCAGGTTTTCCAGGGCCCCTGCATCCCGGGCGGCCCGCCACTCCTTGACATGCGAGTGGTAAAGCCGTTCCCGGCGCAGGACCGCACCCTTCTCGTTCCTGGGCGCCGCGTCGTACTCGGCGACGATCCGCAGCTTGTACTCCGAGGTGAAACTGCGGCGCTTCGGCCTCGGCGCCGGGTCGGACCCGGCCGTTTCGGTGCTGGTCATAAGGGGCGATTCTCCTGTCGTGCCTTCTCAGGCTAACCCGACAGAGCGGGATGTCTCACCCAAGGCTGGCAGAGAGGGTTCCAGGACGACCATGCGCCCTAACCGTTGCCGAGTACGGAGTGCAATCGGTACACGCGTCGGGTAGCGAGACCTACGCATTACGAGACCGAGAGCGTTCATGCCGGGTGGTGCCACGCGGTGCTGTTGGGTGACGTTCATCCTGATCAGACCATGTGCGACAGTCTCCCCCGTGCGGTCTCGTAGTGGCTCGTCCAAAGGCGTCTGTCCACCGGCTGTCCACCGGAGCGCGTCTCCGTGCGGCTGTCAGCGACCATCTGCTTGCGCTGGTGGAGCGGCCGCTACCGATGCAGTGTGCTGTCCGACGCTCTTGTAAGGGTCCCACAACCGCCGCACGCGCTCCAGACGATGGTCGATCGTGCGGCTGGCGTGGGCACCAGTGGGTCACTCCACATGTATGCCCAGTTCGCTGTCGGGACGGCATCGCGGGCGTGGGGCCGTGGTGGCCACTCTGCTGCTCGACTCCGAAGCCCACTCGCTGCTGCGGAGCAGTCACGAGAGCGGAAGGTGGCCGCCTCCTTCATCGGGCGTCGCGATGGCTGCGGCTGAGGCGGTCGCTCGGCTCGGACGAGGGCTTTCGAAAATGCCCCGGCAGGACCCGGAGCCGAGGCAGGTCAGGAGGCAGGTCGGGCACGGCAAGCACCGTGCAGAGGTGCCCAGCCTGCTGACCGATGCCCGTGCCGATGCGGCCGAGGTCGAGCGGCGCTGTCCAGCGTCATCGAGCTAGGCACCGGCCGGGGGCGTGGTGCCGTGTTCGGCGTCGTCGCCCCCGGCCCGCGGATGGCTCAGGAGCGACGCGCCGAAGGCGTGCAAGCGCTCCACCGCCCGGCTGTCGGGCTCTGCCCGGCGCGCGAGAGCGTCGTGGATCTCTTGGTAGACGGATGCTTCGAGGCCGCAGCGGCGGCAGTCCTCCAGGTGCGCGGCGACCCGGCGCGCGGTGATCTCGTTCGTTTCGCCGTCGAGGTAGGACTGCAGCACTCGCGCGACCTGCAGGCAGTTCATTCTGCGCTCGGCCGCTGGACGCCGCCACCATGGACGCTTGTTCACATCACACCTCGCTTCGGTGCCAGTCCTGCTGTGGCCAGTCGCGCCCGTATCCGTTTGCGCGCCCGGTGCAGTCGGCTCATCACGGTGCCTTCGGGCACGTCCAGCAAATGGGCGGCCTCTGCATAGGTGAGGCCGTCGATGTCCACCAGCTGCACCACCTGACGGTGTTTGTCCGGCAGCGCGCACAGGGCCTCGTCCACCACCTCGTCGAACGCCTCACCCACCACGATCTCCTCCGCCGATCCGCTCGGGCCCGTGGAGCTGAGCCGGTCCAGATCGGCGTCCGGATCGTCCAGGAGGTGCGGACGCCGACGGCGGTGCCGGTTGATCTCCGCCCGTCGCATGATGGTCAGCAGCCACGCGCGCGGATGTTTCCCGTCGAAGCCGTCGATGGCCCGGTAGGCGCGCAGCAAGGTGTCCTGCACGAGGTCCTCGGCGTCCGCCGGCTGCGCGGTCAGCGTCATCGCCACCCGCAGCAGCACCTCCACTTCCGGCAGCACATAGGCGGCGAACGCCTGGCCCTGCGGGTCCGCAGGATCCGGTGGCGCTGTCACTTGGTCTTCCACACGGCGGAAACCCCTTCTACCTGGACCCGCATTCCATCTTCTTCCTTCTTCTTGTGGTCTGCGATCCGCTCCGAGGCCGCTGCGGACCGCACGGCCGGGCGAGGAGCCCTGCGCAGGCTGGAATGCCGCGTACGACTGGAGGGGTTTCCGCTGCATGAAAAGGCAGCGCGTTCCCGGGCCAGGGCGAGTGTGGGCCGAGTGCCGGGAGAAGATCCGGCATATGCGGCTGCGCGGCGAGGTGGAGGCGTACGCCGACGGGCAGCTCACCGGTGCGCACCGTATGCAGGTGGCTGCTCACATCGCCTGCTGCTGGGCCTGCAGCGGCAGTCTGCAGCTTCTGCGGCTGATCAAGGCGTCGCTCCGGCACAGTCCCCAGCGGACGCCCCCTTCCCTCGCGTCGGCCCGGGTGCGGCGCTTCGCGCAGGACCTCAGCGCGCCGACGGGCCGGGACCGGCCCAGCGGTTGACGCCCGCCGGTCCCCAGCCCGTCAGACCGCGGGCAGCCCCGGCCCGCCCGCGGTCCGGCTGGTCAGCAGCAGCCGGGCGCGGCGCCCGGGCCCGGCGCGGCTGCTCCCTCTGCGGGGGTGCAGGGGAACAGGCCGAAGTGCTGGCTCTTGTCACCGGTGACGGTGAAGTGGGCGGCGTAGCGGGTGGCGGCAAGCATGTCGGCGGTGTTGCCGCAGACGAGCGCCGGTTTGCCGGTGTGGAAGCGGTGGTGGTCGTCGAGATCGAAGGCGTGCGGGTGCTCGGCGATGGTGCCGTGGTAGACGGCGACCTGGCCGTAGTCCTCGCAGCGGTCCTCCAGCGGGAGCTTGAAGGCGCGGACGGTGCGGGAGGTGAAGGTGGCGAAGCCGATCTTCCGCTCGATGTCCGGGTCACTGATCGTCACCGGGGAGGCAGCCAAGGTACGGGCGTCAGGGCAGCCGGCGCGTTCCAGGGCACGGCGGAAGTCCTCCGTGTACAGGGCGCCTGCGAGGCATTCGCCGACCAGGACCGGGTCGTCGAGCAGTGAGGTGGGCAGGCGCCGGTCGGAGAAGACGTCGGAGAAGTACAGCTCACCGCCGGGTTTGAGGACGCGGAAGATCTCGGACAGGACGCGCGGCTTGTCCGGGGAGAGGTTCACCACGCAGTTGGAGACCACGACGTCCACGGAGGCGTCCGGGATTCCGGCCCCGGCCAGGTCCTCGATGTAGCCGTGCCGGAAGTCGGTGTTGGCGTGGCCGAACCGTTCGGCGTGCCAGTCCTGGTGGCGGCGGGCGACGGCGAGTTGTTCCTCGGTCATGTCGACGCCGATCACACGGCCCGTGGGGCCGACCAGTTGGGAGAGCACGTAGACGTCCCGGCCACTGCCGGAGCCCAGATCGAGCACGGTGGCTCCTTCCAGAGCGGGCGGGATGGGTGAACCGCAGCCGTAGAAGCGCTCCATGACCTCGTCGTGGACCTCGGCGAGCGCCGCGGCGATATGGGGCGGCGGTGCCACGTCCGTACAGCAGGCCGTTGTCTTCAGGTCGGCGGAGGAGGCGAGGACCTTCCCGTAGTAGTCCCTGACCGATTGCGCAACGGACGCCTCGGCTGTCTGCTGGTCTGTGGATACATCGGTCGTCGCCATGTCTCTCCCTGATGAGTGAGTTGCCGTGCGCGAGTCGGCGCTTCGCCGGGCCGCGACGGAAACCCGCTGCGCGGCCGTCGTCATTCCCTCTCTGCCGGAGCACGACCGGAACAGCGCTCAGCCCGCTCGCGGCACCACCCAGCGATGCGCGACGGGCAGGTGCAGCCGGACATGCTCCGACGGGGCAGGTGGCGTGCCGGGCGGAAGAAGTACGTGTACGGGGCCGGCGGCCGTGTCGGCGACGAGAGCGGTGAAGGCGCCTTCCGGGCGCACGCTGTGCACCACGGCGGCCACGGTGTCCGGGCCGGTGCCGAGCTGGACGGCCTCGGGGCGGATCACCAGGTGACCGGGGCCGCGGTGGGCGACGGCGTCGGGCAGGTCCAGTTCTCCCAGAGGACATGCAAAACGTCCATGCGGCGTGACGTGACCGGGGAGCGCGGTGGGGCAGCCGAGGAAGCGGGCCACGGCCAGGGAGGCCGGGCGGGCATAGAGGTCGGCGGGCTGAGCTTGCTGAAGGAGACCGCCCCGGTCGAGCAGGGCGACGGTGTCGGCGACGGCAGCGGCCTCCGTCTGGTCGTGGGTGACCAGCACGGTGGTCACCGCGAGTTCTCGCTGGACCGTGGTGAGCAGGTCGCGCATGGTGTGCCGCAGGCTCGGGTCAAGGGCGCTGAACGGTTCGTCGAGGAGCAGCACGGCCGGTTCGGCGGCCAGTGCCCGGGCGAGGGCGACGCGCTGGGCCTGGCCCCCGGAGAGCTGGCGGGGGTAGCGGGCTGCGAGTGCGCCGAGGCCAACGCGCTCCAGGTGTGCGAGGGCGCTGGTGCGGGCGTCACGGTTGGAGCGGCCCCGCATGCGGGCGGGGAAGGCCACGTTGTCCAGCGCCGTGCGGTGCGGCAGCAGCATGGGCTGCTGGAAGACCACCGCAGCACCGCGGTGTTCCGGCGGAACCCGGGTCACCTCGGTGCCACGGAGGTAGACGGCGCCCCGGCCGGGCGTGAGGAGCCCGGAGGCGACCTGCACGGTGGTGGTCTTGCCGCAGCCGGAGGGGCCGAGCAGGGCCAGCAGCCGGCCGTCGTCCACATCGAGGTCGAGACCGTCCAGGACGGGCTCGCGGTGCCCCGGATAGGTGACGGTGATCCGCTCCAGACGCAGGCCGGGGGCGGGAGTGGAGGACAAGAAAGGCATGACGGTCAGCGCTCGATTCCCGGTGCGGCGGAGGAAGAGGAAGAAGCAGGGTCGGCGTCGGCCCAGGCTGCCCTGTGACGTCGCAGCAGTGCCGCACCCACGCCGAACAGGAGGACGGGTGGGACGACGGTGAGGATGCCCAGTACGGCGGTCAGGGCCTGGTTCCCGCTGCCCGCGGCCGTGGAGAACAGCAGGAGCGGCAGTGTGGTGACGACCCCGCCCCCGACCAGCACGGTCATCAGGTACTCACTCCAGGAGACCAGGAAGGCCAGGGTCGCCGAAGCCAGCAGGGCCGGGGCGAGTGCGGGCAGAGTGACGTGGCGGAGAACGCCGCTTCGGGACGCGCCGAGGGTGCGGGCGGTCTGCTCCATGCGCACGTCGTAGGTGGCGTAGCCGCCGATCATGACGAGGACGGTGTAGGGCAGGGCGGGCACCAGATGAACGAGCGCGACCCCGGCCGGCTGGTCGGACAGTCCGACCCGGACGAACACTTCCTGGACGCCGACCGCCAGCGCGAACGGGGGCACCAGAACGGGGGCGAGCAGCAGCAGACGCACCAGTCCCGCAGCCGGTGGGCGGTACAGGACCAGGCCCCGCGCGGCCAGCGCTCCGAGCACGGTGGCGGTCACGGCGGTGGTCAGCGCGAGTCCCAGCGAGGTGCCGGTCGCGGCGATCACCTGCTGCTGGGGGGCGGCAGCCTGGTCCCACGCGCGGAGGGAGAAAACTTGGGGGACGAGCGCCGGATACACCCACCGCCCGGCGAAGGCCCAGATCAGCAGGGGCAGCAAGGGCGCCGCGATCCAGAGGGTGAGCATCGCGAATCCGGCGCTGTGCAGGGCCCGCCTCATGGTCCGCTCCTTGCCAGGAGCAGCCGGCGGGAGATCGCCGCGGCGGCGAGGGCCGCGAGGGCGATCACCATGCCGATCACCACCGCGAGGGCCAGGGCGGCGGGCCGGTCGGCGAGTTCCACCGAGCGGTAGAGCTCGACGGCCTCTACGGGCAAGGCGCGCGGGACGGTCGCTCCCAGCAGCGCCGGAGCCTCGTAGGCGGCGAAGGTGAACGCGAAGACCAGCAGGCATGCCTCGGTGAGAGCCGGGGCGAGCAGCGGCAGGGTGACGTGCCTCATCCGCCGCATCCGTCCCGCCCCCAGGGTGCGTACCGCGTTCTCCAGGTCGCGTACGGCGGGTGTGTAGGCGGCCAGCAGCATGATCGTGACGAAGGGGGCCTCTTTCCATACGTAGGTGAGCACAACGGCACTGGGGGTGGAGCCGGCGACGAGCGCGGGGAAGTCCGCGGGCCCGTCGGTCCATCCCGCGGCGTGGGCGAGCCGGGAGATGAGCCCCGACCCGGAGAGCAGCAGTGCGAACCCCGCGGCGGCGAGCAGGTGCGGGACGGCGAGCGTGGCACGGGCGGCTGTCTCCAAGACGGCCCGGCCGCGGCGGGAGCCACTCACCGCACCCACCACGGCCAGTGCCAGCGCAGCGGACACCACGGTGCTCAGCGTCGCGATCTTCAGGCTGAGCAGCAGGGAATCGGCGAAGGCCGGGTCTTGCAGGATCCCCGCATAGGCGGAAAGGCTCCAGCCCCGGCCCAGGCCATCGGCAATGCTGCCGCGGGCTGCGAGCAGCAGGGCAACGCCGGCGAAGGCGACGACGGCCAGAGCCGGAACCGTCAGCAGCAGGCCCCGCCATCGCGTCGGCATCGGTACGGTCACGGGGCGGAAGCGACTTCCTGCTTCCAGCCCTTGTCCAGCGGCCCCACCCAGTCACCGCTCAGTTCGGGGCGGGCGTTTCGCGAGAGTTCCCCGATCGGGAGTGTCGTCTCCGGCGTGGTCAGCGAGGCGAACTTCTGTCGCCACTGCTCGGGCAGCCGTTCCTGGTCCAGCACCGTGTAGGCGCCCCAGCCGCCCGGCCGTGCCTTGGCGTACTGCAGCTCGGGCGAGAGCATCAGGTCGGACAGCACGAGCGCCGCCTCACGGTGGGCGGCGTTCTTGGGCACCGCGAGATAACTGGTGTTGCCCAGGGTCCCGTCCTCGGGCACGAACACCCGTGTGCTCGGCGGGAACTGGCCCTTGTCGACGAGGGCCGGGACCTCTGCGGGGCCATAGGTCATCGTCATGTCGACCTCGCCGTTGGCGAAGAGGTCGTTCAGTGCCGCCTGGTCCTTCGGGTAGGTGGCACCCTGCCGCCACAGGGCGGGCTTCAGCTCGTTCAGGCCCTTCCACAGGCCGGGGGCGACGGTTTCGTACGCCTTCTTGCTGTAGGCAGGGGGGACGGGCTCATCCTGGGCGCGGGCGAGGAGGATCTGCCGTACGAAGGCCGAGCCGGTGAAGTCGGGCGGTGCCGGGTAGGTGAAACGACCGGGGTTCTGCTTGATCCACTCGGTCAGGGCGGCCGTGGTCCGGGGCGGATCGGCGAGCTTGGCCGAGTCGTAGACGAACGCGAACTGGGCCCGGCTCCAGGGCGTTTCGCAGTCGTCGACCGGGGTGCCGAAGTCCTGGGTGAGGGTGGGATCGGTACTGTCCAGATACTTCTGGTTCGGCATCAGGCCGGTGTATCCGCACAGCCACAGGTCCGCCTCCTTTCCGGTGCGGAAGTTCTCTCCGTTGACCCACAACAGGTCCACCGCACCGCCGCTGTCCTTGCCGGCCCGCTGGTCGCCGAGGATCTTCTGCACGGCGTCCTGGGTGTCGGCGACGGGGACGCGCTTGACCGTGATGCCCAGCTTCTTCGCCGCCGGGGCGACTTCGTCGTCGATGTAGGAGTTGGCGCCTTTGTCACCGCCGTACATGAACAGGTTGATGCTCTGGCCTTTCGCGTCGGTGCGCAGCTGGGCCCAGTCCTTCGCGGGCGGCTCGGCCCCCGTGGTGCCGGGGCTGGAGCAGGCGGCCGTCAGCAGCCCGGCCACGGCGGCCCCTGCGGCCAGAACTGTGGCTCTTTTGACGCGCCGCCCGCTGTGCCGCATCCGTATCCGCATGTGCGCTGCCCCTCCGGCTGGTCCTTCGTAGTTTCCCGCGCGACGATCCTGCGAACATCCGTTGCGCGGAAACGGAACACGGTCGGGTGCTCGCAGGCTTCCCTTTGTGTTCGCCGGCGCGGTGCCGGTGTGGCGGAAGGAGACAAGCGATGCTGGACGTGCGGGCGAGGGCGGCACTGAGCGGTCCGTTGGACCGTGCTGCCGCGATGCTGGACCGCCCCGCTGTCACGCCCAATCGTCTGACTGCGCTCGGCATGCTGACGGGTCTTGCCTCGGCCGGTTCCGCAGCGGTCGGCTGGTGGCCGGCCGCGGTGGTGCTGTGGCTGCTGTCCCGGCTCGCCGACGGTCTGGACGGGCCGCTGGCCCGTCGCCGGGGCACGGCGGACCGCAGTGGAGCGGGGGGATTCCTCGACATCTGTGCCGACTTCCTGGTCTACGGAGCGTTCGTCGTCGGCGTCGCCGTCGGCGTGGGCGGTCCGGCACTGCCGTTCCTGCTCGTCCTGCTCGCCTACTACGTCAACGGCACTGTCTTCCTGGCCTTCTCCTCCATTGCCGAACGCACCGGGCGCCGCGGTGACGGCCGTCTGTCAGGAGGCCGGTCGCTGAACTTTCTGGGCGGCCTGGCCGAAGGCGGCGAGACCATCGCCGTGCACACGCTGTGGTGCCTGCTGCCCGGCTTCGCCGACACCATCGCCTGGGTCTGGGCCGCGGTGGTCGCCGTCACCGCGGCCCACCGCGTCGTCACCGGCTATCGGCAGCTGCGCTGACCTCTGCGCCGCGGGAGCGGAGCAGACGTGCAGCCCACCAGCCGCCCGCGCTCAGCACGAGCAGAGCGCCCAGCGCGATCCACAGCCCGGGAGAGCCGGGGTCGCCCAGGGAGCCGCCGAGCCCGGTGTAGACGACGGTGCCCGGGATGATGCCCAGGGCTGTGGCCGCGACGTAGGAGGAGAAGCGGACACCGGCCACCCCGGCTCCGTAGTTGATCACCGAGAAGGGAAACAGCGGCACCAGCCGCACGAGGAAGACGGCAACAAAGCCCCGGTGCGTCAGAAAGGCATCCAGCCGGGCCAGCCGCCCCGAACCCGCGTACCGGGCGACCACCGGACGCCCCAGCCAGCGCGCCAGGCCGAAGGAGAGAGCCGCGCCCGCCGTCGCGCCCACGAGCACCGCGCCGGCCCCCACCGGAAGCCCGAACAGCACGCCGGCCGAGGCGGTCAGTACGGAGCCGGGCAGCAGGGCCGTCACGGCCAGGGCGTAGATGACCGCGAAGACGACCGGCCCCCACATCCCGAGCGAGTCAACCCACTGGCGCACATCACGCAACAGGTCTCCGCCCCCCAGCGCCACCCAGGAGCCGAGCGCCAGGAGCAGAGCCACGAGGAAGGCCAGCCGTATCCACGCCGCACGTCCCGGCCGCCGCCCCTCCTCGTCCGCGTCCGTGACGGGCGGTGGGAGCTCGGTCGCGGGCAGACCGGTTGCCGGGCGGTTCATGGTGTCTCCTGTGACGGCTGGTCGTTAGGAAGTTCGGCCACGACGCGACGCAGTGGCAGTTCCAGACGCCGCCCTGGGGCCGCCCATCTCGCGAGGGAGCGCTTGGCGGCCTGAGCCCGGTGGGTGGTGAGGCCGGGCAGGTAGAGGGCATCTGCCAGCAGGGCCGCCGCGTCGGCCGAGTCGATGGCGAGGGTGAAGACGTGTCGCTCGTCGCTGCGGACGCGGAACCCGGCCGCGCGCAGAAGGGAGGCCAGTTGGTCGCGGGCCTGCGGGTTGGGCCACGGCTGCCGCACGGCGCGCAGGGCCGCCATCACCCGGACCCAGCCCAGCATGCCCGACGGGGAGAGCCCGGACTGGGAGGGCACCAGCGCCGCAAGCGTCCCGCCAGGCCGCAACACACGCCGGATCTCTCCCAACGTCTGCGGCAGGGGCGTGACCACCGGCAGGCACATAGCCGCGCAGACCGCCCCCACGCTCGCCGAGGCAGCCGGGAGCGCGTCCGCTGCGGCCCGCACCAACGGCCCACGACCCCGTCGGGCCGCCTCGGCCAGTTCCGCGACCGAAAGGTCGACCCCGACCCAGTCGGCGTCCGGCAGCTCCTGACGGGTGGGTGCCGAACCGCAGGCCAGGTCGAGCACCGAGCCCTCGACAGCCCGCAGCGGTTCGGCCAGCCAGGCGTAGGGGGAGGTGTCGGCCAAGGAGAACAGTTGCTCGGTGATGCCGGCGTGCTCCTGGTGGTATGCGGTGATGAAGCGCTGCCAGTCCGGTTCGTCCATCCAGCTCTCGCCCCTCCTGTGACCCATGGAGGCGGCTCGCGCCCCCTGTGCTTGCCCCTCGGGAACCCTGCCGGGCTGGTCACGCATTCCGTTTCGGACACGCCGCAGACGCGTGGATGAAGCGGGAGGCCATCGTGACCGTGATCGTGGGGGCGAGAAAGGGAAGGCCCCGACTGTGTCAACGGGTTCCCTTCACGTCCCACGCCCGCGCGCCGACCGTCCCACGACGGCGCACCGACAGAGAGTCCCGCACCATGAAGAGGTACGACCTGGTGGTCATCGGCGGCGGCAGCGCCGGTCTGACCACGGCCCGCACCGCCGGACGCCTCGGCGCCCGCACGCTGCTTGTCGAACGCGACCGCCTGGGCGGGGACTGCCTGTGGACAGGATGCGTGCCGAGCAAGGCACTGCTGCATGTCGCCGCCGATGTCCAGGCGGCCCGCCGCGCCGCTGCCTACGGGCTCCCGCCGGTGTCCGGCCCGGCCGACCTTGCGGCGGCCATGGCGGAGGTGAAGCGGGCGATCGGCGCGATCGAACCCCACGACTCGGCCGACGCGCTCGCCCCGTACGGGGTCCACGTGGTGCACGGGGCAGCGTCCTTCACCGGCCCGGGCACCCTGACCGCGGGCGAGCGGGTGGTCTCCTTCCGGTACGCCCTGATCGCCACGGGCTCCTCGCCGGCCCTGGTACCGGTCCCCGGCCTGAAGGAGGCCCAGCCGCTGACCAGCGACACGGTCTGGGAGCTGTCCGAACTCCCGCGCCGCCTGGTGCTGCTCGGTGGCGGCCCCATCGGCTGCGAGCTGGGCCAGGCGTTCGCCCGGCTCGGCTCGCAGGTCACTCTCGTGGAGGCGATGGACCGCCTGGTACCGCGCGAGGAGCCCCGGGCCTCGCAGGTGCTGCGGGAGCGGCTGGAGGCCGAGGGCGTCACCGTACTGACCGACTACCGCGCCGAGAGAGTCGATGCCGACGCCGTTCACGGGCCCGGTGGTCCTCTCCTCTACGACGCCCTGCTGGCCGTCACAGGGCGCCGTTCCAACACCCACGGGCTCGGATTGGAGGCGGCCGGCGTGGAACTCACCGACGCCGGTCATATCCGCACCGACGGACGGCTGCGCACCACCAACCACCGGATCTACGCCGCCGGAGACGTGACCGGCCTCTCGGCCTTCACCCATCTTGGCGGCACGCAGGGCGGAGCAGCCGCCGTAGACGCTCTGCTGGGCGTGCGCCGCCCCATCGACTACCGGGCGGTGCCCTGGGTGACGTACACCGATCCCGAGATCGCCCGCGTCGGACTTACCGCGGACGAGGCGCGGGAGAAATACGGCGACAACGCGCGCGTCCACACCTTGGACAACGACCGGGTCGACCGGGCGGTCGCCGACGGCCGCACCGAAGGCTTCACCACCCTGGTGCTGGGCCCGCGCGGCAAGATCGTCGGAGCCACAGTCGTGTCACCGAGGGCCGGCGAGACCATCGCCCATCTCGCGGCGGCGGTGCGCCTGGGCTGGGCGCCCTCCGACTACGCCCGCACCGTGCACCCCTATCCCACCTACGCCGACGGGCCCTGGCACACCGCGCTGGCCGACGTCTACGCCCGTCTGGCCCGGGGCAGCAGCGCGATCGGTGCGCTGCTGAAACTCCGCAGAGGGATGATCCGGTGATCCTTCGTCTCGTCCTGGGCCTGCTGCTCGCGGCGATGGCGCTAGGCCAGGCCGCTTCGTTCGACGCGATGCCCGCCATCCTGACTGCCTACGGCCTGACATCCGGTGCGGCCTCGGCCGCCCTGGCCGTGGCGTTGATCAGCACCGAAGCCGTAACGGCTGTTTGGTTCCTTGCCCGGCCCCGCTCCCGCGCCACCACGCCCGTCTGGCTGTACACCGGCGTGGCGGTGGTGTGGGCGGTCCTGGCCTCTCAGGCGTTCGCCCGGGGACTCGTTCTCGACAACTGCGGCTGCTTCGGCACCTACCTCCCCCAGCCGCTGCGCTGGTACGTCCTCGTTGAGGACGCCCTGATGCTGCTGTACGCCGGGCTGCTGTGGCGCGGCCTGCGCCGGGCCCGGCACACATCCTTGCCCGCCACAGCTCGTACAGCTCGAACCCCGCAGGAGAACCACTGATGCGGATCACCGCGACACTGCGCGCCCTCGAACGTGCCACCCGCCCCTACGACACCGAGTTCGCCGCGGCGATGGAGCGTCGCTGGACGGAGCTCCCCGACGCGGCCCGGACCCCCGGCCAGATCCTCGGCCGGCACGGCGTCGGCTGCGAGGGCACCCACGGCGTCTTCCCCAAGTGCAACCTCAAGTGCACCCCCTGCTACCACTCCAGAGACGCCAACCAGGTCCGCGTCGACGGCCCCCACACCCACGAACAGATCACCGCCCAGATGCGCCTGCTGCGCGAACTGCGCGGCCCACGCGCCCACACCCAGCTCATCGGCGGCGAGGTCAGCCTGCTCACCCCCGACGACCACGCCGCCGCCCTCGCCATCATGCGGGACCACGGCCGGGAACCGATGAGCTTCACCCACGGCGACTTCGACTACGACTACCTCACCCGCCTCGCACTCGGACCGGACGGCACACAGCGCCTCGGGCGACTGTCCTTCGCCGCGCACTTCGACAAGTTCATGTACGGCCGACGCGGCATCGAACGCCCGCCCAACGAGCAGTCGCTCAACCCCTACCGCGCCCGATTCGCCGCCATGTTCCGCCGCCTGCGGCGCGAGCACGGAGTGCGGTTCTTCCTCGCCCACAACATGACCGTCACCCCCGGCAACCTCGACGAGATCGCCGAAGTGATCCGCGACTGCCACGCCATGGGCTACGGCATGTTCTCCTTCCAGCCCGCCGCCTTCCTCGGCGACGACCGCCGCTGGAAGGAGAAGTTCCGCGAGGCGACCCCGGACGCGGTATGGGCGGAGATCGAGCGCGGCGCCGGAACCCGCCTGGACTACCGCGTCCTCGAGAACGGCGACGTGCGCTGCAACCGCACCGCCTACGGCTTCTACGTCGGCCACCGCTGGTATCCGCTCCTCGACGGCGACGACCCGCGCGACCTCGCCGTCCGCGACGCGTTCTTCCGCTACTTCGGGAAGATGACCTTCACCGGCACCCCGCCCGCCCTCCTCGCGGCAAGGATCGTGCGGGTGGCGGCCCGCCATCCGTCCACCGCGGTGACAGGTCTTCGCTGGCTGGGCCGTACCGCCCGCCGCGTCGGGCTGCTGCGACTGGTCCGCCACCGGATGCGGGTGCGTCCGGTCACCTTCGTCATGCACCAGTTCATGGACGCCGACGTCGTCGCCCCGGCCTGGGAGATGATGCAGCGCGGCGAGCAGGCCGCAGAGCCCCGGCTGCGCGAGACCCAGGAGCGGCTGGCCGCCTGCCACTACGCCATGGCCCACCCCGAGGACGGCACGCTCGTCCCCGCCTGCGTGCAGCATGCCGTGCTAGACCCGGCGGAGAACGCGGCTCTGCGCACCCTGCTGCCGATCGTCGAGGTCCGCACCTCGGCCCGCCGCTCGCCCGGCGCGTCCGACATGTAACCGAAGGAACCGAAGGAGAAGCACTCCATGCGCATAGGTGTCATCACCGGCTCCGGCAGCTACGACTGGCCCCACATGGAGGGGGCGGCCGAGCGGACCGTCGTCACCGAACACGGCGAGGTCACCGTCACCGAGGGCCGCCTCGGGGACGCGGAGATCGTGCAGCTGTCCCGGCACGGCACCGGCCACCACCGCCTCTCCACCCAGGTCGACCACAAGGCGAACCTCGCCGCTCTGCTGGCCGTCGAAGCGGAGGCCGTGGTGTCCTTCACCGTCTGCGGCTCCCTCGACCCGGACATGCGGCCGGGCTCCCTGGTGGTCTTCGACGACCTGTACTTCCCCGCCAACCGGCTCCCCGACGGCACCCCCTGCACCTGGTACGACACCCCCGGCGAGGCCGGACGCGGCCACTGGATCTTCGACCGGCCCTTCAGTGAACCACTGCGCCAAGCCCTGATCACCGCCGCCGAGCAGACCGGAGTGCCCGTCGCCACACAGGGCGTGTACGGACACGTCGACGGCCCCCGGTTCAACTCACGCCCGGAGGTGGCCACCCTGGCCGCCGCCGGAGTCAGTGCCGTCAGCCAGACGGCAGGCCCGGAGGTCGTCCTGGCCGGAGAAGCCGAACTGCCCATGGCGCTGGTCGGTTTCGTCACCGACTACGCCAACGGCGTCGCCGCAGAACCGGAACCGGTGCAGGCGTTGCTCAACCGCATGGCGGCGAGCAAGGAGGTCTTCACCACGCTGGCCGGGCACGCGCTGCCATCCCTGGGCAGCGTGAGCGCGGCGGGTTTCGTCTACCGGTTCGACACGTGAGCGCCACAGCCCACCGGGGCACACCCGCGATCCTGGTCATGGCCAAGGCTCCCCGGCCCGGCACGGTCAAGACCCGGCTGCATCCCCTGCTGGGACCGCGGCGCTGCGCCGAACTCCAGGCCGGACTCATCCGCCACACCATGGAACTGACCACCGTCCACACTCCGCGGACCTACCTCGCCTACGCCCCGGCCGACGGCGGGGACACCATCGGCACCGCAGCACCCGCCGGCGTCCGCTTGCTCCTCCAGCGCGGCGAAGACCTCGGACAACGCCTGGCTGCCGCCGTCACCGACGCCTTCGCCGACGGCGCGGGCCCGCTACTGGTCATCGGCACCGACGCGCCGACCCTCACCGGCGACCACCTGACCGCCGCCTTCGACCCCCTGGAAAGCCACGACGTGGTGCTGGGCCCCGCGCTCGACGGCGGCTACTACCTGATCGGCCTGCGCGCCCCCCACACCTCACTCTTCGGCCTCGGATCGGATGCCTGGAGCACGGACCGGGTACTGACGGCGACCCTCGGCGTCGCCCGGCGCGAAGGGCTGAGCGTGGAGCTGCTGTGCCCACTGCGGGACCTGGACACCCCCGAGGACGCAACCGCCCTCCTCGCCGATCCGGTGCTGCCCGCGCCGATCGCCGCTCTGATCCAGCCCGTGGAGGCGACATGACACAGGTGTCGATCATCGTCCCGGTACTGAACGAGGAGGCCGCGATCCACAGCGCGGTGAGCCGCCTGTGCCGCGACTTCCCCGACTGCGAGCTGATCGTCGTGGACGGCGGCTCCACCGACGCCACCGCCGAACTCGCCGCCGCCCACGCCACCGTGATCACCAGTGAGCGAGGACGGGCCCGGCAGATGAACGAGGGCGCCCGGCACGCGTCCGGCGACATCCTGTGGTTCGTCCACGCCGACACCGACATCGACCCCGGCGCGCTGGACCAGATCCGGGCCGCACTCACCGACCCAGCCGTGGTCGGAGGCGGCCTCACCCTTCGCTTCGACCGCAGGTCACCCGCCCTGAACTACCTCGCGTGGACGTCCAACGCCCGCGCCCGCCGTCTCCACCACATCTTCGGCGATCAGGCCATGTTCATCCGCCGCACCGTCTTCGACGAACTCGGAGGCTTCCCCGACCTGGCCATCATGGAGGACCTGGAGATGTCACGGCGCCTGCACCGCCGCGGCCCGCTGTGCTTGCTGCCCACCACCTCGACGGCCTCCTCACGCCGCCTGACCGCCCACGGAACCTGGCGCATGATCGCCTTCATGCAGTACCTGAAACTGCTGTACTTCGCCGGCGTCGACCCCGAAGCCATCCGCGCCCGCTACGCCGCCGGCCCCCGCCTCTTCCCGAAGAGAAACCCGGCCATGCCACGCACCAGCCGTCCCTGAACCTCCCTCTCCTCGGCACGACTCCCTTACGACCTCTACGACTCCTTGGAGACCGACCTCATGCGCATCGCAGTCTGCGGAGGGCCCTACGGAAACCCCTACGCCCTCCAGGCATTCGTCGACGACGCCCGCGCCCGGGGCGCGGAACGGCTGTTCTGCCTGGGCGACCTCGGCGGCTTCGGCGCCGACGTCGATGCCCTGTGGCCCATCCTCACCGACAACACCGTCGAGTGCGTCGCCGGAAACTACGACGTGGCCATCGCCCGTGGCGACACCGACTGCGGCTGCGGCTACCGCGACCCGAAGGACAACGAGTACGCCCAACTCATCTACGACCACACCCTCGCCAACACCCACCGCGACTTCGCCGCCTGGATGGGCACCCTGCCCACCGAACGCCGGGAAACCATCGACGGCGTCGACGTCCACATGGTCCACGGCTCCACGCTGACGCTGAACGACTTCTGGTGGGAGTCACTGCCCGAGGAGCAGCACCGCCTGCGCACCGAGGCGTCCGGCGCCGACGTCGTCCTGTGCACCCACAGCGGCCTGCCCTGGCAGCGGCGCATCGGCGACACCCTCGCCGTCAATGTCGGCGTGCTCGGCAAACCCGCCAACGACGGCCGCCGCGAGGTCTGGTACGCGATCCTCGACCTCTCCGACGGGCACGTCACCGCCGAGCTGATCCCCCTCGCGTACGACTGGCAGGCGCAAGCCGCCTCGATGCGCGCCGCGGGGCTGCCTGAGATCTTCGCGGAGACCGTAGAGACCGGCTGGTGGACCACCTGCCTGGAGATCCTGCCGCCGCGCGAGCGCTCCCGGGGCCGGTACCACCTCTACCGCTCCACCCTGCCCTCCGGCTTCCGCCCCGCGAACGACGGCTGGGGAGAGACCACGCCCCAGGCCCTTCAGGGCGACCGGCCGGTGGTCCCGCTGTTCGGCACCCCCTACTTCCCCTCCCGGCTGTGGATCTACACCAACTTCCACTGCAACCTGGCCTGCGACTACTGCGCGGTCGCCTCCTCCCCGAAAGCACTCGCCCGCACCCTGCTCACCGATACCTTCCGCGCCCTGGTCGACGAAGCCGCGCAGGCCGGGTTCACCGAGCTGTACCTCACCGGCGGTGAGCCCTTCCTGCACCCTGACATCGTCAGCCTCCTCGACTACGCCTCCGCCGAGCTGCCCACCGTCGTGATGACCAACGCGATGCTGCTGCGAGGCCGCCGCGCCGACGGCCTCGCGGACCTGGCCGACCGCAAGCTCACCGTCCAGACCTCCCTGGACGGCGCCACCGCCGAGACCCACGACCTGCACCGCGGCCCCGGCTCCTGGCAGCGCACGCTCGACGGCATCCGCCACCTGATCGGCCTCGGCCTGCCCCCGCGCGTCGCCCTCACCGAGACCCCGGAAAACACGCACGAGGTCCCCGCGGTCGCCGACCTGCTGGCCGGACTCGGCCTGCCGGACGACCACTTCGCCGTACGCCCCCTGCTGCGCCGCGGCTTCGCCGAGACCGGGGTGGAGATCGGCGAGGACTCCAGCATTCCGGAGCTGACCGTCACCGCGGACGGCTTGCACTGGCACCCGGCTGGAGCCGACCTCGCCACCAGCCCTGACCTGTACCTCGCACCCGCCGACACCCCCCTCACCACGGGCCAACAGCTCGTTACTGAACGGTTCTTCACCGCCCGCCTCACCGACGGCACCCTGCCCCGCCCCGTCCACTGCGCCATCTGACCTCTCCGGAAGGAAGTCCACCATGCAGCAACACGTCGCGATCCTCGGCGCCGGACCCGTCGGTCTCGACGCAGCACTTGCCTGCGCCGACGCCGGATGGCCGTTCACCGTCTACGAAGCCGCGGACACCACCGCCGCACACGTGCGGGCCTGGGGCCATGTCCGGCTCTTCACCCCATGGGACCTCAACGTCTCCCGCAGGATGCGGGCCCACCTGCCGTCCGCCCCGACCGGCGACGACTGCCCCACGGGCACCGACCTGGCCACCCAGCTTCTCGGCCCGGTCGCCTCGCTCCCCGCTTTCGAAGGCCGCATTCGCTACAGCACCCGCGTCGCAGCCATCGCCCGCACCGGCCTCCTCAAACATGAAGAGATCGGCACCGACACCCGCGCCGCCGCTCCCTTCACCCTCCTGCTCGACACCCCCGGCGGCGAGGCCACCGCCGAGGCCGACCTCGTCCTGGACTGCACCGGCACCTACTCCCACCCCAACACCCTCGGCCCCGGCGGCATCCCCGCCCCCGGCGAACGCGCCCTCGCCGACCACATCACCCATACCCTCCCGGACACCGAAGACCCCAACCGCTGGGCCGGAACCGTCCTGCTCGTCGGCGCCGGAAAATCCGCGCAGACCGCAGCCCGCGACCTGGCCACCCTGCCCGGCACCCGCATCGAGTGGGCGGTGCGCAAACCAACACCCGACTGGGGCGCCGTACCCGACGACACCCTGCCCGGCCGTCAGCATCTCGTCGACACCTCCCAGGCCTTCGCCGACGGTGTCAACGACCGCATGACCGTCCACACCGGTGCCCACGTCCGGGCCCTGCACCCCGCCGGCGACCGGGTACGCGCCATCCTCGCCACCGACGAGGGCCCTCGCACGGTCGTCTGCGACCACGTCGTAGCGCTGACCGGGTACGCCGGCGACGCTTCCCTCTACCGGCAGTTGCAGGTCCACGAGTGCTACGCCACCGGTGCCCCCATGAACCTCTCCGCCGCTCTCCTCGGCTCCGCGGGCGGAGACTGCCTCACCCAGCCGTCCGCCGGGATCGAGGCCCTGCGCAACCCCGAACCCCACTTCTTCATCCTCGGCGCCAAGTCCCACGGCCGCCTCAACACCTTCCTACTGCGCACCGGATACCAGCAGATCGACCAGTTCGCCGCTGCGTACGCCGACGCCCCGACCCTCTTGTCCGCCGGCGCGTGAGCACGGCCACTACGGCGATCTTCACCGGACCTCGGGTGTCCCTGTCGACCAGCGTCCGCAGCACGTGTGCCAGCGGCGGCCCGTAGATGCTTGGGCGCGGCCCCCGGGAAGCGGTTCGGGTGTCGTCTGTCTCCATGGAGAAGATGGCGTGTGGTGGCAGCGAGGCTGCCCGAGCCATGCCCGCAGGGGCCGGATGGTTCGCACCGAGGCTCCTTCCACCAGCCGATCCGGCAGACACGCCGCTGGCCTGAAGCTGTGATGAGGATCGGTGAATTCTCAAAGAGCGTCATCAGTCCTGGGGGCTCGGTGTTCAGGCTGCGACGGGTGTCTTGTCCGGTTCCGTAGTCTGCGAGGTTTCGGTTAGGGCTGCAAGGTAGCGCTCGGCGTCCAGGGCTGCTGCGGCTCCGGTACCGGCGGCGGTGATCGCCTGACGGTAGGTGTGGTCGACGACATCGCCTGCGGCAAACACCCCGGGCAGGCTGGTACGCGTCGTCGGAGCGGCGACAGTGATGTAGCCCTCGGCATCAAGGTCGAGCTGGTCGGCGAACAGCTCGGTGCGCGGGTCGTGGCCAATCGCGATGAACAGCCCCGTCACGTCCAGATCGCGGGTGGTTCCGGTGAAGACGTCACGCAGGACGACGCCTGCGAGCATGCCGTTCGTCTCCTTGATCTCGGCGATCTCGCTGTCGAACGCGAAGGAGATCTTGTCGTCGGAGAGGGCCCGATCCTGCATCACCTTCGAGGCACGCAGGGTGGAGCGGCGGTGGACGACGGTGACGGAGCGGGCGAAGCGGGTGAGGAAGGTGGCTTCCTCCATGGCGGTGTCGCCACCGCCGACCACGACGATGTCGCGGTCGCGGAAGAAGAACCCGTCGCAGGTGGCGCACCAGGACACCCCGCGACCGGACAGCGAGTCCTCGCGTGGGAGGCCGAGTTTGCGGTAGCCGGAGCCGGTGGCGATGATCACCGTCCTCGCGCGGTGGACGGCGCCGGCGGAGTCGGTGAGGAGCTTGATGTCGCCGGTGAGGTCCACCTCGACGATATCGTCGTCGATCATCTCGGCGCCGAACTTCTCAGCCTGGGCCCGCATGTTCTCCATCAGAACCGGCCCGTCGACGCCTTCGGGGAAGCCCGGGAAGTTCTCCACCTCGGTCGTCGTGGTGAGCGAGCCGCCGACGAAGATGGAGCTGCCGAACAGCAGCGGCTTCATCTGAGCGCGGGCGGCGTAGAGGGCCGCGGTGTATCCGGCCGGACCGGAGCCGATGATGACGACCTCGCGTATCTCGCTCACGCCGTCTTCTCCGGGGCGATCTCGGCGATCAGACCCTCGACGAGGGTCTTGATCTCGTCACGGATCGGGCGCACGGCCTCGACGCCCTGGCCGGCCGGGTCCTCGAGCTTCCAGTCCAGGTAGCGCTTGCCCGGAAAGACGGGGCAGGTGTCGCCGCAGCCCATCGTGATGCAGACGTCGGACTCCTTGACCGCGTCGACGGTAAGGATCTTCGGGGTCTCGGCGGAGATGTCGATGCCGACTTCGGCCATGGCCTCGACGGCGGCCGGGTTCACGGCAGTGCCGGGGTTGGAGCCTGCGGAGCGGACCTCGACGCGGTCTCCGGCCAGGTGGGTCAGCCAGGCGGCGGCCATCTGCGAGCGGCCGGCGTTGTGGACGCAGACGAACAGGACGGAGGGCTTGTCGGACATCGTTGTTCCTTTGTGAAGTGGTGAAGTGGATCAGCAGGTGAGGCGGAAGCGTCGATCAGGGGCCCGGTAGGGCGGCCAGGAGGTCGGTGATGAGGGCGTCGATGTCGCCCAGGATGGTGCGTACGACGCCGATCGGGGCACCGTCGGGGTCGGCGACGGACCAGTTGAGGTAGTGCCGGCCGGGGACCACGGGGCAGGCGTCGCCGCAGCCCATCGTGATGACGTAGTCGGCGGCCTCGACGACCTCACTGGTTAGGGGCTTGGGGTAGGCGTCCGTGTCGGACAGGCCCGCCTCCAGGAGCGCCTGGGCGACGTGCGGCTCGACCTCGGCGGCCGGGTCGGTCCCGGCGGAGGAGACGACCACGCGCTCGCCCGCCCGCTGGGCCATAAGGGCGGCGGCCATCTGCGAGCGGCCGGCGTTGTGACCGCACACGAACAGCACGCGCACCGCGGCGCCGGTCCCCGGCGTCTGGGCGTGGGCGAGGGCGTCGAGGCGCTCCGCGGTCAGGCGCTCGGCCAACATCACCAGGTGGGTACGGACCCGGGCGTTCTCGGCGAGGAGCCGGTAGGAGTCCGCGAGCAGCTGTTGCACGGTCTCCGCGGAGAAGTGCTCTTGGTGGCGGGAGGCGAGGCGAGCGGCCCCCGCGCTGAGCCGCTCGTCGGGCCAGGTGGGATGTGGTGATACGGACATGGGAACCCCTTCGACGGGCCCAACAAGTTCAGTACGGACTGGTGTCAGTGCCGAATGATGTGACAGTATCAGTCCATGATGACGTCAGTCGACACTGATCTGATCCGGGTTCTGGCCGACCCGCTCAGGCTCAAGATCGTGACCCTGCTCGCCCGCGAGACCCTGTGCACCACGCACCTGGTCGAGGAGACCGGCGCCAAGCAGACCAACCTCTCCAACCACATGAAGGTCCTACGCGAGGCCGGCGTGGTGGACACCGAGCCCTGCGGCCGGTTCATCTACTACAAGCTGCGCCCCGAGGTCCTGGCCGGGCTCTCCGAGCAGTTCGCTGCGCTCGCCGACTCCGCCCACACCGCTTCCGAGAACAAGAGGGCCTGCCCGTGACCTCCACCGAGCCCACCACTGCCCCCAGCCAGGGCGCCGGCCCGGCCGGGGACGACTCGATCGTCAAGAAGCTCTCCACCCTGGACCGCTACCTCGCGGTGTGGATCCTGCTGGCCATGGCCGTGGGCCTGGGCCTGGGCCGTCTGGTCCCGGGGATGAACGATGCGCTCGCGAAGATCGAGATCGGCGGGATCTCCCTGCCGATCGCGCTCGGCCTGCTGGTCATGATGTATCCGGTCCTGGCCAAGGTCCGCTACGACCGGCTGGACCGCGTGACCAGTGACCGCAAGCTGCTGGTCTCCTCGCTGGTCATCAACTGGATCGTCGGCCCGGCCGTCATGTTTGCCCTGGCGTGGATCTTCCTGCCGGACCTGCCCGAGTACCGCACCGGCTTGATCATCGTCGGACTCGCCCGGTGCATCGCCATGGTCATCATCTGGAACGACCTCGCGTGCGGCGACCGCGAGGCCGCAGCCGTCCTCGTCGCACTGAACTCGGTGTTCCAGGTCCTAGCGTTCGGCCTGCTGGGCTGGTTCTACCTTGACCTGCTGCCACGGTGGATGAACCTCGGCGACGGCCAGGGTCTGGACGTGTCCGTCTGGCACATCGCGCTGAACGTCGTCATCTTCCTCGGCATCCCGCTGCTGGCTGGCTTCCTCACCCGCCGCATCGGCGAGCAGAAGATGGGCCGCGAGAAGTACGAGGCGAAGTTCCTGCCCAAGATCGGCCCGTGGGCGCTGTACGGGCTGCTGTTCACGATCGTCATCCTCTTCGCCCTGCAGGGCAAGACCATCACCTCCCAGCCGCTGGATGTCGTGCGGATCGCGCTGCCGCTGCTGGTCTACTTCGCGATCATGTTCTTCGGCTCCTTCCTCCTCGGCAAGGGCCTGGGCCTGGCCTACGACCGCACCACGACGCTGGCGTTCACTGCGGCGGGCAACAACTTCGAGCTGGCCATCGCGGTCGCCATCGCGACCTTCGGCGTCACCTCCGGCCAGGCCCTGTCCGGGGTCGTCGGGCCACTCATCGAGGTTCCGGTGCTGATCGGCCTGGTCTATGTTGCCCTCGCCTGGCGAAAGAAGTTCGCCGCCGACGCGGTGACGACGGCCCCGTGACGAACCGGGTCGACGTGGTGGTGGTCGGGGGCGGCCAGGCTGGGCTCGCCGCCGGCTACCACCTGCGCCGCCAGGGGCTGGACTTCACCGTCCTGGACGCCGATCCGGCGCCGGGCGGGTCCTGGCAGCACATGTGGGACTCATTGCACCTGTTCTCCCCGGCCGAGCATTCCTCGCTGCCTGGGCGGCTCATGCCCGCCCAGGCGGGCGAGCTCTACCCGGATGCCGGGCACGTGGTGGACTACCTCGCCGACTACGAGAAACGCTATGACGCGGCGGCCCAGCACGGCACCCGCGTGGACGCCGTACGCCGGGACGGCGAGTCGCTCCTGGTCGAGGCAGACACCGGCACCTGGCGGGCCAGGGCGGTTATCAGCGCGACCGGGACCTGGTCGCGTCCCTTCCTTCCCGCCGTTCGCGGCCGCAGCGCCTTCGCCGGTCGGCAGCTGCACACGGTGAACTACCGACGTTCGGCCGACTTCACCGGGCAGCGGGTCGTCGTGGTCGGAGGTGGGAACTCCGGCGCCCAGATCGCCGCCGACCTCTCCCTGGACGGCCTGGTCGAGGTGACGTGGGTGACCCAGCGCCCGCCGCGGTTCCTGGCCGACGACATCGACGGTCGTGCCCTGTTCGATGTGGCCACCGCCCGCCGCCGCGCCCTCGAAGCCGGCCGAAGCGACACCGGCGGGGTCGCCTCGCTCGGCGACATCGTCGCCGTGCCGCCCGTTCGCGCCGCCCGCGACGCAGGGCTCCTTGCCGCGAAGCCGATGTTCGCCCGCCTCACAGCCGACGGCGTCCAGTGGGCGGACGGCAGCCATACGGGCGTGGACGCGGTCATCTGGTGCACCGGCTTCCGTCCGGCGCTCGCCCATCTCTCCCCGCTGAACCTGCGCACTGCGCGCGGACACATCCCCGCCGACGGCACCCGCGCGCTCGGCGAACCGCGGCTGCATCTGCTCGGCTACGGCGACTGGACCGGCCCGGCCTCCGCCACTCTCATCGGTGTCGGTCGCCCGGCCCGGGACGCCGCCCGCGCGATCGCACAGTTCCTCTGACGGTCAGGTGATGACGGGGCTGCGGCGCTCGATGAGGACGACGTCGCGCCAGATGCCGTGATGGCATCCGATCCGCTCCCGGGTGCCGATGACCCGGAAGCCGGCCCGCTGGTGAACGGCGAGGCTGGCTGCATTTTCAGGGAAGATCCCGGACTGGATGGTCCACAGCCCGGCCCGCTCCGTGGAGTCGACCAGGGCCTTCAGCAAGGAGGAGGCGACGCCACGACTGCGGGCGGAGGGGTGGACGTAGACGGAGTGCTCGACCACGCCCGCGTACGCGGACCGGTCCGAGACCTTGCTTGCGGCGACCCAGCCCAGCACCAGTCCGCTCTCGTCGAGAGCGGCAAAGCGGTGCTCGGGCAGCTTCGCGGCGTCGAACGCCTCCCATGAGGGTGGGCTGGTCTCGAAGGTGGCGTTGCCCTCGTCGATGCCCGCCTGGTAGATGGCCAGCACCTGCTCGGCGTGCTTCGCCGTCAGCGGCACGACCACCATGCTCAGCGCCCCACTCACTGCTTCCCCCTCTGTCCTGTCCGGTCGTCAGGCGGCGGCCGGCATGGCCAGCAGCTTGCCCATCGCGGCGAGCACCGACGGCTCGACCCGGTAGTACACCCAGGTGCCGCGCCGCTCGGAGGTGAGCAGCCCGGCCTCCTTCAGCTTCTTCAGGTGATGGGACACCGTGGGCTGGGAGACGCCGACGTCGGAGATGTCGCACACGCACGCCTCGCCGCCCTCGTGCGAGGCGACGGCGGAGAAGAGCCGCAGCCGTACCGGGTCTCCGAGCGCCTTGAACATCCGCGAAGCCGTCTCGGCCTCCTGCGCGGTCATCGGGCGCTCGGTCAGCGGCGGGCAGCACGGCGCCACGCCCTGACCGTCGGCGGGCTCAAGCAGCGGCAGCACCTTCGCATTCGACATACGTCTATGTTGACACACGTCGAACCAGCGTGACGAGACTCGTCACCGGCGCGCGAGGTAGGCAGCCAGGCGCCGGGCGATCCGCTCCGCATCCCGCCCCACCCCGCGCAACGAGTTCGACGACAGGCTGCGCTGCCACTCCAGCCCCAAGAACGCCAGCCCCGGCACGCTGGTGGCCAGGCCCTCGCGGTGCCGCGGCTTCCCTTCGAAATCCAGCGCGCCGCCGAGGTCTGTGAGGTAGGACAGGTCGGGGCGGTAGCCGGTGGCGAGCACGATCGTGTCGACCTCCTCCCGCTCTCCGTCCGGCCAGATGAGCTTGCTCCCCTCGGAGCCGGTGAACAGCGGTCGCCGGTCAGGTTGTCCGGCGGCCAGGGCAGCTCGGTAGCGGCCGTCGTCGAGGACCGGCTGTGCCGGCGGACGCGGCAGGAGCCGGCCGAGGGGCGCGATGTCCAGGCCGGTGCGGGCCGTCCAGAAGTGCAGGTCTCGGCCGAGGATGCGCTGTGCCGCGAATTTCACCGGTCCGCGGGTGGCGAGCGTGACGCGGGCGGCGGTGGCGAGCTCGGCAGCGATCTGCACCGCAGAGTTCCCGGCCCCGACCACCACCAGCCGGCCGCCAGTGAAGGGGACCGGGCTGCGGTAGTCGGCGGCGGGCAGCACCTGGCCGGTGAACTCCTCCAGGCCCGGCAGCGCTGGCCGGTGCGGTCGGCCGAAGGTGCCAGAGGCCGCGACGACGGCGCGAGCCGTGAGCCGGCCGCCAGCGTCGAGGGTCAGCTCGAATTCGGATCCGGCCCGGCGTACGGAGGTGACGCGCTGGCCGGTGCGGATGTCGGCGTCCAGGCGGTCGGCGTAGGCGGTGAGGTAGGCGACGACTTCGTCACGGTGCGGGTAGCGGCCACGGTCAGCTCCGGGAAACGGCATCCCGGGCAGGGAGCTGTACCGGGCGGGCGAGAACAGCGTGAGGCTGTCGTAGTAGCGCGGCCACGACCCGGCCGTACCGCCGGATGCCTCCAGCACCATCGGCTGCAGCTTATGGCGGAGCAAGGTGTGGGCGGCGGCGAGTCCGGACTGACCGCCGCCGATCACGGCGACGTCGATGCGCTCCATCAGGAATCCCCCTGGTTTCGATGAATGTCTATGTTGACGCTCATCAATACAGGTGCGATGCTGGGCCGCGCAAGCCATCGACAGATGTCGAAACATGTAAGGAGTCGCCGTGAACGCGCCCGTCACCACCGAGCTGCCCGTCGTCGTGATCGGGGCCGGACCCGCCGGTCTGGCCGCCGCCGCCCACCTGCTCGACCAGGGCATCGAGCCCCTGGTCCTGGAAGCCGGCCACAGCGCTGGCGCCGCGGTGCGCGAGTGGTCGCACGTGCGCCTGTTCTCCACCTGGGGCGAGGTCGTCGACCCGGCCGCCGAGAAGCTCCTGGCCCCCACCGGCTGGACACGGCCCGACCCGGCCACCTACCCGTCCGGCGGCGACTGGGCCGACCTCTACCTGCAGCCGCTCGCCGACGTGCTCGGCGACCGCGTCCGTCTCGGTGCGACCGTCACCGGCGTTTCCCGCGCCGGCCGGGACCGCATCGTCGACGCCGACCGCGAGCAGCAGCCCTTCGTCGTGCACCTCGCCCACGCCGACGGCCGCGAGGAGCGCCTCTTCGCCCGCACCGTCATCGACGCTTCCGGCACCTGGGCCACGCCCAGTCCGGCCGGAGGCAGCGGGCTGCACGCCCTCGGTGAGAAGGCCGCCGCAGACCGGATCACCTACCGCGTTCCGGACCTGAAGGACCCGGCGGTGCGCGCCCGGTACGCGGGCAAGCGCACCGCCGTGATCGGCTCCGGCGCCTCCGCCTTCACCGCGCTCGCCTACCTCGCCGACCTCGCCAAGTCCGACGACGGCGCGGGCACGAAGGGGGTGTGGATCCTGCGCCGGGGCATCTCGGGCTCCACCTTCGGGGGCGGCGAAGCCGACCAGCTCCCGGCGCGTGGCGCCCTGGGCCTGGCGGCTAAGGCCGCCGTCGACGAGGGCCACGCGGACGCGGTCACCAACTTCCGCACCGACGCCTTCGAGCGCGCCGCCGACGGCACCCTGGTCCTGGTCGGTGAGGACGGGCGCCGCCTGGACCCGGTCGACGAGGTCATCGTCCTGACCGGCTTCCGCCCCGCCTTGTCGTTCCTCGACGAGCTGCGCCTGGGCCTCGACGAACGCCTCCAGGCACCCGTCGAGCTAGCTCCGCTGATCGACCCCAACCAGCACTCCTGCGGCACCGTCTACCCGCACGGCCACCGCGAGCTCTCCCACCCGGAGCAGGGCGTGTACCTGGTCGGGATGAAGTCCTACGGCCGCGCCCCGACCTTCCTCGCGATGACCGGGTACGAGCAGGTGCGCTCCGTAGCTGCCGCGATCGCCGGCGACATCGAGTCCGCCGACCGCGTCGAACTCACGCTTCCCGAGACCGGAGTCTGCGGCGGCGCTGGCCTGTTCGACGCCCCCGACACTCAGGAGGCCGATGGCGGCGGCTGCTGCGCGCCCACCCCGCAGCTTGTCCAGCTCGGCGCTCCCGCCACGATCGGAGCGGCTGCCGAGGAAGCTCCCAAGGGTGGCTGCTGCGGCTCGTGACGGACCTGGGCACCCCCACGCGCGGGCCCGCGACCGGAACAGGGGACCGGTCGCGGCCCCGCGCCGCCCTGCCGGCCCTCTGCGTCACACAGATCGTGAGCTGGGGCAGCGTCTACTACGCCTTCCCTGTCCTCAACCCCCAGATCACCGCCGCGACCGGCTGGCCGGCCAAGACGACCACCGCGGCATTCTCGCTCGGCCTCATTGTCTCCGCCCTCGCCGGGATCGGCGTCGGGCGCATCCTCGACCGGCGCGGCCCTCGAACCGTCATGACCGTCGGCTCCGCGTTCGGCGCGGTCAGCCTGCTGATCGTGGCCGCAGCCCCGAACGTCCTGGTCTTCATCGCTGGTTGGGTGCTCGCCGGACTCGCGATGGCGGCCACCTTCTACCAGCCCGCCTTCGCCGCCCTCACCCGCTGGTGGGGCCCGGACCACGTCAGAGCACTGACAGTTGTCACTCTTGCCGGCGGGCTCGCGTCCACCGTCTTCGCACCCCTGACCGCAGCCCTCGCGGACCAACTGTCCTGGCGCCACACCTATCTCGTGCTCGCCGTCATCCTCGCCGCCGTCACCATTCCCGCCCACGCCCTGGCCTTGCGCGCAGCCTGGCCGGAAGCCCCAACCCGCCCTGTACACAAGGCTTCAGACGTTGGGGAGGTCGGGCGCAGCCGACCGTTCCTGCTGCTCGCCGCTGTCTTCACCCTTTCGAGCTTCGCGATGTACGCCGTCGTCATCGCCCTCGTACCGCTCCTCCTGGAACGCGGATACACCACCAGCCAGGCCGCCTGGGCACTCGGGATCGGCGGCGCCGGACAGACCCTCGGCCGCACCCTCTACGCCACCCTCTCCCGGCGCACCACCGTCACGACCCGCACGACGATCCTCATCGCCCTCGGTGGACTGACCACCGCCGCATTCGCCGCCGTCCCCGGCCCGTACGCAATGCTGATCGCTGTGTCGCTGCTGGCCGGAGCGGTCCGCGGCAACCTCACACTCCTGCAGGCAACCGCCATCACCGATCGATGGGGCACCGCCCAGTACGGACGCCTCTCCGGACTTCTCGCAGCACCGGCGACCATCGCCGCAGCTCTCGCGCCGTTTGCAGGCGCAGCCCTCGCCGTACCCCTCGGTGGCTACGGACCGCTCTTTCTCCTGTCCGGGCTCCCCCTCGTCGCCGCGCTGTGCACAGCATCGGCCAATCCTGTCGAACGGTCGGAACCGCGCTGACGAAGGGATCCACTCGGCCGTGCCCTCGGACTGCCCGCATGCGGAATAACCAGGGCGTTCGTTCGATTGGCCTCCTTGCAGATATCGCGGGAGGGGCGCTGGTGGCCGAGCTGATGATGTTCCGGCGGGACGCGGACGGACGGGACGTCGAGCTGGCCAGCTCGACGGTTGCGCTGGAGGTGGAGCTGCAGCGGCGGGTAGAGGCCGGCCTGGAGCAGATGTTGGGCGTCCGTTTCCTGGCCTCGGAGTATCCGACCGGGCCTTGGCACCGGGGGCGGATCGACACCCTTGGACTCGATGAGAACGGCAGCCCGGTGGTGATCGAGTTCAAGAAGGGCTCGGACCGCGACCTGTTGACTGAACTACGTGCGGAGATTCCGCAGGTCAGTGACATTGTGGCGTTGACGTCGTTGAGCTGGCCATGGACGTACCTCGAGACCTCTCTGCTCTCTCCGTACCCCTGGTCGGGGAACTGGTGGCCAGGGCCGATCCGTGGGAGCCCTACCGGCTCATCGATCCCGCAGGGGAGCCGGTCGAGGGAGCCCGCGCCTTCCTACGGGACCTTCAGGGAGCCGGCCGGTCGGCAGCGACTGCCCGTTCCTACGGGATGGACCTGCTGCGCTGGTTCCGCTTCCTCTGGGCTGTCGAGGTGCCGTGGGACCGGGCGAGCCGGATCGAGGCGAGGGACTTCTCCCGCTGGCTTCAGGTCGCTGGGCAGCCGAGGCGCCCGCACTGGCGGCGCCCGAGCGACGCGGGCCGGTGGGCCGCAGGGGGAATGCCATACGCCCCGTCGGTGCGAGCGCACAGCGAGACAGTGCTGCGGAGCTTCTACGACTTCCACCGCGACATCGGCACCGGCCCGGTCCTCAACCCGTTCCCGCTGGACCGAGCACGTCGTGGCCGGCGGGCTCACGCCCATAGCAATCCGATGGAACCGGCCCGTAACGATCGCGCCGGGCTCTACCGGCCGAGAGTCCCCAAACGAGTACCCCGCAGTGTCCCTGACGAGCAGTTCAACGAGATCTTCGCCCGGCTTCCGTCTCACCGGGACCGCGCCCTGGTCGCCTTCTACGTCTCCACCGGTGCACGGGCCAGCGAACTACTCAGCACGTGGCAGGCCGGAGCCGATCCGGGACGCCAGCTGATCTCGGTGGTCCGCAAGGGCACCGGTGAGGTCCAGTAGCTGCCTGCCTCGACCGACGCATTCGTCTGGCTGCGGCTCTACCAGCTGGAGATGGACGATGCGATTCCGCGCGGGCGGCGTCTCCCGCTGTGGTGGACCCTGCGCTCTCCGTCCAGACCGCTGACCTACCACGCGGCTCACCGCATGTTTGAACGGGCGAATGCCAAGGCAGGAACTTCCGCGACGCTGCACGCACTGCGGCACACCGCGGCCTATCGGATGGCCGAGGACCCCAGCCTCCCTCTCACCGATGTCCAATTCGTTCTCGGACATGTCCAATTAACGACAACGCAGCTATACCTCACGCCCCGCAAGGAGGTGGTGATCCGGCGCCTGCTGGCCCACCACGCCGAGCAGACACGGCAGGCAGCCGCCCGCATTGCCCCGCCTCCAGCTGCCGACTACCGGCCGGAAAGCCTCGATGTACTGTTCGGGGCTGGCGCCCGGTGACCACCACTTCATCGGCTCATTCCGGCTCCCGCACACCGGCCGCTGGAACGGAGCCTCAACTCACACGCTCCATGGCCGCCCAGCAGCGCTACCCCGCCCGGGCCGTTCCGGACATCTGGCCGGGTACCGAGCGTTCCCGCACAGAGGTGGCCCGGCTTTTGTCCCGTCCACCCTTCGCGCTGGAAAATGTCGGCAGCGAAGTGCACCACAAGCACGGCATCGTCATGGTGCTGGACTGGCTGGAAGACCAGCCGGGACAGACCTGGCAGGAGCGGTGGCTGGCCAGTGGCATCGAGCAAGCCGGCTCCGCCTGGCGGCCGGTGATCAAGCAGTGGCTGCACGAGCACGGTCTCAAGGCGGCCTGGCGCATGCCGGTGGTGGGCCGCGCCCTGACGACAGTAATCAGTGCTGATCTTCTGCGGCCGTCGGTGGACTGGCTGGCCGCGGGGGCCAGCCGCCGAGGGGTTCTGGTCCGCTCTATGGCCCGCAGCCGCGACCCACTTGGGTTCGAGCGTTTGCGGGAGCTGGGCGCGTCGGTCGAGGACGTACGGTCGGGTGCAGTCAGCGCGGCTCTCTGCCGCAGGTCCCTCATCCTCGCGGCCAAGGGCGGCATACTGACCGGGATCACCGTCGGCGACGTCCTGGAGCTCTTCGAGGCCCAGGCCACGGTCCTCAAGCGGATGACAGCGGGGACCGAAGTGTTCTACCGGCTGCTATACCAGCTCGGAGCCCTGGGAGAGGGTGCCCCGCAGAACCTGCGCGAGGTCCGCAACCGGGGACAGCGGGCCCCTGAGGAGCTGGTCGACCGCTACGCACTGCGCTGCCGTCCCGTCCGTGACCTGCTCGTGGACTATCTCCGTGAACGTCAGCCCGCGCTGGACTACAACAGCTTGAAGTCCCTCTCCTATCACCTGGGCAAACGCTTCTGGCAGGACATCGAGAACCATCACCCCGACGCCGATGGTCTCCGCCTCGCCCCGGACGTCATCGGGCAGTGGAAGCAGAGGATTCGCACCAAGGACAGGACCGTTACCGGACCCGACGGCCGAAGCAGCAGCACGAAGGTCGAGAGACTCAACCACCGGGACACACTCACCCAGGTGCGGGCCTTCTACCTCGATATCGCCCAGTGGGCACTGGAAGATCCCGGTCGCTGGGGCCCATGGGTGGCACCGAGTCCGGTAAGGACTGACGAGCTGGAAAACCGCAAAGTACAACGGCGGCGCAAGGCGAGAATGGACGCCCGCACCCGCGAGCGCCTGCCGGTACTGCCGATCCTCGTCCGCACGGTCGACCAGCGCCGCAAGGACGCTGCCGCGGTACTGGAAGCCGCCCGGCATGCCGAGCCCGGTGAGGTGTTCACCGCTGCTGGTCAGCAACTCGAACGCGCTGTGGTTCCGCACGGAACGGCCGGCAGGGTCTGGGCCGAGAACCCGTCCACCGGAAAGCGCCGCGATCTGGGACTCGAGGAGGAGAGAGCCTTCTGGACGTGGGCCGTAGTCGAGGTCCTGCGGGGCACCGGCATCCGCATCGAGGAACTGCTGGAACTCAGCCACCACAGCCTGGTCCAATACCGGTTGCCCACCACTGGTGAACTTGTCCCCCTGCTGCAGATCGTCCCGTCCAAGACGGATACCGAGAGGTTGCTGCTGGTCAGCCCTGAGCTCGCCGACGTCCTGAGCGCGATCATCTGCCGAGCACGGGAGGCCACGGGCGCCGTTCCCCTGGTCCGCTCCTACGACCGCCGCGAATGTGCGTGGCAGGAGTCGGCCCCGCTGCTGTTCCAACAACGCATCCGTGGTGAGGACTGCGCGTTCACCGATGAAACCGTTCGCACCATGCTGGACGAGGCCCTCACCGACGCGGGCCTGACCGAAGTTATGGGTGCCCCGCTTCGCTACACCCCGCACGATTTCCGTCGGCTTTTCATCACCGATGCCATCCTCAACGGGCTGCCGCCGCACATCGCCCAGGTGATCGCAGGCCACCAGGACATCAACGTAACTCTCGGCTACAAGGCCGTCTATCCCGAAGAGGCAATCCAGGCGCACATGGCCTTCCTCGCCCGCCGCCGGTCCCTCCGCCCGAGCGAGGAATACCGCGTTCCCACCGACGAGGAATGGCAAGAGTTCCTCGGCCACTTCGAGCGGCGCAAGGTCTCCATCGGAGCATGCGGCCGCGCATTCGGCACCCCCTGCATTCACGAACATGCCTGCGTCCGCTGCCCGATGCTGTGGCCCGACCCCGCCCAGCGTGACCGCCTCGTTGAGATCCGCGACAACCTCCTCGCCCGCATCGCCGAGGCCGAACGCGAAAAATGGCTCGGCGAGATGGAAGGACTGCAGGTCAGCCTTGCCGGAGCAGAGCAGAAGCTCACCCAACTCGACCGGCGCCCACCCCACGCCGTCGTCGACCTCGGCATTCCCGTGATCACCGCTCCCAGCGTTCCCCGCCAGCACAGGCCGGAGGAAAGAACGTAACCCCTGGGCTCCATCAATATATGCCCACGTCAGCAAGTTCAGGCATGCACTTCCGCTTACCGCGACAGGACGAAGATCACCGCGAGTGGGCCGTAGACAACTGCGAGGGCACAGAGGAGCCGCCTCCATTCAAACGACCAGTGCCGCCGGACTTGTCCCCTGTTGCCACCCTGCGCGCCGGACGCTTGGAGTTGGGCTTCTCGAAGCAGACGAAAGGCCCGTTGATGAGTCCTGTAGCCGGTGAAGGAACCCAGCAGCGAACTACCGAAGGCGACCGAGCCCATCTCGCGCCCGTCTCTCAAGATAATGGTCAGCCCATCATGCACATTCACCTCGTCGACATCGGTCCAGGCGACGGTTGCGGTCACGAGAAAGTTCGTGAAGGACACATGATTGGCAGTGCTACGGATGGCCGAGTCCCATCCAAGCGCCCAGAAGAAGATCGAAGCTCCGGCGACTGCGAACGCCGCCGCCGGCTCCTCGTCCCACGGACCTACGATCAAAACCGCAAAGACGTAGGACGTAATCGCCGCGGCTACAGGAAACCCCACGTACATCGGCCGCCGAAACACTCTGGTCTGCATCCGCAACCGCCCTCCGACAGTCGTACCCTTCCGCTGGCGGTAGCGGAGGTCCGGGCGGCCTGCAGTGGCCGAGGACCCCGTGGCTGGCGGGGCGGGCCTCCAAGCGCGACAGCCGATGGCAGCGCCCCGACAAACGATCAGTCACAACCTGGAATCGTCAGACCTGCACCGGCTACGAACTTCTGAGCCCGGCATCCGCCCGGCGCAACTCCCCTGCCGCAAAGACGACATATGCAGCCCCGGCAAAGAGCATGCCTGGGATCGCGAGCATGAACCGCTGATCGCTTTCGAGGACCGCCTCGTACTGGCTGTGCGAGACCTCAATCGAGCACCTCCACGCCGCCTACCACGCGGCGCCCCGGCCGGACTCCGGCGAGATCCCCGCACCAGAGGCGTGCCAGGCCGGCCTTCCGGAGGGAGCACCGGGACTGACCATCTGCCAGCGCCATCAGCGCACCGCTCATCTCGTGCGGCGGCGCACCACCCCGGCCGACCTGCACGCCCCGTTCACCGGCCTCGTCCGCCGCTGACCCACCCCTCACCTGGAGAAACACTCATGCCCCGTACCCGCGCCAGCGCCTCCCCTCTGTTCGTGCCCCGTAAGACGACACGCGCCGAACAGCGGGCCGCCCGAGCCGGTTTTACCGAAGCCCGCCGCCAGGCACGCCTCGCCGGAAACCCGCCCAAGCACCGCGCCGAGCAGACCCTCGACCCGGATCTGCGACCCACCTACCCGCTCGCCGGTCGCCCCGGTCCGGCCTCCGCCCGCGGCGGCAAGCTCGCCCTGCCCGCCCACCGGATGACCACCGCCACAGCCAGCGGCGCGTACCCGTTCGTGGCCGAGGGCGGCCTGGGCGCCGAAGGGGTGTTCATCGGCCGCGATGTGCACGCGGAGGCGGCCTTCTGCTTCGACCCGTTCTCGCTCTACAACAGCGGCAGGGTGGAGGGCTTCACGAACCCCAACGCGGTGCTGGCCGGGATCATCGGCATGGGGAAGTCGGCGTTGGCGAAGTCGATCGCCACTCGGTCGATCGCCCATGGCTACCGGATCTACATCCCCTGCGATCCCAAGGGGGAGTGGACCGGTGTCTCGCAGGCCCTCGGCGGCTACAGCATCGCCCTGGGCCCGGGGCTCCCTGGACGGTTGAATCCGCTGGACGCCCCGGCCCGGCCCGCCTCCGTGAGCGAGGAGGACTGGTTCACGGAGGTTCGCAAGCGCCGTCTGCTGCTGCTGGCCAGCCTCGCCCGCACCGTGCTGAAGCGCGACCTGCTGCCGATGGAGCACACCGCCCTCGACCTGGCCCTGGATCTGGTCGTCGCTGACGCCGCCGCCCGGGGCACGGTGCCGCTGCTCGGCGAGATCGCGCACGTACTCGGCTCCCCCGAACGCCTCGACCAGGCCCTCGGCCACCAGACGGGGCACCTCGGTTCAGCCGCCCAGGACCTCGCCCATGCCCTGCGACGTCTCGTGCACGGCGACTTGAGCGGCATGTTCGACGCGCCGAGCACCGTTTCGTTCGACCCGACCACACCGATGCTGTCCATCGACCTCTCCCGTCTCGGCGGCTCCGGTGACGACACGGCACTGGTGCTCGCGATGACGTGCGCGAGCGCGTGGATGGAGTCGGCCCTCAGTGATCCCGATGGCGGTCGGCGCTGGGTGATCTACGACGAGGCGTGGCGGCTGATGCGGCACGTCGGGCTGCTGGAGCGGATGCAGAGCCAGTGGAAGCTCTCCCGAGGGCTGGGCATCGCGAACCTCATGGTGATCCACCGCCTCAGCGACTTGCTCTCGGCGGGCGACGCCGGCTCACGCGGCCGAGTCCTGGCCGAGGGGCTCCTCGCGGACTGCAGCACGCGCATCATCTACCGCCAGGAGCCCGACCAGCTCGCCGCCGCTGCATCTCTGCTCGGCCTGACCGGCGTCGAGACCCAGGCGGTGTCCGCCCTGACCAAGGGCCGAGGTCTGTGGAAGGTCGCCGGCCGCTCCTTCATCACCCAGCACATCCTCCACCCGGCCGAGCGGGAGCTGTTCGACACAGACGCCCGCATGGCCGCCTAGCCCAACGACCAGCACAGCAACGGGAATCGATCATGTCTGCTTCTTCCACTCCTTCCTCCGGTGACAACCAGCCGTCGCAGGCCACCGACCCTTTGGCGTGGCGACGGCACCTCCCGGCACTGGCCTCGGCCGCCGCCGGCATCAACGAGGCGTGCGACGCCTGGGACGCGGTTTCGGACTCCCTCTGCGACGCGGACGGCTGGCCGCTGGACGACAAGATCTACGGGGACGGGAAGGTCAAGCGGGACGCCGAAGCGTGGAAGCACGCCGAGGTGTTCCTCGACCACGGACCCGAGGTGCTGGCCGGGGTCCGCGCCGCCGCCGACGGCCCCGACTACGTCGAGGGACCGATCAGTGACGACCTCCGTCGGATACGCGGGATCGACACCATCCTGTTCCGGGCGGATGAGCTGCGGCACGAATGGGCCGACGTCATGGCGCTTATGGACGGTTCGCAGCCGAGCGTGCTCCACCTCTACCAGGAGCGTGCCGAGGAGCACCGCAACACCGAAGGCTGGCACTACTCACACGAACT
>NZ_NEUF01000154.1 GCF_002910915.1 Streptomyces sp. SM10 | reverse complement strand
CCCCACACCTCCGGCTGCCACGACGGACCCCGGCGCCGCCCGCGAGGCGGGGACGGCGGGCAGTGCCGACGCCCCCTGGCACGACGCGCGGCCCGCATTCGACGAGGCCCCGAAGCAGCCGACGGGTGAGCAGCGGTCCGTACCGCCGGAGCCCGCGTCCGCGCCTGCGCCTGAACCGGCATCTGCGCCCGCGCCCGCGCCCGCGCCGGAGCCTGCGCCTGAACCGGCATCCGCGCCCCCGCCTGAACCGGCACCCGCACGGGGGCCTGCGCCTGAGTCGGAGCCTGCGCCTGAGCCCGAACCGGAGCCCGCAACCGCCTCGGAGCCTGCGCTCGAGCCCAAGGGGCCGTCGGAGCCCGAGCCGTCCGAGCCCGAACCGGCAGCCGAGCCCGAACGGGCGCCCGGGCCCGAGGGACCGTCGGAGCCCGAGGAGTCCGAATCCTCCGCGCAGGGTGAGGCGGCCGACGGCGATCCTGACCAGGCCTCGGACAGCGACCAGGGCCACGCCTCGGAGAGCGACCGAGGCCACGCCTCGGACAGCGATCCGGGGAGCGGTCCGGACAGCGCCCCCGAGCCGGCTCCCGAACCCGCCCCCGACTCCTCGTCCCGCTCCGACCGTTCAGCCGGTCCCGACCGTCCCGCCGGAGGCGATACCGCGTGAACGACGTACTCGACGTCGCCCTCCGCCTCGTCATCGTCTTCGCCGTGTTCATGGTGGTCCCGCTCGTCGTGGGACAGGCCGAGCACAAGGTGATGGCCCACATGCAGGGCCGCCTCGGCCCCATGTACGCGGGCGGGTTCCACGGCTGGGCCCAGCTCGTCGCGGACGGGGTGAAGTTCGCGCAGAAGGAAGACGTCGTCCCGGCCGACGCGGACCGCCGCATCTTCCAGATGGCCCCCGCAGTCGCCCTGCTGCCGTATCTCCTCGTGATCGTCGCCATCCCGATCGGCCCCAGCGAGGGCGCGGTCGGGCAGGTCGTCGACGCCGGCATCTTCTTCGTGCTGGCCGTCATGGGCGTCGGCGTGCTCGGCTCACTCATGGCGGGCTGGGCCTCGGCCAACAAGTTCTCCCTCCTCGGCGGTCTCCGCACCGCTGCGCAGCTCCTCGCGTACGAACTGCCGATGCTGCTCGCCGCCGCTTCCGTGGCCATGGCGGCCGGCACCGTCTCGCTCCCCGGCATCCTCAACGCCTTCGAGTGGTGGTGGCTGCCCTGGCAGATCGTCGGCGCCCTGGTCTTCTTCGTGGCCGGACTCGCCGAACTCCAGCGCCCGCCCTTCGACATGCCGGTCGCCGACTCGGAGATCATCTTCGGTGCGTACACCGAGTACACGGGTCTTCGCTTCGCCCTGTTCCTGCTCGCGGAGTACGCCGGGATCGTCGTCCTGTGCGGACTGACGACCGTCCTCTTCCTCGGCGGATGGCACGGGCCGCTCGGCGCCGACGGACTCGGCTGGGTCTGGACGCTGCTCAAGACCGGTGTTCTCGCGTTCGTCGTCATCTGGCTCCGGGTCACCTATCCCCGGCTGCGTGAGGACCAGTTGCAGAAGCTCGCCTGGTCCACGCTCATCCCCCTCGCTCTCGCGCAGATCGCGCTCACCGGCATCGTGAAGGTGGCGATCAACTAGTGCCCCCGATCCCCGGCTCAGGCCTGGCCAAGGGTCTCGCCGTCACCCTGCGGACCATGACGAAGCGCACGGTCACCGCGCAGTACCCGGACGTCCAGCCCGAACTCCCGCCCCGCACCCGGGGCGTCATCGGGCTGTTCGAGGAGAACTGCACGGTCTGCATGCTCTGCGCCCGCGAATGCCCCGACTGGTGCATCTACATCGACTCCCACAAGGAGACGATGCCCGCCGCCGCACCCGGCGGCCGCGAGCGCAGCCGCAACGTCCTGGACCGCTTCGCGATCGACTTCGCCCTCTGCATGTACTGCGGTATCTGCATCGAGGTGTGCCCCTTCGACGCGCTCTTCTGGTCGCCCGAGTTCGAGTACGCGGAGACGGACATCCACGAACTCACCCATGAGCGCGACAAGCTCCGCGAGTGGATGTGGACCGTCCCCGAGCCGCCCGCGCTCGACCCCGGAGCCGAGGAGCCCAAGGAGATCGCCGCAGCCCGCAAGACGGCCGACAAGGTCCGGGCACAGGAAGCCCAGCAGACCCAGCAGGCACAGGAAGCGGAACAGGAGGGGCAGGAGTGACCCTCGCCGCCGGCCATCCCGGCTTCCTCTCCCCGACCGGCGTCGAGATCGTCTTCGTCCTCGTCGGTCTCGCCACCCTCGGCGCGGCCCTGATCACCGTCACGAGCAAGCAACTCGTGCACGCGGCCCTCTGGCTCGTCGTGGCACTCGGCGGCATCGCGGTGGAGTACCTCCTCCTCACCGCCGAGTTCATCGCATGGGTGCAGGTCCTGATCTACGTCGGCTCCATCGTCGTCCTCCTCCTCTTCGGGCTGATGCTCACCAGAGCCCCCATCGGCCGTTCCCCGGACGCCGACTCGGGTAACCGGTGGATCGCCCTCGCTGTCGCCATCGCCTCCGCCGGCACCCTCGTCTGGATCGTCGTGGACGCGTTCCGCACGACCTGGATCAACCTGGACGGTCCCGCCCAGGGCTCCACCAAGGCCTCCGGGGAATTCCTCTTCAGGCACTGGGTGCTGCCCTTCGAAGCGCTCTCCGTCCTGCTGCTCGCCGCCCTCGTGGGAGCCATCGTCCTCTCCCGCAAGGACCGCCAGGACCCCAAGGGCCGTCAGGACCGCCCGGCCGGTCAGGAACGCCCCGCAGCGAACAGGGAGGACCAGAGCTGATGCACCTCGCCTATCCCGCCGTCCTCGCCGTCCTCCTCTTCTGCACCGGGCTGTACGGCGTGCTGGCCCGCCGCAACGCGATCCTCGTCCTGATGTCCGTCGAGCTCATGCTCAACGCCGTCAACCTCAACCTGGTCGCCTTCGACGTCTGGCTCCGCGACGCGCTCCACGCAGGCCAGGCCCTCACCCTCTTCACGATCGCCGTCGCAGCGGCCGAGATCGGCATCGGCCTCGCGATCGTCCTGGCCGTGTACCGCAACCGCGGCAGCTCGGACATCGACCGGCTCCGCGACACCGCGGAGACCGACGACGCCGAAGCGCTCCCCGACGCCGACGTCACCGGGGACAGCACCGCAGACCAGTCCGCTGCCCCGGCAGGGAAGGCAAAGAAGGCAGAGGCCACCGCGTGACCACCACGACCCTCGCCGTCCTCGTCCTCCTCCTCCCCTTCCTGGGCGCCGCTGCCGGGCTCCTCCTGGGCCGGAGCGCACCGGGCTTCGTCCGCCCCCTCGCCGTCCTGCCGACCCTGACCGCCGCCGTCCTCGCCGTCGTCGTCGCCGCACGCCAGGGCGGCGGCCGGTCCATCGACGCCTCGACCCGGCTGACCCCCACCGGTTCCGTCCCGGTCGACCTGGCGCTGCACCTCGACGGCTTCGCCGTCCTCGTCGCCGTCCTCGTGGGGCTCGTCGCCACCTGCGTACAGATCTACTCGACGGCGTATCTCAAGGACGACGCCCGCTACCCCTCGTACGCCGCCCTCGTCTCCCTCTTCACCTCCGCGATGCTGCTCGTCGTCTACTCCGGCGACCTGATGGTGCTCCTGGTCGGCTGGGAGATCATGGGCATCTGCTCGTACTTCCTCGTCGGGCACTACTGGGAGACCCCCGAGGCGCGCGCGGCCTCCCTCAAGGCCTTCCTCGTCACCAAGCTCGGCGACGTGCCGTTCCTCATCGGCCTGTTCGCGCTTGCCGCGGATACCGGCACCTTCCGCATCACCGGCATCCTGGCCGCGGTCACCAACGGCGGGCTGGACCACCCCACCCTCATCGCGCTGCTGCTCCTCGCCGGTGTCGCGGGCAAGTCCGCGCAGTTCCCGCTGCACACCTGGCTGCCCGACGCGATGGCCGGCCCCACCCCCGTCTCCGCGCTCATCCACGCCGCGACGATGGTCGCCGCCGGCATCTACTTCGTGGCCCGGCTCCTGCCCGTCTTCGCCGCCTCAGGCGCCGCCCTCGTCGTCCTCGCCGTGATGGCGGCCGTCACCATGATCGGCTCCGGACTCGCCGCTCTCGCGCAGGACGACATCAAGCGCGTGCTCGCCTACTCGACGATCGGCCAGCTCGGCTACATGTCCGGCGCCCTGGCCGTCGGCGACCGCGGGGCCGCCGTCTTCCACCTCCTGTCGCACGGTGCGTTCAAGGCCGTCCTCTTCCTCGCGGCGGGCGTCGCCATCCACGCGGCGGGCACCAACTCACTCGCCGCCATGTCCCGCATGGGCGGGCTGACCAAGCGCATCCCCGACGCCTACTGGACGATGACCGTCGCCCTCCTCGCGCTCGCCGCCATCCCCCCGTTCGCCGGCTTCTTCTCCAAGGAAGCCGTTCTCGTCGCCGCCGAACACACCGCCTTCGGCGACCGCGACGTCGCCCCGGCCGCCGCCGGCTGGACGATCCTCGTCGCCGGACTCCTCGCCGCGGTCCTCACCGCGGCCTACGCCACCCGGCTCTGGCTCCTGGCCTTCCGCGGGCGCGGCCCCGAGGTCCCCGACCACGGCAGGCAGCCCGTCGCGATGACCTCCGTCCTCTGGGTCCTCGCCGTCCCCACGATCGCCTTCGGCCTCACCGCCGGTGCCCTCACCGACTGGTTCGACGGACAGGGCCTCGCCCCCTCCCTCACGACCGCCGTCCTCTCCACCGGTGTCGGGCTCGTCGGCGGACTCGTCACCTACGGGGCCTGGCGCCACACCACGGCGTACGCTGCCGACCGCCCCCCCGTCGGAGCGGTCGTCGCCCACCCCGACGCCGAACCCGCGCTCGTGGAGGCCGAGGCGATCGCCTCGCACACGGCGGTGTACGGCACCATCGCGGACGCCCCGGACCCCTCGGACCCCGGCCGTCTCCTGCTGGGCCCCCTCCACCGCCACGCGGTGACCGGCTTCCACCTCGACGCCCTGTACACGGCCGCGTTCGTCCGCCCCGTCGGGGCCGCCGCCCGGCTCGTCCGCTTCCTGGACCGCGAGGTCGTCGACACCTACGTACGCGGCTCGGCCGCCATCGCCCGCGGACTCGGCACCGCGGTGCGCCGCGCCCAGAACGGCAACGTGCAGACCTACCTCGGCGCGCTGCTCGCCGGAACCCTTGTCCTGGCGATCGCCGCCGTCGTCTTTGCCAACGTCTACGCCGGGGCGTGAGCCGTGTTCGATATCAACGCATCCGTGATGCAGTTCCTTCTGGCGTTCATCGTCGTCGCCCCGCTCCTCGGAGCGGTCGCGGCCCTCCTGCCCGCACCACCCGGGCTCAAGGGCCGGAACCCCGACCAGGCCGTGCTCCGCCACGGCGTGACCGTCACCGGAGCCGTGCTCCTCGCCGCGCTCGTCCTGGCCGCGGGCTTCGACCACGACCACCCGTCGACGATGCAGGCCACCACGGACATCAGCTGGATCCCGGCACTCGACGTCCGGATCCACCTCGGTACCGACGGCATCTCACTCCCCCTCCTCGTGCTGACCGCGCTGCTGACCTTCCTCTGCGCGCTCCACAGCTACTTCAAGCCCCCCGGGGGCCCCTCCCCGAAGGCTTTCGTCGCCCTCGTCCTCGTGCTCGAGTCCGGCACCCTCGCGACCTTCGCCGTCCTCGACCTGATCCTGTTCTTCCTGGCCTTCGAGATGGTCCTCATCCCGATGTACTTCCTCATCGCCCGCTGGGGCGGCGACCGGAAGCAGCCCGCCGCCTGGAAGTTCATCCTCTACACGCTGCTCGGATCCGTGGTCATGCTGCTGGGGCTGCTCCTCATCGGAGTGAAGAGCGGCACTTTCGACATGGTGGCACTCGCCACTGACAACGGCCGCGGGCTCACCACATCCGTGCAGGTCATCGCCGTACTCGCGGTCGGGATCGGGCTCGCCGTGAAGACCCCGATGTGGCCCCTCCACAGCTGGCTTCCCGACGCCCACACCGCGGCCCCCACGGTCGGATCCGTGCTCCTCGCCGGCGTGATGCTGAAGATGGGGACGTACGGATTCGTCCGCATCCTGCTCCCCGTCACGCCCGACGGGATGCGGACCTTCGCGCCGTACCTCGCCGCGTTCGCCGTCGTCGGGATCGTCTACGGATCCCTCGCCTGCCTCGCCCTCGCCCGCCCCGGCGCCAAGGGCGACCTCAAACGCCTGATCGCCTACTCCTCGGTGGGCCACATGGGCTTCGTGCTCCTCGGCATCGCGACCCTGACCCCGACCGGCGTGAACGGCGCGCTCTTCGCGAACATCGCCCACGGCCTCATCACCGGCCTGCTGTTCTTCCTCGTCGGCGCCGTCAAGGACCGCTACGAAACCGCGGACCTCGACACCCTGGCCGGAGCCACCGGCGCCGCCCTCTACGGTCGCGCCCCCCGGCTCGGCGGCCTCCTCGCCTTCGCCGCGGTCGCCTCGCTCGGACTCCCCGGGCTCGCCGGGTTCTGGGGCGAGATGCTCACCCTGTTCGGCGCCTTCGACCCCGCCGAAGGGCTCAGCCGCCCCGCCTTCCTCACCTTCATGGCGATCGGCGCCTTCGGTACCCTGCTCACCGCCGCGTACATGCTGATCGTCGTACGCCGCGTCTGCATGGGCGAGCACAGTGAGCAGCCGCACCCGGTCGCCGACATCCAGCGCCACGAACTCGCCGCCTGGACCCCGCTCGCCTCCCTGACCGTCCTCGCCGGACTCTGGCCCGCCGTCCTCCTCGGCCTCACCGACCCGGCCGTGCAGAAGCTCCTCGCAGGAGGCAAGTCGTGACCGTGGCAGCCGACAGCGCAACCGGGGCGGCAAGCCTCGTCCAGTCCGTCGACTGGCTCGCGATCGCGCCCCCCGTCATCGCGGCGTCCGTGGCCCTGCTCGTCCTCGTCGCCGACCTCTTCACCGGCGAACGGCACAAGCCGCTCCTCGGCTACGGAGCCGTCGCCGGGCTCGTGGCGGCGCTCGCCATGCTGATCCCGCTGCGCGACGGCGACCGCTCCACCTTCTGCCTCACCGGCGGGAGCCAGGCCTGCAGCTACACCGCCGACCACTTCGCGCTCGTCATCCAGGCACTCGTGCTCGGCGGAGCGCTGCTCACCGCGCTGCTCTCGATCGGCGACACCCGTAAGCTCCCCGCCGGCGAGTTCTGGTTCCTGCTCCTGTCCTCCGCCGCGGGTGCCGCCCTCCTGCCCGCCGCCCGCGACCTGGCCACCCTCGTCGTCGCCCTCGAAGTCGCCTCGCTGCCGGCCTTCGCCCTCGTCGGCATCAAGCGCGGCGACCGGCGCTCCTCCGAAGCGGCCCTGAAGTTCTTCCTCTCCTCGGTCGTCGCCACCGCCGTCATGCTCCTCGGCGTCAGCTTCGTCTACGCCACCACCGGCACCATGCACCTCACGGAGATCGCCACCCGCCTCGACGACGTCCCCGGCAGGTTCACGACCCTCGCCGAGGCCGGTGTCGTCCTCACCCTCGTCGGCTTCGCCTTCAAGACGGCCGCCGCCCCGTTCCACTTCTGGGTCCCCGACACCTACGTGGGAGCCCCGCTGCCCATCGCGGCGTACCTGTCCGTCGTCGGCAAGGCGGTGGGCTTCTCCGGCCTCGTCCTCGTCACGGTCATCGGCTTCCCGTCGTACGCCGACGTCTGGGGCCCCGCCCTGGCCGTCCTCGCCGCGCTCACCATGACCACGGGCAACCTCGCGGCACTCCGGCAGAGCGCCACCCGCGCCCGGAGCGCCGTACGCCTCCTCGCCTGGTCGTCCGTCGGCCAGGCCGGCTACCTCCTCGTGCCGATCGCCGCCGCCGCGTACTCCGACGACACGCGGATCGGCTCGACCGTCGCCTACGCGCTCATGTACGCCGTGGTGAACCTCGGAGCCTTCGCGGTCGCCGCTCTCGTCGCCCGCACCCACCCGGGCAACCGGCTCAGCGACTACCGGGGCCTGTACGCCACCCGTCCCCTGGCCGCGCTCGCCCTGGGCTTCTTCCTCCTCTGCCTCGCCGGCCTGCCGCCCGGCATCGTCGGCCTCTTCGCCAAGGTCACGGTCTTCTCCGCGGCCGTCGACGCGGGACTCGGCTGGCTCGCCGTGGTCATGGCCGTCAACGTGGTGATCGCGCTGTACTACTACCTCCGGTGGACCGCCGAACTCTTCCGCGCACCCGAGGCCCAGACGCCCCCCGGAACGGCGCCACCGGCGCACCGGCACCGGGTCCCCGCCCCGCTCACCCTGGTGATCGTCCTCACCGCCGTAGCCGGAATCACACTGTCCGGCGCTCCGCAGCTCATCCTCCGCTTCGCCGCCGTCAGCCTCTTCTGAGCGGCTCCGACCGGCTTGCCCACGGAGCCGCGCACAGGGCATGGTCATGCGTGCACGCGTCACGACAGGGGACGCAGGACGGGTACGACATGAAGAGCACAGAGGGAGCCAGAGCGGTGCTGAACGGGTTCAAGGACTTCATCCTCCGCGGGAACGTCATCTCCATGGCCATCGGCCTCGCCGTGGGAGCCGCCTTCACCGCCGTGGTCACGGGCTTCAGCAACGCGTTCATCGTGCCGCTGATCGGCCTGTTCACCCGGGGCACCGGCGACTTCACCAAGGCCGTCTTCACCGTCGACGACGTGAAGTTCCCCTACGGCCTCTTCGTCAGTGCCGCGATCGCCTTCCTCATCACCGCCGCGGTCCTCTACTTCCTGGTCGTCCTCCCCATGGCCAAGGTCCAGAACCGCTTCACGGCCAAGGAGGAGGAGAAGGCCGCCGACATCAAGGCCGCCCTCCGCGACTGCCCCCACTGCTTCAGCGAGATCCCCTCCGTCGCCAGCCGCTGCGCCCACTGCACCTGTGAGGTCGTGCCGGACGCCGAGGCACGCGCGCTCGCGGGACTCCCCGCCCAGCGCTGACCCACTGCCGCAGGGGGCACCACCCGCCCGCGCAGGCACCACGCCACCCGTACGGCCCAGGGGCGGATCCACCAGGATCCGCCCCTGCTGCCTGTGCCCGCGGCCACCTCGCACAAGGGAACTAGCTTCCTTCGCCTCGCGTTGACCAGTACGGGAGGCTCCACTGGGCAGTGGAGCACCACCGAGCAAGGGTCCCCCTGCTGCACCACTTGGAGGGCGTACCGTGCACCGCCGGCACAACGGGCTGAAGACCGCCGTACTCCTCGGGGGCCTCTCGGCCCTCATCATCGTCATCGGCAGCTTCTTCGGACGGACCGGCCTGATCGTGGCCCTCTTCGTCGCGCTGGCCACCAACGCCTACGCGTACTGGAACAGCGACAAGCTCGCCCTGCGCGCCATGAGGGCCCGTCCGGTCAGCGAATTCGAGGCACCGCAGCTCTACCGCACCGTCCGCGAACTCTCGACGGCCGCCCGCCGGCCCATGCCCCGGCTCTACATCTCCCCGACGCAGGCCCCCAACGCCTTCGCCACCGGCCGCAATCCGCGCAACGCGGCCGTGTGCTGCACGGAGGGCATCCTCCAGATCCTCGACGAGCGTGAGCTGCGAGGCGTCCTCGGACACGAGCTGAGCCACGTCCACAACCGCGACATCCTGATCTCCTCCGTCGCGGGAGCCCTCGCCTCCGTCGTCATGTTCCTGGTCAACTTCGCCTGGCTCATCCCCGTGGGACGGTCGGACGACGACGACGGCCCAGGCCTTCTCGGCATGCTCCTGATCATGATCCTCGGCCCGCTCGCCGCCTCCGTGATCCAGCTCGCCGTGAGCCGGTCCCGCGAGTACCAGGCCGACGCGTCCGGGGCTCAGCTCACCGGTGACCCCCTGGCCCTCGCGTCCGCTCTGCGCAAGCTCGACGCCGGGACCAAGCAGCTTCCGCTTCCCCCCGAACCGCGGATCGAGACCGCGAGCCACATGATGATCGCGAACCCGTTCCGTCCCGGCCAGGGCATGTCCAAGATGTTCTCCACCCACCCGCCCATGGCTGAACGCATCGCCCGACTCGAGCAGATGGCAGGGTATCGACCATGAACGCAATCCTGAACGTCATATGGCTGGTCCTGTGCGGATTCTGGATGTTCCTCGGCTACATGGCCGCAGGGCTTCTGCTCTGCATCACGATCATCGGCATCCCCTTCGGCGTGGCCGCGTTCCGCATCGGCGTCTACGCCCTCTGGCCCTTCGGCCGCACCGTCGTGGACAGTCCCGGCGCCGGAGGCGGCTCCCTCATCGGCAACGTCCTCTGGGTCATCCTGGCGGGCTGGTGGCTCGCGCTCGGCCACATCTGCACCGGCATCGCCCTGTGCGTCACGATCATCGGCATCCCGCTGGGCATCGCCAACTTCAAGCTCATCCCGGTCTCCCTGATGCCCTTCGGCAAGGAGATCGTCCCCAGCGACCGGCCGCTCGTGGGGCACTGACGGAACAGCCGGCAGGCAACCGTACCCGTCCTGCGAGCGTCATGGCTTGCAGGAACGAGTGACGGGTAGGAACGCGAACATGAGCATCATCAGCTGGATCATCCTCGGGCTGCTGGCCGGCGCCATAGCCAAAATCCTCCTGCCGGGCCGCGACCCCGGCGGCATCATCGGCACCACCCTGATAGGCGTCGTGGGTGCCTTCCTCGGCGGCTGGCTGTCCTCACGCTTCCTGGACCGCCCCATCAGCACGGACTTCTTCGACGCGGCGACCTGGGTCGCCGCAATCGCCGGTTCGCTCGTCCTGCTGATCGCCTACCGGCTGCTCTTCGGCAACTCCCGTGAGCGCCGCTGACCCCGCCGGCCTGATCCCCGTGTGATCCCCGCGGACACGGCAACGGGGCGGGAAGTGCCGCATGGCACGCCCCGCCCCGCCCCGGTCCGCTGCACACGGCAGCCGACCGTCCGACCGTCTACCGGTAGTTGGCGAACTGCACCGCGAAGTCGAGGTCCTTGCCCTTGATGAGCGCCTGAACCTCCTGCAGGTCGTCCCGGCTCTTGGAGCTGACGCGCAGCTCGTCGCCCTGGACCAGCGCCTTGACGCCCTTCGGACCCTCATCGCGAATGATCTTCGCCACCTTCTTGGCGTTCTCCTGGGAGATGCCCTCCTCGATCGTGGCGAAGATCTTGTACTCCTTGCCGGACAGCTGCGGCTCGCCCGCGTCCAGCGACTTCAGGGAGATCCCGCGCTTGATCAGCTTGGACTGGAAGATGTCGAGGATCGCCTTGACCCGCTCCTCGCCGTTCGCCTCCATGAGGATCTTCTCGCCCGACCAGGAGATCGACGCGCCCGTCCCCTTGAAGTCGTAGCGCTGGGAGATCTCCTTGGCGGCCTGGTTGAGGGCGTTGTCGACCTCCTGCCGCTCGACCTTCGAGACGATGTCGAAACTGGAGTCGGCCATGACGTGTGGCTCCTTGTGTCGTATGCGTTGGGTACGGCACAAAGCCTAGCCACCCGCGCGCGCCCCCGGCGCTGATCAACCGGGTGGCGTAGCACCCCTGGGTATCGGGTATCGTTTACGACGTCGCCAAGGCGCCCTCACGGGAACCGAGGCGTCGTTCCAGGCGGTGTGCCCGAGTGGCCAAAGGGAGCAGACTGTAAATCTGCCGGCTCAGCCTACCCAGGTTCGAACCCTGGCGCCGCCACACGAACGAGAGGGCCCGTGAGCAGCAGAAATGCTGTTCACGGGCTCTCTTTCATGGGCCAGTGACGACGAGACCCATAAGTGCCTTAAGTCCCACTCTGTCTCACTGAATCTCGCGTGCTGACCAGCTTGTGTGGGGCAGGCGTGGGGCAAGGTTCAGGGCTACCGCCCGCCCCGCAGGGTCGCTTCGATCCGGGCATTGGCCGTCGCCGCGGCACCGTCCAGGCACTTGGCATAGACGCGGAAGAGAACGGCCACACTGTGGCCGGCGCGCTGTGCGACCACCTGAGGTTCCACACCGGAACTCAGCCAGGTCGAGACTGCCGCGTGGCGTAGGTCATACGGCCGCTTGGCCAGTGGGGAACTCCGCTGGGCAGGAGCCAGGGCCCGCGAGCGGGCTTCTGCCCACACCTCCCCGTATCCGGTGTCCTGGACCAGCCCACCGCGCTGGGTGCGGAAGAGCCGACCGTCAGGCGCGACCCCGAAGGCGGTGACGTGCCAGCGGAGCAGAGCGACCAGGTCAGGTGGGATCGGTACGGAGCGCACCGCCTTCCTGGGGCGATGCTTGAGCCCGCGCCGGTCGTGTGACGTGCCACTGTCGGTCCAGGCAGCACCTGAGCGCGGGCGCGTCTCACGGAGCCGCAGAGCGCCCCAGCCACGCCGGGGGAGATCGCAGTCCGAGATGCAGAGCCCGATCACTTCGGCCGGCCGTGCAGCCGCGTAGTACATGCACCCGAAGAACGCCACCAGACGCCGACCTCTCGCGCTCTGCGTCCGAACGGCATTAAGGAGGGCGAGCGCCTGGCGAGGGTCAGGCACGGTCGCGGGGTCCAGCTCCTCCTCCACCTGCTCGGGTGCCTTCCACTGGACCTGGGGGAGAGGATTCTGAGATAGGCGCCCCGCGTCGACGGCGTAACCGAGCGCGTTGTGGAAGATCGCCCGCTTCCTGCGAATGGTCGAGGCAGCGGCAGTGGTCCCGTCCAGCTTCTTGGTGAGGGCATCGAGCGCGACCCGGACATGCATGCGGTCGGCCAGTGCGGACGTGGGCAGTGACTTGCGCTCGAACCAAGCAAGAACCTTGGCGACTTCGGGTGGGGGCTCTTCCGCCCGGCGGGTCATGTTGAACGCCCAGCCATACAGTGCAGTGCGTACGGTCCTGGCGTCGGCCATGCCCTTGGTGTCTGTGACGAGTGCCGGCGCAATGGTCGCCATGGCCTCGGCGAGGGTCCGTCGTGTGGACCCGGGGGAGTGCGGCCACTTCATTTCGATGTACTGGCGTGCGTGCTGATACCAGCTCACGTCGTTGCGCTGGCGTAGCTCCCGAACAGGTACGCCGGTCGCCTCATCGAAAGGCTCCCCTGCGTGGGCCGCTCGGAGCAGTTCCGCCCGCCGCCCCTCGGCGAGAGTCTTGGTGCGGAACGTCTGAGAATGGGGAGTGGATCCCGTCCTCCACCGGAGTTCCGCAGAGCTCTGGTTGCGGTCCTTTCGCTGCCGCACTGTCCAAATCCGTACGTCGTACGTCTGCATACTGCTCCCATGCGAAAGGGGCCCGTCGACGTGACGGGCCCCGTGTGGTTGTTGCGGTGTTCTTACGCGGCGGCTTGCTCGCAGGACTTCCACCAGGCGTCCAGGTCGGCACGGCTGACGCGAAGGTGACCGTTGGGCAGCTTCTGGATGCGGGGTGCCTGACCCCGTGCGCGCATGCGGTAGAAGGCGGCGCGGCTCATGTCGATCTCTTCGAGGACTTCCGGGAGCTTGAGCATCTTGGGGCGGGCCATGGTGCGACTCCTTGGGAGAGTGACAGGACTTCGAGGTATGGGTGTTCCGGGTGTCCCGTGACACCGAAGTTGGACCGTTTGCCATCGAAGTTGGACTGCTCGCAGGCGCTCCTGCGATGCCTGAGTGGGTAGCTGCTGGATATGTGGTGGAAGCGGATCGGCGCAGCGGTGGCGACGGGAGTCGTGATGAGCGCTGTCATGACGTGGGCGGGCGACTTGGCGTGGGGGTGGGACTTCGCGGGCCGATGCTTGATCATCTCGGCAGTGTGGGCAGTGATGGGCCCCCTGATAGCACGGTCTCGGCAGCACGCTGAGCAGCGAGATGCCCAGCACATGCGCGCCATCCGGGAGGCACGGCGCGATCAGCGCTGACCGCAGATAGCGCCCCGCGTCACCTTCGATGGCAAACGGTCCAACTTCGATGTCACGGGACACCGGGACCGTGCCTGTCCTAGGTGCGGATTTCTGCGTCACAGCGTCACCAGCGTCACGCGGGCCCCTGACCTGGTGTTTTGTGTGACGCAGGGGTGTGGGGGTGCGTCATCGGTGCGTCACGGGCTGCGTCACGGCGTGACGCAGGTGACGCGGGATGACGCAGAGATTTCCGTCTGCGTCACGCCTGTAGCCGCAGGCCAGGGGCTGTTTTTTCCGTCGGCGTGACGCTGTGACGCAGAGCTTCCCTACTTAGGAAAAAAAGAAGGGGTGTTTGTAGTGGTCCGGCGCTCTCTCAGAGCGTGAATGAGGGGCCGCTGCGCGGCGCGACCAGCGGGCGGCGTTCCGCCGAACAGCAAGAAGAGCACGCGCGGCCGGGGGCTGGTGCTCTTCTTGCTTGTCCGAGTGAACGGGCTGCGGGTCAGAACGCTCCGGTCTGCTCGTGTGGGGGCGCCGTGGCTCGGCGGGTCATTTCGAGGTAGCGGCCCTCGCGGGTGCGCCCCGAGTCGATGAGGACTCCACGGGCGGCCAGCGTCGGTTGGAGGCGCTTGAGGCGGTCGGAGAGGACCTTGCCGGTGGTCGGCCACCCTTTGGGCAGGGGCCGCAGTTCGTCGCCGCTGTAGACGCCGCTGAGGCACTGCAGCCACTGGGTGGACGTCATCCGCTGCTCGCCGCCCGGTTCGATGCTGTCGGCGTGCTGGAGAACGGTCTGCGCGAGGAGATCGCCCTCGATCACGTCGTCGTTCAGGTCGTCCAGGCTGGCCCGGTAGGCGTTGAGCGCTCCGAGGCTGGTTGCCGCGTCGACCTGCGCGCACAGGTGGGCGAAGTCGGCCATCCGCAGGTCGGTGGGCGTCTCCGCGTCGGCCGCGCGGACCTTGACGGCGAGGTCCAGGAGCGAGCCGAGGATGACGGGCAAAGCGTCCTCGAACTCCGCCCACAGTTCAGCCTCGGTGCGGCGGGCGCGGGGGCGCTCCAGCCGCAGGGGCAGGAGCCGTTCGGCGAGGTCGGGGCGGATGACGCCGACGTCGATGCCGGTCAGGAGCAGGGGGCGGCGGTAGCGGGCCCGGTGGACGTCCCCGTCGGTGAACAGGGCGCGCTTGACCGACTCGGCTCCGGTGACGATGCAGCACATGGCATCGGACAGGTCCGGCGTCATGTGGGACAGGTTGTCCAGCGCGGTGACCCACCCCGCAGCCACGGCCGCGATCAGGTTCTCTTCATCCTTGGGCGCCCGGCGCAGGTCGCCGCTCATGCCCTCGATGATCCTCACGAGCATCCGGCCGGCCGTGGACTTCCCCGCCCCCTGCGGGCCGGTGAGAAACGGGGCAGGGACGGGCACCGACGGCCCCAGGCAGCCGACCAGCCACGCCATGGCCAGGCACTCGGTCTCCGCGTTGGCGAAGTTCGTCAGCCTGAACAGCAGATCGATGCCCTTGCCGTCGGTGTCCTTGACCGGCAACGGGAGTTCCCCGGTGAGCTGGGTGCGCCGCCAGCACACCTCACGCGGGTCGGGAATGGTGATGTCCCAGCCGGTGGGGTGGATGCGGACGGACTGCCCGTCGCTGCGTCCGAGGTCCAGCCACGTCGCTTCGTCGAATCCGGGGGCGACGCGGATCTGCACGGCCTGGGTGTTCTCGGTCAGTGCCAGAGCTTCAATCAGGTCCAGCGCCTCTTTGAGCGCGGTCCCGTTGAACACGCCGCGCCCGTCCTTGAACAGGCCGACCATGAGTTCCTGCCGGTGGCTGCCCGTCGTGCCCTGGGAGCGGATAGGGCGGGCCACCGGGTGGCCGTTCTTCTGGGCGTAGACGGTCCCGTCGGCGGTGCGGAAGTACCGGAAGTGCGCCTGCGCGTAGTCGGTGATGACCTCGCGGGCAGGGTTCTTCTCGTCGTCTGCCATGGTCACAATCCCAACCGAGTCAGCGCGTTGGTCCACGCGTCGGTGCAGTGCCGGGCGGATTCGCCCTTGGCCTGAGCGGCGGCGAACAGCCGCGCGACGTGAGTGTCGGTCAGGCAGCCGCACCGGCCGTGGGCGGACAGCACGGCGAGGAAGGTGCGGTAGACGGTCGCGTGAACCGCGCTGGTGGCCTCGGTGATGCGCTGCTCGGCCATGGTGATGCCACGGTTCAGGTAGGCGGGCGTGCGGTGGCGGCACTCCCCGCCCCCGCACGGCGCAGGCACGCGGGCATCGTGGTGCGCTGGTCGGACCGGGGACGGTTCCCTGACAACCAGGGCGCGGACGGCTTCGGGCAGGTCGGCCATGGCCCCGGTGCCGGGCCCGAGCCACCGGGCGTAGACCATCGTGGACTTGATGTCGACGCCGTCGCGGACCGCGTTCGCGGACTGCATCGTCCCGCGGTAGATCCAGTGCTCGCCCCGGGTCGTCCGCACGGTGCGGGTCCGGGGGAGACTCTGGCGGGCCCACTCGATGGCGTCGGCGTGATCGAGGTCCACGACGGTCAGCCCGGCCCCGCCGGGGTGGTAGGCCACTGCCTGAGCCTGCTCCCATGCTCGCAGCCACGGCGGGGAGGCGAGGATGGCGCTGTTGGTGGTGGCGGCTGCCCAGCCATGGCAGACGCCGGGGCACTCGCACGGCCCGGACGTCTTCATGACCGGGCGGCCACCGCACGCGTTACTCGCGCAGGGCCGGCAGTTGCCGAACGGGAGCTTCCCGGCCCGCAGCGGCAGGATGGGGAGCGTGCGGGCAGCCAGTTCGAGGGCGAGGGCGAGCAGGGGCCCGGGCGCTCGCCGGATCGGGACAGGTTGAGTCATGCTGGTGTCTCCAGTTCTCTGATGAGGATTGCTGGACGAGGGCGGCCCGCTTCATTGGCGTGAGAGGGGCCGCCCTCGGCATAGCTACTGTTCGTTGGCCCACAGGGCGTACTGCTGGCGGACGTAGTGGCGGGGGTCGCAGATGGTGTCCGGGTCGTCCACGTCCATCAGCCGTGCGGCGGCGTGCTCGGCTGCTCCGGTGGCGTCCCGGCCGCGTCTCTCGGCTTCCTCAGCCAGTGCGATGCGGTCCAGAAGCGCGGCCTTGCGAAGCCAGAACTCCCGGCCCATGCGCGACCCGAAGGTCCTGTCGGCTGCTGCTTGAGCGGTCCATCCGATTTCACGGACGATGCCCGGGGCTTTGGCGTATGCCGCGCTCGGGGTCGGCCACTGTTCGTTGCCAGTGCTCATGTCAGTGCTCCTTGGTGGTGCCGGTGGCGGGGAGTTCGGGGAGTCCGGCGTGGGTGAGTGCGGCAGGGTCGAAGCCGGGCAGGGCGGCGCGGGTGATGAGTGCGGTGGCGAGCTGTTCGGCGTAGGCCGCGCCGGTGCGGGCGACCTCGATCTGTGCCCCGGCTCGCAGGGCTTCGACGCGTTCGACGTGGGCGCGGTCCTCGCGCCGGACGGTGGTCTGCCGGTCGTGGGCCACGGTGTCGCGGCGGTCGGTGCGCCAGTAGCGGGCTGCGATGCCGTATGCGGCCGTGGTGGCGAGCACCCAGATCAGCAGCGGCAGCGGGAGACCGTCGGCGTATCCGGCAACGCCTGCCAGGGCGAGCCCGCCGGACGTCGCGAACGCGGTCCCGGCGATGACAGAGTCACCGGCGCGACCGGCTGAGGCGAATGCTCCGGCCGTTGCGGCACCTGCGGCGAGGACGACCATCAAGGCGGCGTTGCCGGTGGAGTGTTCGGCGCCGTTGGCGTTCCAGATCCGGCCCAGGATCAGCACGGTGGACGTGGCGACGGCGGGGGCCACCTTCGGGACCGCGAGCGCGACCCAGTGGCGTTGGATCAGGGGTTCGTTCATGGCGTTGCCTCCTACAGGTCCGGGATGGCGTCGATGACGGCGGTGGTGAGTTCGTTGATCGGGCCGGAGGCGCCGGTGGAGGCGAGGAAGAACCCGAACATGACGGCGATGAACGCGGCGCCCCAGCCGAGGCTGTTGGAGCGGAGCAGGAAGAACAGGACGAGTCCGAAGAGCAGGACTAGGGAGACGGTGACGGCCACGACGGGCCCCCTTCCGGTGCGGTGGTGGGTGGGTTCAGCGGGTGCCGTCGCGGTGGAGGCGGGCGGCGACGTTGAAGAGGTGGCGGCCTATGCGGATGCGTTTGCCGGTGGCCTTGCAGCGGCGGCAGTCCTTGCCTCGCTTGGCCCGGCCCTTGCGGTCGGTCTTGGTCGCGAAGCCCCAGCCTCGGCACTTGCGGCAGGCCCCGAACGGCGAGACCGCACACAGACCGCTGTAACTGAGCGTGATGAATAGAAGGAGTGCGCTAGCGAGCAGGGCAGGGGTCATGAAGGGCCTCCCGGGCCTGATTTCGGGGTTTGCGCAGGTGGGGCGCTAGGAACTAGTGCGCTGATCAAGCGGCAGATGTGCCGCTAGCGGTGCCGCTAGACCTAGCGGGGTGTGCTGCTAGGTCTAGCGGCGAAACCGGCTAGCCCGCGTCCCGGTTTCCGTCACGCTCCGCAATCGCGGTGAGGATGTGGGAGCGCTCGATACCGCGCCGGTTGGCGCCCTTCCCGGCCTCCGTCTTGCCCCATACCTGGCCGGTGCTGATGCCGTGCGGCTTGAGGGCGGCGGCCAGCTGCTCGGGCTCCCACCCGCCGTAGACGTCCGGCCGCAGCTCACCGAGGCGGGCCACAACGACTTCGGACCACACCTTCGGCTCTTCGGCCGGCACGACCGCGAGGATGTCCGCGAGCAGGTCGAACCCGGACGACTCGCGCTCTTCGAACGACTCCCCGGCAGCGTGCCCGGTGAGGCGTCCGGCAGCCTCGCGCAGGCGGCGGGCCCGCAGCCCGATCACCTCGGCGGCGGGGGCATCCACGTAGACCGCAGAGACGATCCTCGCGTCGGCGCCCTCACCGACGAAGTAGAGGATGCCCTTGTCGTTCCACGAGAACATCGTGGCCCTGATCCCCCGCTTGTAGCTGCTTGTACCGAGGACCATGTCGTTCTCGACCTGGCCCATGACCTTCATGCACCACCGGGCCGACGCGTTCGCGCTGATGCCGGTGGGCAGGGCCTTTGCGTCCGGGCGCTGGGTGGCGAGCAGCAGGACGATGCCGGTGGCGGGGCCGCGCTTGACCAGGTCGGTGCAGATCTCTTCGAACTCGGCCCCGTACTTGGGGTGCTCGAACCAGACCTGGCACTCATCCACCCCGATCACGATCGGGTGGAGGCCCAGTTTGGGCTTGTCCGCCAGTTCGGACGTCACCTTCGATTCCGGGCAGATGTCCCGGGGAAGGGAGCGGATCATCTTGGCCCGGCGTCGGAGCTCGGTACGCAGTTCCCGCAGGTCAGCGAGCGCGTACTCGATGTCCTCGTCCTCGTCCCCGGCCCGGTGGCGGTGGGAGACGCGTTCGCCGACGGGGTCGAGGTCGCCGGTGCCTTTGAGGTCGTAGGTGTGGATCTCGGCCCGGGAGTCGAGGGCGCCGATGAGCAGGAGCAGGCGGAGCAGGAACGTCTTGCCCATGCGGGGGATCGCTCCGATGATGCCTGCGATGTACATCAAGGTGATTTCGACCCAGCGTCCGCGCTGGTCAGTACCGAAGGCGACCGGCTTGAACAGGTCGACGGAACCGCCCTTGATCAGCGGCCATGCGGGCTTCGTGGCCGTGGACATGTCCTGATCACCGACCCAGATCACCAGGCGCCCGGTGTGCTCGTCCGGGACCGGCTCGGGCCACACACACCCGAGCTTGCGGCGCAGCCCGGAGGCCAGCTTGTCGCGGCGCTCGATCACGTCGGTGGCCGTGACGCCGTAGGGCAGGTCTCCCTCCGCACGCCATCCGGGGCCGTCGCGAGTGATTGGGGCGGTGAAGGTGAACCCGTCCCGGCCCTTGCTCTGCACCTGGTTGATCGCGGTGATGCCCAGTGCTCCCAGGGCCCGAAGCACGATGTCGCTGGTGAGCTTGGGCGCTTTGGTCATCTCTACCGCGCGGGTGATGACGGGGGCGTCGGCCTGAGTGCCGGCCGACCCGAGGGCCAGCAGCAGAGCCCCGACCGAGAGGACTTGAAGCCAGCCGGGGGCGAGGACGTAGATGGCGAGCGCGACACCGATCCCGACGAACATGCCCAGCACCGCCGCAAGGGTGCGGAGCCGGACCCGGCCGTCACGCTGGCGGGAGAGCTTGAGGTACTCGGCTGCGTCCTCGCGCCGGACGGAAGCGAGCCGGACCGGCTCGCCCTCCCGGTCGGACACCCACCGCATCGTCCCGCCCATGAACTTCGCCGCCCCGACGGGGGCTTGGAAGGTGAGGCGGGCGGCGTAGTACGGGGAGCGCAGCGTGTGGTACCCGGCGAGGTGGCCGTAGTGGCCTGCGGCCCACCGGGTCGCGGTCCGCAGCTCGGTGGTGGAGCGCAGCCACACGGGCAGGATCGCCCGACGCTTGGCCCCGACGATCCGGCCCATGAACCCAGGCCCGACTTCCGCCGGACCATCCACCATCATCGGCGCGGTCGGGTCGCCCGACCCGTAACCCGACCCGGCGGGAGCCGAGTCGGACGACCGGTCGGCATGAGGGTCGGCCGACTCGATCCGAGCCGACCGTGCCTTGCCGAGGTCGACTACTTCCCCGCCCGAGTCGGGTCCGGCGGGGGTGTTCATGTCGGCTTCGAGTCGGTTGAAAAGTTCGCTTTCGTCGTCGTGATTCACTGACAGTCCTTCCCGGACAACTGGGGTTGGAAGGGGTCCGGACGGCGCTTTGGTAGGCCGACCGCCCGGGCCCTGTTGAGCGGTTCGGTTCACAGAGCGAACAAGCCGCCCTGCTCGGCGTGCTGTTCGTTGATGGGGTGAGCGGTGCGCTGGGCGGCGGTGAAGCAGCCGGGGCACCAGGCGCGCAGCCGGGCGGCGGGCAGAGATGCCGCCTGGCGGTCGGTGAGGGTCGGGTCGGAGGCTGCGGCCATGAGCCGGACGGGGCCGCCGTGCTTGCCCGCGTAAGTGTCGTGCTCGCGGGGGCAGCGGCCGTCGGTCTTGGCGTGGGGTTGTCCGCACTGCCCGGTGCACTGGCAGCGACCTCCGGCCGCTGCCATCACGGTGCGGAACAGGTCGGCCGCGACGATGGGTTCGGACATCACGCTGCCCTCCCCCACCGTGCGCCGGGTTCCTGCCTGGCGGCGAGGTACCGGAGCGCGGCGGCGGCCTGTTGCGGGACGACGCCGTTGCCCAGCGCTTTGAGCTGGGCGGTGCGGGACAGGCCGGGAACATCGGTAACGTGCCCGGCGGACAGTCCCATGAGCCACTCGACCAGGGGCGGGTTCAGGCGTCCCATATCGTCAACTGGCCAGGGGGCGGGGCGCCCGATGACCGCTTCCCACCGTTCGATCGCCGGTCCGTATCCACCCCAGTTCGGGGCAGCAGCCGTGTCGCGTCCGTCAGCGTCCGGCCGTACCCCTTGCCGTACGGCGTCCCGTCCGGTCGGAAGTTCGCGGTGTTGTTCGAGTCCGCGACGACTGGCGTCGGCAGGAGCGCCGGGGCGAGAGAGTTCAGTGATGGCCGAACCGCTGCGCCGGGGCTGTCCGACTGGTTGTTCCCGTAGGGCGTCGCCGTCGGTGTCGGCAAGAGCTCGCAGACCTCGGCCGCCAAGCACAGGCCGTGCGTCCCTGCTTCCTGCGAGGGGGTGCGTTTGGTCTGCCGGTTCTCGTTCGCCGATGCCCTCGGTGTGGGCAGCAACGAGACGACGTGTCGCAGGTTCATCCCGCCCTGAGCCGCGTGCCCCGCCCCCGTCGCCTCCGACGTCGAGGGTGTCGGCAGCAGCGAGCCGACGGCGGTGGGGAGCTGTCCCCTCTGCCCACCGCCGCGCCAGTCCCTGGCCGCTGGTGTCGGCAGGCCAGGCGAGGAGGAAGAGGCGGTTGCGCTGGTGGGCGGCGCCGATGTCCGACGCGCGAAGAGTGCACCAGTCCGCATCGAACCCGATGCGGGCAAGGTCACCGAGGACGCTGTCGAATCCGAGTGAAAGGTGCCCTGCGACGTTCTCAAAGACCGCGAGTCGGGGTCGTAGAACGCGAAGGGAATGGGCGATGTGGGGCCAGATGTGCCGGGCATCCTCGGTTCCCTTCCGTCGGCCGGCGGTGCTGAACGGCTGGCACGGATACCCGCCGCAGTAGATGTCCACCGGCTCGACCTGGTGCCAGTCGACTGCCGTGATGTCTCCCAGATTCGGGACATGGGGGAGGTGGTGGGCCAGGACGCGGGAGGCGCCCGGATCGTTGTCCGCGACCCATGCCGGGCTGCCGCCGAAGACCGCTTCCACGGCCATGTCCAGGCCCCGGTAGCCCGAGCACACCGAACCGATCCGCAGAGCGTTCATGCCGCCACCCCCGTGCCGCGTCGGCCGGCACGTCGGCCGGACCATGTGGCGAGCAGCCTGCCGAGCCCCGCCCGGCGAACACCGGCCCGTCCCTGCTTGGCCGCGTACATCGCCTCATCCGCCCGGCGCAGCAGACCGGACAGGTCCTCACCGGGGTGGTCGGCGGCGCGGACCCAGCCGAGCGACACCGTGGTGTGCACGGCGGGGTCCAAGCCGTCCGCGGGGCGGGCGAGCACGCCGTGCAGGACCGAGAGAAGGTCCGAGACGGTGCCGTGGTCGTCGATGACGACGGCGGCGAACTCGTCACCACCGAGCCGCCCGGCGACACCGGCCCGGCCGACGTAGTGGGCCAGCCGGTCCGCGGTCGCTTTCAGCAGGGCATCCCCCGCTGCGTGGCCGTAGTTGTCGTTGATCTGTTTGAAGCGGTCGACGTCTGCGAGGACCACCACCGCCCGGGAATCCTTGAGCAGGGTGGCGGCGCGGCGGGTGAAGCCGTCCCGTGTGTGCAGCCCGGTGAGCGGGTCCCTACGAGCGCTACGCAGGGAGCGGCGCAGCCACAGCGAGTGGACCGACCATCCGGCCGCGATCGGACCGGCAGCAGTGAGGGCGGATAACAGGGTGTTCATGCCGCCACCGCCCCGGCCATGGCGTCACCGTCGTCGTCCTGCTCAGTGGCCACGGAGTGCAGCGGGAGAGCGGCGCGCTCTGCCTTGAGGGTGTCGCGCAACGTGCGAGAGGTCGCCGCAGAGACGCGTACCGCCTCACGGATGCCGTCCGCGGTAAGGGCCGCGTCCGGCCACACCGTGGTGACCTCCCGGGCCTCGGTGAGAATCTCCTCCGGGGTCCGCCTCGGCTTCACCTTCGGCCTCACACTCCGGCGAGCCGACGGCTTCGAGGATGGCTTCGGCTTGGCCGCCTGCTCCGGTTCCGGCTGAGGATCCGGCTTCGTCGTGGGCGGCTCGGTCGGCGCCGTCTCCTGCTCGGGTGTGGGGTTGACCTCACCGAGCTTGAGGAGGACCCGTTCGCGGCGGGGTGTCTTCGAGCGCCACCGGCGCCCGTGCTGCTCGCGCAGCTCAGCGCGGGCCAGTACGCGTTCCCGCTCGCGGGCCAGGGCATCGGCGTAGGAGGTGATCTCCCACAGCGTCATCCGGCGCCACAGGGCGAATGTGGAGGGGAAGGCGAGCAGCCACCGCGAGGCGCGGATCTTGTCCATGCGCCGGCCGGTGACCGCGCCGATGCGGGAGGCGTAGATGTGGGCGCCGATCTCAGAGAACACCACCCACAGCAGCGGCATCGTCCCGTGTGCCACCTTCGCAGACATCCCCTGCCCCGCGGAGACGTTGAGACCGCAGGTGACCAGGGTGAGAATCCAGGGCACGAACCGGACCCAGGCAAGCGGCATGTCCATCCGGATCAGCAGCAGGTACGCCACGGAGAACACCGGGATGGAGACGTCCATCCCGGTAGGGACCATCCACGGCTCACTGAACCCCCACCGGGCCGCGGCCTCGGACACGGCATCGAACGAGGAGATCAAACCGAGGGCGCCGACACCGGCCGCAGCGAGTGCACCGATCCCGGCCAGGCCAATTTCCGGGCGAGTCAGCGGCGGAACCGCCGGCCGATCCGCGCTCTGCTTCGTAGTCGTCATGCCGCCACACCGCCCCGGTACTGACGACGGCCAGCCGCCCGGCGGGTGGGGAGCAGCGCGACGTTGAACAGCTCGGGGGCGTAAGCCTCGATCGCCTCGGCGGCGACCCGGCTGACACGGTCGGGCAGGTCGGGGCTGTCGGCGAGAATGTCACGGGCCGCGTCCATACGGGCCGCACGCTCCATCTCGCTCTCTCCCTCGGCTCCCAGCCAGAGATCCAGCGGCGTGCCGAGGGCCAGCTCGATGAACTCGGTGGTGCTGGCCGCGACGTGACCGGCCACAATGTTCTTCATGGGTCGTTTTCTCCTGTCGGTGGAACGGCCTAATACAGCGGCCCCGGTGTTCGAGCACCGGGGCCGCGCGCCGTTCAGGGATGGGCTGCCACGTCACGTGGCGAGCCCGGCCGCCAGAGCTGGCGGCGAGTGCCCCGGGCTGGATTCGATCCGGCAGCCTCACACCGTGATCCGGGGCGATGCGTGTTCAGCGGCCGGAGCCGCCGGTGGAACGGCGGTTGGCTTCGCTGACCTTCTTGGAGAGTTCGTCGCGTTCCTGGTCTGTCAGACTGCTGACCACAGGTGCCTCCTACATAGGTGCCTGTATCGAGCGGCACCCCGGTTGCCCCCGGGGTGCCGCTCCTGGTTCCGGACCTTCCGGCTCCCCTCAGCCCCGCCCGTACGAGCCCGCAAAGGAGCCGGACGGGCGAGGGAGGCAACCGGCCCCGCGATAGTCGCGGGGACCACGGTCTGAACTGGCGGCCTGGACTACGCGGCCACCGACACGAAGGGCGTTGTCACCTGCGCCGGTCCAGCGCGGGCAACGCCTCGGTACATCGTCTGATCATTGGGTTCCTCTCGGCTGGCCGAATGGGATGGAGCACTGCAAGGGGGACCTCGTCCCCACACTCCGGCCGTTGCTCGCGGTCGCCGGGCCACCTCGCCAGTTGGGCCGAAGCCCATTGCGTCCTACCTGGCCTTTAGCGGGATTGCAGCGTCCCCGCCCTCTCACGCCGCCACCGGCATCAAGCCGGTAACTGGTGCGCACCAGAAGATTGGCATCTGGTGCGCACCAGAGTCAAGGTGGTTCGCCTTATCGGGTGGCGGTCACCTCGCTGCGGTGCCCTTTCAGGAGACCGCCCACAGCAGGCCGCCGGTAGCCAACAGGGCTTAACTCGGGGCTTGTTAACCCCTGTTGACCTGCGGCAACGTGCGGCATCCTGGGAAGGTCAGTTAGGGCGTCGTCTGCCGTCGGAGGGGTGGCCTGTGAGCGCAGGACTTCGAAGCGCGAGGAAGGCGCGCGGCTGGTCTCAAGAGCGACTGGTCCGCGAGATCGAGCAGTACGCTCGGCGGCACCTCACGGACGTTGCGTCGACCGCGAGTCTGCGGGTGTACGTCTCCGAGTGGGAGAACGGCAAACGCACCATCTCAGACCGGTACGCGCGCGTCCTACGGCAGCTTCTCGGGGTCACGGACGGGGAGTTGCGGGACGCCGGCCCGGTACCGGCTGTGCCAACCGCGGACGGATACGATGACCTACTGAGTCGGATCGATTCGGCCAGCAGCGTCGGTGAGTCCATGGTGAAGGCGTTCAACGACCAGACCGAGCTACTGCGCACCATGGACCGACAGAGGGGCGCCGCGTCCCTGGTCGACCAGATGACCGGCCACCTTTCGGCCCTCGAAGACGCGCTCAACTTCGCAGTACTGCCCAGCGCACGCCGACCCGTGGCCCTCGCGCTCGCGGGGGCGTCGACTCTCGCAGCATGGCAGGCAATCGACTCGGGAGCGGTTGAGCGAGCGTGGCGGCATTACGAACTCGCCAAGCGTGCGGCGCGCGACGCTGAAGAGCCGATGTACCTGGCTCACGCCATGGGTGAGCAGGCCTACGTGCTCTGCGAGGCAGGGCGGGCAGCGCTCGCCGTCGACCTGGTGCGCGACGCTCAGCGCACTGTCGGACCGTCCGGTTCCGCACGGCTGCGGGCGTGGCTGTACGCCGCGGAAGCTGAGATGTGCGCGCATGCCGGCATGCCGGACGCATGTCGGCACGCGCTGGAAGCAGCCATGGTCGTCATTCCGCCGGGCCCCGAGGACCGAGACCCGGACATGCTGAGTATCTTCCTGAACGGCGCCCATCTCGCCAGGTGGCAAGGCAACGTGCTCGCTCTTCTCGGGGAGGAGTCCGCAGTAGCCAGCCTCTACGGTGCGCTTGAGGTCATGGACCCAACTTTCGTGCGCGCTCGCGGCGGCCTTCACGCCGACCTGGCACAAGCGCACCTCACACGAGCCGAGTACGACGACGCGGGTACGCACCTGCGGCAGGCTCGCTTGTTGGCGAGCCGTACCGGCTCGGTCCGGCAGCGTCGTCGCGTCGATCTGCTCAGTGCGCGGTTGTGAGTCCCTGAGTGCGCCGTGTCGCCAGGATGTGCAGCAGGGCAACCAGGGTGCCAGAGCCCAGCAACTCACCGCGGGCCATGAGTCCGGGGATGTCCGCGAGCGGTACCCACTCGATGTGGCCGGCCTCTTCCAGGTCGGTTGGCTCGCCGACCTTCTCGGCGCCGTGCGCTACGAAAATCTCGTGTGGCGAGTCGACCATGCCGATCATGGGCTGATAGCTCACGACATGTTCCAGCGACTTGGGCCGCCATCCCGTCTCTTCGACGGTTTCCCGCAGCGCCGTGTCTGCTGGGTCCTCTCCTTCGTCGACGATGCCGCCCGGGAGCTCCCAACCGAATTGCTGCGGAACGAAGCGGTACCGCCACATCATCAGGACGCGGTCCTGATCATCAATGACGGCCGTGACTGCTACGTGGTGAAGTCTTACGACGTGGTGCTCGAACCGCTTCACTCCGGGGGGCTCCACGTCCCAAAGCTGGAGTTTGACCCATCGGTTGTCGTAGACATCGCGCTCGCCGTGGATGCGCCAGGGCTCCAACCCCTCCGGGCGCTGAACGCTCACCGCGCCCGGTACCCGGTACGAGCTCCGTCCGCGAACCTCCAGCTGTCCCTCGGAGACGAGACGAGCGAGCACCTGCCGTAGAGCCGTCCGCCCGATGCCGAGTTCTTCCACGAGCGTGCGTTCTGAGGGGAGCTTGTCGCCGGGGGCGTACTCGCCTGCCGTGAGTCGTGCGCGAAGCGTCTCGTAGACCTTCGTCGTCTTCGGTCCCATCCGCGGAGCACTCTCCGTTCTGACGTGGTGCGTACCAGGGTAGCGGCCGCGCATAGGGCGCAGTGCTGGAGGCGGCGAGTATCGAGCAGGTGTGTAGGCGTCTGCTGGCCAGATGGCGGCCGGCACGTCTGTCTCTACATGATGCCCTTTTGAGATAACGGCGGAGGTGCGCCGCCTGATGCTGGATACTAATGCCCATGGTGGCAAAAAGTATTGAAGACGTACGCCGTGCACTACATGATCGCGTGTATAGCGAACTCCTTGGGACGCCTGAATCTGTTTGGCTGGACGTTAAGAGTCACCCTTATCAGTTGAAGCAGCCGAGTGGGGCTGAAGAGTTGGTTAAAGATGTTGCGGCATTCGCTAACGCGGCAGGTGGAGGGCTGTTGCTCGTTGGCTTCAAGACCGTTCCTAAGCATGACAGTGAAATAATTTCAGAGCTCAGGCCGGTCCCTCGATCGCAGGTCAATATTGACCAGTATCGTAAGTTGATCCACGAGCGTATAACACCCACTGTGCGAGCCTTGCAAGTCGAATGGATTGATTGTGGCGACGAATCAGGGATTTTGTGTATCGATATCCCAGCCCAGCCTGCCGGGGTGATGCCCTTCGTTGTGCCGGGGCCCAGCGACTGGAAGGGCAGGCCGAGTGGGACTTCAATCGCCGTGCCATTGCGGACAGGTGATGGAACGCAATGGCTGCCAAGGGCGGAGCTGCAAGGCATGCTTGTTGCCGGGTGGGCGCCGGGGGGTGGCTCTGGTGGCGCGGCTTCCGCGGCACAGAATCAGGTGCCAGATCAAGCAAAGGCGGCACGGCTCGTCGAGGCTATCCCCCTGGATGTCAAGTGGGTCGCAGTGCAAAAAAATCTTTCGATGCATAGAGTCCCAGTGTGGGTCAGTAACGCTGCGTATGTGGCACAGAAGCAGCTGAGTGACGACTTCGTCGACTTCATTGATTCCGAGGCGGCGGCTGCATATGGGGAACTGGTGAAATCTCTCGATCTCTTGTGCGGAGAATTTGCCGGGATGTTCTATCCGAAAGTGAGGCATCCCGATAATGAGTACACGGAGATTCCGCCAGAATGGAAAGATAGTGACCACGTGCGCTATCGGCGGACGCTTGCTGATTTGACGTCTGCCAGTGATAATTTTCTGGCCAAATATCAACAGTGCGTCAATGCTCTCAATAGAAAAGGGCTACTTCCCCGCAGTTGACCTCTCGCGTCCGCCCAATCGGCCGCACGCAAGGTTCGGGGCACGGTGGCGGGGAAGGCGTGGGGCAGGAACAATGCTACGGGGGAAACGAGCAGGTCATACCGCGAATGTGACGCAGACTGTCGATGGGACGGCTCTTAGCCGTTTCGTGGCCCTCGGTGCGGCGGCCTACGCTGCAGCGTGGATGATTTTTTGGGGGGCCTGTGAGTGATCAAGTGTACGAGGACGCCTGTCGCGCCTGGCGATCTTCGCTCTCGACTCTGCTGGGGGACACCTCCCTGCTGGAGCGGTGGCAGGAGCGCCGATACCAGTTCGCTCACCGAGTCGGAGCCCTCCTGACCGGGATGCACGACGACAGCCCTGCCACTACCGGCCCGGTGCTCTACGGGGTGTTCGCGTCAGGCGCAGGGCTTTGCTACGTAGGGCAAACACAGCAGGCCGAACGTCGCCTACGCGACCTTCCAGTGGGCGAGAGCCATCACTTGGCCAACACAGTGCCACCCGAGATCTGGGAGAAGGTGGTAGTGATCCGCTGGCCCCTGCTGCTATCCGAAGCGCCACGGCCCGAACAGCTGGAGGTCGAGGCCATGGGTTCCGCGGTCTGCGGACTCGCGCTGGAGCACGCGCTGCAACTGGCAATGGCCCCTCCATTGAACAGCCGCCGGCGGCGTACTTCTGGTGATTGGCAGCCTCGTGACCTTGCGCGTAGCCGTTCCCGCGGTGCCGTTCAATCGCAGCGGATACCTGAACTCAGCCGACTGACCCTCGCCGCCTGGAACGCCCTCTCGGAGACAGAGGTCCCGAGGGGTGCAGCGGTAGTTGCCACTGGAGTCGGCCGAGTGGTGTTCCCGTCGGCACTGCACGAACTGCCTGGCAGTGGGGTAGGAGTGGGACGCGTGAGTCCTGGTCGGGACAAAGCGCAGGTGGAAAGGCCACCCTCGCGCGGTCTGTAAATCTGCCGGCTCAGCCTACCCAGGTTCGAACCCTGGCGCCGCCACAGGACGGGAAACCCCGTCCGACCTGCTTGAACAGCAGGTCGGACGGGGTTTTTTCGTGTGTATGCATGCCGGGCCGGGGAGCGCGTCGATCGGCCACCGGGCTGGGGGCCACCTCTGATCTTCCGGCCCCCGGGGACTGTGGCTGTTCCCGGGTGGAGGGATCAGGGCCGCTCGAAGGCCTGGAGCACGCCGCCGACGGAGAAGCAGAGTGCGCCCGTGAGGGTGCCCCAGTTCGCGATGTCGACGTTCACGACGCTTCCCGTCGCAGGGCGGGTGAAGTCGGCCAGTGCAGAGACCATGAAGAGCACGGATCCGAGTTGGTTGACCGCCACGATCCACCAGCCGAGGTCGCGCAGGCGTAGGCCGGGCCGGCCGTGGCAGACCTCCAGCAGGGCGAGGTGTCCGGATACGAGGAACAGCGTGCAGCCGATCAGGTCGGGGGCCCAGACCAGCCGGTTCACCTGTTGCACGGAGAGTCCCTGCAGTAGAGAGCTGAGCAGGTTGATCCCGAACACCAGGGTTCCCGCGAACAGCAGGAAGGTGCTCAGCCAGTCGATCCGGCCGGGCTCGTAGCTCCACCACCTCCAGCGTTGTGCGGCGAGGGACCCGCCTTCCCTGTCGCGTCGGGGAGTGTTGACCGCCTGGAGCAGGGACGCGTAGCCGCCCGTGGTGAAGAACAGGCCGCCGGTGAAGTAGATCCAGGCGCCCGTCGCGCGGCCGGTGCCGAACTGGACGACCGCGGCGCCGAAGACGAACAGGCCCCCACCGATCACGAACGCACCCGCGGCCATGGCGTTCAGCAGGCGGAGGCGTTCCACCGATGCGCTGTCCGCGCGCCTGGAGAGGGCCTCCGGTTCGCCTGCGGCCCGCACGGTGAGCAGGCCGCGCTTGCGTGCCCGCCGTGACTCCCAGACCGCAGTGCCTCCATCGCTGAGGCGCCAGGTCAGCCGGGTGGTGAACGGGCCTGCGCCCTCGGCGGTCTCCTCGGTTCGACTCACCTGCCGAGCCTATCCCTTTGGTGTCTTTTCGTACCGCTTGTCCCTATGGGGCCCGAACGGGGCGCCGAGGCTGCGTGACCGCAGCGGTGCCGTGCTGCGGCGCGGTCACCTGTACGCCCGGATCGCCGAACCGGTGGTCACACGCCGGGCCGGCCGGCAGCCGTAGGGCCTTCCAGGCGGAGGACGAGGGCACGCAGGGCACGGAGCTCGGCGTCCAGCGCGTGCGCGCCTTCGTGGGTGACGACCCATGTCCGAGGGCGCCGACCCGCATAGCCCTTCTCCACGGTGATCAGATTGTGCGAACCACACGCCCCCGGCCACGCAACGAAGGGCGGCGCCGTCGAACTCTCCTTCCAGGCATGGGGTTCCTGGCTCGTGGGGCCACGCACAAGCCGGTCGGTTCGGCGTAGGCGAAGGACGGATGGGACGCGACGTTGCGGCCGTGTGCTCCGAAGTTGAAGGCGTACCGGGCCATCGGGGTGGCCAGTAGCGCAAGCAGGCCGAAGCCGAGAAGGGCACCCCACGAGCCGTTCGTCTGCGCCCGGGGCCTGGCCCGGAGGCCCAGCATCACTTCGGGTCGCGAAGTACATGGCAGCCAAGAGGCGCTGGCCGAACTGACCTATGGGGCCCGGCTCTTGCGAACGACTTCGGTGCGGCGGCGTCAGAATCTCCTTTCTCCCCGTGGGGGCCGTCACTCGCCACGGGAAGTGGAGGCAGGGCCGATGAACCGGTGCGGCCGGCGCGCCGGGGCGGTGTTCACGCCCCGGCACCCCCCGCCGGCCGCCGCACGAGATAGACGCCGGCGGACGCCACCAGGACGGCCATGCACGCGATGAAGACCAGCCCGGCGTCCTGGAGGCCGATGTGGCCCGAGAGGACGCCGACGCCGATCACCGGCAGCGAGATGCCCGCGTACGCGACCACGAAGAGCGTCGAGATGACCGCCGCCCGCTCGTGCGGGGGCGACGCCGCGGCCACCTGGGCCAGGGCTGCCCGGAAGGTCAGCCCCTGGCCTACGCCGCCGAGGAGCGCGCTCAGCACCACCAGGGGCAGCAGCTGCCACCAGAGAGCGCCCGCGAGCAGGGCCAGCCCGCCGAGGAGGCCGGCGCAGCCCAGGGGCAGTGAACGCCGTTCCCCGATCCTGCCGACCGCCGACTGCCCGGCGATCGACGCGAAGAAGGCCAGCGCGACGACCAGCCCGCTGACGGCGTGGTTCTCCACGTCCAGGAACTCGGCCAGGAACGCCGGGCTGACCGAGGTGAACACCCCGAACAGGGCGAACCCCGCGAAGGAGGCGAGCGCCGCGGGCCTGAACACCGCCCGGACCCCGGGCGGCAGTCCGGGCCGCTGCGGGCGGACGGTGTTCAGGGGGCGCCGCTCGCGCACGGTCTCCCTCAGACCGAGCAGGACGACGGCCGAGACGGCCAGCAGCACCAGGTGCACGATGAACGGCAGGTGCAGCGGCCAGGGCGCGTACTGCGCGAGGAGCCCGGCGAGCAGAGGGCCGCACCCCAGGCCGCCCATGTTCGCCGCCGTCGCCACGAACGAGGCCCTGGGGGAGCCCTTCCCCGGGGCCAGTTCCATGACGTACGCGGTGGCGGCCCCGGTGAACAGCCCGGCGGACAGGCCCGACAGCAGCCGCCCGACGAAGAGCCAGCCCAGGGCGGAGGCGCACAGGAAGCAGACCGCGCTCGCCGCCGCGCACCCCAGGCCCCAGAGCAGCACAGGGCGTCTGCCCACCGCGTCGGAGGCGTTCCCGGCCAGCAGCAGCACTCCGATGACACCGAAGGCGTACACGGCGTACACGATGGTCACGGTCAGCTCGGAGAAGCCGAGTTCGTCCCGGTAGAGGCTGTAGAGAGGGGTCGGCAGAGTGGTCCCGGCCATGCACACGGCGAACACCGCCCCACCGGCGTAGCAGGGGAGCCAACCTCGGCTGTCACGGCCTCCGTCCATGCGGCCGACGCTATCCCGGGGACGCTCCGGCATGCGGCAACGCCTCGCGCCACCGTCTCCGGGGCAGGGAACCGCACCGGCCACGGCCCAAGGGCGCCGCCACGGCCGGTGCTGCTCCACGGGACCGGCCCGCGGAGCGTCATCGACGTGGAGCGGTACAACGGCGGAGGGGCCTTCTCAGTTCCCCGCGACGTCCTTCACCGCGACCGTCACCGGCGTGGACCCGCTGATCAGCTCCAGCGTCAGGCCCGCGGTGGCCGGGGTGTCCAGCAGCTCCGCGAGCACCGCGGCCACGTCGTCGCGGGGGACCGGGCCGCGGCCCGTCGACGCGGAGAGGAGCACCTGACCGGTACCGGCGTCGTTCGTCAGCATTCCGGGTCGCAGGATCGTCCAGTCCAGGCCGCTCCTGGAGCGTACGTACGCGTCCGCCTCGCCCTTGGCCCGCAGGTAGATGTCGAAGACCTCGTCGCCGGAGCGACCGGGGTCGGCGCCCATGGAGGACACCACGAGGTAGCGGCGCACCCCCGCGCGTTCCGCCGCGTCGGCGAAGAGCACGGCGGCTCCGCGGTCCACCGTGTCCTTGCGCGCCGAGCCGCTGTCCGGGCCCGCACCGGCCGCGAAGACCGCCGCGTCCGCTCCGCGAAGGACCTCCGCAGCGTCCTCGACGGACGCCGATTCGAGGTCGAGGACGACGGGCTCGGCCCCTGCCATCATCAGGTCCTCGCCGTGCTGAGGGTTGCGGATGACGCCCACCGACTCGTCACCGCGCGCGGCGAGCAGACGCTCCAGCCGCAGCGCGATCTGACCATGTCCACCTGCAATGACAATGCGCATGCCTCCGACCGTACGCCGTGCGAGGCGCTCGCGCTCAAGGCCCGCTGACGGGGCCGGAATCGGTGCGTCCCTGCCGGGGGAGGTCCAGGGCGGCCGCGGCCTCGGAGTCGCAGTACTCGCGTACGGCGCTGGTCCGTGCCACCACGCGTCCCCGGTGCACCACGATGCGGCTGTACGCGAGGGAGAGGGCGCCGGCCAGCCCCTCCCCGCGTACGGCGAGCAGCTCGGCGGGGAAGCCCGCCTCGATGCGCACCCCCGGCAGGCCCAGAGCCGCCCTGGCGGTGGCGGAGACGGCGTCGTAGGCCTGCTCCGGGCCGAGCCCGTCCTGGGAGGCGAGCAGGTAGGCGGCCTCCAGGGGGTCGCCGCGGCCGACGGGGTTGGAGCTGTCACGAAGGGCCCCGCCGCCCGCCACCACCCGCACCCCGGCCGCCCTCAGCAGTCGTACGGGCGGACTCCCGCGGAGCAGGGTGCCGGAGCAGCCGCCCTGCGGCAGGCAGACCACCGTGACGGCGGCGGCGGCGAGCCGGTCGGCGATGTGGGCCGCCTCGTCGGCGGGAAGCCGCGAGAGGCCCGCGCAGGGGCCCAGGCAGACGCCCGGGCGGAGCCCGCCCGCCATGGCGGCCAGCCGCGCGAGCCGGGCGGGGTCGTCGCCGTCGGTGTGCAGGTCCACGGGCAGACCGTGGGCGGCGGCGAGCTCCAGGACCGCCTCGGTGTGGCCGGCGGGATCGGGATCGAGGTCGGGGCAGCCGCCGACCACGCCCGCGCCCACGTCCAGTGCGTCACGGAGCGCGGCGAGCCCGTCGGCACCCGCGACGCCGGTGAGGAGCCGGGGCACGGCGACGGCGGTCAGCTCGGTGAGGCCGCGCAGGGAGCGGCGGGCCCCCAGGACGCCTTCGAGGGAGCCGAGGCCCTGTACGTCGCCGACGCGCACGTGGGCGCGCACCGCGGTGGCCCCATGGCTGAGCTGGAGCAGCGCGGCCTCCGTGGCGCGGCGCCGCACGTCCTCGGGCCGGTAGGACGGCGGGCCCGTCACGGTGCCGGTGAGGGCCGTGTCCGCGTGGGCGTGGGCTTCGGCGGGGGCGGGCAGCAGGAGGTACCCGCGCAGGTCCAGTCGGGTCCCCCGGGTGGTGAGGCTGCCCGCCGTGCCGACGGCCTCGATGTGCGGGCCGTCGATCCGCACGTCGACGGTGCGCCCGTCCGCGAGCCTGGCCCCGCTGAGGAGGAGTGCGGGCGCCTCGCTGTGGCTGTCGGGCATCGCGCCGCTCCTGGAGGGAATTCATGATCACGCAGGGTCGCCGAGCCTAGGGGCGCGCTCCGCCCACTCCGCGGAGGAGCGAATTAGTCGTACGAATGTGGCTCTGTGGGGCGGCGGCGGGCGCGAGCCGGGACGGGAGCGTCCGGAGGGTCTCGCGGTCGTCCGCGGAGATCGCGTACGTGCTGATCAAGGGCCTGATCAGGGGGGTGGCGGCGGGTGCCGGACGGGGGTCCGTGCGGGGCCCGGCGAGGGCACCGGAAACGGATTTGGGCGATCGGCGAGAGACCGTGTAATGTCTTCCTCGCTCGCCCCAATAGCTCAGTCGGTAGAGCGTCTCCATGGTAAGGAGAAGGTCTGCGGTTCGATTCCGCATTGGGGCTCTGGTGATCGGGTGACTCCGCTTCGGCGGGGAAGCCCGGCATCAAAGCGGTGTAGCTCAGTCGGTAGAGCAAGCGGCTCATAATCGCTGTGTCACCGGTTCAAGTCCGGTCACCGCTACTAACGGTAGCCGATTGTGGGGTCGGTCCTTCGATCGGCTACTCTTTTATGCGTTCATCCGTCCATCCGTCCGTCCAAGGAGCACTCACGTGGCTGCCACCGACGTCCGCCCGAAGATCACGCTGGCCTGCGTGGAGTGCAAGGAGCGGAACTACATCACCAAGAAGAACCGGCGTAACAACCCGGACCGTCTTGAGATGAAGAAGCACTGCCCGCGCTGCAACTCACACACTGCGCACCGCGAAACGCGCTGAAACAGGCTCGTACACGAGGCCGTCCCCACTGGGGGCGGCCTCGTGTCGTTTTATCTGGTGGTTGGGGTGGTTCCCCGCCCCATTCGACTTTCATCAGGAGGTACCGGGCTCATGGCGCTCGACCAGTCCTTCGTGGGGCGGACCTATCCGCCCACCCCGGCGTACGAGGTCGGCCGGGAGAAGATCCGGGAGTTCGCGGAAGCGGTGGGTGACACCAATCCCGCGTACGTGGATCCGGAGGCCGCCAAGGCTCTCGGGCACTCGGACGTGATCGCACCCCCCACGTTCGTCTTCTCCATCACCTTCAAGGCCGCGGGCCAGGTGATCGAGGACCCCCAGCTGGGCCTGGACTACAGCCGTGTGGTGCACGGCGACCAGAAGTTCGCCTACCGGCGCCCCGTCCGGGCGGGGGACCGGCTGACGGTCACCTCCACCATCGAGGCCGTCAAGACGATGGCGGGCAACGACATCCTGGACATCCGCGGCGAGGTGCACGACGAGTCCGGTGAACACGTGGTGACCGCGTGGACGAAGCTGGTGGCGCGCGCCGCCGAGGAGGCGTGATGACGGCGAGCATGGCCTACGGGGCCGTCGAGGTCGGCACGGAGCTGCCGGCGCAGTCGTTCCCGGTGACGCGGGCCACCCTGGTGCAGTACGCGGGCGCCTCCGGTGACTTCAACCCGATTCACTGGAACGAGAAGTTCGCGACGGAGGTCGGACTGCCGGACGTGATCGCGCACGGCATGTTCACCATGGCCGAGGCGGTCCGTGTGGTCACGGACTGGGCCGGTGACCCGGGCGCGGTCGTCGAGTACGGGGTGCGGTTCACCAAGCCCGTCGTCGTGCCGAACGACGGCACCGGGGCGCTGATCGAGGTCAGCGGCAAGGTCGCCGCGAAGCTCGACGACAACCTGGTGCGGGTCGACCTGACGGCGATGAGCGACGGCAAGAAGGTGCTGGGCATGTCCCGCGCCGTCGTCCGCCTGGCCTGACGCGGAGCCGCACGTGACGGGCCGGAGGGCGCTCTCCTCGGAGGGCGCCCTCCGCGCGCTCCGTGGCCCCACCCGGACGACGGGGCCGCGGACCGTACTCTTGTCCCCGTGCAGGAACTCCACGACGCCCCCCTCGCCCCCCTGACCACCTTCCGGCTCGGCGGACCGGCCGGCCGCCTCCTGACGGCCACCACCGACGCCGAGGTGATCGCGGCCGTCCGCGAAGCCGACGACAGCGGCACCCCGCTCCTGGTCATCGGCGGCGGCTCCAACCTGGTCATCGGCGACAAGGGCTTCGACGGAACGGCCCTCCGCATCGCGACGAAGGGCTTCGAGCTCTCCGGTGCGGCGCTCGAACTCGCCGCCGGCGAGGTCTGGACCGACGCCGTGGCCCGTACGGTCGAGGCGGGGCTGGCCGGGATCGAGTGCCTCGCCGGGATCCCCGGGTCGGCCGGGGCGACACCGATCCAGAACGTCGGCGCCTACGGCCAGGAGGTGTCCTCGGTCATCACCGAGGTCGTCGCCTACGACCGGCGGACCCGGGAGACGGTCACCCTCCCGAACGAGGCCTGCGCGTTCTCCTACCGCCACAGCCGCTTCAAGGCCGAGCCGGACCGTTTCGTCGTGCTCCGTGTCCGCTTCGGGCTGGAGGACGCGGGCGGCCTGTCCGCGCCGCTCCGCTACCCGGAGACGGCCAGGGCCATGGGCGTCGAGCAGGGCGAGCGCGTTCCCGCCGCCTCGGCCAGCGAGACCGTCCTCCGGCTGCGGGCGGGCAAGGGCATGGTGCTGGACCCGGAGGACCACGACACCTGGTCGGCCGGGTCCTTCTTCACCAACCCGATCCTCGACGAGGCGGAGCACGCGGCCTTCCTGGCCCGCGCCGCCGAGCGCCTGGGGGCGGACACCACACCCCCGGCCTTCCCCGCGGGCGACGGACAGGTGAAGACCTCGGCCGCCTGGCTCATCGACAAGGCGGGCTTCACCAAGGGCTACGGGACGGGGCCCGCCCGCATCTCCACCAAGCACACGCTCGCCCTCACCAACCGTGGAGGGGCGACCACCGAGGACCTGCTGGCCCTGGCCCGCGAGGTCGTCGCAGGGGTCCACGAGGCCTTCGGGGTCACCCTGGTCAACGAGCCGGTGACGGTCGGCGTCAGCCTGTAGGTCGTTCTTCGGGCGGCCCCGCGGCGGCGATCAGTAGGCGACGCCCACGCCCTGCTTCACCGAGGCCGGGTCGTCGATCAGCGCCAGCATCGCGTGGGCCACGTCGGCCCGCGCGATGGACCGCCCGCTGCGGGGCGTGCCGCCCACGACCGTCCGGTACGTCCCTGTCAGCGGGCCGTTCGTGAGCTTCGGCGGACGCACCGACGTCCACTCCGTGGCGCTGGCGGCCAGGGCGGCCTCCATCCGCGTCAGATCCGCGTACACCTCCTTGAGGACCGCGCCGATCACCGTGCGGACCGCCCGGTCCAGCAGCGGGTCGTCCGCCGGCTCCGGGCCGACCGGTGCCGCGCTCACCACCAGCAGCCGCCGCACGTGCTCCGCCTCCATCGCCCCCAGCACCTGCCGGGTGAGCCGCTCCGCGACGTCGCCGGCCTTCCGGCCCCGGGCACCGAGCCCCGACAGCACGGCGTCCCGCCCCGCGACGGCCGCCCGCACGGCAGCCGCGTCGCCCAGCGGCACGACCCCGTCCGGTCCGCTTTCGCGCAGCCCTTCCGGGAGGCGGCCGGGGTCGCGGACCACCGCCGTCACCTCGTGCCCCGCCGAGAGCGCCTGCCGCACGATCTCCTGGCCGATGGCCCCGGTCGCGCCGAACACGGTGATCCTCATGGCACACGCCCTTCGAGTGAGTGAGTATTCACTTACCCCTAGGGTGAGTGGACGCTCACCCCCTCGTCAAGCCTTTCTGGAGCACGCATGGAGCAGAAGCCGGCCCGCATCCGCATCATCGACGCGGCGCACGAGCTCATGCTCGGCATCGGCCTCGCCCGGACGACGACGAAGGAGATCGCCAGGGCAGCCGACTGTTCCGAGGCGGCGCTGTACAAGTACTTCCGGAGCAAGGAGGAGCTCTTCGTGACCGTTCTCGGCGAACGGATGCCGAAGCTGGGCCCCCTCCTGAGCGACCTGGAACCGGGCAGGGGGGAGCTGGAGCGGAATCTCACCGAGGTCGCCCGCCAGGCGGCGCTCTTCTACGAGCAGAGCTTCCCGGTGCTCGCCTCGCTCCACGCCGACCCCCGGCTCAAGCACCGCCACGACGAGGCGATGCGCGAGATGGGCGCAGGCCCGCACAAGCCCATCGAAGGCCTCGACGCCTATCTCCGCGCCGAGCAGCGGGCAGGCCGCGTCGCCCCCGGGGCGGACACCTATGCCGCGGCCTCGCTGCTGCTGGGCGCCTGCGCGCAACGCGCCTTCGCCTACGCGGCGGGCGGAACCCCGCAGCCGCTGGACGACTTCGCCGCGTCCCTCGCGCGCACCCTGCTGGGCGGCATCAGCTAGCGAGCCAGGCGTCGATCCCGCCCAGCAGTCTCTCCCGCACCTCGACGGGAGCCACCGACCCCCGCACGGACTGCCGCGCCAGCTCGGCCAGCTCCTCGTCGGTGAACGCGTGATGACGGCGCACGAGGTCGTACTGCGCGGCCAGCCGCGAGCCGAAGAGCAGCGGGTCGTCCGCGCCGAGCGCCATCGGCACCCCCGCATCGAACAGAGTGCGCAGGGGTACGTCCGCGGGCTTCTCGTAGACGCCGAGCGCCACGTTGGACGCCGGGCAGACCTCGCAGGTCACGCCCCGCTCGGCGAGCTTGCGCAGCAGCCTCGGATCCTCGGCCGCCCGTACGCCGTGCCCGATCCGGGCCGCGTCGAGGTCGTCCAGGCAGTCCCGGACGCTGGAAGGGCCCGAGAGCTCACCGCCGTGCGGCGCCGCGATCAGACCGCCCTCACGGGCGATGGCGAAGGCGCGGTCGAAGTCGCGGGCCATCCCGCGGCGTTCGTCGTTGGAGAGCCCGAAGCCGATGACCCCCCGGTCCGCGTAGCGCACGGCGAGCCGGGCCAGCGTCCGGGCGTCCAGCGGATGCTTCATCCGGTTCGCGGCGATGACCACCCGGATCCCGAGGCCGGTCTCCCGGGCCGCGCTGTCCACGGCGTCCAGGATGATCTCGATGGCCGGGATGAGCCCCCCGAGCAGCGGGGCGTACGAGGTGGGGTCGACCTGGATCTCCAGCCACCCGGAACCGTCGGCGACGTCCTCCATGGCGGTCTCGCGCACGAGCCGCTGGATGTCCTCGGGAGAACGCAGACAGGACCGCGCGATGTCGTAGAGGCGCTGGAAGCGGAACCAGCCGCGCTCGTCGGTCGCACGCAGCTGGGGCGGCTCGCCGCCGGTCAGGGCCTCGGGCAGACGGACCCCGTACTTGTCCGCCAGTTCGAGCAGGGTCGTCGGCCGCATCGACCCGGTGAAGTGCAGGTGCAGGTGGGCCTTGGGCAACAGCCTTACGTCACGCTCCATCCCTGAATCTTCGCAGGGATTTTCCGCCGGCCGACCAGGTGGAGGGAACGTCACCCTCGGGTCGGGTAGCCGCGAGACAGACATCTTCCCCTTGTGGGCCGACGCGGTGAAGGGATTCCTTTATGGGATTACGGTTCGAACAAAAAAGGGCCCCCTGGCCAGGGGGCCCTTCTTCAGGTGAGGAGCGTCAGTCGCGGGCCTCGCCCAGCAGTTTCTGGAGCCGCGAGACGCCCTCGACGAGGTCGTCGTCGCCCAGCGCGTAGGAGAGCCGCAGGTAGCCCGGCGTGCCGAAGGCCTCGCCCGGCACCACGGCCACCTCGGCCTCGTCCAGGATGAGGGCGGCGAGCTCGGCGGAGTCCGCCGGGCGCTTGCCGCGGATCTCCTTGCCCAGCAGGCCCTTCACCGACGGGTACGCGTAGAACGCGCCCTCGGGCTCGGGGCAGAGGACGCCCTCGATCTCGTTGAGCATGCGCACGATCGTCCTGCGGCGACGGTCGAAGGCGCTCCGCATCTCGGCGACGGCGTCCAGCGGGCCCGACACGGCGGCCAGCGCGGCGGCCTGCGCGACGTTGCTGACGTTGGAGGTGGCGTGCGACTGCAGGTTGGTCGCGGCCTTCACGATGTCCTTCGGGCCGATGATCCACCCGACCCGCCAGCCGGTCATGGCGTAGGTCTTCGCGACGCCGTTGACCACGATGCACTTGTCGCGCAGCTCGGGCACGACGGCGGGGAGCGAGGCGGCGGCCGCGCCACCGTAGACGAGGTGCTCGTAGATCTCGTCGGTCATGACCCACAGGCCGTGCTCGACGGCCCAGCGGCCGATCGCCTCGGTGTCGGCCTCGCTGTAGACGGCGCCCGTCGGGTTCGAGGGCGACACGAACAGGACGACCTTGGTGCGCTCGGTGCGCGCGGCTTCGAGCTGCTCGACCGAGACGCGGTAACCGGTGGTCTCGTCGGCGACGACCTCGACCGGGACACCACCGGCGAGACGGATCGACTCGGGGTAGGTGGTCCAGTACGGGGCGGGGACGATGACCTCGTCGCCCGGGTCGAGGACGGCGGCGAAGGCCTCGTAGATGGCCTGCTTGCCGCCGTTGGTCACCAGGACCTGGGAGGCGTCGACCTCGTAGCCGGAGTCGCGCAGCGTCTTCGACACGATGGCGGCCTTGAGCTCGGGGAGCCCGCCCGCCGGGGTGTAGCGGTGGTACTTCGGGTTGCGGCACGCCTCGATCGCGGCGTCCACGATGTAATCGGGGGTCGGGAAGTCGGGCTCGCCGGCGCCGAAGCCGATCACCGGACGCCCGGCGGCCTTCAGGGCCTTGGCCTTGGCGTCGACGGCGAGGGTGGCGGACTCGGAGATCGCACCGATGCGGGCCGAGACCCGGCGCTCGGACGGAGAAGTTGCAGCGCTCATGCCCCCCATGCTCGCAGACCGGAAAAGGCCCGGGCACAGGGGTTTCAGGGACCGGACAGGACCCGGACAGCATCCGGACAGGACCGGTCGGTTGTTGTCTGTTCGACGCGAGGCCGCTGAGCACGTACACTCACCTGTCGTTGGCCTTCATCAGCCGCACCGTTTCCCCACCGGCCCACCGGGGGAGATGCGGTAGGTTGGTGGAAACCACAAAGGGTCGTAGCTCAATTGGTAGAGCACTGGTCTCCAAAACCAGCGGTTGGGGGTTCAAGTCCCTCCGGCCCTGCTACACACTCCTTCGCCAGGATGTGTGCGCATGTACGTACTTCAATGCACCGCCGTGCGGCTCCACCGGGCGCGGCACGGCCACGACCCGGAATCAGGTGAGTAGCGTGACGGACGCCGTGGGCTCCATCGACATGCCTGATGCCGAGGACGAAGCCCCCGAGTCGAAGAAGAAGGCCCGGAAGGGCGGCAAGCGCGGCAAGAAGGGCCCTCTGGGCCGTCTCGCGCTGTTCTACCGCCAGATCGTCGCCGAGCTCCGCAAGGTCGTATGGCCGACGCGCAACCAGCTCACGACCTACACCGCCGTGGTCATCGCATTCGTGGTCGTGATGATCGGCCTCGTCACCGTGATTGACTTCGGATTCGCGCGGGTCATCAAGTACGTCTTCGGCTGATCCTCGCGAAGGGCGCCCCACAGGCGCCCCTTTTTCGCGTGTTCCACCCATATGTATCCAGGAAGAAGCAGCCATCGTGTCTGACCCGAACCTGAACGACGACGCCGAGCCCACGGCGAGCGCCGTCGAGTCCGCCGAGGACCAGCTCGACATCGTCGAGGCGGCGGATGCCGTGGCCCCGGACCAGGTCGAAGCTGCTGACGCCGCCGCGGGTGAGCCCGCCGAGCAGGACGCCGTGCGCGCCGAGTCCGAAGAGGCCGACGCGCCCGCCGAGGCCGACGCGCCCGCCGAGGCCGACGAAGAGGCCGAGCCCGCCGAGGACGAAGTGGCTGACGAGGAGGCCGAGCCGGCCGCCCCCGTCGACGCCGTCACCGCCCTCCGCGAGGAGCTGCGCGGACTTCCCGGCGAGTGGTACGTCATCCACACGTACGCCGGTTACGAGAAGCGCGTGAAGGCCAACCTGGAGCAGCGCGCCGTCTCGCTCAACGTCGAGGACTTCATCTACCAGGCCGAGGTGCCCGAGGAAGAGATCGTCCAGATCAAGAACGGTGAGCGGAAGAACGTCCGTCAGAACAAGCTCCCGGGATACGTCCTGGTGCGCATGGACCTGACGAACGAGTCCTGGGGTGTTGTCCGCAACACGCCGGGCGTCACCGGCTTCGTGGGCAACGCCTACGACCCGTACCCGCTGACCCTGGACGAGATCGTCAAGATGCTCGCCCCCGAGGCCGAGGAGAAGGCGGCCCGCGAGGCGGCCGAGGCCGAGGGCAAGCCGGCTCCGGCCCGCAAGGTCGAGGTCCAGGTCCTGGACTTCGAGGTGGGCGACTCGGTCACCGTCACCGACGGCCCGTTCGCGACCCTTCAGGCGACGATCAACGAGATCAACGCCGACTCGAAGAAGGTCAAGGGCCTCGTCGAGATCTTCGGTCGCGAGACCCCGGTCGAGCTCAGCTTCGACCAGATCCAGAAGAACTGACGGCCTTTCCGCCGCTTCTGGACACATGCCTACCGAGCAGGTCAGACAGGCTTCGCAGCCGGTCTGACCTGCTCGGTTTTTGGTCGCGCAGCTATACCCGTTATCGTTGTGCGGTATGCCTCCATCCGGATGACCGGAATGGCGGCGAAACACTCTCACTAGGACCCGGAGAGAGCAATGCCTCCCAAGAAGAAGAAGGTCACGGGGCTTATCAAGCTCCAGATCAACGCCGGTGCGGCCAACCCGGCGCCGCCGGTCGGTCCCGCACTGGGCCAGCACGGCGTCAACATCATGGAGTTCTGCAAGGCCTACAACGCCGCGACCGAGTCGCAGCGTGGCATGGTCGTGCCGGTGGAGATCACGGTCTACGAGGACCGCTCCTTCACCTTCATCACGAAGACTCCGCCGGCCGCCAAGCTGATCCTCAAGGCCGCGGGTGTGGACAAGGGCTCCGGCGAGCCGCACAAGACCAAGGTCGCCAAGCTCACGGCCGCCCAGGTCCGCGAGATCGCCACGACCAAGCTCCCCGACCTGAACGCCAACGACCTCGACGCCGCGTCGAAGATCATCGCTGGCACTGCCCGTTCCATGGGCATCACGGTCGAAGGCTGAGTCAGCCCCGTAGCCCCACAGTGGTAGGACCAAGCGCTGGTCCGCACCACGACTCCACACTCTGAAAAATCATCAGGAGTAGATGTGAAGCGCAGCAAGAACCTCCGCGCTGCGGACGCGAAGATCGACCGGGAGCGTACGTACGCCCCGCTCGAGGCCGTCCGTATCGCCAAGGACACCGCCGCCACCAAGTTCGACGGCACCGTCGAGGTCGCGTTCTGCCTGGGTGTTGACCCTCGCAAGGCCGACCAGATGGTCCGTGGCACCGTGAACCTCCCGCACGGCACCGGCAAGACCGCCCGGGTCCTGGTCTTCGCGACCGGTGACCGTGCTGCGGCCGCGGAAGCCGCGGGCGCCGACATCGTCGGCGCCGACGAGCTCATCGACGAGGTGGCGAAGGGCCGTCTGGACTTCGACGCCGTCGTCGCCACGCCGGACCTCATGGGCAAGGTCGGCCGCCTGGGCCGCGTGCTCGGTCCGCGTGGTCTGATGCCGAACCCGAAGACCGGCACCGTCACCCCCGATGTCGTCAAGGCTGTCAACGACATCAAGGGCGGAAAGATCGAGTTCCGCGTCGACAAGCACTCGAACCTGCACTTCATCATCGGAAAGACCTCTTTCGATGACACGAAGCTGGTCGAGAACTACGGCGCCGCCCTGGAGGAGATCCTCCGTCTGAAGCCGTCCGCCGCGAAGGGTCGCTTCATCAAGAAGGCGACCATGAGCACGACGATGGGCCCCGGCATCCCGCTGGACGCCAACCGCGTGCGCAACCTCCTCGTCGAGGAGGACCCGGCCGCCGTCTGAGCCTCTGTGCTCATCCGGTAGCCGCGGTCACGGCATGGGACGGGCCCCGCAGCCTCTTCGGAGGGTGCGGGGCCCGTCCTCGTACGTACGGGGGAGTCCGTGAGCCGCCTGAGGGGCGCCTAAACCTCTCGCACCGGTCGAACCGGGACGGATTTGCTCCGGACGGCCCCGGTCGCGTACGCTCACCAGGAAGCCAAAGACCGCTGGTCGTTGCCGGGTCCTCGTAAGAGGGAACGGCGACCGAAGGATCCGTCAAGAACGGGCGACCTGCGCAGGTGACTGTGGAAAGCTCCCGGATTCGTCCGGTCGAGCTACGCCCTGGCGCCTGCGCCGGGGCGTTTCGTCTTTTCCGGCCCCTTCTGAGCGGTCCTCATCACCCGGAAGGAGGCCGACGCTCATGGCAAGGCCCGACAAGGCTGCCGCGGTAGCCGAGCTGACGGACCAGTTCCGCAGCTCGAACGCCGCCGTGCTGACCGAGTACCGGGGTCTCACCGTGGCACAGCTCAAGGAGCTGCGCCGTTCGCTCGGTGAGAACGCCCAGTACGCCGTGGTGAAGAACACGCTGACCAAGATTGCGGCCAACGAGGCCGGGATCGACACGCTGGACGACCTGTTCTCGGGTCCGACGGCGGTTGCCTTCGTCACCGGTGACCCGGTGGTGTCGGCGAAGGGTCTTCGTGACTTCGCCAAGGACAACCCCAACCTCATCATCAAGGGCGGTGTCCTTGACGGTAAGGCGCTGTCCGCCGATGAGATCAAGAAGCTCGCGGACCTCGAGTCCCGCGAGGTTCTGCTCGCCAAGCTGGCCGGCGCCATGAAGGGCAAGCAGACTCAGGCTGCGCAGCTCTTCCAGGCTCTGCCGTCGAAGTTCGTCCGCACCGCGGAAGCGCTTCGCGCCAAGAAGGCCGAGCAGGGCGGTGCCGGTACCCCGGCTCCCGCCGACGCCGAGGTGGCGGAGTAACACTCCGCTCCACGGCTCGCAGCGGGCCCGTACGCCCGCCTACATATACATCCGGCACCTGCCGAATTAGTGGAAGGACGCCATCATGGCGAAGCTCAGCCAGGAAGACCTGCTCGCCCAGTTCGAGGAGCTCACCCTCATCGAGCTCTCCGAGTTCGTGAAGGCCTTCGAGGAGAAGTTCGACGTCACCGCCGCCGCGGCCGTCGCCGTTGCCGGTCCCGCCGCTGGTGGCCCCGCCGCCGAGGCCGAGGCCGAGCAGGACGAGTTCGACGTCATCCTCACGGGTGCCGGCGAGAAGAAGATCCAGGTCATCAAGGTCGTGCGTGAGCTGACCTCGCTGGGTCTCAAGGAGGCCAAGGACCTCGTCGACGGCGCCCCGAAGCCCGTCCTCGAGAAGGTCGCCAAGGAGGCCGCCGAGAAGGCTGCCGAGTCCCTCAAGGGCGCCGGCGCCTCCGTCGAGGTCAAGTGACCCTGCGAGTCATCTGACTCCGTGGGACAGCCCCTGCCGTGAGGCGGGGATGTCCCACAGCAAAGGGCGATCACCCATCCGGGTGGTCGCCCTTTGGCGTGCCCCCGGCGGCTGCCTTGAACTTCGGCGCGCGGCGAGTAGGGTGATCTTCGCCGTGCGTTTCTCCGGGGCGCCGCGAGGCGTCAACAGGCGTCCTCCGGGCGCAGGTGAAGATCGCCGGTCGTCCGCCGGGGCCCTGGGGGCCTTGACGAACCGCACGCGGCGCGCAATTCTCAGGACGCGTCGTCATCTCGATCCGTATCCGAGGCATGGATCGAGAGCGAAGAGGGCAGTAAAGAAGAGCGCACACCGCGCGAGGGCTATTCATAGGTGTTGAGAACAGCTGTTGAGAGCAACGTGGGTCTCTGAGAACCCCGACTGGACATCAGTGTGCCGCTTGGCTACACTGACCCTTTGCGCTGCCTGTTAGCTGCCTCCTGCCCGTCACCAGGGGCATGCCCACGCCTAGCACCGATGACCGGACCTTCCCTCACCTTGGGATTCCTGTCTCTGTGTGCGGCTTGGGGCCGGTACGCGCGTAGTGAGTCCGAGCCCTCGGAAGGACCCCCTCTTGGCCGCCTCGCGCAACGCCTCGACCTCGAATACGAACAACGGTGCCAGCACCGCCCCGCTGCGCATCTCTTTTGCAAAGATCAAGGAGCCCCTCGAGGTTCCGAACCTCCTCGCGCTGCAGACCGAGAGCTTTGACTGGCTCCTCGGCAACGCCGCCTGGAAGGCTCGCGTCGAGGCTGCTCTGGACAGCGGACAAGACGTCCCCACCAAGTCCGGCCTGGAGGAGATCTTCGAGGAGATCTCGCCGATCGAGGACTTCTCCGGGTCGATGTCGCTCACGTTCCGCGACCACCGCTTCGAGCCCCCCAAGAACTCGATCGACGAGTGCAAGGAGCGCGACTTCACGTTCGCCGCGCCGCTCTTCGTCACGGCCGAGTTCACCAACAACGAGACCGGCGAGATCAAGTCCCAGACGGTCTTCATGGGCGACTTCCCGCTCATGACCAACAAGGGCACCTTCGTCATCAACGGCACCGAGCGTGTCGTCGTGTCGCAGCTCGTGCGTTCGCCGGGTGTCTACTTCGACTCCTCCATCGACAAGACGTCCGACAAGGACATCTTCTCCGCCAAGATCATCCCGTCCCGGGGTGCCTGGCTGGAGATGGAGATCGACAAGCGCGACATGGTCGGTGTCCGCATCGACCGTAAGCGCAAGCAGTCCGTCACCGTCCTCCTGAAGGCGCTCGGCTGGACCACCGAGCAGATCCTCGAGGAGTTCGGCGAGTACGAGTCGATGCGCGCCACCCTGGAGAAGGACCACACCCAGGGCCAGGACGACGCGCTGCTCGACATCTACCGCAAGCTGCGTCCGGGCGAGCCGCCCACGCGCGAGGCCGCTCAGACGCTGCTCGAGAACCTCTACTTCAACCCGAAGCGCTACGACCTCGCGAAGGTCGGCCGCTACAAGGTGAACAAGAAGCTCGGCGCCGACGAGCCGCTCGACGCCGGTGTGCTCACCAGCGACGACATCATCGCCAGCATCAAGTACCTGGTGAAGCTGCACGCCGGCGAGACCGAGACGGTCGGCGAGTCCGGCCGTTCGATCATGGTCGAGACCGACGACATCGACCACTTCGGCAACCGCCGTATCCGTAACGTCGGTGAGCTGATCCAGAACCAGGTCCGCACGGGTCTCGCCCGTATGGAGCGTGTCGTGCGCGAGCGCATGACCACCCAGGACGTCGAGGCGATCACGCCGCAGACCCTGATCAACATCCGGCCGGTCGTCGCCTCCATCAAGGAGTTCTTCGGCACCAGCCAGCTGTCCCAGTTCATGGACCAGAACAACCCGCTGTCGGGGCTGACGCACAAGCGTCGTCTGAACGCCCTCGGCCCGGGTGGTCTGTCCCGTGAGCGCGCCGGCTTCGAGGTCCGTGACGTTCACCCGTCGCACTACGGCCGCATGTGCCCCATCGAGACGCCCGAAGGCCCGAACATCGGTCTGATCGGCTCGCTCGCCTCCTACGGGCGCATCAACCCCTTCGGTTTCATCGAGACGCCGTACCGCAAGGTCGTCGACGGTGTCGTCACCGACGACGTCGACTACCTGACGGCCGATGAAGAGGACCGCTTCGTGATCGCCCAGGCGAACGCGACGCTCTCCGAGGACATGCGCTTCACCGAGGCCCGCGTCCTGGTCCGCCGCCGTGGCGGGGAGATCGACTACATCCCCGGTGACGACGTCGACTACATGGACGTCTCGCCGCGCCAGATGGTGTCGGTCGCGACCGCGATGATCCCGTTCCTCGAGCACGACGACGCCAACCGTGCCCTCATGGGCGCGAACATGATGCGTCAGGCCGTCCCGCTCATCAAGAGCGAGGCGCCCCTGGTCGGTACCGGCATGGAGTACCGCTGTGCCACCGACGCCGGTGACGTGCTCAAGGCCGAGAAGGCGGGTGTGGTCCAGGAGGTCTCCGCGGACTACATCACCGTGACGAACGACGACGGCACGTACACCACGTACCGCATCGCCAAGTTCTCGCGCTCCAACCAGGGCACCTCGGTCAACCAGAAGGTCGTCGTCTCCGAGGGCGACCGCGTGATCGAGAGCCAGGTCCTCGCCGACGGGCCCGCCACCGAGAACGGTGAGATGGCGCTCGGCAAGAACCTGCTCGTGGCGTTCATGCCGTGGGAGGGTCACAACTACGAGGACGCGATCATCCTGTCGCAGCGCCTCGTGCAGGACGACGTCCTCTCCTCGATCCACATCGAGGAGCACGAGGTCGACGCCCGTGACACCAAGCTCGGCCCGGAGGAGATCACCCGGGACATCCCGAACGTCTCCGAAGAGGTCCTCGCCGACCTCGACGAGCGCGGCATCATCCGTATCGGTGCCGAGGTCGTCGCCGGCGACATCCTCGTCGGCAAGGTCACGCCCAAGGGTGAGACCGAGCTGACCCCGGAGGAGCGCCTGCTCCGCGCGATCTTCGGTGAGAAGGCGCGCGAGGTGCGCGACACCTCGCTGAAGGTCCCGCACGGCGAGATCGGCAAGGTCATCGGCGTCCGCGTCTTCGACCGCGAAGAGGGCGACGAGCTGCCGCCGGGCGTGAACCAGCTGGTCCGCGTCTACGTCGCGCAGAAGCGCAAGATCACCGATGGTGACAAGCTCGCCGGCCGTCACGGCAACAAGGGCGTCATCTCGAAGATCCTCCCGATCGAGGACATGCCGTTCCTGGAGGACGGCACCCCGGTCGACATCATCCTCAACCCGCTGGGTGTCCCGTCCCGAATGAACCCGGGACAGGTCCTGGAGATCCACCTCGGCTGGCTCGCCAGCCGCGGCTGGGACGTCTCCGGCCTCGGTGACGAGTGGGCCCAGCGCCTGCAGGCCATCGGCGCGGACCAGGTCGCCCCCGGCACCAACGTCGCCACCCCCGTCTTCGACGGTGCGCGCGAGGACGAGATCACCGGCCTCTTCCAGGCCACGATCCCGAACCGCGACGGCGACCGGCTGGTCCTGCCCTCGGGCAAGGCCAACCTGTTCGACGGCCGCTCCGGCGAGCCGTTCCCGGACCCGGTCTCGATCGGGTACATGTACATCCTCAAGCTGCACCACCTGGTCGACGACAAGCTCCACGCGCGTTCGACCGGCCCGTACTCCATGATCACGCAGCAGCCGCTGGGTGGTAAGGCGCAGTTCGGTGGTCAGCGATTCGGTGAGATGGAGGTGTGGGCCCTTGAGGCTTACGGCGCCGCATACGCCCTCCAGGAGCTCCTGACGATCAAGTCCGACGACGTGACCGGCCGCGTGAAGGTCTACGAGGCGATCGTCAAGGGCGAGAACATCCCCGAGCCGGGCATTCCCGAGTCCTTCAAGGTGCTCATCAAGGAAATGCAGTCGCTCTGCCTCAACGTGGAGGTGCTGTCCTCGGACGGCATGTCCATCGAGATGCGCGACACGGACGAGGACGTCTTCCGCGCGGCGGAGGAGCTCGGTATCGACCTGTCCCGGCGCGAGCCGAGCAGCGTCGAAGAGGTCTGACGGGTTGCCCGGCCGGATCCACGTGATCCGGCCGGCCCTCCCCGGACCCGTTCAGACCATTGCTGAAGTGCCCCGATTTCTCGCGTGAAGCGAGGGGGCTCGAACCCCCGAAAGAGGGATTGACGACAAGTGCTCGACGTCAACTTCTTCGACGAGCTGCGGATCGGCCTTGCCACCGCGGACGACATCCGGACCTGGTCCCACGGCGAAGTGAAGAAGCCTGAGACCATCAACTACCGCACGCTCAAGCCCGAGAAGGACGGACTCTTCTGCGAGAAGATCTTCGGTCCGACCCGGGACTGGGAGTGCTACTGCGGCAAGTACAAGCGTGTCCGCTTCAAGGGCATCATCTGTGAGCGCTGTGGCGTCGAGGTCACGCGCGCCAAGGTGCGCCGTGAGCGCATGGGCCACATCGAGCTTGCCGCTCCCGTCACCCACATCTGGTACTTCAAGGGCGTCCCGTCGCGCCTGGGCTACCTGCTGGACCTCGCGCCGAAGGACCTCGAGAAGGTCATCTACTTCGCCGCGTACATGATCACGTTCGTCGACGAGGAGCGCCGCACCCGCGACCTCCCGTCGCTGGAGGCGCACGTCTCCGTCGAGCGCCAGCAGGTCGAGAACCGTCGCGACTCGGACCTCGAGAACCGCGCCAAGAAGCTCGAGACCGACCTGGCCGAGCTCGAGGCCGAGGGTGCCAAGGCCGACGTGCGCCGCAAGGTGCGCGAAGGTGCCGAGCGTGAGATGAAGCAGCTGCGCGACCGTGCGCAGCGTGAGATCGACCGTCTCGACGAGGTGTGGAGCCGCTTCAAGAACCTCAAGGTCCAGGACCTCGAGGGCGACGAGCTGCTCTACCGCGAGCTGCGTGACCGTTTCGGCACGTACTTCGACGGCTGCATGGGCGCCGCCGCGCTGCAGAAGCGCCTGGAGTCCTTCGACCTCGACGAGGAGGCCGAGCGCCTCCGCGAGATCATCCGCACCGGCAAGGGCCAGAAGAAGACCCGTGCGCTCAAGCGCCTCAAGGTCGTCTCCGCGTTCCTGCAGACCAGCAACAAGCCCAAGGGCATGGTGCTCGACTGCGTGCCGGTCATCCCGCCGGACCTGCGTCCGATGGTGCAGCTGGACGGTGGCCGCTTCGCGACCTCCGACCTGAACGACCTGTACCGCCGTGTGATCAACCGCAACAACCGCCTGAAGCGCCTTCTCGACCTCGGTGCCCCCGAGATCATCGTGAACAACGAGAAGCGCATGCTCCAGGAGGCCGTGGACGCCCTCTTCGACAACGGTCGTCGTGGTCGCCCGGTCACCGGTCCCGGTAACCGTCCCCTGAAGTCCCTCAGCGACATGCTGAAGGGCAAGCAGGGTCGTTTCCGTCAGAACCTCCTCGGCAAGCGCGTGGACTACTCCGCGCGTTCCGTGATCGTCGTCGGTCCGCAGCTCAAGCTGCACCAGTGCGGTCTGCCGAAGGCGATGGCTCTGGAGCTCTTCAAGCCGTTCGTGATGAAGCGCCTGGTGGACCTGAACCACGCGCAGAACATCAAGTCGGCCAAGCGCATGGTCGAGCGTGGCCGCACCGTCGTGTACGACGTCCTCGAAGAGGTCATCGCCGAGCACCCGGTGCTGCTGAACCGTGCGCCCACCCTGCACCGCCTCGGCATCCAGGCCTTCGAGCCGCAGTTGGTCGAGGGCAAGGCCATCCAGATCCACCCGCTCGTCTGCACCGCGTTCAACGCGGACTTCGACGGTGACCAGATGGCCGTGCACCTGCCGCTCTCCGCGGAGGCGCAGGCCGAGGCCCGCATCCTGATGCTGTCCTCGAACAACATCCTGAAGCCGGCCGACGGCCGCCCCGTCACGATGCCGACCCAGGACATGGTGCTGGGCCTCTTCTTCCTCACCACGGACGAAGAGGGCCGCAACGTCAAGGGCACGGACCGTGCGTTCGGCTCCACGGCCGAGGCAACCATGGCCTTCGACGCCCGCGAGCTCTCGCTCCAGGCGAAGGTCGACATCCGCTTCCCGGTCGGCACCATGCCGCCGCGTGGCTGGGTGCCGCCGGTCGCCGAGGAGGGCGAGCCCGAGTACCAGCCGGGTGACACCTTCCGTCTGCGTACGAGCCTGGGCCGCGCGCTCTTCAACGAGCTGCTGCCCGAGGACTACCCGTTCGTCGACTACTCGGTGGGCAAGAAGCAGCTCTCCGAGATCGTCAACGACCTGGCCGAGCGCTACCCCAAGGTCATCGTGGCGGCGACGCTCGACAACCTGAAGGCGGCCGGTTTCCACTGGGCGACCCGTTCCGGTGTGACCGTGGCCATCTCCGACGTCGTCGTCCCCGAGGCCAAGAAGGCCATCGTCAGGGGTTACGAGGAGCAGGACGAGAAGGTCCAGAAGCAGTACGAGCGCGGTCTCATCACCAAGGACGAGCGCACGCAGGAGCTCATCGCGATCTGGACCAAGGCGACCAACGAGGTTGCCGAGGCGATGAACGCGAACTTCCCGAAGACGAACCCCATCTTCATGATGGTCGACTCGGGTGCCCGAGGAAACATGATGCAGATGCGTCAGATCGCGGGTATGCGTGGTCTGGTGTCGAACGCCAAGAACGAGACGATTCCCCGTCCCATCAAGGCGTCCTTCCGTGAGGGCCTCACCGTTCTGGAGTACTTCATCTCCACGCACGGTGCCCGTAAGGGTCTGGCGGACACCGCCCTGCGTACCGCCGACTCGGGTTACCTGACCCGTCGTCTGGTGGACGTCTCGCAGGACGTCATCATCCGCGAGGAGGACTGCGGCACCGACCGCGGCCTCAAGCTGAAGATCGCGGTCAAGGGTGCCGACGGTGTCCTGCGCAAGACGGACGACGTCGAGACCTCGGTGTACGCCCGCATGCTCGCCGAGGACGTCGTCATCGACGGCAAGGTCATCGCGCCTGCCAACGTCGACCTCGGTGACGTCCTGATCGACGCCCTCGTGGGCGCCGGCGTCGAGGAGGTCAAGACCCGCTCGGTCCTGACCTGTGAGTCCGCGGTCGGCACCTGTGCCTTCTGCTACGGACGCTCGCTCGCCACCGGCAAGCTGGTCGACATCGGTGAGGCGGTCGGCATCATCGCCGCCCAGTCCATCGGTGAGCCCGGTACCCAGCTGACGATGCGTACCTTCCACACCGGTGGTGTGGCCGGTGACGACATCACGCAGGGTCTGCCCCGTGTCGTCGAGCTCTTCGAGGCGCGTACCCCCAAGGGTGTCGCCCCGATCTCGGAGGCCAAGGGCCGGGTCCGCATCGAGGAGACCGAGAAGACCAAGAAGCTCGTCGTCACCCCGGACGACGGCAGCGAGGAGACGGCGTTCCCGATCTCCAAGCGTTCCCGTCTCCTGGTCGGCGAGGGCGACCCGGTCGAGGTGGGCCAGAAGCTCACCGTCGGTGCCACCAACCCGCACGACGTGCTGCGGATCCTCGGTCAGCGCGCGGTCCAGGTCCACCTGGTCGGCGAGGTCCAGAAGGTCTACAACTCGCAGGGTGTGTCGATCCACGACAAGCACATCGAGATCATCATCCGGCAGATGCTGCGCCGTGTGACGATCATCGAGTCCGGCGACGCGGAGCTGCTGCCGGGCGAGCTCGTCGAGCGTTCGAAGTTCGAGACCGAGAACCGTCGTGTGGTCACCGAGGGCGGTCACCCCGCCTCCGGCCGTCCGCAGCTGATGGGTATCACCAAGGCCTCGCTCGCCACCGAGTCGTGGCTGTCGGCGGCGTCCTTCCAGGAGACGACCAGGGTTCTGACCGACGCGGCGATCAACGCCAAGTCGGACTCCCTGATCGGCCTCAAGGAGAACGTCATCATCGGTAAGCTCATCCCGGCCGGTACGGGTCTGTCCCGCTACCGCAACATCCGGGTCGAGCCGACCGAGGAAGCCAAGGCCGCGATGTACTCGGCCGTCGGCTACGACGACATCGACTACTCGCCGTTCGGCACGGGCTCCGGCCAGGCCGTCCCGCTGGAGGACTACGACTACGGTCCGTACAACCAGTAGGCGAGTCGTTCGACCGACCGGAGGGCGGTCACCCCGTTACGCACGGGGTGGCCGCCCTTCGGCGTACCCGGACTCCGAAGTCCGGAACCAATCCCTCCGAAAATTCTGTGAGCTGCGGCTTTAGAGCGGCCTAAGAGGTCCCCTTAGCGCGGTGTGCGGTCATTGCTCCGTCGCCACTGATCGGCAGTGGTCTACACGGAGGTTGCTGATATGGCACTGCGTGACGTTCTGCAGTCCCTGAACGACACCGAGCTCGTCGCGAACCCGGCGGAGTCCCGCCTGGCCGGCGAGGGCGTCATCGACCCGGAGCGTGCGTCGGTCCTGCACCACGACGAGTCCCAGGACGCTCCGATGATGGTCATGAGCCAGATCAACGAGGCCTGACGGCTCCGCGGTCGAACGGGGCCCGGGGGTGTTCTGCGCCCCCGGGCCCCACCGAGCAGAGGGATTGGAAGATCGCATGAGCACAGCCAATGTCCTGTCCGCCTCGTTGCGGGAGGAGCTCCTGGGAGAGGCGACGTGGGGCCTCTCGCACCGCATCGTGAGGAACGCCGTCGACCCGTCGCTGCTGCTGTCCTCGGCAGACATCGAGGCCCGACTGGACGCCAGCCTGCTCAAGTGGCCCTACTTCACCCTGCTCAAGAGCGGCGAAGCGCCGGCGCCCTCGTCGTACACCACGGTCCGTGACGTCATCGGCCACAAGGTGGGCGGTTTCCCGGACGCCCCCGCGATCCGCAGGCACATGGCGGCGGGCGCCAGCCTGAAGCTGAACCAGGTCGCCGACTGGCACCGCCCCACCCGGGATCTGGCCCGCAGTCTGGAGCAGCAGACCGACTGCGCGGCGAACTCCTACATCTTCTGGACCCCGGAGGCGCAGCAGGGCATGCTGCCGCACCGGGACGCGGCCCATGTGCTGGCGATCCAGGTGGAGGGCCGCAAGGAGTGGCACCTGCACGCCTCGCCCGACCAGATCGGCGCGCGGGCCGGGCTGGACGTCGACAGCTCCGCCCCCACCCACGTGTTCACCATGGAGCCCGGCGACGTGCTGTACCTGCCGCACGGCTGGCCGCATGACGCGGTCGCCCTGGACGGGGGTTCGATGCACCTGACCTTCACCCTGACCGGGCCCACGCCCGAGGACCTGGTGGACGCGGTGCTCCAGCGCTTCCTGCAGGACCAGGAAGACCTCGTCCACCACTTCCACACGCGTCCGCTGGACGCGCGCACCGCCGAGGTACGGGCGGCGCTCGCCCGTACGGCCGGCGACCTGGACGGCCGCGTCTGGACGCGCACCGCACTGGACTCCATGCGAAAGGCGATCAGCTGATGACGACGACGGCACCGGTCCCCGCCCCGCGGACCGAGGAGGCCCCCGCCGGGACCCCCACCCTGCTGGAGCACCTGGTCGGCGACACCGACGCCTTCTTCCGGGACCACTGGGCCAACCAGCCCGTGGTGCTGCGCGCCCCGCACGACCTCACCGGCCTGATCACCGAGCGGGAGATGTGGGACGAGGTCGAGTGCGGGATGCTCTCGCGGCCGTACTTCACCGCCTTCAACGAGGGCGTCCGCACCGCGATCAGCGACATGACCACCAAGCGGAGCGTGGTGGGGCACGAACTGCCGGGCTACGTCCGCGAGGAGCAGATCCGCAGCGACTTCGAGGCGGGCGGGACGTTCAAGTTCAACCAGGCCGAGCACTGGCACCCCCGGATCCGGGCGCTGGTCAAGGGCATGGAGCCGCACTTCAGCGGCGGCCTGGAGTCCTTCGTCTTCCTCAGCCCGCCCGGCAAGACGGCGATGCAGGCGCACTACGACGGCGCGCACGTCTTCGTCCTCCAGATCGCCGGGGTCAAGGACTGGACGTTCGGCCGGATCCACCCCGGATCCACCAGCGACTCCGTGCTGCACGAGGGCGTGATCGCCGACGACCAGCGGATCGAGACCACGCTGCGCCCCGGCGACGTGCTCTACATGCCGCACGGCACCCCGCACTGCGCGACGGCGCGGGAGGGCAACTCGATCCACATCGCGATCACCGTCGAGGAGCCCACAGCGGAGAACCTCGCCAGTGTCTTCCTGGCGTCCTTCATGGGCAGTGAAGCCTTCGCCGAGATCGAGCGCGACCACCACACCCGGAGCCTCGACGAGCGAGTCGAGACGGTCCGCAAGGCACTGCTGGGCCATCTCGCGGAGGCCGACGAGCGGCGCGTGCGCGACGCGGCGGTGAAGCTGCGCAGGGAACACAGGTGAGCCCTGCGCACGCTCCCTGGATGACCGGCGGGGCACCGCCGGTCACCACCCGCGGGACGCTGCGCGGCGTCGAACCGGAGGAGACGTGGGCGCGGCTCGCCCCCCTGCTCCCCGGGCGCGGGGTGACGCGGGTCGCCGATCTCACCGACCTCGACGTGCTCGGGGTCCCGGTGTGGTCGGCGATCCGGCCGGCGGCGGCGACCCTGGTGGCGAGCGCGGGCAAGGGCCTCACGCACTGCGCCGCGCGTATCTCCGCGGTCGTGGAGTCACTGGAGGTGGCGGCGGCGGAGGAGGTACGCCCGTCGGTCGTCCACCGCGGCCCGGCGACCGGGGTCGATCCCGGCTACGGCGTACGCGAAATGTCCCTGCACCCGGTCTCGTTGGCGGACGACCGGACGGCGCTGGAGTGGACCGAGGGCTGGGATCTGGTGTCCGGCCGGGCGGCCCCGGTGCCGGCGGCTGCCGTCGGCCTGCGCGGCTGGGCGGCGGACGGCTGGCAGCCGCCGCTGTTCGTGACCACCACCAACGGGCTGGCGGGCGGCAACGACCACGTGGAGGCGGCCCTGCACGGGCTGCTGGAACTGGTCGAGCGCGACTCCCTCGCCCGGCTCGCACCGGGCGGCGCGGTCCGGGTGGACCCGGACGGGCTGGGGGACCGGCTCGGCCCGGTGGTGGAGCGGGTGCGGGCGACCGGCGCCGAGATCGTGCTGGAGCGGATCGAGTCCGTACCTGGCACGTGGACGTACACCTGCTGGCTGATCCAGCCGGAGATGTGGCAGGTCTTCGGCGGCTCCGGCTGCCACACCGTGGCCGCCATCGCGGCCGAACGGGCCCTGATGGAGGCGGTGCAGAGCCGTGGCTCCACCATCAGCGGCGCCCGCGACGACATCCCCGACTGGACCTTCCGCCGGTCCGGGCCCGCCACCCGGCCACCGCTGAGACCGACCGGTGAACCGGAGGCGCTGCCGCTCGACGAACCGCCCCCGCGGCCGCTGGACGAGGTCCTGGACGGCGTGGTGGAGGCGGTCCGAGCGACCACCGGCAGGCCCGTGCTCGCCGTGGACCTGACCCCGCCGGAGGCGCCCTGGCCACCCGTGGTCCAGGTCTTCGCCCCCGGCCTCGGCCTGACCCTGGAGCATCCGCGCCCGCAGGAACTCACGAGCAGGAGTTTTGTGTGACGTCCCGCCGCTTCGCGTTCGTGGGCCCGACGCTGCCCCCGTCCGAACGCCCCGACCACGGGTGCACCTATCTGCCGCCGGTCCGGCACGGCGACCTGTACGCGCTCGACGCGCGCCCCGGAGACCGGATCCTGATCGTGGACGGCGTCTACCAGCACTTCGCCCCGATCAGGCACAAGGAGATCCTGGCCCAGCTCGCCCGCGGGGTGCACGTCACCGGCGCTGCCAGCCTGGGCGCGCTCCGCGCCGCGGAGCTGGACGGCTTCGGCATGCGGGGCATCGGCCACGTCTACGAGCAGGCGCGCGACGGGCGGCTCGTCGCGGACTCCGACGTCGCGCTGCTGCACGTGGACGACGGCGAGGAGGACGGTACGGCCGCGCGCGGGCTGACCCTGCCGCTGGTCGCGGTGCGGCACGCGGCGGGAACACTCCTGGCCGCCGGGAAGCTGGACGAGCGGGCCGCGGCGGAGGCCGAACGGGCGGCGGCGGCACTGCACTTCACCGAGCGTTCTCCCCGTGCGCTGCTGCACCGGGCGGGGGACGCACGCGAGGCGGTGGCGGCGGTGCTCGCCGAGATCGACGTCCACGGTGACGTGAAGAAGCAGGACGCCCTGCTCGCGCTGGCCGCCGGCGACGCCCCCGAGGCCGTCTCCGTCCCTGCGGCGTCCGTCTGGCGCAGCTCGTACGGCCGTGAGGGGGAGTTCGACCACCGGCCGCTGACGTCCGGCTCCCGCGTGACGGCCCGGATCGCGCTGGCCTGCCTGCAGTTGTTCGCGGCCGACTTCCCCGATCGGCACCTCGCCTACGCCCTGCGGCTGGCCGCCACCGGTCCCGGACCGGGTGCGGACGCCGGGCGGGTGCTGGCCGCCGCGGGCTTCCCGCCGGCCCCGCGCCCCGAAGCCCTGCTGGCCCGGTCGACGGCGGCCACCGTCGGCTGGACGGCGGACGAGCGGCTGCTGGCCCGCACCTTCCGGCTGCCGCCGGGCCGACTGGTCTACCACGACCTGCCGCCCGAGGCGTTGGCCGACGGTTCGACCGCAGAGGTCGAGCAGTGGTGCCTGCGCCTGCTGCCGCCGGCGGGCAGCCCGCCCGTGCCCACCGAGCGCTGCCACCGGGTGCTGCGCGACCTGTGGCAGGCGCGCGACGACCACGAGTACCGGCTGTGCGTCCTGGAGCGCGGGTTCCGGGACGGGACCGAGGCCGCCCGGCTGGCCCGGGTCTTCGATCTGGAACTGGTCGACCGCCTCGCCAGGACGGCGGCCTGATGAGCGCCCCCACCGCCGAGAGGGTCCCCGCCGGGGAGACCCCCTTCGGGACGGCCATGCGGTACGTGGAGGAACTGGTCCTCGAACCGCGGGCTGGACAGGTCGCCGCGTTCGGCGGCGACGAGGTGCTGCTCGGCGTCTCGGCGCCGGTCCCGGACAACGCACTGGTCCCCACCCTGGTCTGCTACGCGCGGGACGCCGCACGCGCCTGGCGCCCTGTGTGGACGATGCCGTACGCCGACGAGGCGGTCCGGGTGCCGGGCGGATTCGTGTGCGTACGGCGCCGGCAGGGACAGAGCGTCGTGCTGCGCCGTGCCGAAGGGCCGGAGCGGGTGCTGCACCACACCTCCGGGCGCGTGCTGGGCCTCGCCGACCGGCCCGGGACCGCCGACGTGGCCTGCGTCGTCGGCGTCGCCGACGCCTCCGCCCGCCATCCGCGCGGCCTGTTCGCCGGATCCGACGCGGTCTGGTCCGACGGTTCTGACCTCTCCCTCGGCGCCGCCCGCCGCCCCCTCGACGCCTGGCGCGTCCTGCTGCTGGCGACCGGCGTCGAGGAGGAGCCGCGCGAGGTGCCGATCGACGTGCCGGCGGGCCGGCAGCTCACCGGCGAAGTGGCCTGGGCCGGGTCCGGGACGCTGCTGCTCGGGATGTGCGCGCAGTCGCCCGGCGGGGTGCGCCGCTTCTCACTGCTCGCGGTCACCGTCGACGGGGTGGGGCCGCCGCACGGGCGTCCGCTCGATTTCGAGGGGCTGGACCTGTGCTATCCGGTCCAACACCCTCGCGCCCGCTCCGTCGCCTACCTGGGCACCACGGTCCCGTCCGGCGGCGAGCCGCCCGCGCAGATCGCCTGCGTGCTGGACGGCGACACGGGCGAGTTGCGGAGGCTGCCCGCGCCGGACGGTCTGTGGCAGCGGCCGGCCGGCTGGACCCGCTCCGGTCGGCTCGTCTGCACGGCCGAGGACGGTCCGCGCCGGTCCGTCCACGTGCACGACCCGGACGGCGGCGGCTGGACGTCCGTGCCGGTCCGGGGCTCCGTCCTCCACCTGCGGGTACAGGACGGGTCGGCGGCCGTGCTGGTCTCCGCGCCGGACGTGCCGCCGGCCCTCGACGTCGTGGACCTGCGCACGGGGGACGCCGAACGGGTGGAGACGACCCGGCTGCCGGCGCTGCCGGGCCGGGCGGCCCACCGCACCCAGCGGGTGAAGGACGTGGGCGGTCCGCTGGCGAGCTGGCTCTGTCTGCCCGACGACCGGCCGGCGCGGGGCACCGTGGTCTTCTTCCACGGCGGCCCCTTCAAGAGCTGGACGGAGTGGTCCTGGCGGTGGAACCCCTGGCCGTTCGTCGCGCACGGCTACGCGGTGGCCCTGGTCGAACCGCCCATGAGCCTCGGATACTCGGCCGCCGTCGGCGCGGGCTGGCGCGCCTGGCGAACCGGCATCGCCGCGGCCGCCGCCGAACAGGTCCGCATGCTCCGGGCCGAGGCCGGCCTGGAGGCCACCGACCTCGCCCTGATGGGAGGCAGCTTCGGCGGCTATCTGGCGCTGGCCACGGCGGCGGAACTGCGCCCCCGGCTGGTGGCGGCGCACGCCGCGCCGCTCGACTTCGTCCAGGTGGCCGCCGGCAGCGACGTCGGCTGGCAGTGGGTGCGCGAGTACGGCGACCTGATGGCGCGCGAGGCCGACTACCTCGCGCAGAGCCTTCCCCGCCGCCCGGTGCTTCCCGGCACCCGGGTGCTGCTCTCGCACGGCGTCCACGACGGACTGGTGCCGCCCACCGAGACCCTGCGCGCCCACCGGTCGCTGCTCAGCGAGGGCGCCCGCAGCGAGGTGGCGTTCTTCCCGACGGAGGCCCACCCGCTGAGCCGGCCGGGCAACATCCGCGCCTGGTACCGGTGGGCGCTGACCGCCTGCGCCGACGAGTTCCGGCCGCCCGGCGACGGGACGGACGCGCGGACGGACGCCGGGACCGACGCGGGGGAGGGCCGGTGGTGACCGGCCCGGGGCCGGCCCGCCCGGTCGTGACGCGCGGCGGTATCGCCCGGGGACTGCGGACCCTCGGCGTCGGTCCCGGAAGCGTGGTCCTGGTCCACACGTCGCTGCGCTCCTTCGGCTACGTGGCCGGCGGCGCGCAGACCGTCCACCTCGCCCTGCGGGACGCCCTCGGGCCGGACGGCACCCTCGTGGTGCCCGCCTTCACCCCGCAGCTCTGCCACCCCTCGACCTGGCTCCGCCGCGACCTGGCCCCGCACTCCGGCGTGGCCGCCGAGATGCCCGTGTACGACCCGCTGCGCACTCCGGTGGCGCGGACCGTCGGCGCGGTGCCGGACCTGGTGCGGTCGCTGCCGGGCGCCCTGCGGTCCTCGCACCCGCACGTGTCGTTCGCGGCCGAGGGGCCGCTCGCCGCCACCGTCGTCGGCAGCCATCCCGACGCCTGGCGGTTCTCCGCGCAGGGCCCGCTGGGCCGCCTGTGGGACCTCGACGCGACCGTCCTGATGCTGGGGACGGGGTGGGACCGCTGCACCGCCCTGCACCTCGCCGAGTACCAGGTCGCCTACCCGGGACGCAGAGCCGGCCGCTGGGCGCTGCCCCGCGCCGGGGCGGACGGCGCGACCGACTGGTATGACGTACCTGAACTCCTCGTCTGGGAGGGCGACTTCCCGGCGGTCGGGGCGGCGTACGAAGAGGCCGGCGGTCCGGTGCGCGCGGTGCGCGTCGGCGACGCGGTCTGCCGTGCGGTGCCGGTCCGGCCGCTGGTGCGCTTCGCGGCGCGCCGCATGCTCGCCCACCGCGACCTGCGGCGCGGGGTCGCGCCGCCCGGCTGGCGCGACGTCGTCGACGCGGACGGCCCCCTCCCCGTGCTGCTCGCGGACCGGGCCGACGAGGAGCGCGTGTACGAGGAGCGCGTGTACGAGGAAACACCCACCACCAGGAGCACCACGTGACCCATGAAGTCTGCCTCCGGCCCGTCACCGACGCCGACCTCGGCCTCTTCGAGCGGGAGTTCGCCACCGAGGAGGGGACCGGCCCCTACCAGTGGTTCGGCTTCACCCCGGCCGTCGGGCTGCGCCGCCGGCTCCCCGAGGACGGGCTGCTGGGCCCCGACGGAGGCATGCTGAGCGTGGCGGCCGACGGGGAGACGGCGGGACGGATCGAGTGGTTCCGCTCTTCCTGGGGACGGCCGGACACGTCGTCCTGCTGGACGGTGGGCATCGGGCTGTTCCCCTCGATGCGCGGGCGGGGCATCGGCACCGAGGCCCAGCGCCGGCTTCTGGCGTACCTCTTCGGCCACACGCGCGCCGAGCGCGTCCAGGCGTGGACCGACCACGCCAACATCGCCGAACAACGCGCCCTGGAAAAGTCCGGGTTCGTCCGTGAGGGCGTCCTGCGCCGGGCCCAGTGGCGGGCCGGCGCCTGGCACGACCAGGTGCTGTACGCCGCTCTGCGCGGGGAGGAGCCGCGATGACCGGACCGATACCCGGGCCCCTGCGGCTCGACAACGGGTTGCGGGTCCTGCTGGAGCCACTGCCCGGCACCCACGTCGTCGCGGTCTGCCTGCACGTGGGCACCGGCTTCCGCAACGAGCCGGTCGCGGGCGCCGCGCACCTCCTCGAACACGTCCTGGTCCAGGGCGCGTCCAGCAGCCGCCCGCTGACCGACGCAGTTCTCGCGATGGGCGGCACCATGAACGCGCGGACGGCCGCCGACTACACCCAGTTCACCTCGGTGCTGCCTGCGGACGGGCTGGAGATCGGGCTGCGCATCGAGCACGACCGGCTGGCCGATCCCGACCTGTCCGCGGCCCACGTCGCCGCGCAGAAGGACGTGGTGCTGGCCGAGATCCGCCGCAACATCCTCCAGCGGCCGCACGGCGGGCTGGTCCTGTTCGACCTGCCGGACCTGCTGCACGACTCGTGGGAGAACCGGCACAACGGTTACGGTGACGCCGAGGCGCTGGGCGGGCTGGACCCCGACACGCTCAGTGCCTTCTTCGACCGCTCGTACGCCCCGGAGAACGTCCATCTGGTGCTGGCCGGCGACTTCGACCCGGACCGGGCGCGGGAGCTCGTCGCCCGGACGCTGGGCACGCTGCCCGCCCGGCCCACCTGGCGCCGGGCCCCCGTCGAGGAGGGGCCGTCGACCGCTCCGCGGCGTCGGGAACGCGCCGACCGGGTGGCCCCGGCGGGCCGTACCGTCTGCGGCTTCCGCAGCCCCTCCCCCTCGGCCGACCCTTCGGGCCACCTGGCGACGGTGCTGCTCAGCGAACTCGTGGAGACACAAGGGGACCGCTGCGACTGCCACACCCCCGCCGACCGCACCTGGGGGGAGTTCCGGGCCCGGGTGAGCCGCACCGGCAACCCCTTCGACGTCGCCCACGACACCCTGTTCTCCGTCGACTTCCCGCACCCGGCGGACGCCTCGCCCGACGAGGCGGAGGCGTGCCTGCGCCGGCTGCTCGGCCGCATCGCCGACGGACGGGCCGAGGTCGCGGAGCCGCTCGCCGTCATCCGCCGGCAGACCGCGCTGCACCTGCACGCGGAACTGGACTCCGTGACCAGCCGTGCCTCCTGGCTCGCCGTCGGCGCGGCCGTCCACGGCGACCCGCACCACCTGGCCGGGCTGCCCGGCGCGCTGCGCGCGGTGCCTGACGAGGACGTGGCCCGGTGGGCGGGCCGTTACGCGAACGGTCCGGGCGCCCGGATCACCAGCCTTCCCGTCCCGGCCGGCCTGCCCGCCGGCCCGGTGCCGTCAGGAGCCGCCCGATGAACGCACCCGCCCCGCCGGTCCTGCCCGAACCGCACTTCGCGCCGCCGGAGCATCTGGACGAGGCCGGCCCGCGCGGCACGGCGGTCGCCGTCGCCCGGCCGGGGACCGGTGGGCTCGCGGAGGCCCGCCTGCTGCTTCCGCTCGCACCGGCCCCCTCGGCACACACCACCCGCACGAAGGTCGCGGCCGAGGTGGTCGGGGCCGCGCTCGAAGAGGCCGCGGGGGCGCTGGCGGTGATCCGGACCGAGGCGCGCGGTGACCGGCTGGTGATCGCGCTGCGCACCTTCCGGGACGATCTGGCCGAGGTCTGCGGCCGGGTCGCCGACACCCTCG
>NZ_NEUF01000153.1:413-76737 GCF_002910915.1 Streptomyces sp. SM10 | reverse complement strand
CATCGCGCTGTTGGCCGGAGCCGCACCGGGGCGGGGCGCACCGCCGCCGCTGTTTCCGCCTCCGCGCCTGTCGCGCCGCTGGCCGCCAGGGCGGCCGTCCTGGCTCTGGCTCTGCCCCTGGCCTTGCCGCTGCCTCGGCGGCCGCTCGCCGCCGCCCTGTGCGTTCCGTTCACGCTTCGGGCCCTGCCCGCCTCCCTGTCCGGCCGCGGCGTCGTCGTCGAGCCGCAGAGTCAGGGAGACCCGCTTGCGCGGGATGTCGACGTCCATGACCTTCACCTTGACGATGTCGCCCGGCTTCACGACATCCCGGGGGTCCTTGACGAAGGTCCGCGACATCGCCGACACATGGACGAGCCCGTCCTGGTGGACGCCGACGTCCACGAACGCGCCGAACGCCGCCACGTTCGTGACGACACCCTCCAGCACCATCCCGGGGGCCAGGTCGCCGAGCTTCTCGACACCCTCCTTGAAGGTGGCCGTCCGGAAGGCGGGCCGAGGGTCACGGCCCGGCTTCTCCAGCTCCCTGAGGATGTCCGTGACCGTCGGAAGACCGAACTTCTCGTCCACGAAGTCGTCCGGCCGCAACGACCGGAGGGTGTCCGAGTTGCCGATCAGCGAGGCGACGTCGCCGCCCGTCCGCTTCACCATCGTCCGCACCACCGGATATGCCTCCGGGTGCACGCTCGACGCGTCCAGCGGATCGTCGCCGCCCCGGATCCGGAGGAAGCCCGCACACTGCTCGTACGCCTTCGGCCCCAGCCGCGCCACATCCCTGAGCGCCCGGCGGGAGCGGAACGGACCGTTCGTGTCCCGGTGGGCCACGATGTTCTCGGCCAGCCCGGACCCGATGCCCGACACCCGCGAGAGCAGCGGCGCGGAGGCGGTGTTGACGTCGACCCCCACGCCGTTCACGCAGTCCTCGACCACCGTGTCCAGGGAGCGCGAGAGCTTCACCTCGGACAGGTCGTGCTGGTACTGGCCGACACCGATCGACTTCGGGTCGATCTTCACGAGCTCGGCCAGCGGGTCCTGCAGCCGCCGCGCGATCGAGACCGCCCCGCGCAACGAAACGTCCATGTCCGGGAGTTCCTGCGAGGCGAAGGCCGACGCCGAGTACACCGAGGCGCCCGCCTCCGACACCATGACCTTGGTGAGCTTCAACTCGGGGTGCCGGTCGCACAGTTCACCGGCGAGCTTGTCGGTCTCCCGGGACGCCGTGCCGTTCCCGATCGCGATGAGGTCGACCTGGTGCGCCTTGGCCAGACGCTCCAGCGTGGCGAGGGACTGGTCCCACTTGTTCGCCGGCACGTGCGGGTGGATGACATCCGTCGCGACGACCTTGCCGGTCGCGTCCACCACGGCCACCTTCACACCCGTACGGAAACCGGGGTCGAGCCCCAGCGTCGCCCGGGTGCCGGCCGGTGCGGCGAGCAGCAGGTCGCGCAGGTTCGAGGCGAAGACCCGCACGGCCTCGTCCTCCGCGGCGGTGCGCAGCCGCAGCCGCAGATCGATCCCGAGGTGCACCAGGACGCGGGTCCGCCAGGCCCAGCGCACCGTGTCGCCGAGCCACTTGTCCCCGGGCCGGCCGCGGTCCGCGACACCGAACCGGCGCGCGATCATGTTCTCGTAGGAGGAGGGACCGGGCTGCTCGGAGGGCTCCTCCGGCTCCAGGACCAGGTCGAGCACGTCCTCCTTCTCGCCCCGGAGCATCGCCAGGATCCGGTGGGAGGGCAGCGCGGTGAACGGTTCAGCGAAGTCGAAGTAGTCGGCGAACTTCGCGCCCGCCTCCTCCTTGCCGTCGCGCACCTTCGCGACGACCCTGCCGCGCGACCACATGCGTTCGCGCAGCTCGCCGGTCAGATCGGCGTCTTCCGAGAAGCGCTCGGCCAGGATCGACCGGGCTCCGTCGAGGGCCGCCGCCGGATCCGCGACGCCCTTGCCGGCGTCGACGAACGCCGCAGCCGCCGTGGACGGGTCCACGGACGGGTCGGAGAGCAGCCCGTCGGCCAGGGGCTCCAGGCCCGCCTCGCGCGCGATCTGGGCCTTCGTCCGACGCTTGGGCTTGAAGGGCAGGTAGATGTCCTCCAGCCGCGCCTTCGTGTCTGCCGCCCGGATCTGCGCCTCCAGGGTGGCGTCGAGCTTGCCCTGCTCACGCACGGAATCGAGGACCGCCGTACGGCGGTCCTCGAGTTCCCGCAGATACCGCAACCGCTCCTCGAGCGTGCGCAGCTGCGTATCGTCGAGCGTCTCGGTCGCTTCCTTGCGGTAGCGCGCGATGAACGGCACGGTCGACCCGCTGTCGAGCAGATCGACGGCCGCCTTCACCTGACGCTCACGTACGCCGAGCTCCTCGGCGATCCTGCCTTCGATGGACGTCGTCACGGTTTTCCCGACTCGCCTTCTCGTACTGGCTGTGCTGGCTGTGCCACTGGGGTGGTCCACACCCGGGTGGGCCCCTTCGCCTGCATTGTGCCGGGTTGCCGGGGGCCGTGTCGCGTGACCTGGTCGATCACGGCCCCGCCGTCCTGCCGGACGGTCAGGTCAGACGCGCCGCGTCCTGCCGCTGCGCGAGGCGCCGCCGAACAGGCCGGCCAGGAGCCGGAAGGGCAGGGTCACCACGGTGGCGATGGCCGAGCCGACGGTACTCAGGGCGTTTGCTATCGCACGGAACACGGTGTGCCTCCTTCGTAGGTCGTACCTACCGGCTGACCCGTCCCGCCGCCGCTAAACGCCCGCGCGCTCAGCCCTTGCCGACCAGGTCGTCGGGGAACGCCCCCGCGGCGGCCGCCGTGAACAGGAATCCGCGGCCGAGCTCGGTGAGCCGGGCCACGCCGTCGGCGCCCAGGTGCTCGTACGGCGCGGCGTCCATCCGGTCCGTCGCCTCCTCCAGGCCGGCCCTGAGGGCGGTGCCCGCGTCGGTCAGCTCGCCCTCGGCGTCCAGCAGGCCCCGGCCGCGCAGCCGCTCCACCGCGGCGTCCCAGTCCGTGCGGCGCCAGCCGCGGGTGGCCAGGATCCAGCGCGGCGCCATGCCCTTGCCGGTGGCGGTGTGGCTGACCAAGGCTTCCAACGGGTCGAGCCCGGCCGTGAGCAGCGCGGCCAGATGCCCGTCGCCGCGGTGTTCACGCAGCAGCGTCGCCGCGTGCCAGTACGCCATGTGCGGCTGCTCCGGCACCGGCAGGTCCGCGTGCGCGGCGTACAGCGGACGGGCGTGCCGGGTGCAGGCCTCGGCGGCGCGCAGGGCCAGCCCGGCCGCCTCCGCCATCTCCGGGGAGGCGAGGGTCTCCTCGCCGAGAACCCGGCGCAGCGTCGCGTCGGCTGCCCGGAATCGCGCGTCGAGCGCTGCGGCGGGAGTGATGTCCGACCAGACGGCGGGCACATGACGCGCCACGAGCTCGTGGTTGAAGTTGTAGAAGGTCGAGGTGACCGTGCCTGCCCCGGCCGCCCCCAGGGCGGCACCCCGGGCGGCGAAGTAGACACGGCTCTCGTTGTCGACGCCGAGCTCCCCGAACTCCTTGCCGAGGTCGGGGGAGAAGTAGACGCAGGAGTGCAGCGGGTTGAGTGCGTTGTGACAGCGGCGCCCGGCGCGGGGCGGGAGAGTGGTCATGCCCGCACGTTACCGACTGGTTGGTACGGAGGGTAGACCCGGGGCCGCCGCCAACCGACCGCCCGGCACCCATGGCAGGAAAGGTGGGGAACTCGTCATTGCGGCCATCGGGCCGCCCGCCCCAGGATGGCCCGCATGAAGCAGCGATCCGTACGCGTCGTCCTCTTCGAGGGCGTCCAGAGCCTCGACGTCAGCGGCCCCATGGAGGTCTTCGCCGGCGCCTCCCGCTTTCCCGGGGTCTCCTACGAGCTGCGCACCGCCTCCCTGGACGGCGCACCGGTCCGCTGCTCCAGCGGCCTCACCCTCGTCCCCGACGGCGCTCTCGCGGACGCCGCCCCACCCGATCTGCTTCTCGTGCCGGGCGGTGCGGGCACGAGGACCCCCGACCCGGCGCTGGTCGACTGGCTCCGCGCACACGCTCCGTCGGCCCGGCAGCTGGTCTCGGTCTGCACCGGCGCCCTGCTCCTCGCGGCGGCGGGCCTGCTCGACGGCCACCGGGTGACCACGCACTGGTCCGTGTGCGAGACGCTCGCCCGGAACCATCCGGCCGTCCGGGTCGACCCGGACCCGATCTTCGTACGGGACGGACGGCTGGCCACGTCCGCAGGTGTCACCGCCGGCATCGACCTCGCGCTCGCCCTGGTCGAGGAGGAGCACGGCCGGGAGGTGGCGCTCGGCATCGCACGCCATCTCGTCGTCTTCCTGAGGCGTCCTGGCAACCAGGCACAGTTCAGCGCCCAGCTCACCGCCCAGACCGCCGTCCGCGAGCCCCTCAGGGAGGTCCAGCACTGGGTCGCCGAGCACCCGGACGCCGACCTCTCGGTGGAGGCGCTCGCGGCCCGTGCCAGGCTCTCGCCCCGCCACTTCGCCCGGGCCTTCCAGGCCGAGACGGGCCTGACCCCCGGCAAGTACGTCGAGCGGGTACGCCTCGAACAGGCGCGCCGTCTGCTGGAGGACACTACCGACGGCGTCACGGGGATCTCCCGCGCCAGCGGATACGGCACTCCCGAAGCGATGCGCCGCGCCTTCGTCAAAGCCCTGGGCACGGCGCCCGCCGAGTACAGGCGCCGCTTCCGGGCCCCCTCCGTGTGACCCCCTAGCTCCTCCGAGAGGAACTGCCATGCAGATCGCCATCGTGCTCTTCGACCGCTTCACCGCCCTGGACGTGGTCGGCCCCTACGAGATGCTCAACCGGGTACCCGGGGCCGAGACCGTCCTCGTCACCGAACGGGCGGGGCCGGTGCGCAACGACCGGGGAAGCCTCTCGCTCGTCGCCGACCGTACGCTCGCCGACGTACCCGCCCCCGACCTGGTCATCGTGCCGGGAGGCCCCGGACAGAGCGACCAGATGGACAACGGGACGCTGCTCGACTGGCTCAGGGCGGCAGATGCCACCAGCACCTGGACGACCTCCGTGTGCACCGGCTCCCTCCTGCTCGCCGCCGCCGGACTGCTCACCGGCCGGCGCGCCACTTCGCACTGGCTCGCCCTCGACGTCCTGAGGACCTACGGATCCGAGCCGACCGAGGAGCGGGTCGTCCTCGACGGCAAGTACGTCACGGCCGCCGGAGTCTCCGCCGGTATCGACATGGGCCTCACCCTCCTCGGGAGGATCGCGGGCGACGCGTACGCACGGACCGTCCAGCTCCTGACCGAGTACGACCCCCAGCCGCCCTACGACAGTGGATCACCGCGGAAGGCGTCCGCGGCCGTGGTCGAGGAGTGGCGGGCCAAGAGCCGGTTCATCCCGACGTAGGCGCGGCCCCGGCGGACCCCGTGGTCCAGGTGAAGCGGGGAGCGCGGCGCTCCAGGAAGGCGGCGACCCCCTCGGCGGTGTCGCCGCTGCCGTCGGACTGCCGCGACCAGTGGGCGTCCCGGCCCTCGCGACCGTCGGCGAACTCCTTGGCCGCCGCCTGAGTCAGCTGCGAACGGGATGCCAGGACCCGTGCGAACGCGAGCACCCGGTCCTCCAGCCCGCCCGCGGGCAGGACCTCGTCCACCAGCCCCGTGCGCAGGGCGCGTTCCGTGCCGATCAGCTCGCCCGAGAAGAGCAGGTACTTCGCGGTGGCCGGGCCCACCAGCGCGACCAGCCGGCGCGTGGAGGACGAGGGGTAGACGATCCCGAGCTTGGCCGGGGTGATGCCGAAGGACGCGCCCTCCTCGGCGAAGCGGAGGTCGCACGCCGCCGCGAGCTGACTGCCGCCTCCCACGCAGTATCCGCGTACGGCTGCCAGCGTCGGCCGGGGGAAGGCCGCCAGTGCCTCCTCCGCCTCGACGGCGAGCGCCTGCGGCCGCCCTGCCGGGTCCCGGAGGGAGCCGATGTCCGCACCGGCGCAGAAGGTCTCACCGGCGCCGGTGAGGACGAGGCCCCGCACACCGGGGTCGGCGGCCAGCTCCTCCAGCAGCCGGGGCAGCGCCTGCCACATGCCGGCGGTCATGGCGTTGCGCTTGGCGGGGTTGCTGATGACGACGGTGGCGATGCCGTCCGTGACCGCGTGCTCCAGCCGTGGCTCCGCCGGCGCCGTCCGCTCCCTGAAGTCCATGCGCCGGATGCTATCCGCACGACCCGAACCTATGATCAGGAAGGGGCCGCGAGCGGGCACGCACCGTGAGGAGCTGTCGGATGGCCGGACCCACGGCCGAGGGCGAGAAGCCCCGGCCCACGACCGAGGGTAAGAAGCTCACCCGCAGTTTCAGCGTGCTCGCCCTGTTCGGAGCGCTCCTGGTCGTCGCGGGGCTCGTCGGCCTCGTCTACACCGGCGTGGCCACCCTCACCTCGATGATCCTCTTCGGCTGGCTGCTGCTCGTCGGCGGACTCGTCGGCCTCCTCCACGCGGTCCAGGCCCGCGGCACCCCGTACTTCTGGCTGGGCGTGGTGGTCGCCGCGCTGAACATCGCGGCCGGTGTCGTCGTCATCAGGAATCCGGTGGGCACGGCCGAGGCGCTGACGATGTTCGCCGCGCTGCTCTTCCTCACCGGGGGAGTGTTCCGGCTGGTCGGCAGCGTCGTCGTACGCGGTCCCCAGTTCGGCTGGACCCTGCTGCAGGGTGCCTTCGGGCTGCTGCTGGGGGTGCTGGTGCTCGTCGACTGGCCGCACAGCAGTCTCTACGTGCTGGGGTGCTTCTTCTCGCTGGCCCTGCTGTTCGACGGGCTCGGACTGATCGCGATCGGAGTGGGCGGGCGACGCGTCGTCAGTCTGGTGACGGACCAGATGACGCCTCAAGAAGGTGAGAAGTAGTCCAATCACCTGACGCTGTCATACCCACTCGGTCACTTTGCATCTAGAACCGACCATTTGTGGTCAGAGCTGCGGTCCGGACCACACCCTTCCCGACACTCATTACTCGATGGTCAGTGAGATGCGAGTCGAGAGCGGGTGCCGGTCTATGGAGAGCCGCGGGAGTGTTCCGGCCCATCCCGTGCCGTACGAGGGAGTGTGGCGCTTCACCGCCCCCGCCGTCGACGTCTCGGTGCCGCAGGCCCGGCACGCGGTACGGGACCTGATCGACCGGCAGGGCGTACCCGTCGAGGACGACATCCTCCAGGGCCTGCTGCTGATCATCTCGGAGCTGGTCACCAACGCGGTGCGGCACGCGGCCCTGCTCTCGCCCGAACTGGCGGTCGAGGTGGCCATCGGGGCGGAATGGATCAGGGTCTCCGTCGAGGACAACCACCCCTACCGCCCGACGGCGCTGGTCACCGACTACGCGCAGACCGGCGGTCGCGGGCTGCTCCTGGTCCGGGAGATCACCGCCGAGGCGGGCGGTACCTGCGACGTGGAGCACACCGCGGGCGGCGGCAAGATCATCTGGGCGGCGCTGCCCCTGAAGACGCAGCTCTGACCGCCCCTGCCCGGTGTGCGGAGCTCACCAGCCCGCGGACGGACCCGTCAGCTCCCTGATCGCGGGGCGCGCGGAGTCGAGCACGGTCATGAACCACGCCGAGAACGGTGCCTCGGCATGACGCTCCGCGAGCTCACCGGCGGTCACGAAGGCCGTCTCGCCGACCTCCTCCTCGTCCGGCCGCAGGTGTTCCTGCACCATCCCGACGAACAGGTGGTTGAACTCCTGCTCCACGAGCCCCGACACGGGATCGGGGTGGTTGTAGCGGACCGTGCCCGCCGCCGCGAGCAGCGAGGGCGAGACGCCGAGCTCCTCGTACGTGCGCCGCGCGGCGGCCGCGAACGGCGCCTCTCCCGGATAGGGGTGGCCGCAGCAGGTGTTCGACCACACGCCGGGGGAGTGGTACTTGCCGAGCGCACGGCGCTGGAGCAGCAGCCGTCCCTGCTCGTCGAAGAGGAAGACGGAGAAAGCCCGGTGGAGCTGGCCGGGGGCCTGGTGAGCCGCGAGCTTCTCCGCTGTGCCGATGGTGGTGCCGCTCTCGTCGACCAGTTCGAGCATGATCGCGTCTGCTGTGCCGTTCGACGAGCTGTGCGCCGCGGTGGCTGGTGTGGTCGGCATACCCATCCTTCGCTTTGGTTCCCGGCCTCGTGCGCCGGACCCCTCGAGTGCGGTCAAGTCTGCCGTACAAAAGCCGCTTGTCCGCACTTCGGGTGCTGGCATGTCCGTCCTGCCGCGCCCCGCGGGGCGCGGCAGGACGGACACCGCGTCAGACGCGAAAAGCCGCCCGGACGGTGGATCATGCCCCCCGGGGCCGGAACGGAACCGTCCGGGACCAGCGCCGTCATCGCCTCGTCCGGCACCTCGAAACCCGGCCTGGTTCCCGAACCGCGAGGCCGGCACGGAGCCGGGGCCCGGGTGGCACTCCGGACGCCCGAGCACCAGGACGAGTGACTCCCCGTAGCCGTGCGGTGTCCAGCACCGCCCGCCCCACCGCCGTCGCCCGGACAGTCATGACCCTCGCTCCCTCTCACGTCGACCGGCTCCGGTCCAGGAGACACTGAGACACGACGCAGACCCTGGCACCGGGCTTCCGGCCCCTCAGTGGCAGAGCCGCGCCTCGTGCTCCGCGTGCCCGCTGGGCTCCAGCTGGAAGGTGCAGTGCTCGACGTCGAAGTGGTGGCCCAGACAGCCCTGGAGATCGTGCAGGAGCTTCTCGTGGCCGATCGAGTCCAGCATCTCCTGGTGCACGACCACATGGGCGGAGAGGACCGGCATGCCGGAGGTGATCGTCCAGGCGTGCAGATCGTGGACGTCCAGCACACCGGGCAGCGCCGTGATGTGCGCGCGCACGTCGTCCATGTCGACGCCCTTGGGGGCCGACTCCAGCAGCACGTCGAGCGTCTCCCGCAGGAGTTTGACCGTACGGGGGACGATCATGAGACCGATCAGCAGCGAGGCGATGGGGTCGGCGGCCTGCCAGCCGGTGGCCATGATGATGCCCGCGGACACCAGGACGGTCATCGAGCCGAGCGTGTCCGCCACGACCTCGAGGTAGGCGCCCCGCACGTTGAGGCTGTCCCGCTGCCCGCGCATCAGCAGGGAGAGGGAGACCACGTTGGCCACCAGCCCGACGGCGGCGAACGCGATGGCCAGGCCGCCCCTGGTCTCGGCCGGAGTGATGAAGCGGTCTACGGCCTCGAAGACCAGGTATCCGCCCACGCCGAGGAGCAGCAGGCAGTTGGCCAGTGCGGCGAGGATCTCGGCCCGGGCGTAACCGAAGGTGCGGTTGGGACCGGCCGGCCGGTTGGCGAAGTGGATCGCCAGCAGGGCCATGCCGAGCCCCAGCGCGTCGGTCGCCATGTGGGCGGCGTCCGCGATCAGGGCGAGCGAGTCGGCGAGCAGCCCGCCGACGATCTCCATGACCATGACGCCGAGCGTGATGCCCAGGGCGACCCGGAGCCGACCCTGGTACGCGGCGGCGGCCGTCCCCGTCGGGGGAGCCCCTCCGTGCGTGTGCCCGTGATCGTGGCCAGCCCCCATGAGTACGCCTCCGGAAAGGTGTGGTCCAGCTCGGACGCGCCTCGCCCGATGCGGCCAGTGAACTACGGGGGAGGGGCAGCGGGCAACACGGCACTGAACACCGTTGTCATGTGCTCTGACCTGCAGAAACGATCGCAGGTCAGCGCGCTGACGGGGAGCGGTCCGTCACCGCGCGACACGGGCTTCGGGGTGGCGCAGGCACCAGCCTTCCCAGGCCGACCGCACCATCTCGCGCATGTCACGCCGTGCCGTCCAGCCCAGCTCGTCGGTCATCCGGGTGGCCGACGCGACCGCCCGCGCCGCGTCCCCCGGCCTCCGCGGCTCGACCACCGGCTCCGCCGGGAGGCCGGTGACCTCTGCCACCAGCTCGGCGATCCGGCGTACCGAGACGCCCTCGCCCCGGCCGATGTTCACGGTGAGGTCGCCGGCGCCCGCGCCCATCTTCCGGGCGACGGCCAGGTGCGCGTCCGCCAGGTCGGCGACATGGATGTAGTCGCGTACGCAGGTGCCGTCCGGTGTCGGGTAGTCGTCACCGAAGATCCGCGGAGCCTCGCCCCGCGTCAGCCGGTCGAAGAACATCGGGACGACGTTGAAGACACCCGTGTCGGCCAGCCCGGGCTCGGCCGACCCCGCCACGTTGAAGTACCGCAGACAGGCCGTCGAGATGCCGTGGGCCCGGCCCGTCGCGCGCACCAGCCACTCCCCGGCGAGCTTGGTCTCGCCGTAGGGGCTGATCGGCGCGCAGGGGGTCTCCTCCGTGATGAGATCCACGTCGGGGACGCCGTAGACCGCCGCCGAGGAGGACAGCAGGAAGCGCCGGACCCCGGCCGCGACCACGGCCTCCAGCAGCACCGTGAGCCCGGCCACGTTCTCCCGGTAGTAGAGCAGCGGCTTCTCGACGGACTCCCCGACCTGCTTCTTCGCCGCGAGATGCACCACACCCGAAACGGCGTGCTCCGCCAGCACCCGGTCCACCACCCCGCGGTCCGAGGCCGAGCCCCGCACCAGGGTGATGCCCGCGGGCAGCCGTTCCTCGATGCCCGTCGAGAGGTCGTCGAGGACGACGACCCTCTCTCCGGCAGCCGTCATGGCCTTCGCCACATGTGCCCCGATATATCCGGCCCCGCCTGTGATCAACCACGTCATATGAGCCAGCTTATGCGCAGTCCGGACGCGGTTTGTGGGTCGAGGTGTTGATCGACGATGATGATCGCGAACGGCGCCGCATGATGGCTGATTCGCCCGAACGGAGCACAAACGGGCGGTGAACTAGGTCTTCCGTTCATCCGATAGCCTCAGCCGACGCGCCGCCGGTCCATCTCCGGGCCTCATGTCCGCGCGCCGGTCCCGTCAGCACCAAGGAGTGAGTTCGTCTGTCGACCGCCATCCTCACCGGTGCGCCGGTACCCGGATCGTCGCTCGAGGACGATCTGCGGTCACTCGGCTTCGAGGTGACTGCCGCAGCTGATGCCACCGAGGCGGCCGAGCTGCTCGCGGCAGTCCCCGCGAGCAGACGCGTCGCGCTCGTGGACCCCCGCTTCGTCGGCCACGTCCACGCCCTCAGGCTCGGACTCACCGACCCCCGCTTCGCCGCCGCGTCGATCCCCGGGGCGCTCACCGCGCAGCCGGAAGCGCGTCCCGCCCTGCTCCGCGCCCTGCGGCGGGTCGTGACCGCCGTCGGTGCGGGAAGCCCCGTCGCGCCTCCCGGCGCCCGGCCCGTCACCGAGGAACGCACGGTGCCCGGCCGGCTGGCCGTGGCGCTGGAGGCGGAGGGCACCCCCGTACAGCGCCCCGAGCTCGGTTCGCTCACGGCCTCCGTGCCCAGGGCACCCGAGGAGCGGTCCACCGCCCTGGCGGCCGCGGCCGCGGTCGACGACGAGGCCGTACGGCTGCGCAACGCGGTGAAGGCCCACGACGGCTTCTTCACCACCTACTTCATCAGCCCCTACTCCCGCTACATCGCCCGTTGGTGCGCCCGCCGGGGGTTCACTCCCAACCAGGTCACCACCGCCTCGCTGATCACCGCGCTGATCGCGGCCGGCAGCGCGGCGACCGGCACCCGCGGCGGCTACGTCGCCGCCGGGGTGCTCCTGCTCCTCTCCTTCGTCCTGGACTGCACCGACGGGCAGCTCGCCCGGTACTCGCTCCAGTACTCGACGATGGGCGCCTGGCTGGACGCCACCTTCGACCGGGCCAAGGAGTACGCGTACTACGCGGGCCTCGCCCTCGGTGCCGCCCGGGGCGGCGACGACGTATGGGTCCTCGCGCTCGGCGCGATGGTGCTCCAGGCCTGCCGCCACGTCGTCGACTTCTCGTTCAACGAGGCGAACCACGACGCGGTGTCCAACACGAGCCCCACCGCCGCGCTCTCCGACAAGCTCGACAGCGTCGGCTGGACGGTCTGGCTGCGCCGGATGATAGTCCTGCCCATCGGCGAACGCTGGGCGATGATCGCCGTGCTCACCGCGGTGACCACGCCCCGGATCGTCTTCTACGCGCTGCTCGTCGGCTGCGCCCTCGCCGCCTGCTACACGACGGCCGGCCGTCTGCTGCGCTCGCTGACCCGTAAGGCGCAGCGCACCGACCGCGCGGCCCGGGCGCTGTACGACCTCGCCGACTCCGGACCGCTCGCCCAGGCCGCGGCAGCCGCGCTGCGCCGTCCGGGCGGTGGCTTCACGGCCCCGGTCCTGGCGTTCGCCGGGGCGCTGGTGATGGTCGCCGCGGCCCTGTTCGCCCCCTACGGCGGCTGGCTCACCGTCGGCGTGGCGGCGGTGTACGCGGTCCTCTCGGGCATGGCCGTGTCGAGGCCGCTCAAGGGCGCGCTCGACTGGCTCGTCCCTCCGGTCTTCCGGGCGGCCGAGTACTGCACGGTCCTCGTCCTGGCGGCCCGCAGCGACGTACCGCACGCCGTTCCCGCGGCATTCGGTCTGGTTTCGGCCGTCGCCTACCATCACTACGACACGGTGTACCGCATCCGGGGCGGCACCGGGGCACCGCCCCAGTGGCTGGTGCGCACCGTCGGCGGGCACGAGGGCCGGACCCTGGTCGTGGCCGTACTCGCCGCCGTACTGATCCATGGTTCAGGTTTCACCACGGCTCTGACCGCCCTCGCGGCCGCCGTGGCTCTGGTGGTGCTCGTGGAGTCCATCCGCTTCTGGGTGTCCTCCTCGGCCCCCGCCGTACACGACGAAGGAGAACTCGCATGATCGGCCTCGTACTGGCAGCCGGTGCCGGACGCCGTCTGCGTCCGTACACGGACACGCTGCCCAAGGCCCTGGTGCCGGTGGACGGCGAGAAGACGGTCCTGGACCTGACGCTGGCCAACTTCGCCGAGGTCGGACTCACCGAGGTCGCGGTCGTCGTCGGCTACCGCAAGGAAGCGGTCTACGCCCGCAAGGCCGAGTTCGAGGCGAAGTACGGCGTGACCCTGACGCTGATCGACAACGACAAGGCCGAGGAGTGGAACAACGCCTACTCCCTGTGGTGCGCACGTGAGGTCCTGAAGAAGGGCGTCATCCTCGCCAACGGCGACACCGTCCACCCGGTCTCCGTCGAGAAGACCCTCCTGGACGCGCGCGGCAACGGCCAGAAGATCATCCTCGCCCTCGACACGGCGAAGACCCTCGCCGACGAGGAGATGAAGGTCATCACGGAGGACGGCAAGGGCGTCCGCCGGATCACCAAGCTGATGGACCCGGCCACCGCGACCGGCGAGTACATCGGCGTCACGCTGATCGAGCCCGAGGCCGCCGAAGAGCTCGCCGACGCCCTGAGGACCACCTTCGAGCGGGACCCCGACCTCTACTACGAGGACGGCTACCAGGAGCTCGTGAACCGCGGCTTCACGGTCGACGTCGCACCCATCGGCGAGGTGACGTGGGTCGAGATCGACAACCACGACGACCTCGCCCGGGGCAGGGAGATCGCGTGCCTGTACTGACCCGGCTCATCCCGTCGCCGGTCGTCGTCGACATCCGGCGCGGCGCGATGGACGATCTGGCCGGCGTCCTCGCCGACCAGCGGATCTCCGCGTCGGGCAAGCTCGCCATCGCGATCAGCGGGGGGTCCGGGCGCGCCCTGCGCGAGCGGCTCGCCCCGGTGCTGCCGGGCGCCGACTGGTATCCGGTCGTCGACGGCACGATCGACTCCGCGGTGCGGCTCGCCGACGGGATCAAGGGCAACCGCTACGACGCCGTGGTCGGTCTCGGCGGCGGCAAGATCATCGACGTGGCGAAGTACGCAGCGGCCCGGGTGGGCATGCCCATGGTCGCCGTCGCGACGAACCTCTCCCACGACGGGCTCTGCTCGCCGGTCGCGACCCTGGACAACGACAACGGGCGGGGTTCCTACGGGGTCCCCACCCCGATCGCCGTGGTCATCGACCTCGATGTGATCCGTGAGGCGCCCGCGCGCTATGTGCGCTCTGGCATCGGCGACGCGGTCTCCAACATCTCCTGCGTCGCCGACTGGGAGCTCGCCCACGAGGTCGAGGGCGAGGAGATCGACGGGCTCGCGGCCGCCATGGCCCGGCAGGCCGGCGAGGCAGTGCTCCGCCACCCCGGCGGGGTCGGCGACGACGCCTTCCTCAAGGTGCTGGCCGAAGGCCTCGTCCTGACGGGCATCTCGATGTCGGTCGCAGGGGACTCCCGGCCCGCCTCGGGCGCCTGCCACGAGATCAACCACGCCTTCGACCTGCTCCACCCGAAGCGCGCGGCCAGTCACGGGGAGCAGGTCGGCCTCGGCGCCTGCTTCGCCATGCACCTGCGGGGCGCGGGCGACGAGGCACTCCAGATGGCGTCCGTACTGCGGCGCCACGGGCTGCCGGTGCTGCCCGAGGAGATCGGCTTCACCGCCGAGGAGTTCGTGGGGGCCGTCGAGTACGCCCCGCAGACGCGCCCGGGACGCTTCACGATCCTGGAACACCTCAACCTGTCCACCGACCAGATCAGGGACGCGTACGCCGACTATGCAAAAGCCATCCATAGCTGAACTCCGCCCGGTCGTGCACCCGCCGGGTGTGAAGGACCGGCGCAGCGGCGAGCACTGGGCGGGTCGGCTCTACATGCGCGAGATCTCGCTGCGCATCACCCGGCGCCTGGTGACCACCAAGGTCACGCCCAACCAGCTGACCTACGTGATGACCGTCGCGGGCGTGCTCGCGGCCCCGGCCCTGCTCGTGCCGGGCATCCCGGGCGCCCTGCTCGGTGTCCTCGCCGTCCAGCTGTACCTGCTGTTCGACTGCGTCGACGGCGAGGTGGCCCGCTGGAAGAAGCAGTACTCGCTGGCCGGCGTCTACCTGGACCGGGTGGCCGCCTATCTGTGTGACGCGGCGGTGCTGGTCGGCTTCGGCCTGCGCGCCGCCGACCTGTGGGGCACGGGCCGCATCGACTGGCTCTGGGCGTTCCTGGGAACACTGGCCGCGCTGGGCGCGATCCTGATCAAGTCCGAGACCGACCTCGTCGGCGTCGCGCGCCACCAGGGCGGGCTGCCGCCCGTCAAGGAGGCCGCGTCCGAGCCCCGCTCCTCCGGGATGGCGTTCGCCCGCCGTGCGGCCGGTGCGCTCAAGTTCCACCGGCTCATCCTCGGCATCGAGGCGTCCTTCGTGATCCTGGCGGCGGCCGTGCTCGACGTGGTCAGGGACGACCTCTTCTTCAGCCGTCTCGCGGTCGCTGTCATGGCCGGCATCGCCCTTCTCCAGACCGTCCTGCACCTGGTGTCGATCCTGGCGTCCAGCAGGCTGAAGTGAGCTCTCCCATGAAACTCGGCGCGGTCATCATCACCATGGGCAACCGTCCCGAGGAACTGCGGGCCCTTCTCGACTCGGTCGCCAAGCAGGACGGCGACCGGATCGAGGTGGTCGTCGTCGGCAACGGCGCCCCGGTCCCCGACGTCCCTCCGGGCGTCCGGACCGTCGAGCTGCCCGAGAATCTGGGTATCCCGGGCGGGCGGAACGTCGGCATCGAGGCGTTCGGCCCGTCCGGAGCCGACGTGGACGTCCTCCTCTTCCTCGATGACGACGGGTACCTGCCGAACACCGACACCGCCGAGCTCTGCCGGCGGGCGTTCGACGCGGACCCGGAGCTCGGGATCATCACCTTCCGCATCGCGGACCCGGACACCGGCGTCACCCAGCGGCGGCACGTGCCGCGGCTGCGCGCCTCCGACCCGATGCGCTCCTCCCGTGTCACGACGTTCCTCGGCGGGGCGAACGCCGTGCGCAGCCAGGTGATCGCCGAGGCGGGCGCGCTCCCCGGCGAGTTCTTCTACGCGCACGAGGAGACCGACCTCGCCTGGCGTGCCCTGGACGCCGGCTGGATGATCGACTACCGCGCGGACATGGTGCTCAACCACCCCACCACCGCCCCCTCGCGGCACGCGGTCTACCACCGCATGGTGGCGCGCAACCGCGTCTGGCTCGCCCGCCGCAACCTGCCCGCGCCGCTGGTCCCCCTCTACGTCGGGGTGTGGCTGCTCCTCACGCTGATCCGCAGGCCCTCGCTGCCGGCGCTCAAAGCATGGTTCGGAGGCTTCCGGGAAGGCTGGACCAAGCCCTGCGGACCCCGGCGCCCCATGAGGTGGCGTACGGTATGGCGGCTGACCAGACTGGGCCGGCCGCCGGTGATCTGAGAAGCTCACCTCTGAGACCATGAGCCGTATTCGTTTCGTACGGGGATCCTGTCCGCCTCGGCCGCGCCCGTGACCAGCTGCGCATCGTGAAGACGAGAGTTCTTAACTGTGAGTGACACGACCCACGACGGCGGGATTGCGCTGAGCAGCCCGCCGTCAGCCGACGAGGGACTGAGCGCGTCCCGGCTGGCCGCCAAGTACGGCCTGACCGTGAGCGGCGCCCGGCCCGGGCTGTTCGCGTACATCCGGCAGCTCTGGGGCCGCCGGCACTTCATCCTGGCGTTCTCGCGGGCCAAGCTGACCGCGCAGTACAGCCAGGCGAAGCTCGGCCAGCTGTGGCAGGTGGCCACACCGCTGCTGAACGCCTTCGTCTACTTCCTGATCTTCGGCGTGATCCTCGGCACCAGCAGGGGCATGAGCCATGAGGTCTTCATCCCGTTCCTGGTGACCGGGGTCTTCGTCTTCACCTTCACCCAGAGCTCGGTCATGGCAGGGGTCCGCTCGATCGCGGGCAACCTCGGTCTGGTCCGGGCCCTGCATTTCCCCCGGGCCTCGCTGCCCGTCTCCTTCTCGCTGCAGCAGCTCCAGCAGCTGTTGTTCTCGATGATCGTGCTGGTGGCCGTGGCCATCGGCTTCGGCAGCTATCCGGGGCTCTCCTGGCTGCTCGTGATCCCGGCGCTGGCCATGCAGTTCCTCTTCAACACCGGCCTGGCGCTCGTCATGGCCCGGCTGGGCAGCAAGACCCCGGACCTCGCCCAGCTGATGCCGTTCGTCATGCGTACCTGGATGTACGCCTCGGGCGTCATGTTCTCCATCCCCGTGATGCTGGCCGACAAGCCGCAGTGGATCGCCGACGTGCTGCAGTACAACCCGGCGGCCATCTACATGGACCTGGTCCGCTTCGCCCTGATCGACGGCTACGGCTCGGAGAACCTGCCGCAGCACGTGTGGGCCGTCGGGCTCGCCTGGTCGCTCGTCGTGGGCGTCGTGGGCTTCGTGTACTTCTGGAAGGCAGAGGAACGGTACGGCCGTGGCTGAGGAAACGTCCCAGGGACACATCCCCACCGTGATCGCGGACGACGTGCACATCGTGTACCGGGTCAACGGCACCGGCGGGGGCAAGGGCAGCGCCACCGCCGCTCTGAGCCGGATCATGCGCCGCGGCAAGGGCGAGCCCCGTGGTGTGCGCAAGGTGCACGCGGTGCGGGGGGTCTCCTTCACCGCCTACCGCGGCCAGGCGATCGGCCTCATCGGCACCAACGGTTCCGGCAAGTCGACCCTGCTGCGCGCCATCGCCGGTCTGCTGCCGACCGAGCACGGCAAGGTGTACACGGACGGCCAGCCGTCGTTGCTCGGCGTCAACGCCGCGCTGATGAGCGACCTGACCGGGGAGCGCAACGTCGTGCTCGGCGGGCTCGCGATGGGCATGAGTCGCGAGGAGATCCGCGCGCGGTACCAGGACATCGTGGACTTCTCCGGGATCAACGAGAAGGGCGACTTCATCACGCTGCCCATGCGGACGTACTCGTCCGGCATGGCGGCCCGTCTGCGCTTCTCGATCGCGGCCGCCAAGAACCACGACGTCCTCATGATCGACGAGGCGCTGGCCACCGGTGACCGCAAGTTCCGGGTCCGCTCCGAGGAGCGGATCCGCGAGCTGCGCAAGGAGGCCGGGACCGTGTTCCTGGTCAGCCACAACAACAAGACCATCCGGGACACCTGCGACCGGGTGCTGTGGCTCGAAAGGGGCGAGCTCCTGATGGACGGCCCCACCGAAGAGGTGCTCAAGGCCTACGAGCGGGAGACCGGCAAGTAACGCCGCGTCCGTGTGGCCCCCGCCGGAGCACAGCGGCGGGGGCCCTTGCGGTGCGCGGCCGGCCGCGGCGAAGGGCACGCACAGCCTGCCCGGGGGATCTCCTCCCGGCGGATGACGTCAATCGACCGGAGTCCGGGGAAGGTTGACGGCGGCCGGAATGTTGCACCAGGGCGTGCTGCACCCCGGCGCGGCTCTGTGAGCTGTACAACGTAAGCTGGCACGGTACTGATTCGCGGCACTGTGGGGTGATACGCCCCGACATATCGCCCGTTGTGTGCATGTCGCACTCGGCCGGATGGGCGGCGTGTCCGAAAAGGGATGTTTTGGGTCGGCAGTGTAGAACGGGAGATATGACGGCAATGATGGAAAATCTCCAGCTCCGACGTGGTTTCGCCGTCCCCACGTCAGGCGGTACGCAGTGACCCGCACCCAGCAGGCGTCCGCCGACGCCGCCACGACCGCCACCCTCGGCAAGGCCGCCGACGAGAACTTCCCCGTGGCGCCGTTCTTCCTGCCCCGCGCCTGGCGCGACGACCTGATGGCCGTCTACGGATTCGCCCGTCTGGTCGACGACATCGGTGACGGCGACCTGGTCCCCGGCGGCGCCGACGCCCGCCACCTCGGCCTCGAACCCGGGCAGACCGACGATCGGCTCGCCCTGCTGGACGCCCTCGAAGCCGATCTGCACCGCGTCTTCTCGGCCACGGGCGACGGCCCCCGCCACCCCCTGATGCGTGGACTGCGCCCCACCGTGCGGCGCTGCGCGCTCACCCCCGAGCCCTTCCTCGGGCTCGTCGAGGCCAACCGACAGGACCAGAAGGTCCGCCGCTACGGGACCTACGGGGAGCTACTGGCCTACTGCGAGCTCTCCGCCAACCCCGTCGGCCGCCTCGTCCTGCAGATCACCGGCACCGCGAGCCCCGAACGGATCCGCCGCTCGGACGCCGTCTGCACCGCACTGCAGATCGCCGAGCACCTCCAGGACGTTGCCGAGGACCTCGGCCGCGACCGGATCTATCTTCCCGCCGAGGACATGGCCCGGTTCCACGTCGGCGAATCCGACCTGGCCGCCCCGTCAGCCGGCTCGGCGGTGCGATCGCTGATCGCGTTCGAGGCGGAGCGCGCCCGCGACCTGCTCGACGAGGGCATCCCCCTGGTGGGCAGTGTCCGAGGCCGCCTGAGGCTGCTGCTCGCCGGATTCGTCGGCGGAGGACGAGCCGCCCTCGGCGCGGTCTCGGCCGCCGGTTTCGACGTACTGCCCGGACCGCCCAAGCCCACCGCGCCCAGACTGCTGCGCGAAGTGGGAGACGTCCTGCGAAGAGCGCACAGAGAGGGGTGAGCCGGACCGTGGAGGGACAGACGACGTACATGTCGGCACCGGTACAGGCCGCATACAGCTACTGCGAGGCCGTCACCGGACAGCAGGCCCGCAATTTCGCGTACGGCATCCGGCTGCTGCCGTACGAGAAGCGGCAGGCCATGTCGGCGCTGTACGCCTTCTCCCGTCGTGTCGACGACATCGGCGACGGCGAGCTGGATCCCGCGACCAAGCACGCCCGGCTGGAGGACACCCGGAAGCTGCTCGGCCGGATCAGTGACGGCGCGGTCGACGAGGACGACACCGACCCGGTCGCGGTCGCGCTCGCCGACGCCGCCCACCGCTTCCCGCTGCCGCTCGGCGGCCTGGACGAGCTCATCGACGGCGTCCTGATGGATGTCCGCGGCGCGACCTACGAGACCTGGGACGACCTGAAGACGTACTGCCGGTGCGTCGCCGGTGCCATCGGACGCCTCAGCCTCGGTGTCTTCGGGACGGAAGCGGGAGCACCAGGCGCGGAACGGGCCGCGGAGTACGCCGACACCCTCGGCCTCGCACTCCAGCTCACCAACATCCTGCGTGACGTCCGCGAGGACGCGGGCAACGGGCGCACCTACCTGCCCGCCGACGACCTCGCGAAGTTCGGCTGCTCCGCCGGCTTTCAGCGGGCCACGCCGCCCCCCGGGTCCGACTTCGCCGGCCTGGTGCACTTCGAGGTCCGGCGCGCCCGGGCCCTCTTCGCCGAGGGCTACCGGCTGCTGCCCATGCTGGACCGGCGCAGCGGTGCCTGCGTGGCGGCCATGGCCGGCATCTACCGCCGGCTCCTGGACCGGATCGAACGCGATCCCGAGGCGGTCCTGCGCGGCAGGGTCTCGCTGCCCGGCCACGAGAAGGCGTACGTTGCGGTGCGCGGGCTGTCCGGGCTCGACGCCCGGTACATCTCGCGCCGGACTGCCAGGGGGAGGGTCTGATGACGCGTCCGATCCGCGCGGGGCGGGCAACCCCCGGGGTCCTCGGTGCGTCCCAGTCTGCGACGCGGCGTGAAGTGGAGACCGCGGCGACACGGCGAAGGGAGCGGGCATGAGCGGCCGGAGCCCTCGTTCCTCCCGCGCCGTGGTCATCGGCGGCGGCCTCGCGGGCGTCACCGCGGCACTGCGGCTCGCCGACGCGGGGCTGGGCGTCACCCTGCTCGAAGGGCGCCCCCGGCTCGGCGGGCTCGCCTTCTCCTTCCGGCGCGGCGACCTCTCCGTCGACAACGGCCAGCACGTCTACCTCCGCTGCTGCACGGGCTACCGCTGGTTCCTGGACCGGATCGAGGGGGCTCACCTGGCCCCTCTCCAGGACCGCCTCGACGTCCCCGTGCTGGACGTGGGGCGGCCCGCCGGGCCGAGGCTGGGCCGGCTGCGCCGCACCGCGCTGCCCGTACCCCTGCACCTCGCCGGCGGACTCGCCGCCTACCCGCACCTCTCGCTCGCGGACAAGGCGGGCGTCGCCCGCGCCGCCCTGGCCCTGGGCCGGCTCGACCCCGCCGACCCCGCGCTCGACGGCATCGACTTCGCCACCTGGCTCAGGCGCCACGGGCAGTCGCAGCGCACCATCGAGGCACTCTGGGACCTCGTCGGAGTGGCCACGCTCAACGCCACCGCGCCGAACGCCTCCATGGCGCTGGCCGCGAAGGTCTTCAAGACGGGGCTCCTCTCCGAAGCCGGTGCCGCCGACATCGGCTGGGCCGCGGTGCCGCTCGGGGACCTCCACGACACCCTGGCCCGCAAGGCGCTCGAATCGGCCGGCGCCGGGATCCACCTGCGAACCCGGGCGACCTCCCTCACCCGTGGCGAGGACGGGCGCTGGGCCGTCGGGACCGACGGCGAGCGGATCGAGGCCGACACCGTCGTCCTCGCCGTACCGCAGGGGGAGACGCACCGGCTGCTGCCCGAAGGCGCGCTCGACGACCCCGGCCGGCTGCTCGACCTCACCGACGCACCGATCCTGAACGTGCACGTAGTCTACGACCGCACGGTGCTGCGCAGGCCGTTCTTCGCCGCCCTCGGCTCACCCGTCCAGTGGGTCTTCGACCGTACGGCGTCCTCCGGCCTCCAGGGCGGCGGCCAGTACCTCGCCGTCTCCCAGTCCGCGGCGCAGGACGAGATCGACCTGCCCGTCGCCGAGCTGCGCAAGCGCTACGTACCCGAGCTCGAACGGCTCCTCCCGGCGGCGCGAGGTGCCGGGATCCGCGACTTCTTCGTCACCCGGGAACGCACCGCGACCTTCGCGCCCATGCCCGGCGTGGCACGCCTGAGGCCGGGCACGCACACCCGCGCGCCCGGGCTCCACCTGGCGGGAGCATGGACCGCCACCGGCTGGCCCGCCACCATGGAGGGCGCCGTCCGCAGCGGCTTCAGTGCCGCGGACGCCGCGCTCCAGGCCCTCGGCCGGCCCCACGAACATCCGCTGCAGGAGGCGGCATGAGCAGTACCACCGGAACAAGAGGAGAGTCTGTGACCCCGGCGAATCCGGCTTACGACACCGTGGTGGAGACCACGGACGTCACCGCGCTTCTGGAGCGCGGAAGGGCCCTGTCAGCGCCGGTGCTGCGAGCTGCCGTGGCCCGGCTGGCGCCGCCCATGGACACCGTCGCGGCCTACCACTTCGGCTGGATCGACGCCCAGGGCCGGCCTGCCGACGGCGACGGCGGCAAGGCCGTGCGTCCGGCGCTGGCCCTGCTGTCCGCGGAAGCGGCGGGAGCCCCGGCGGAGGCCGGCATCCCCGGCGCCGTGGCCGTCGAACTCGTGCACAACTTCTCGCTGCTGCACGACGACCTGATGGACGGCGACGAGCAGCGCCGTCACCGCGACACCGTATGGAAGGTGCACGGCCCCGCGCAGGCGATCCTCGTCGGCGACGCGCTCTTCGCGCTGGCCAACGAGATCCTGCTGGAACTCGGCACGGTCGAGGCCGGCCGGGCGGCCCGTCGGCTGACCACGGCCAGCCGTAAGCTGATCGACGGCCAGGCCCAGGACATCTCCTACGAGCACCGCGAGCGGGTCACCGTCGAGGAGTGCCTGGAGATGGAGGGCAACAAGACGGGCGCCCTGCTCGCCTGCGCCGTCTCCATCGGCGCCGTGCTCGGCGGAGCCGACGACCGTACCGCCGACACCCTGGAGGCGTACGGCTACCACCTCGGCCTCGCCTTCCAGGCGGTCGACGACCTGCTCGGCATCTGGGGCGACCCGGAGTCCACGGGCAAGCAGACCTGGAGCGACCTGCGCCAGCGCAAGAAGTCCCTGCCCGTCGTTGCCGCGCTCGCCGCGGGCGGGCCCGCCTCGGAGCGTCTGGGCGAGCTGCTCGCCGCCGACGCCAAGAGCAGCGACTTCGACAGCTTCTCCGAAGAGGAGTTCGCCGCGCGTGCGGCGCTCATCGAGGAGGCGGGCGGCCGCGAGTGGACCGCCCAGGAAGCCCGCCGTCAGCACGCGGTAGCCATCGAGGCGCTGCACGGCGTCGACATGCCGGAACGAGTGCGGGCGCAGCTCACCGAGCTCGCCGACTTCGTGGTCGTACGAAAGAGATGATCACCATCCAGATATGACTCGCAGTCGCCGGCGGGCGCCCCACGGGGCGCCCGCCGACGGAGACCCCAGCACAGCAGAGGACAAGACTGCACGAAGGGGAAGCCATGACAGCGACGACCGACGGAAGCACCGGGGCCGCGAACCTCCGCGCAGCCTCGGCCAGCGATCCGACCGAATCAATCACCGCCGCGGACGACATGTTCGCCGTCGCGCGGCTGGCCGCGGAACGCTCGGTGGAGCACCTCCTCGGCAGACAGGACGAGCAGGGCTGGTGGAAGGGCGACCTCGCCACCAACGTCACCATGGACGCGGAGGACCTGCTGCTCCGTCAGTTCCTCGGCATCCAGGACCCGGACACCGTCAAGGCCGCCGCCCGCTTCATCCGGGGCGAACAGCTCGGCGACGGCACCTGGAACACCTTCTACGAAGGACCGCCCGACCTCTCCGCCACCATCGAGGCCTACGTCGCCCTGCGGCTGGCCGGGGACCGGCCGAGCGACCCCCACATGATCCGGGCCGCAGGCTGGGTCAGGGAACAGGGCGGCATCGCGGAGTCCCGGGTCTTCACCCGGATCTGGCTCGCGCTCTTCGGCTGGTGGAAGTGGGACGACCTGCCGGAACTCCCGCCCGAGCTGATGTTCTTCCCGAAGTGGGTCCCGCTCAACATCTACGACTTCGGCTGCTGGGCCCGCCAGACCATCGTGCCGCTCACCATCGTGTCCGCGAAGCGGCCCGTGCGCCCGGCCCCCTTCGCCCTCGACGAACTGCACACCGATCCGACGTGCCCCAATCCGCCCAAACCCACCGCCTCCGCGAACAGTTGGGACGGAGTCTTCCAGCGGCTCGACAAGGCGCTGCACCTCTATCACAAGGTGGCTCCGCGCCGGCTGCGCGGCATGGCCATGAACGCGGCCGCCCGCTGGATCATCGAGCGCCAGGAGAACGACGGCTGCTGGGGCGGGATCCAGCCGCCCGCCGTGTACTCCGTCATCGCCCTGCACCTGCTGGGCTACGACCTCGACCACCCGGTCATGCGGGCCGGACTCGAGTCGCTCGACCGGTTCACCGTGTGGCGCGAGGACGGCGCCCGCATGGTCGAGGCCTGCCAGTCACCGGTCTGGGACACCTGCCTCGCCACCATCGCCCTCGCCGACGCGGGGGTGAGCCCCGACCACCCGGCGCTCGTGAGGGCAGCCGACTGGATGCTCGGTGAGGAGATCGTACGGCCCGGGGACTGGTCGGTACGCAGGCCCGAACTCGCCCCGGGTGGCTGGGCGTTCGAGTTCCACAACAGCAACTACCCCGACATCGACGACACCGCCGAAGTCGTCCTGGCACTGCGCCGCGTCCGCCACCCCGACCCCGCGAGGATCGAGGCGGCCATCGAGCGAGGGGTGCGCTGGAGTCTCGGCATGCAGTCGCGCGACGGCGCCTGGGGAGCCTTCGACGCGGACAACACCAGCCCCTTCCCCAACCGGCTGCCGTTCTGTGACTTCGGTGAGGTCATCGACCCGCCGTCGGCCGACGTCACCGGACACGTGGTGGAGATGCTCGCCGTCGAGGGCCGGTCGAGCGACCCCCGTACCCGCCGGGGCGTCGACTGGCTGCTCGCCGAACAGGAGGCCACAGGGGCCTGGTTCGGCCGCTGGGGCGTCAACTACATCTACGGAACGGGCTCTGTGGTGCCCGCGCTGATCGCGGCCGGGCTGCCCGCCGCGCATCCCTCGGTGAGACGGGCCTGCGACTGGCTGAAGTCCGTCCAGAACGACGACGGGGGCTGGGGCGAGGACCTGCGCTCCTACCGCGAGGAGAAGTGGATCGGGCACGGCAGCTCGACGGCCTCCCAGACGGCATGGGCGCTGCTCGCGCTCCTGGCGGCGGGGGAGCGGGAGAGCAGGTCCGTGGAGCGGGGCGTCGCCTGGCTCGCGGAGACCCAGCAGGCGGACGGCTCCTGGGACGAGCCGCACTTCACCGGCACGGGCTTCCCCTGGGACTTCTCGATCAACTACCACCTCTACCGGCAGGTCTTCCCGCTCACCGCCCTGGGGCGGTACGTGTACGGCGACCCCTTCGCCACCGCTGCCGGCAGCGGCAGCGGTAAGGGGGCCTGAGTCCATGGGTGGTGCACCGGAGCCGCCCGGTCCCACCACGCCGCTGCTGATCGCCTGCGCGCTCGGCATCGAGCGCCTCGCCCTGCGCACCGGCAGGAGGAGCGGCCTTCCCGGCCCCGGACCGGTGAGCATCATCCGGTCCGGGATGGGCCCCCGGGCTGCGGAGGACGCCGTCCGGGACGCACTGGGACTGGGCGGGGCCGGAGGGACGGCGGTCATCGCCTCCGGCTTCTGTGCCGGGCTGGAGCCCGGCATGCACCCGGGCGACCTCGTGGTGGCCGAGGAGACCCGGGACTCCGGCGGTACGACGCCCTGCAGCGGTACGGGCCTGCTGGTCGACGCGCTGGTCAGGGTGGTGCCCGGACGCACGGTCCACACCGGCCCGCTGGCCGGCTCCGGGCATGTCGTCCGGGGCCCGGAGCGGGCCGGCCTCCGGGCCACCGGTGCCATCGCGGTGGACATGGAGTCCGCCGCCACGCTCCGCACCGCCGTACGCACGGGGCCACGCCCGGTTGCGGCCGTACGGGTGGTCGTGGACGCTCCAGAGCATGAGCTCGTCCGTATCGGCACGGTCCGCGGTGGAATATCGGCATTCCGTGTTCTCCGTGCCGTCCTTCCGGCTTTTCATGAATGGCACCGATCTTTGCTGCTCCCCAGGAGGTGAGCCCAGATGGCCATGCCGCTCCGTCAGTCCATCAAGGTTGCGACGTATCTCTTCGAACAGAAGCTCCGCAAGCGGGAGAAGTTTCCGCTGATCGTCGAGCTGGAGCCCTTGTTCGCCTGCAATCTGGCGTGCGAGGGCTGCGGCAAGATCCAGCACCCGGCCGGAGTGCTCAAGCAGCGCATGCCGGTCGCACAGGCCGTCGGGGCGGTGCTGGAATCAGGTGCCCCGATGGTCTCCATCGCCGGCGGCGAACCTCTGATGCACCCTCAGATCGACGAGATCGTGCGCCAGCTGGTGGCGAAGAAGAAGTACGTCTTCCTCTGCACCAACGCCATGCTGATGCGCAAGAAGCTCGACAAGTTCACCCCTTCCCGCTACTTCGCCTTCGCGGTGCACATCGACGGACTGCGTGAGCGGCACGACGAATCGGTCGCGAAGGAAGGCGTCTTCGACGAAGCGGTGGAGGCGATGAAGGAGGCCAAGCGGCGCGGCTTCCGGGTCACGACCAACTCCACCTTCTTCAACACGGACACCCCGCAGACCGTCATCGAGGTGCTCAACTTCCTCAATGACGAGATGAAGGTCGACGAGATGATGATCTCGCCCGCCTACGCCTACGAGAAGGCGCCCGACCAGGAGCACTTCCTGGGCGTCGAGCAGACCCGTGAGCTGTTCAAGAAGTCGTTCGCCGGCGGCAACCGCGGCCGCTGGAGGCTCAACCACTCGCCGCTCTTCCTGGACTTCCTCGAAGGCAAGGCCGACTTCCCGTGCACGGCCTGGGCGATCCCCAACTACTCGCTCTTCGGCTGGCAGCGGCCCTGCTACCTGATGAGCGACGGGTACGTGCCGACCTACCGGGAGCTCATCGAGGACACGGACTGGGACAAGTACGGCCGTGGCAAGGACCCGCGCTGCGCCAACTGCATGGCGCACTGCGGCTACGAGCCCACCGCGGTGCTCGCCACCATGGGGTCGCTGAAGGAATCCCTGCGAGCGGCACGGGAGACGATCGGCGGGAACCGCTGAGGTCATGACCGCAGGGGAGCCGGGAGCCGGTCGCACCGGTGTCTTCCCCGGCTGCCGGCCCGGCTGCTCCTGGTGTGCCGCCCCTCGCGGCGCATCCGGCCGGGCCGGTGGCGGTCGCCCGGTGCGCGCCGGTGCCGGTGCGGTCGATGTGACCGTGAGCCGATGACAGGACCAGAGAGGGGCCCGAGCGTGACGCTGCTGGAATCCATCAAAGGGCCGCCGGACCTCAAGGCGCTGAGCCGGCAGGAGGTCGGAGAGCTCGCCCAGGAGATCAGGGAGTTCCTCATCCGGGCCGTGACGAGGACGGGCGGTCATCTCGGACCCAACCTCGGAGTGGTCGAACTCACCGTCGCCCTGCACCGGGTCTTCGACTCGCCCGTGGACCGCATCCTGTGGGACACCGGGCACCAGACGTATGTGCACAAGCTCCTGACGGGCCGCCAGGACTTCTCCAAGCTGCGCGGCAAGGACGGTCTCTCCGGTTACCCCTCCCGCGAGGAGTCCGAGCACGACGTCATCGAGAACTCCCACGCCTCCACCGTGCTCGGCTGGGCGGACGGCCTCGTCAAGGCCGACGAGGTGCTGGGCCGTGCCCGCCATGTCGTGGCGGTCATCGGCGACGGGGCACTCACCGGCGGCATGGCCTGGGAGGCCCTCAACAACATCGCGGCGGCCGGTGACCGCCCGCTGATCATCGTCGTCAACGACAACGAGCGGTCGTATGCTCCGACCATCGGCGGTCTCGCGAACCATCTCGCCACCCTCCGTACGACCGACGGCTACGAGCGCTTCCTGTCCTGGGGCAAGGGGGTGCTCCAGCAGACACCGGTCATCGGACCGCCGTTGTACGGATCGCTTCACGGCGCGAAGAAGGGCTTCAAGGACACGTTCGCCCCCCAGGGCCTGTTCGAGGACCTGGGTCTGAAGTACGTCGGACCGGTCGACGGGCACGACACCGCAGCGGTCGAGTCCGCACTGCAGCGGGCCAGGCGCTTCCACGGTCCGGTGCTGGTGCACTGCATCACCGAGAAGGGCCGCGGCTATGCACCCGCCCTGGCCGACGACGCCGACCGCTTCCACACCGTCGGCAGGATGGACCCCCTGACCTGCGAACCCCTCGTCGTCCCCGCCGCGCCGTCCTGGACCTCGGTGTTCGGCGACGAGATCGCGGAGATCGGGGCCGAGCGCCCTGACGTGGTCGCGATCACCGCGGCCATGCTGCACCCGGTCGGGCTGACCCGCTTCGCGGCGCGGTTCCCCGACCGGATCTGGGACGTCGGGATCGCCGAGCAGCATGCCGCGGTCTCCGCCGCGGGGCTGGCCACCGGCGGTCTGCACCCGGTCGTCGCCGTCTACGCGACCTTCCTCAACCGGGCTTTCGACCAACTCCTGATGGACGTCGCCCTGCACCGGTGCGGGGTGACCTTCGTCCTCGACCGGGCCGGGGTCACCGGGGTCGACGGCCCCTCGCACAACGGCATGTGGGACATGTCCGTCCTCCAGGTCGTCCCCGGGCTCCGGATCGCGGCCCCGCGCGACGCCGACCGCCTGCGCGAGGAACTGCGCGAGGCCGTCAGCATCGATGACGCACCGACGGTGATCCGGTTCCCGAAGGAGTCGGTGGGGGAGCCCGTCCCGGCCGTCGGAAGGATCGGCGGTATGGACCTCCTGCACCGGGCGCCGGACCCGGATGTCCTGCTGGTGGCCGTCGGGGCGCTCGCCCCGCTCTGTCTGCAGGCCGCCGACCTGCTCGCCGGATCCGGAATCCGCTGCACGGTCGTCGACCCGCGCTGGGTGAAACCGGTGGACGGGCACCTGCCCGCGCTCGCCGCGCAGCACCGGCTGGTGGCGGTCGTCGAGGACAACAGCAGGGCCGGCGGGGTCGGCTGGGCCGTCGGACAGGCCCTGCGGGACGCGGACGTCGACGTACCCCTGCGGACGTTCGGCATTCCCGGGCAGTTCCTCGCGCACGCCGGGCGCGGTGAGGTACTCGCGGAGATCGGACTCACCCCGGTGGAGGTCGCCGGACGCATCGGCGCGGCGCTGGAGCGCCGCACGACGGTGGAGGAGCGGAACGTGCCGAAGGAGAACGAGGTATGAAGGACGAACGGCCTGGCTTCGATCTTGGGCGGCTCCTCGCGGAGCGAGGTCCTGAACGCTACGAGTTGCACGCCCGCCACCTCAACCACCAGTTGCCGCGGATGCTTCACACCCTCGGTTTCGACAAGGTCTACGAGAGGGCCGAGGGCGCGCACTTCTGGGACGCGGAGGGCAACGACTACCTCGACATGCTCGCCGGCTTCGGCGTGATGGGGCTCGGCAGGCACCACCCCGTCGTTCGCAAGGCGCTCCACGACGTCCTGGACGCCTCGCTCGCCGACCTCACGCGCTTCGACTGCCAGCCGCTGCCCGGGCTGCTCGCCGAGAAGCTCCTGGCCCACAGCCCGCACCTGGACCGCGTGTTCTTCGGTAACAGCGGTACGGAGGCGGTCGAGACCGCGCTGAAGTTCGCCCGTTACGCCACCGGCAAGCCGCGGATCCTCTACTGCGACCACGCCTTCCACGGGCTGACCACCGGCTCGCTCTCCGTCAACGGCGAGAAGGGCTTCCGCGACGGGTTCGCGCCCCTGCTCCCCGACACGTCCATCGCGCTCGGCGACCTCGACGCCCTGCGGCGTGAACTGAAGCGCGGAGACGTGGCCGGGCTGGTCGTGGAGCCGATCCAGGGCAAGGGCGTCCACGCCGCACCCCCGGGCTTCCTGCGGGAGGCGCAGGAACTGCTCCACCGGCACAAGGCCGTGCTCATCGCCGACGAGGTGCAGACCGGCCTCGGCAGGACGGGCGACTTCTACGCCTACCAGCACGAGGAGGGGGTCGAGCCCGATCTGCTCTGTATCGCCAAGGCGCTCTCCGGCGGGTACGTCCCGGTCGGCGCCACGCTCGGCAAGGACTGGATCTTCAAGCGCGTCTACTCCTCCATGGACCGGGTCCTCGTCCACTCCGCGAGCTTCGGATCGAACGCCCAGGCCATGGCCGCCGGGCTCGCCGTCCTCGCCGTCATGGAGCAGGAGGAGACCGTGGCGAACGCCCGCCGCACCGGTGACCTGCTACGCGAACGGCTCGCCGCCCTCGTCGGCCGCTACGAGCTGTTGCACGAGGTGCGCGGGCGAGGGCTGATGATCGGCATCGAGTTCGGTCGGCCGTCCTCCCTCGGGCTCCGCAGCCGCTGGACGATGTTGCAGGCCGCCCGCAAGGGGCTCTTCGCGCAGATGGTGGTGGTGCCGCTGCTGCAGAAGCACCGGATCCTCACCCAGGTCTCAGGCGATCACCTCGAGGTGATCAAACTGATTCCGCCGCTGGTCATCGGGGAGCCCGAGGTCGACCGTTTCGTCAGGGCGTTCACCGCCGTCATGGACGACGCGCACAGCGGGAGCGGGCTGATGTGGGACTTCGGCCGGACCCTGGTGAAGCAGGCCGTCGCCAACCGCTGAGGGCGCCTTTTGCCTCCGAGGCAATAAATTTGCCCCGGAGGAAAGGTGCTGGCTCAATGGAGGCATGAATCCTCCTGACGGAGGGGTGGCCGACGAGCTCCCCGGTGTCGCGCCCCGCCTCCGCGACCTGCGCCGCAGCCGCGGCCTCACCCTGGAGGCGGCGGCCGGACGGGCCGGGCTCTCCCCGGCCCACCTCTCGCGGCTGGAGACGGGCCGCAGGCAGCCCTCGCTCCCGATGCTGCTCGGACTCGCCCGTGTCTACGGTACGACCGTCTCCGAGCTCTTGGGGGAGATGCCGCCCGAACGTGACGCGATCGTCCGCGGCGGTCCGGTCGAGGACGTCCCGCGCGGCACGGAAGCGGACGGCTGGGCCTACCGGCAGGCCGGCGGATCAGGCCGTGCGATGCAGGCCCTGCGGGTCCACGTCCCGTACGGCGCCGAAGGCGATCTCGTGCGCGTCCACCCCGGCGAGGAGTGGCTGTACGTCCTCGACGGCAGGCTCCGCGTCGTGCTCGGAGAGACCGTGCACGACCTCGGTCCCGGCGACAGCGCGCACTTCGACTCGCTCACGCCGCACCGGATCGCGGCGCTCGACGCCGGCGGGGCGCGCCTGCTCTTCGTCCACACGCTGCTGCAGAGCCCCGCCGCCGAGCTGTGCCTGGGTGGCGGGATCCACCGACTCTGATCCCGCCGGCCCCGTACGCCCGGCCTGCACGCCCGCCCGCACCGCACGCCCGCACCGTTCGCCACACCGGCCCGATCGGCCGGTAGAGAGAGGACTGCCATGTCCGATTCGGAGCACTACGATCCACTGACCCCCCGCAGGACGAAGAGCGTGGACACACAGGAGAGGCGGATGCCCCGCGGCGTCGTGATCCGGCTCTTCGCCTACCTGGTGGCCGGACACGTCGTCGCGGCCTTCCTCTTCCTTCTCTTCACGGTGGCGGGCAAGGGCTGACGCTCGGCGTCACGGTGGCGGGGGAAGGCTGAACCCTGTCGTCACGCACCCTCGACGAGGCGCTCCCGCAGCTTCTCGCGCGTCTCGGGGGTGATCTTGAGACCTTCGAGGAAGTAGCGGTCCGTGCCGCCCCAGATCTCCTCGATCGTGGCGAACGCTGCGTCCAGGTAGTCGGCGTGGGCGCCGAAGAGGGGGTTGAGCAGCTCCATCACCTCGTCGGACATCCCCGCCGGCGAGGAGTCGCTGCGCTGCACCTTGTAGCGGCGGTGCGCGTCGTTCGACTTGAGGTAGTCGGCCTCGATGGCCTCCTTCTCGACTCCGACGGCGAGGAGGGAGATCGCGACCGACAGGCCGGCCCTGTCCTTGCCCGCCGCGCAGTGCATCAGGGCAGGCACGCTGTCCTCCGCCAGTGCGTGCAGCACGCGGCTGTGCTCCGCGGTGCGGTCCTTGATGATCGACCGGTACGAGGCGACCATGCGGTCGGTGCCTTTGCCGTCGGCCAGGATCGACCGCAGCTGCTGGATGTTCCCGTCGCGCACCAGGCGCCAGAACTCCGCGCCGTCGGCCGGGTCGGAGAGCGGAATGCTCACATTCCGGACGCCGGGCAGCTCCACGTCGAGACCGTCGAGCTTGTGGTCGGCCGCGTTGCGGAAGTCGAAGATCGTATGCAGGCCGAGCCCGGCGAGGAAGGCGGCGTCGGCCTCGGTGGCGTGGGCGAGATGTCCGCTGCGGTAGAGGCGCCCGTAGCGCACGGTGCGGCCGTCCGCGGTCGGAAGTCCGCCGACATCACGGAAGTTGCGGACACCGGTCAGGTCGACGTCCGTCGGCTCGGGGCCGGCCGGCGGGACCTCTGGCAGCTGCGTCACAAGGGCTCCTGGGGTGTCTGGCGTCGGCGCCGCTCGCCGACGGGTGCACGCCCGCGACGATACGACATGGCTGCATCGGGCAACCGTCTCGGCCGCCGCGGTCTCGGCCCGCCCGCGGCGATGATGGCTGCGACATGTCCGTATTGGCGCATTTAGCAGAACATGCCCCGCTTGTACGGGAGATGAGATGAGGCGGGTGAGCGGGATCATATCCGTGACGGTGCGTGGCGGAAATCCCGACGGGTATTCCTGACGCCGCGCGGAAAGCCAAGATCCCTGATCCACGGAGTGTGACGGGAATTCCGCATCGGAAATGAAGCGCGGATTCCGGTCCGCAATCCATGGCTTGTTCCCGGCGTCCCGCCTCGCTTACGGTCACGGTCAATCCGGACGGAACGCCTAATCCTGCCGCCGCCCGGAATCCGCACCGACCCACGTGTGGCAGGAGCGGGGGAACCAGGTAGGCCGCCGTCCGGAGAGATCCGGTACGGCTCGGGGTCAAGTCGCGCACTGCGCGGCCGGGCATCTCCAGTCCGCACCCGACAGCTCACCTCGCAGGCGCCGGAGAGGAAATCCCCCATGCCCGCAAAAGGCAAGCACCGTCGTACGAAGACCGGCCCGATCTCCCGAGGCGTCCTTGCCGCGGGTGCCGGTGGCGCCGTTCTCGCGCTCCCGCTGATCGGCGCCACCGGCGCCCACGCGGCCGAGCAGGCCGCACCGGCCGCCAAGCCCGCCGCCCCCCACAGTGCGCCCGCGTCGGCCGCCAAGGGCTCCCCGAAGACCTACTCCGTGGTCGCCGGGGACTACCTGGCCAAGATCGCGGCCGACAAGAAGGTCAAGGGCGGCTGGCAGGAGCTCTACCAGGAGAACCGGGACGTCGTCGGCGAGAACCCGGCCCTGATCCACCCGGGCATGAAGCTCACGCTCGGCGCCAAGGCGTCCGGTTCCGCCGAGGCCGCGCCCTCGAAGGCCGCTCCAGAGGCCAAGACCTCCGCCCCCGCGGAGAAGACGGCCGCTCCGGCCGAGGAGACGGCCGCGAAGACCGCCGACTCCGGTGCCCCGGAGAGCAACAGCTCCGGCTACGCCGCTCCGGTCGAGAACCCCAACGTCACCACCCAGTACCGCGCTTCCGGTGCCAGCTGGTCCAGCGGCTACCACACCGGTTCGGACTTCCAGGCCGCCTCCGGCACCAGCGTCCGGTCCATCGGTCCGGGCACCGTGGTCTCCGCCGGCTCGGGTGGCGCGTACGGCAACGAGATCGTCATCCAGCACAGCGACGGCATGTACTCCCAGTACGCGCACCTGTCCTCGCTCGAGGTCTCGGCCGGCCAGACCGTGACCGGCGGACAGCAGATCGGCCTCTCCGGTTCCACCGGCAACTCCACCGGCCCGCACCTCCACTTCGAGGTCCGGACCGGCCCGAGCTACGGCTCGGACGTCGACCCGATCGCCTACCTGCGTTCGCACGGTGTCTCCATCTGAGGCACGACACCTGAAGGCCGGGGAGAGGGGCGGTGCGCCACGGCGCACCGCCCCTCTCCTTATTCCTGCTTTACCAAAAACTGACCGGGTGGTCTATCTCACCACCCGTCAACCCCTTATTACGGTCGCGTAGGTCACAATCGAAGGTGCAGGATAGGCCCTTGTGGCAGACGATTCGAGAAACAAAAGACGAGGCATCATCGGGTCGTACGCGGCGATCGGCGACAGCTTCACCGAGGGCGTCGGCGACCCCGGCCCCGACGGGTCGCTCGTCGGCTGGGCGGACCGGTTCGCGGTCCTCCTCGCGGACCAGCTCCCCGCGCCCCTGGCTGTGGCCGGCCGCGCGGACGGCCCCCACGGGAGCTTCCGGTACGCCAATCTCGCCGTACGCGGACGCCTCCTCGACCAGATAGTCGAGGAACAGGTCCCCCGGGCCAAGGAGCTGGCACCTGATCTGGTGAGCTTCTGCGCCGGCGGCAACGACATCCTCCGCCCCGGTTCGGACCCGGACGACGTGGCGGAACGCTTCGAGCGTGCGGTCGCCGAGCTGACGCAGACGGTCGGCACCGTCATGGTCACCACCGGCTTCGACACCCGCAGCATCCCGGTGCTCAGGCATCTGCGGGGCAAGATCGCCATGTACACCGCGCACGTCCGGTCCATCGCCGACCGCTACGACTGCCCGGTGCTGGACCTGTGGTCGCTGCGGTCCGTGCAGGACCGGCGGGCCTGGGACAACGACCGGCTGCACCTCTCGCCCGAGGGGCACACCCGGGTCGCGCTGCGCGCCGCCCAGGTCCTCGGTCTCGAGGTGCCGGCCGACCCCGACCAGGTGTGGCCTCCGCAGGCACACCGAGGGGCCTTCGAGGTGCGACGCGACGACATCCAGTGGGCGCGCGAGTACCTGGTCCCGTGGATCGGGCGACGACTGCGTGGTGAGTCCTCCGGGGACCACGTCGCGGCCAAGCGCCCCGACCTCCTGCCGCTCTGACTCCGGTCACCGACGGCACGTCGGCCGCTCCCGTCGTCAGCGGCTGACGACGGGGAGCGGGCGCCGGGCCGGATCCGGGAACACGAGCCCGTCCGGGGCGGGTGTCCGCGTCGGACGGGCGGGTATCCGCTCCAGCACCCCGCCCGCGAACACGTCGTACAACGGCAGTGTCTCCAGGTGCACATAGCCGATGTGGCAGTCGCACACGCCGAGCGGGCAACCGCGCGGACCGAGCGCGCTCCGATAGCTGCCGTCGTACAGATTGCCCAGCTCGGCGCGGACGAAGTGACAGCGGCGCACCGTCCCGTCACCGTCCACCGAGATCACCGACCTGCCCGTCCGGCAGGGGAGCCCGGCCGAGCGGTGAGGGTGCCGGCTGTAGGGGAACAGCGGGTCCAGCTCCGTCCACCGGTCAGCCTGTTCGTCCGTGTACGTGTGCCCCTCGGCGGCGTTGATCCAGAGGTACACCTCGGGCGGCAGTGCCGACCGCAGCCGGCGGGCTTCCTCCAGGTGTTCGTCCAGGCCGACGACCCCGACGCTGTGACGCACCCCCAGGGCCGTCAGCTCCCGGCACCGGCCGAGGAACCGTTCGTACGGCGTCTGGCCCGGGTGGTACGTGCACCACAGGGCGACCTTGTCGCGTCGCGCCTCCTCCAGCCAGCCGGTACGGCCGCTCAGGTTGGTCTGGACGGCGACCCGATCGATGTGCGGAAGCTTCGAGAGCCCGACCAGCGCCCTCCGGTACCAGGAACGCACCAGGCCCTCGCCCCAGGGTGTGAACAGCACCGACAGCCGGTCCCCGGTCTGCGCGGCGGCCCACGCGGTGAACCGTTCCAGGGCCGCACGGTCGGAGCGGAGCTGGTCGACGCTGTCCCGCCGCTTGGCGAAGGGACAGTAGGGACAGTCGTAATCGCACGAGGCCAGTGGGCCCCGGTAGAGAATCGTCAGGTCCATGGGGAGCGCCCTCTCACTTGGCTTCGTAGGCGGCCATCGCTGCCCGCACCGCAGGGGAGAACAGCTCCGGGCCCAGCGCGTCGGAGTGGGCCAGGCCCTCGGGGGAGAGGCGCAGCAGGCCCCCTCCCGCCGAACCGTCCAGCCAGCCCCGCGCCGAGAAGCGCTCCAGCTCCTCGGGGAAGTCCTCGTGCGGATGGGTACCGAACCGCCCCCGGTACTCGGAGGGACGGAGGCCGTCGGCTTGGAGGAGCGACTGCAGGAGGTGGCGGCGGCGCGCCTCGCCCTCGTCGACGTACCGGCCGACCTCGGCACGGGAGAAGTCCTCGGTGGAGGTGAAGCCGTCGATGATGCCCCGGACCTCCCGCATCTCCACCGCGTAGTCGAAGGAGTAGTGGAGCGACGAGGTGTAGGAGCGGGCGCCGCAGCCGAGCCCGATCATCCCGTCGGTCTGGCAGGCGTGGTCGTCGGGGCCCGTGCGAGGGGCGTCCGCGCGGCGGAACATCCGCATCGACACCTGCTCGTAGCCGTGGGCCAGCAGATGGTCGCGGCCGGTGCGGTACAGCCGCAGCCGCTGTTCGTCCCAGGCGGTGTCCGGGCCCCCGGCCGCGCCGCCGAGCCGCCCGAGGCCGGTCAGCGGGCGCACGTAGAGCGGGTAGAGATACAGCTCCTCCGGGCGCCAGGCCAGGGCGGCGTCCAGGGAGGTGCGCCAGCTCTTCCCGGTCTGGCCCTCGATGCCGTAGATCAGGTCGATGTTGAGGACCGGGATGCGGGCGTCGCGTATCCGCCCGAGCGCCGCCTCCACCTCGGAGCGGTGCTGCGGGCGGACCGCGGCGCGGGCCTCGGCGTCCACGAAGCTCTGCACACCGATGCTGATCCGGGTGGTGCCCCGGTCGGCCAGCACGTTCAGCCGGTCCGCCGTCGCCGTCGACGGCGAGGTCTCGACCGACAGGGGCACCGCTCCCAGGCCGGCGCCCATCCTCTTCTCGGCGATGTCGCAGAGGCGCTCCAGCTCGCCGGCGGTGAGGAAGGTCGGAGTACCGCCACCGAAGGCGGCGGCCGCGAAGCGCACCGGTCCGTCGTCGCCCAGCGCATCGCGGACGGCCGTGGCCTGCCGGTCGAGGGCGTCGAGGTATCGCGTGGTCAGTTCGTCGGGGGCGCCGATGCGGGTGAAGAGGTTGCAGAAGCCGCAGCGGACCTCGCAGAAGGGTATGTGGAGGTAGAGGGAGAGGGCGTCCTTCGGCTCGGCCGCCCAGAGGTCGCTCAGCAACGGACGCCCGGAGGGGTGCTCGCCGAGGGGCCGGTAGGCGGTCTTGTGCGGGTAGGCGTAGACGTAGCTGCGGTACGGACCGGTGTCGTTGCTGTCGGTGCTGCCGGTCATAGGGGTGCCCCCTGTTCGAGGAAGAATTGGGCGTAGGGCACGGTCCATACGGCTTCGTGGCCGAGCCGGTGACCCGTGTAGCCGTCGTCGCCGTAGGCCGTGCCGTGATCGGAGCAGACGATGGCGAAACACCTGCGGCGGCTGCTCGCGGCCGCGAAGAGGCGTCCGATGTGCCGGTCCACGTACTCCAGGGCCGCGGCGTGGGTGGCCCTGGAGTCGCCCGCCTCGGCGGTGGCACCGGGATGATGGAACCAGTTCGGCTGGTGCAGGGCCGACACATTGACGAAGAGGAACAGCGGCCGGTCCGCAGGGAGCTCCCGGACCACCTGCTCGGCGCGAGAGACCTGCGACTCGAAGGATGTCGGAGACGCGACTCCGAACTCCGGCTCCCAGTGGCTCTCCTGGAACATGCCGGGCAGGACGGAACCCAGTGGCGGGCGGCGGTTGAAGAAGCCCACGCCGCCGACACACACCGTCCGGTAGCCCACGGCGGCGAGACCGGACAGGATGTCGGGTGTGTCGTGGACGAACGTGCCGTCCGCGGTCGACTCGCTCCCCGCGAAGCGCGCGGCGAACAGCCGCGGGTGAGGGCCGGGTACCGCGGGCGTCGGCAGGAAGCCCGCGAAGATCGCCTGGTGGGAGGCGTAGGTGAAGCTTCCCGGTGCGTGCCTCTTCTCCCAGACGCCCCCGGGCAGGTGACGGACGAGATTCGGGAGGCGCCCCGCAGCGGCCAGTTCCTCGGCCACGTCGAACCGCAGGGTGTCCAGGGTGACGAGCAGGAGGTCGTGGCTCCCGACGATCGCGTTCATGTCGGGGTTCCCCGGCCGCGTGTCGCAGGACGGGGGATCAGAGGGTGTCGATGGCACGGTCGTTCCTCGCGTGGTCGTTGTCCGTGGAGCCGGGACCCCGGCGGTCCCCGGCGGCCCGGCCGCCGTGCGGGGGCCGGGCCAGGACGGCGGCGATCTGCGCGCCGTAGGTGTCCAGACCCTCCGCCCCGCTCCCCGGAAGCCCGGTCAGACGTGGCAGCAGGTCCCCGAAGGCGTTCACCTCGCCGACGGCGAAGCGCCGCCAGCCCGTCGAGGGCAGCAGGTCGACCCCCACGCTCAGCGTGTCCGGAAAACAGGCCGCGGCCCGCTCGCACACGGCCAGAGCGGCCCTCCAACTGCCGCCCGCCGCCTCGACGGCCGCCCGCACCCCGTCCAGATCACCGCGCGCCCCGCCCAGATGCAGATTGGTCATCGGGGACCTGCTGGTCCGCACGACGGCGTGGGTCGCCCGGCCCCCGACGACCACGACCCGGAGGTCGGCGGCCCGTCCCCGCTGGGACGCCTTGGGCAGCCAGCGCTCGATGTGGAGTCCGTCCGGGGCGAGTGCGTCGACGAGGGCGGCCACCTCTCCCTCCGTCGTGAGGCGGCATACCCGCAGCGAGTTGAACAGCCGTCCCTTCACGTCCCGTTCCACGGATGTGGACGCCCGGATCCTGGCCGGGCCGGCCGTCTCCAGGGCGATCACCCCGGACGCGGAGGAGCCGTGCGCGGGCTTCAGGAAGACCCTCGGCATGCGGTGGTCCGCCATCAGCGCCCGCACGTCGGACCACCCCCGCACCGGTGCCGCGTCGGGCCCCGAGGTGGGGGAGTCCGGAACCGGCACCCCTGCGGCGTCCAGCACACCGTGGCAGAGCCGCTTGTCGAACATCACCGCGATGTCCCGGGGACCGTCCAGCAGCACCGCGCCGACAGCCTCGGCAGCCCGCGCCACCTCCCGGACGGCCGACGTGAAGCGCGCGTACCATCGGCCCGATCCCTCCACCCTCGTCGGATCGCCGGCGCCACGGAGCAGGTGGTCCACCTCGGCGTCCTCACCGGGCGAGTCGACACGCACGGTCTCCCCGGGAAGGAAGGCCGCCTCCCCTCGCAGGACCTCCAGCCAGGACACCGTGCGCGCGGCGGGCAGCCCGGCGGCACGCACCGCGTCCTGGAAGAGCCCGACCCTGCGGTTGGAGGGAATGCCGACCACAGCGAGACGCGGCGGCGGGCTACTCGCTGACAGCGACATAGCGCGTGTCTTCCTCCAGCTCCCGGTCGTCCACCCTGGTGAGATCGACCCGGACGCCGGCCCGGGCGCACAGATCACCGATCCGGGAGACGAACGGCTCCGAGAGGTAGTGGTGGTGCAGGTCCAGAGAGGAGAGATGCGTGAGTGGCTGTCCGTCGAGGAGCGCTTGCGCTCCGGCGTCGCTGAGCGTTCCCATGGCCAGGGACAACGAGTCGAGCCGTGCGACCACCGGTGCCGAAGCGACCGCGGTGGCGATCTCGTCCTGGATCTCGCTGTTCTGCAGTCCCAGACGGCGCAGGCCCGGGAAAGCGGCACCGGAGAGCACGGGTGACAGATCCGCGACCGTGGCGTCGCCGCCGTACCAGGCCGAGCCGAACCAGAGCTCCAGATGTTCGAGGGCGGGAAGTCCGGACGCTGCCACCGCGCGCACGACATGCCCCGGCAGCCCGCCCGACTCGAACCGCAGCGACCTCAGGGCTTCGTGCCGGACCGGCCGCAGTCGGAGATGCTCCTGCCCGGCCACCGGGTCACCGCATCCGCGCACACCCAGCTCCTCCAGGAGAGGGAGCGCTTCCAGCACCGGAGTGATGTCGCACATCTCCAGCCAGGACAACTCGCACTGCTCGCTCTCCACATCGGCGAGGAACAGCGCGCGCAGGGAAGGGAAGCGGTCTGCGTCGGAGACGATCGAGTCGACGACCGGGCCCAGGGAGACGTACTCCCCCTTCCACCACGGGCCGATCAGCAGCGCGCGGACGCGGGCGGCGTCGACCTCGGCGAGGAAGTCCTGCCAGATCTCTTCGAACGTCAGCTCGTACTGGCAGTCCAGTCGCCATGCCACGGAGTCGGCCGGAGGGAGCGCTCGTGTCCCGGCCGGGCGGGGCAGGGGGAGCGTGTAGACCGGCAGGTCGTGAAAGGTCTCGGGGTGGGAGATGTCGGTCATCGTGTCCTCACTCCGCCACCGCGGTGTAACGCCCTTCGGCACCGCGGTTGTCCCACGGCTCGCAGCGCCCGGACAGATCGACCGACACACCGTGCGGCTCCAGGGCCTCGGAGACACGGCGTTCCATCGGCTCGGTCAGGAAGTGGTGGTGGAGGTCGAGCGAGACGAGATGCGTGAGGGGCTGCCCTTCGAGCAGGGCGGCTGCACCCTCGTCGCTTAGCGTGCCGTTCGACAGGTCGAGGGTGCGCAGCTGCGCGAGGACCGGCGCCGAGCCGAGGGCGACAGCTATCTCGTTCTGCAACTCGCTGTTGCGCAGGCCCAGATGGTGCAGCCGGGGGAAACGGGTGCCGGCCAGCAGCGGCGCCAGATCAGGGAGGACGACGTCACCCCCGTACGCGGACACGCCGAGCCAGAGGTCCAGTCGCTCCAGCGCGGGCAGCTCACTGTCGAGCACGCCGCGCACCGCCTCCGCCGGGAGACCGCCGCTCTCGATGGTGAGTTCACGCAGGGCCTCGTGCCTGATGGGCGGGAACTCCAGCTCCGTGCCGCCGCGTACACCGAGGTGGGTGAGCGCGGGGAAAGCGGTGAGGAGCGCGGTGACGTCCGACTGCTCGATCCACGAGATCTCGGCCTCCTCCGCTATCAGGTCCCCGACGAAGACGGCCCTGAGGGAGGTCAGCCGGTCGGCCGCGGCGACGACGAGACCGATGGGATAGGAGGACTTCTCCTCGTACGATTCGCCCCACTGCCCGATGATCAGGGCCTTGACGCGTGACGGATCGACGGCTGCGAGGAAGGCGTCGAACTCCTCCTCCCAACTGACGTCCGCCTCATCCGAACCGTAGGGGTCGACGCTGATGCGCCACGCGGCGGCGTCGGCCGCGGGACGGGCCGGCCCCTCGGCCCCGCGCTGGAAATCGACGGCCTGAAGGCCGAGCCACTCGTGCAGACGGTCCGCGTCGGACATGGCACCGAGCTCCTGAGAATGAGGACGACTGATGTCCGCAAGGTCTATCAGGCGCCACTGACATTGATACAACCGTGCGACCGGACCGGTGCCGCCGCGGCTCCGCCCGCGCCGGCGGCGGTTCCGGGTCGGCCGGCGCACGCGGAGCCAGGCATGACTGTCAGACCCCTCTCGTAGCGTTTTCCTCGAGGCCGGCACGACGGGTGCCGGGACGGAGGGGAGGCGTCTGTGTACCGGCAGGGCGACGTACTGATGGTGGCGCTGGAGGAGTCGGAGGTGCCCGCGCGCCTCCTCGACGCACCCGGTGAACTGCGCGACGGCCGGGGGAGGCTGGTCCTGGCGCTGGGCGAGGTCACGGGTCACGCCCACGCGGTGCGGGGGCCGGGCCGCCTGATGAGGGAGGCGGGGCCGTTCGGTCCGATGCTGCTCCATCTCCCGGAGGGTGGGCGTGTGGTGCACGAGGAACACGCCGCGATCGCTCTGCCGAAGGGATGGTTCCGTGTGGTGCGCCAGCGCGAGTACACCCCGGGAGCGGTCCGGATCGTCGCGGACTGAGCCGTCCGCGGTGAGCGGCGGGTGCCGGGGGCGGTCCGGTGATGAGCGGTCAGGAATCAGGAACAGGGGACGGGGAATACCGATGCAGTACGTGAACGCGTGGCGGGCCGTTGCGGCGGCGACGGGCGGGGCCGACCGGGGAGCGGCCGAGGACGGGGTGCGGCACGCCTACCGGTCCGCGGGGCTCGCGGAGCCGGAGCGCGTCATCTGGGTGGACTCGCCCCGGGCGGCCGTCGGCGTCGTGGAGAAGTTGTCCGGCGCGGGCCGCTCCGTGCGCGAGGAGGTCCGTACCCGCCCCTGGGCGGAGGAACGCCGCAGGGTCTACGACGATCTGGGCCCGGCCGGCTGGTCCGCCCTGTGGTCCGCCACCGGGGCCCAGCTGTGGGAGACCACGGCAGCACTGGCCGACCGGATACGGACGGGAGTCGTCGCGGAGCTGGCCCCGCGGCCCGAGGACGAGTCCGGCGTCCGGCTCGTCCTGCTCGACGCGGTCCTCGGCCAGCACGACGCGGCCTGGCTCTCGGCCTTCGACGGACGCGGCGACCGGCTGACCGGGCTGGCGGAGGTCGCCAGGAACGCCGGCTGGTGGTGGCCCTACGAGCACGCCGTGGTGATCTGCGAACGGCCCGAGGCGCTCCACCGAGACGAGGCAGGACGGCTCGACCGGGCGGACGGCCCGGCCCTCGCCTACCCGGACGGATTCGCCCTGCACGCGTGGCGCGGCATGCCCGTGCCCGCCGCCTTCCTGGACGGCCTGGCGAGCCTGACTCCGGAGCGGATACGGGCCGAGGAGAATGCGGAGCTGCGCCGTGTGATGCTCGAGTACTACGGCTACGACCGCTACCTGGCCGAATCGGGCGCGGAGCCGGTGCACCGGGACGAGACCGGCATCCTCTGGCGCATCGCGATGGAGGGGGACGAGGACGTCGTGATGGTCGAGGTCGTCAACTCCACCCCCGAGCCGGACGGGACGCACCGCACCTACTGGCTGAGGGTGCCGCCCAGGACCCGGACCGCGAAGGGAGGCGTCGCCTGGACCTTCGGGCTCGACGGGGACGTCTACGCCCCGGTGCGCCAGACCTGACCGGGCGGCCGGCGGCCTCCGGGGCCGCCCCGCGAACGGCCCTCGCGGGCCCGCCGCGACCAGCACGCTCAGGCGGTCAGTGCCCCGTGGTCGATGCCGAGTTCGCGGGCGAGCGCCTCTTCGGTCCACTGCAGCATGGTGGCCCGGGACAGCGGACCCGCGTAGGACGTCATCTGGACGGCCAGCCCGTCCAGCAGGGCGGTCAGCCGCCAGGCGACGGACATCGGGTCCTCGCAGTGGAACTCACCGGCCGCGGCCCCCTCCTCGATGACCTCGGCCAGCTCCGCCTTCCACTGCTGGTCGAGATCGCCGGCCACCTCGCGCAACACCGGATCGCGCAGCGAGGAGGCCCAGCCCTCGATCCACAGCCGCCAGCCCTTGGCGCGGCCGGTCGGCGCGTACCAGCGGACGGCGGCCCGGAGTCGGCGGACCGCGCTGGTGCGGCGGGTGAGCAGCTTGCGCAGATGGGCGAGATCGGCCTCCGCGGCGTAGGCGAAGGCGGCGGACACCAATTTCTCCTTGGACGAGAAGTGGTACAGCACCAGTGCGTTGCTCACCCCGAGAACAGCGGCCACGTCGGCGATCCGGACGGAGGACACACCCCGGACCTCGATCTGTTCGACGGCAGCGCGCAGGAGTTCCTCACGTCGCTCCGCCACGCTCAGCCGTACTCTCGTCACGCGGTCACCCTAACCAACGCGCCTGCCCGGGCATCCGGCCCCGGTGCCCTACCGGTACCAGCCGAACCGCTCCGCCATCACCGGAAGCCGGTCCGCGGCGAGCGCGTGCGCGGCCGCCCGTGGCGTGCATCCGTCGGCCGCCGCCCGGTCCAGGACCTGGCCGACGAGGGCACGCATCGCCCGGCGGGTATGACCGAAGGCCTCCTCGGCATCGGCCTCGACGTCCCCGAACAACGTCCACCACCACCAGGCGTTCGTACCGGAGTTGACCACCACGTCGGGCAGCACCGTGATGCCCCGGGCGGCGAGCAGCGTCTCCGCTTCGGGAAGCACCGGCATGTTCGCCGCTTCCACCACCCAACGGGCCCTCACCGAAGCCTGGTTCACGGCGTCCACGGCGTACGACACGGCGGCCGGGACCAGCACCTCCGCGTCCGCCGCCAGCCAGGCGTCCGCCGGCAGCTCCTCCTCGCCCTTCCGCAGGGCCCCGCGGTCCACCGCCCCATGGGCGTCCCGCGCGGCCAGCAACGCCTCGACGTCCAGGCCGGACGGATCGGCGATCGTTCCCTTCACGTCGGCGATGGCGACGACGGCCAGCCCGGCCCGGGAGAGGAAGCGTGCCGTCGCCCCGCCCATGGTGCCGAACCCCTGCAGGGACACCCGGGTGCCGGCGTGCGCCACACCCGCCCGGTCCAGAGCGGCGAGTACGGATTCCGCGACACCGCAGCCACCGACCAGCTCGTCCAGCCCGAGCCCGTCCACCGTGACGGCGAAGGCGTCCGCCAGTCGCCGCCGAGCCCCCTCCTCGTCGTCCAGCAGGGGGAAGACCGCCTGGACCGTGGAGACGAGTCCGGCCTCCGCGGCTGCCCGGTCGACGAGGTCCTGGCTGAGCCCGAGATCCTCCCCGGTCGTCCAGACGCTCTCCACGTACGGTCGAACCGCCCGCAGGAAGCGGACGAGCACCCCGTACGCGGCCGGATCGCGAGGGTCGCAGTCGATGCCTCCCTTGGCTCCGCCCAGCGGGATGTAGCGCGCCTGTGTGTCCTCGGCGTCGAAGTGCAGGGCCTCCTTCATCGTCATGCCCCTCGCCAGGCCCGCGACCTCCGCGAGGGTGCACCCCTTCCTCATCCGCAGACCACCGCTCGACACACCACGCACCAGTCGGTCGACGACGAGGTACCCCTCGGCGCCGGTGACATGGTCCGTCCAGGTCAGGGAGATGAGCGGGGCGGGGAAGGGGGACGTCATAGGGCGGCTCCTGCGGATCACCTGGAGAGATTTACTGAACAGCGAGTCAGTATCAGGAGGTGTGGCGACAGCTGTCAACGCGCGCGGTCCGCCCCGATGTGACGCGTCCGTACGCCAGATGCGGAATCCTGCGGGGGGTACGGACGTTGGATTCGGCATGACTGACTTCGAACCGGGGCGTGAGGCGCTGCTCCGACTCCTCGGTGAGTACGACGGCGGTGTGCTGGTCACCCTCAAACGAGACGGCACGCCCCAGCTGTCCAACGTGAACCACGCGTACTACCCCGACGAAGGGGTGCTCCGTGTGTCCGTCACCGAGGGCCGGGCCAAGACCCGCAACCTCCGCCGGGACCCGCGCGCCGTCTACCACGTGACCAGCGACGACCGCTGGGCCTGGACCGCCGCCGACGTCACAGCCGAGCTCACCCCGCCTGCCGCGGACCCGCACGACGCGGTGGTGGAGCAGTTGGTCACTCTCTACCGGGACGTCAAGGGCGAGCACCCCGACTGGGACGAATACCGCCGGGTGATGGTCCAGGACGGCAGGGTCGTCCTCACGCTGCGCGTCGGCCACGTCTACGGCCAGCCCCGTGCCTGAAGCGGCACCGCCCGCCACTCGGGTCCGGGGAAGTGCGGGACCGTGCTCCGTTCACCGCCGAGCTCTCGCCCCGCCGTACCTCCCGACCATAATGAGACGACACCGACTCCCCCAGGAGATGTTGTGACCGGCGCCGACCACCAGCCCTCGCTCCGTACCCGACTGCGCTCGTTGCGCCCGGACGCCTTCGGGGCGGACCCGGCAGGGGCCCGGATGGAGCGGATCCGCCGCTCACCCAATTTCGCCGACGGAGTGTTCCAGAACCCGGAAGGGGCGCGGACCAGACCGTCCGGCTCCATGCTCGAATTCGCCAAGGTCTACTTCCACAAGGAGGAGCGGGTCCGCCGGTCCCCGGTCGGCACCGTGCCCGTCCACGCCACGACCCTGGCCGACCTGGCCACGCCGCCTGCGACGGGCCTCCGGGTGACCTGGCTGGGACACTCCAGCGTTCTCACCGAGATCGACGGCCGCCGGGTGCTCTTCGACCCGGTCTGGGGCGAGCGCTGCTCCCCCTTCGCCTTCGCCGGCCCCAAGCGGCTGCACCCCGCGCCGCTGCCGCTGGCCTCGCTCGGGCCCGTCGACGCCATCGTGATCTCCCACGACCACTACGACCACCTCGACCTGCCCACCATCAAGGCCCTGGCGGGCACGGACACGGTCTTCGCGGTGCCGCTCGGTGTCGGCGCCCACCTCGAGCGGTGGGGCGTGCCCGTGGACCGGATCCACGAGCTCGACTGGAACGAGACCGTGCAGGTCGCAGGCGTCGGCCTGACCGCCACCCCCGCGCGCCACTTCTGCGGGCGGGGGCTGCGCAACCAGCAGCACACGCTCTGGGCGTCGTGGGTCGTCGCGGGCCCGGAGCACCGCGTCTACCACAGCGGGGACACCGGCTACTTCTCCGGCTTCCAGGACATCGGGGCCGAGCACGGTCCCTTCGACGCGACGATGATCCAGGTCGGTGCCTATTCGGAGTACTGGCCGGACATCCACATGACACCGGCCGAGGGCCTGCGGGCGCACCTGGACCTCCAGGGCGGCAGGCCGCACGGCGCGCTGCTGCCCATCCACTGGGGCACCTTCAACCTCGCCCCGCACCCGTGGTCGGAGCCCGGGGAGTGGATGAAGGACGTCGCCGACGAGGCGGGCCAGACGGTGGCCCTTCCTCGGCCCGGTGAGCCCTTCGAGCCCTCCGGCGACGTCCCCACCGAGCCCTGGTGGCGGGCGGTGGCCCACCCGATCACGCGCCCGTGGCAGCTTTCCGAGGTGATGGACACGGCACCGGCGCACCGGGAAGAGGTCGACCTCGCGGGAGAGCGGTGACGGAGGGCGACGGGGACCTCGAGCGGCGATCGACGGGCGGGTGGTGCCGCCGCTTGCCCTGAGCAGTTGGTCATGTGCGTGGGGTCGCCGTTCGCAGTGTGGAGGCGTTGGAGGTGGAACCAGTCGACCCAGGGGAAGGCCTCGCCGCGCGGAGTGTGGCGACCCCGGCTTCGGGCGTCGGCAGATATGGCTGTGCCATGGGTACGATGCCGCACGTGGCCCGCGTGCTGGGGTGCCGGGCGGCCGCGGCCGGGGGTCAGGTGGAGACGACCGGTGTGGCATCCGGCTCCTGCACGGGCGGTTTCCGCTCTCTCAGCGAGCGGTGGAGCAGCCGCTCGTTGACCGCGCAGCCGAGTGCCACACCGCTGCACGCCAGGACGGCGCTGTCCACCAGGAGACCCACGACGAACAGTGGCAGAGCCAGGGCGAACTCCTGGATGAGGCGGCCGCGCAGGACGGTGCCGAACCGGCCGGCGGCCTTGTGCCGGCCCTCGGAGATGGCCGCGAGCATGCGGAACGGCAGTGCCACCGCCTGGCAGGCGATCAGCGCCCCCAGCCAGTGCGCCGCCTCGCCCCGGAGGCCGTACAGCCAGGCGCCGGGGCCGAGGGCCGCGACGAGCAGGACCGAGGTGACAGTCGAGGACACCAGGGCAGACCGGCGGCGCAGCACCGCCCACTCCCGCGCGGACGCTTCGCCCGCGGCCGCGACCATCCCTGTGGCGTTGGCCAGAGCACCCACTGGAAGCAGCATCGCGGCCACCAGTACCAGCCCGGCGGAGAAGCCCGCGAGCTGTCCGGACCATGCGGCCCGTGCGGCCAGCAGGGCGACCAGGAAGAGTTCGAAGCCGAAGCGGGACAGGGCGTTCACCCACTCCGTTGCCATGTTCCGGGCGGCCTGACGCAGCCATCGCAGGATCTCGGCCGCCCGGGTGCGCACCGCCAGATGGTCCCGCAGCAGCCATACCGTGACCATCCACTCCAGGACCGCGATGGTGCAAGTGGACGCGTACACGCCCGCGAACCCGAGCCCGAGGCCGTGCACGAACCAGACGTCCAGCAGCGCATTCAGCACCACGGCGGCCGCGTACAGCCGTAGCAGCGGACGTCCGCGCCGCAGCGCGAAGAGCACCATGGCGCCCACGAACTGCGCCAGTCGGAACGGCGTGGCGACCAGCAGCCAGAACAGCGCGGCTCCTGCGTGGTCCCGGACGGCGGGCGAGGCGATCAGGACGTCGGCCACCCAAGGCATCAGCACCAGCCCGAGCGCGCCGATCACGGCGCCCAGCAGCGTTGCGCCGGCCAGGCCGCCCTGTACCGCGCGGCGGCGGGCCCGGGCGGTGGCGGCGCCCGCGACGAGCAGCCCCACTACGGGGCCCATGGCCATCGCGGTGAGCGAGTCCACCAGTAGCAGCCGCGCCGGCAGTGCCGCAGCGGCGACGGCGTCCTCGCCGAGCCGGCTGACGACCCACAGGTCGGTCTGCGCGATCGTCTGGCCCATGACCGACGCGAGCATGATCGGCCCCATCAGGGACAGCAGGCGGCGGTCGAGCGGGATGCCGGGGGCGTTCACTCCGTCCGCCACACGAACTCCCCGAAGTCGCCGCAGGACGACAGGCACCAGCGCACCCCCTGCTCCGCTTCGAGCCCGGGAACGCGTGCCAGCTTGACCCGAGCCCGGTCCAGCGGGCCCGCGCCCTTGACGCCGACGACGACCTTGGAAGCGAGCAGCTCGCTGGTCAGCGCCAGCCCGCGCTCGCTGTACCCGGAGGCGGCGAACCACCGCGCGGCCGTTGCGGCGAGCAGCTCGGTGTGGTCGGCCTCGTTCAGCGGCACCCCGCGTTCCGTGAGGCGATCGAGGAAGTGCAGGTGCATCCGCCAGTCCAGCACCCTGTCCCCGGCGTCGGCCCACTCCAGGAAGTCGTCGTACACCCTCACGGTGTCGCCCAGGCGCGCCGTGAGCGCGGGGACGCGGTCGAAGAGCTGGTGCCACCGGATGCGCAGAGCCTCCTGGGCGATCAGGCGGGCCCGGCCACCCACCGGCAGCGCGTCACGCGCCGCGGGGCTGAGGTAGGCGTCCAGCAGCGCTGACGGCCGCACGCGCTCGCTCAATGTCCGCTCTCCATTCGTCCGGCACGTGGTTGGCGTCCCGTTCGACCACCAGTGTGGCGTCCGACCGGGCCGTCGACGCCGCGCGGGCGAGGAGGTCCAGGGTGCGGGCGCTCAGTTCCACGTCGTGGCTGTCTATGATCAGCGACGGGTCCACAGGCGACTCCCGGTATCCCGCCAGGTGGTACCGCCCCCCGACACCGGGCAGGGTCGGCCACGCGTCCGCGGGCTCGCCCGTGTTCAGCTCTGCAACGACGGCGTTGGAGAGGTCCAGCAGCACCTCGCACCCCGACCGCTCGACCAGTTCGGCGTACGCCTCGGCCTGCGGCCGGATCCCGGGGGCCTTCGAGGGGAAGTTCTCCAGCGCCAGCGGGCAGCCCAGTCGCTCGCGCCACTCCCGCGCGCGGGCAATCACCGGCTCCCAGTCGCCGTAGTCGGCCTCGTGCGAGGTCGGCAGCGGCCGGCCGCGGTGGACGAAGTGTGCGATGTGGTCGCTCACGTAGAGGAAGCCGCATGCGCGCTGCCAGCGCGCGACCAGTCCGGCGTAGAAGTCCAGGCGCTCCGGCTCGGGGTCGAGGAAGCGCGACAGCATGATGTGGCAGCCCACCGGAAGGTCGCCGATGACCTCCCGGAACGCGGCGGGATCGATGTGGGCGAAGCCGTCCACCAGGACCTCGACGAAGTCGATGTGGCCCGAGTCCTTGAGGGAACAGGCCAGTTCGAGGGTCTCCGGCGAGGTGACGTTGACGCCGATCAGCATGCGGCGAGTCTCTCCTTCGCGAAGCCGAGCAGGTCGTACTTGGCCACCACCACGCCGTCCCGCTCGGACACGGGGACCTCCTCGAGGCTGAGCACGATGCGCTTGCCCCGGGCCCGTACGTCGGCGACCCACTCGTCGAACATGACGGCGTAGGGCAGCCCGCGCTGCTCGCTCGCCTCGGGGAGCTTGGGGATCCAGGTGCGACACAACTGACGCAGATAGCCCCGGCAGTGCTCGGCGCCGTAGTCGTGGGGGCCGCCGGTACCGCTTCCCGGCGCCGAGGCGCTCGCGGCGACGGCGGCGGCCCTCGCGAAGTCGGCGTAGTACAGGTCCTGCTGGTCGGTCCAGCGGGCGTCGGCGTGCTCCACCACGATCTGCACCGGGCGCCCCTCGGGCAGCAGCCGCTGGTCCACCACGGTGTCCAGCAGGGCCCAGACGCCTTCGTGGACCGCTTCCGAGTGGCCGTCGTGCAGGGTGCCGTCCCGGCCCGTACGGACACCGGAGAGATGCACTTCGGCGACCTCGCTCCAGGGCACCGCGCCCAGCAGGAGTTCTTCCGGTACGCGGCAGTTGACCGCGTCGATGTACAAGTGGGCCAGATCGACGATGAGCCCGGTACCGGTGGCTTCGCATATGCGTGAGACACAGCGCCAGGTGTCGAGGATTCCGCGGGCGCCCGCGGAATAGCAGTTCGCATTCTCGATCCAGACCGGGAGTCCGGATTCGCGTCCGAGGCGGGTCAGGAAACGGACGGCGCGGCTCTCCTCCTCCTCGGTCCCGGTGAAATGCGAGTGCAGTCCGAAGGAGCCGCCGCCGACGGCCCGGTCACCGGTGACGTGCACTCCGACCGACACGGGGGCGGTCGTCCGGGCGGCGGCCTCGTCGAGGAGATGGCCCACGAAGGCGTCCTGCCGGGAATGACTCTCGCAGATCGCGGTTCGGCTCAGGTGCAAGGAGAAGTCAGGAATGGCGGGTGCATCATCGAGTGATTCCCAGCGTCGCCACTCGGGAAATCCGAATTCGACGTAAGGATTCTCGCCGTGCAGGGAAATCCTGCGGCCGACATCGGGATTCAACAGCCCGGGCGTAAAAGCCCCGCCGACGCGAATGTCTGCCGTACCGGCCGATCCGTTCACGGAATCCGCCCCTTTCCGCCATGGCGCCGTTCGGGCATTCCTTCATTGTTCCGAAGGAATGGAAAACGTGGATGCGCCGGTTTTGTCCGGCGCATCCCACGCCCTTTAGCGGATGTAGTCACCGCAGGTGAGAGCTTCGGCGACAACCTCGATCTCTTCAATGTCAATCATTGCGGCCTCCTTGGGGTGATCTTCTTGGGCGGCGTAACCATAGCTGAGTGACTTGGCGTACACAAGGCATTCGCAGGAAGGTCAAGGGCTGATCTTCGATAGGGTCAAAGTGGGTCAGTGGTGGGGCAGAGGTGAATCATCGGGCCATTCGCCTGATCGGTGACTCAGCCCGATCTTTCGACCATATGGGCGGTAGGTAAAGCGGGGCGTTGGGGAGGAAATCGGCGCACACGTCCGGTGGTGGGGCTACCGACGTCGGGCAGCCGCCTCGGTGAACACCTCGCTCCCAGGGCGTGATCAAGTTCCCCGGACGGTTCCGTTGTTGGTGATGCCCAGGAGTGGGATGGCTTGTGTGAATGGGCCGTGCGTGAAGTGCGGGACCCCGGCCGCCCGGTCGCCCACGTGGCTCGGCATCCCCAAGGGCTCGTAGCGCGATGAGGGGCGGGCCTGCTCGACGACGTACCGGAGCTTGCCCAGGTCCTTGATGTTCGGGCAGCCCTTGCTGGATGTGGCGGGCAGGATCCTGCGCTTGCGCAGTTCGTCTCGGTTGGGGTTGGAGTCGGGGTCCAAGTCGCCGAGCAGAGCTACGGGTTGTCGGCGGGAACCATCCGGCCCACGCCGGCGCCCGCCCCCGGTCGAGGTGCCCCGCACGGTGGCGGCGCCGGCGTCGGCGCGCTGCCGGGGACCCCGTCGGTCACCGGAGGTTCGGGCACGCGTGTCCACGAGGTCGGAATTCCATCCCTCGATGCGTCGTGAAGTATCTGGATAGGGGGGTGTTAGGGGAACGTGAAGGGGGAGGGCGTAACGAATTGCTGCGATAGCGTCACGGCCCGCACCGATTCACTTCACCGAGAAAGTGTGTAATCCATGGGACGTTCGCCGCAGTCATTTGAGTTCCCTGCCTGGCCGCAGTACGGCGACGCGGAGCGGATGGCTCTGCACCGTGCTCTCGACCAGGGGCAGTGGTGGCGCATCGGAGGGAGTGAGGTCGACACCTTCGAGGAGGAGTTCGCCGATTACCACGGCGCACCGTACGCGCTCGCGGTGACCAACGGGACGCATGCGCTGGAGCTCGCCCTGCAGGTCCTCGGGGTCGGCCCCGGCTCGGAAGTCATTGTTCCCGCGTTCACCTTCATTTCTTCCTCGCAGGCAGCGCAGCGGCTGGGCGCGGTGGCCGTTCCGGTGGACGTCGACGCGGAGACGTACTGCATCGACCCTGCCGCCGTCGCCGCTGCGATGGGGCCCCGGACCAAGGCCGTCATGCCGGTCCACATGGCGGGCCAGGTGGCGGACATGGACGCGCTGGAGAAGCTGACCGCGGACGCGGGCGTGCCGATCCTGCAGGACGCGGCGCATGCCCATGGTGCACGGTGGCAGGGGAAGAAGGTCGGCGAACTCGGCTCCGTGGCCGCCTTCAGCTTCCAGAACGGCAAGCTCATGACCGCGGGCGAGGGCGGTGCGGTGACCTTCCCGACCCGTGAGCTGTACGACAGCGCGTTCCTGCGGCACAGTTGCGGGCGCCCCCCGACGGACCGCAAGTACTTCCACAACACCTCGGGCTCCAACTTCCGGATGAACGAGTTCAGCGCCTCGGTCCTCCGGGCCCAACTGGATCGGCTGGCAGGGCAGATCGACACACGTGAGGAGCGCTGGCCGCTGTTGGCGAGCCTGCTCGCCGAGATCCCCGGCGTCGTACCGCAGGGCAGGGACGAACGCAACGACCGCAATCCGCACTACATGGCCATGTTCCGGGTCCCGGGACTCGGTGAGGAGCGCCGCAACGCCCTCGTGGACACCCTGATCGAGCAGGGGCTGCCGGCCTTCGTCGGGTTCCGCGCCATCTACCGCAGCGACGGCTTCTGGGAGTCCTCCGCTCCGGACGAGTCCGTGGAGGACATCGCCCGCCGCTGCCCGAACTCCGAGGCACTCACCAGGGACTCCGTCTGGCTGCACCACCGGACGCTGCTGGGCACCGAGCAGCAGATGCACGACATCGCAGCCGTCATCGCGGAAAGCATGGCCAAGGCGTGAACGGGCCCGTCCGTGTCGTGGTCGTCGGGATGGGCTGGGCGGGCCGCGAGATCTGGCTCCCACGGCTGAAGGAGCATCACGCCTACGACGTCATCGCTGTGGTGGATCCCGTGGCAGGCCCGGCGGACCCGGGGGTTCCGCTGCTGGGTGACGTCGCGGAGATCGAGCCCGGGACGGTCGACCTCGCAGTCGTCGCCGTGCCGAACCATCTGCACGCCGACATCGCCGAGGAGCTGCTGCTCCGGGGCATCCCCGTGTTCCTCGAGAAGCCGGTGTGCCTCACGTCCTCGGAGGCCGACCGTCTCGCGGAGGCGGAACGCGCCGGAGGCGCGGTACTGCTGGCCGGCAGCGCGGCGCGGTACCGGGCCGACGTCCGGGCGCTCTACGAGCGGACGCCGGCGGTCGGACAGATCCGGCACATCGACGTGTCCTGGGTGCGGGCCCGTGGCGTTCCGGACTCGGGAGGATGGTTCACACAGGCGCAACTCGCCGGCGGAGGCGCACTGGTGGACCTCGGGTGGCACCTGCTGGACAGCATCGCGCCGATCCTGGGGCCGGCCGCCCTGACGCAGGTGGTCGGCACGCTGTCCGACGACTTCGTCAACACGTCTGCTGCCAGGGCCGGCTGGCGCGACGCCCCCGAGGCGGCGGGCGCCGGTGCGGGAGGCGGTGACGTCGAGGACACCGTCCGGGGATTCCTGGTCACGGAGGAAGGCGTCTCGGTGGCGCTGCGCGCGAGCTGGGCGTCGCACGAATCGCGCGACGTCACGCTGATCACGGTCGAGGGCAGCGCGGGTGTGGCCTCTCTGCGCTGCACGTTCGGCTTCAGCCCCAACCGCGAGGACGGTTCCGACCTCACGTTCACCAGTGACGGCGAGACGACGCAGGTGCCGTTCGAGGCCGAGCGGATCGGTGCGGAGTACGACCGCCAGCTCGACGGGTTGCCCGGGCTGCTGGACCAACCAGCCATGGCCGGGCGGGCGGTGGCCGACGCACGCCGCAACATCGGGATCATCGAGCGTCTCTACGCCTGCGCCCGGAGGCACGTTCCGGCACATGACACGACCAGGGAGCACCAGATGGACAGGCGCATAACGGGTCTCACCGGAAGCAGGCCCGCCGTCGGCCCGCTGGAGCACCCCAGAAGTGTGGTCGTGTTCGATCTCGACGGGGTGCTGGTGGACAGCACCGAGGTGATGCGCGAGGCGTTCTCGATCGCGTACGCCGAGGTCGTGGGAGAAGGGCCGGCGCCGTTCGCGGAGTACAACCGGCATCTGGGCCGGTACTTCCCCGACATCATGCGGATCATGGACCTGCCTCTCGCGATGGAGGAGCCCTTCGTCAGGGAGAGCTATCGGATGGCTCATCTGGTGCCCCTGTTCGACGGGGTGCCCGAGATGCTGCACACCCTGCGCGAGCGGGGTATCCGGCTCGCCGTGGCAACGGGAAAGAGCGGGCCGAGGGCGCGTTCGCTGCTGTCGCAGCTGGGAGTGCTGGAGCTCTTCGATCACGTGATCGGGTCGGACGAGATCGCTCGCCCGAAACCCGCTCCTGACATCGTGCTGAAGGCTCTGGAACTGCTCGGGGCCGAGCCCGACAGTGCGGTGATGGTCGGAGACGCGGTGACCGACATAGCGAGTGCGCACGGTGCGGGAGTGGCCGCGTTGGCGGCACTGTGGGGCGAGACGGACGAACCGGCGTTGCTCGCCGCTTCGCCTGATGCCGTACTCCAGAAGCCGAGTGACCTGCTGGCGCTGTGGCCGGCCGCAGCTGTCGGCTGACGTGTCCCCGGGTCGGCCGGCACCGCGCGGTGGCCGGCCGACCGGCCCACGGCGGCGTCCCCGCTCTCCGGTCCCGCCGCACAGGACGGAGCGCACGCTCCAGCCGGACCGGTTCGGTTTCGGGTGGCCCAGAAGCCTGCGGAGTTAGGGATGCCCTAGGGGGCCGGTAGGGGTAGGGCGCGGGGTGGGCGCGCCCGAGACTGAGCAGTGACTCGCCCACTGCCGTGGGCGGCAACCGATACCGGCCCGTGCGAGGCGCCTCGCCGGCCGACGGAGTGGTGAGATGCTGCGTACCGAACTGATACGGCCGCTGCCCGAACTCCTCAAGGCGCACGCCGACCGGTTCGGGGACAAGGTGGCCTTCCGGGACGCCCGCCGCAGTGTGACCTACGCCGAGCTGGAGCGCCGCTCGGGAAGGATCGCCGGTCACCTCGCTCAGATGAGGCTGCAACCGGGTGACTGCGTGGCGATCTACCTCGGCAACTGCGTAGAGGTCATCGAGAGTTACCTGGCCGTCGTCAGGGCCGGCGCCATCGGCTCGCCGTTCAATCCCCGCGCCACCGATGCCGAACTCTCGTACCTGCTCGAGGACAGCAACGCGCGCGTCGTCATCACCGACGCGGCCCACGCCGACCAGCTCGGGCGGGTCCTCGCCGACCGGAGTGACGTGCGTGTCGTCATCACGGGCAACGCGCCCTCAGGGGCCTTGAGCTTCGAGACTCTCGCGGGCACGGAACCGGCTGTCGGGCCGCGGGACGACCTGGGACTCGACGACCTCGCGTGGATGCTCTACACCTCGGGAACCACGGGCCGGCCGAAGGGCGTCCTGTCCACACAGCGCAACTGCCTGTGGTCGGTGGCCGCCTGCTACGCACCCGTACCGGGGCTGAACTCCGAGGACAGGGTGGTGTGGCCCCTGCCGCTGTTCCACAGCCTGTCCCACATCGCGTGCGTACTCGGCGTCACCGCGGTCGGAGCGACGGCCCGGATCGTGGACGGGTTCGAGGCCGATGAGGTCCTGGACGCGCTGCGCGAGGACTCGGCGACCTTCCTGGCCGGTGTGCCCACCATGTACCACTACCTGGTGCGTGCCGCGCGCCGGCAGGGCTTCAAGGCACCCCACCTGCGGATGTGCCTCGTGGGCGGTGCCATCACCACAGCGTCTCTGCGCCGCTCGTTCGAAGAGGCCTTCGGCGCGCCGCTGCTCGACGCGTACGGATCCACCGAGACGTGCGGTTCCATCACGATCAACTGGCCGACCGGCGCCCGGGTCGAGGGCTCCTGCGGACTTCCGGTGCCCGGTCTCGGAGTCCGTCTCGTGGACCCGGAGACCGGCGAGGACGTCCCCGCGGAGCGCGAGGGCGAGGTCTGGGTGAGCGGGCCCAGCGTGATGGCCGGCTACCACAACCAGCCTGAGGCCACCGCCGAGGCGATCCGGCACGGCTGGTACCGCACCGGCGACCTGGCCAGGCGCGACGCCGACGGCTACTTCACCGTGACCGGACGCATCAAGGAGCTCATCATCCGCGGCGGGGAGAACATCCACCCCGGCGAGATCGAGGAGGTCCTGCGGCGGGTCCCGGGCGTGGCCGACGTGGCCGTGGTCGGACGCCCGCACGAGACGCTCGGTGAGGTGCCGGTGGCCTGTCTGGTCCCCGGGCCCGAAGGGCTGGACCCGCAGGCTCTGTTCGCGGCCTGCCGCGAGGAGCTCTCGTACTACAAGGTGCCCGAGGAGCTCTACGAGATCGCGCAGGTGCCCCGTACGGCGTCCGGCAAGATCACCAGGCACGTCCTCCTCGAACAGCCCGCCCGTCTGCGTGCTGCCGGTGCCAGCCACTACGAGTCACTGTTCCGGCTGGACTGGATTCCGCTGCCCTCGGTGCCGCCGCCGCCCGTGGTCCCCGGCCGGTGGGCACTGGTCGGCCCGGGTACGGAAGAACTGACACAGGGGCTGCTCGACCACGGCATGCACGTGTCGTACCACCTTGACCCGGCGGCGCTGCGGGACGCCGTGTCCGCCGCCGGGGGAGCGGTGCCGGACGTCACGGTGCTCGCCCCCGTCGCGGGCTCCGCCGATGGCGGGGCGGTGCACGAGCTGACCGGCGTGGCCGCCGCATGGCTGGCCGACGACCTCTTCAACGGCGGGCAGTTGCTGCTCACGACCAGCCGGGCGGTCGCCACCGCGTCCGACGAAAAGATCCCTGACCTGTGGCAGGCCGCACTGTGGGGCGGTCTGCGCGACCTCCAGAGACAGCACCCCGGGCGGATGGTCCTCGTCGACCTGGACGTTCCCGACGCGCAGGCGGGTGCGGTACTGCCCACCCTGCTGCCCGGCGGCGAACCGCAGTCCGCGGTCCGTTCCGGCATCACGCTGCTGCCCAGGCTGACCCGTGCCGCCGCCCCCGCACCGGGAGAGCGGGAACCGGCGCCGGACCCCCGGCGGACCGTCCTCATCACCGGCGCCGACGGAGCCGCAGCAGCGGCAGCAGCACGGCACCTGGTCATCGGGCACGGTGTCCGCCACGTGATGCTGGTCAGCGAAGGGGGCCCGCGCGACCGAGCCGCGGCCGAGCTCGAGGACGAGCTGACCCGAGCCGGGGCCCGGGTCGTGCTGGCGGCCTGCGACCTCACGGAGCGCGCTGCGCTCGCCGACGTACTGACCCGGATCCGCCGTCCCCTCACCGCTGTGGTGCACACCCCCGGGGCGGTCGCCGGGGCCGGGGAGGACCCCCTGCGCCCGGCGGTGCTCCAGGCCCTGAACCTGCACGAGCTGACCCTGGACGCGGGCCTCGACGCCTTCGTCCTCAACTCCTCGGCGGCCGGTCTGCTCGGGGCGGCCGCCCCGCCCGGACACGGTGCTGTCGCCGCCTTCCTCGACGGATTGGCACAGAACCGCCGTGTCGCAGGACACGCCGCTCTGTCCCTGGCCTGGGGGCCCTCGGACGAGCCCGGAGGCGACACGGGGACGCCGGCACCGGCCGGTGTCGGCCGTCTGACGGCGCACGACCGCCGCGCCATGTTCGACGCCGCCCGGACCGTGGACCACGCGGTCCTGGTGCCCATGAGGCTGGACTCCGGGACGCTGCACACCGACGACGTCCCCGCGCCGCTGCGCGGTGTCATCGAGGTGACGCCCCGTGCGCCCGCGCCGGACGAGGCCGGCAGCGCCGCACTGCGCGCACAGCTGCTCTCCGCCCCGGCCGACGAGCGGGAACGGATGCTGCTGGAGCTCGTACGCACCCGTGCGGCCCGTGTGCTGGACCTGCCGGAGGGCGCCACCGTCGGTGCGGACAGGGCGTTCAAGGAACTCGGATTCACCTCCGTCGCCGCCGTCGCCCTGCGGAGCGCCCTGACCGGGGCTACCGGCCTGCGCATGTCGGCGACCGCTGCCTTCGACCATCCGACACCCACGGCCCTGGCCCGTCACCTGCGCGCCCTGCTCCTCGACGACGACCCGGACGTCACCCCGTCCACGCCCTCCACAGCGGCGTCCGACGAACCGGTCGCCATCGTCGCCATGGGCTGCCGGCTGCCCGGCGGAGTCACCTCTCCGGAGGAGCTGTGGCGACTCGTCGAACTCGGCCTGGACGGAGTCACCGCGTTTCCCGACGACCGCGGCTGGGACATCGCGTCGCTGTACGACCCCGACCCGGACAGGCAGGGCACCACGTACGTCCGCGAAGGCGGATTCCTCCACGACGCCGGAGACTTCGACGCCGACTTCTTCGGGATCTCGCCGCGTGAGGCGCTGGCGATGGACCCGCAGCAGCGGCTGCTCCTCGAGACGTCGTGGGAGGTCTTCGAGCGCGCGGGCATCGACCCGACCTCGCTGCGCGGAGAGAACATCGGCGTGTTCTCCGGGCTCATGCACCACGACTACGGGACCGACGCCGCCGATGCCCCCGAGGGTGTCGGCGGCTACATCGGCACGGGTACCGCAGGCAGCGTCGTCTCCGGCCGGGTTGCCTACACCCTCGGTCTCGAAGGACCCGCCATCACGGTGGACACCGCGTGCTCCTCCTCACTGGTGGCACTGCACCTGGCCTCGCAGGCCCTGCGGTCCGGCGAATGCTCGATGGCGCTGGCCGGAGGGGCGGCGGTCATGGCCAAGCCCGGCTCCTTCATCGAGTTCTCCCGACAGCGTGCGCTCGCACCGGACAGCAGGTGCAAGGCCTTCGCGGCGTCCGCGGACGGTACCTCCTGGTCCGAGGGTGTCGGCGTACTGCTCCTGGAACGCCTCTCGGACGCCAAGCGCAACGGGCACCGGGTGCTGGCGCTCCTGCGCGGGTCGGCGGTCAACCAGGACGGCGCGAGCAACGGCCTGACCGCTCCCAGCGGGCCCGCGCAGCGCCGGGTCATCCGCCAGGCACTGGCCAACGCCCGCCTGGCAGGCCATCAGGTGGACGCGGTCGAGGCGCATGGGACAGGCACCACCCTGGGCGACCCGATCGAGGCGCAGGCCCTGCTGGCGACCTACGGTCAGGACCGCTCCCCGGACCGGCCGTTGTGGCTGGGCTCGCTGAAGTCGAACATCGGGCACGCCCAAGCCGCTGCGGGTGTGGCGGGCGTGATCAAGATGGTGATGGCGATGCGGCACGGCGTGCTGCCGGGGACCCTGCACGTCGACGCACCGTCCCCGCACGTCGACTGGGCGTCCGGCGCGGTGGAACTGCTGACCGAGGCCCGCGACTGGCCCGAGACGGGCCGGCCGCGCCGGTCCGCGGTGTCCTCGTTCGGGGTCAGCGGCACGAACGCCCACGTCATCCTGGAGCACGTTCCCGAGACGCCGCGCGGGAGTGAACGGGAGCCGACGGGCGGCGGACACGGGACACAGCCGCTCCTGGTCTCCGGGCGCGGGGGGCAGGCCCTCGCCGCACAGGCCGCACGCCTAGGCGAACATCTCGCGGCCCACCCGCGACTCGAACTCGGCGACGTCGCCCACGCCCTGGCGACCACCCGGTCCGCACTGGAACAGCGGGCCGTCGTGGTGGCCGACGACATCGAGGAGGCACGGTCCGCCCTGGACGCGTTGGCTGCCGGCCGCCCCACGACGTCCGTGGTCTCGGGCAGCGCCGACACCGAGGGCAAGGTGGTCTTCGTGCTGCCCGGACAGGGCTCCCAGTGGGCCGGGATGGGCGCCGAACTGCTCGACGTGTCGCCGGTGTTCGCCCAGCACATGGCCCTGTGCTCCGAGGCTCTCGCACCACACGTCGACTGGTCGCTGTCCGACGTGGTCCGGCAGGTTCCCGGAGCCCCCACTCTCGACCGGGTCGACGTCGTGCAGCCCGTGTCCTTCGCCGTCATGGTCTCGCTCGCACAGGTATGGCGGTCCAACGGCGTCGAGCCCGACGCGGTCGTCGGTCACTCGCAGGGGGAGATCGCCGCGGCCTGCATCGCCGGTGCGCTCTCCCTGCGGGACGCGGCACGAGTCGTGGCACTGCGCAGCCGCGCCATCGCCCAGCACCTGGCCGGCCGGGGCGGCATGATGTCGGTCGCCCTGACCGCGCAGGAGGCGGGCAGACGGCTGAACGGCTCCTCGGACGGGGAACACCTCTCCCTGGCGGCCGTCAACGGGCCCTCGTCCGTGGTCCTCGCCGGAACGCCCGAAGCGCTGGACGCCATGGCCGGCGAACTGACCTCCGAGGGTGTCCGGGTACGCAGGATCCCCGTGGACTACGCGTCCCACTCAGCGCAGGTCGAGCGCATCGAGGCCGATCTCGCGAGCGCACTGGCTCCCATCAGCCCCCGCCGCTCGGACATCCCCTTCTACTCCACCGTCCACGACCGCTGGATGGACACGCACGAGCTGGACGCGGACTACTGGTACCGCAACCTCCGTGGGACCGTACGCATGGAGGAGGCCGTACGAGCCCTCCTGGCACAGGGCTTCGGGTTCTTCGTGGAGGTCAGCTCACACCCCGTCCTTGTTCCGGCGGTGCAGGCAACCGCCGAGGACGCGGTCGGCGGCGCGGTGACCGTGGTCGGCACGCTGCGCCGGGACGACGGCGGCACACGGCGGCTGCTCACCTCGCTCGCCGGGGCCTGGGTGCGCGGTCTGGCCGTCGACTGGCCCACCCCGCCCGAGCGTGCGGGCGCCGACCTGCCCACGTATGCGTTCCAGCGCCGCCGCTTCTGGCTCCAGGCGTCATCGGACCGCAGCGCTCACGGGGTCGCGACACCGGCGGATCCGGTCGAGGCTTCGTTCTGGAAGGCCGTCGACAGCGAGGACCTGGAGGGCCTGGCAGCTTCCCTGACGGCGGGTGGCAGGGAGGACGCCGACGGGCTCGGAGCGGTCGCCGAAGCGCTGCCGGTGCTGGCCGACTGGCGCCGGCGGTACCGCGAGAGGTCCGCCGGCGACAGCTGGCGATACCGGGTGACGTGGAAGCGCATGGCCGGCGCCGGACGCGATGAACTGCCCCGCAGATGGCTCGTGATGATGCCCACCGCGTACGACGCGAGCGGCGGCCTTGCCGACAGGGTGCTCGACGGGCTGCGGTCCCGTGGCTCCGAGTGCGTACGGATGGACGTGAACGCCCGGGAAGCCGATGCGGGCGAGCTCGCCGCCCGCATCCGGGAAGAGGCCGGGCAGCCCGGCGACCTCAGTGGCGTGCTGTCCCTGCTGGCCTTCGACGAACGGCCCGTGCCGGGAGCCCCCGCACACACCGCAGGCCTCGCCGCCACAGTCGCCCTCGTGGCGGCGCTCGAGGCGACCGATGTCGACGCCCCGCTCTGGACGCTCACATGCGGGGCGGTCGCGACGGGGCCCGGCAGCCCGGAACCCAGCCCGGCGCAGGCGATGGTATGGGGACTCGGCAGAGTAGTGGCACTGGAATCGCCCAGCCGCTGGGGCGGGCTGGTGGACCTGCCTGACACCCTCGACGAACGTGCGCTGCGCCGGCTGTCCAGCGCGCTGAGCGGTACGGACGGTGAGGACCAGCTGGCCGTCCGTCCGACCGGCGTCCTCGCCCGGCGTCTCGTACCGGCGCCCACGCGCGGCGCTGCCGCCGCGCGCCGCTGGCATCCCCGCGGCACCGTCCTGGTGACCGGCGGAACCGGGGGAGTCGGCGCGGAGGTGGCCCGCCGGCTCGCGTCCGACGGCGCCGCTCATCTGGTCCTGACCGGCCGGCGCGGTCCGCGGGCTCCAGGAGCGGAGCAACTGGCCGACGAGATACGTGCCTCGGGGGCGGAGGTGACCGTCCGCGCGTGCGACGTCGCCGACCGGGAGGCGGTGCGCGATCTCCTCGCGTCACTGCCGGGGCCGCTCACCGCGGTGGTGCACGCCGCGGGCGTGGGACAGAACAGCCTGCTGGCGGACACCGCACCCGACGAGTTCGCCGGCATCCTCGCGGGCAAGGCGGCCGGCGCCGCGCATCTCGACGAACTCCTCGGAGACGCAGACCTGGACGCGTTCGTCCTGATGTCGTCCAACTCCGGGGTCTGGGGCGGCGGCGGGCAGAGCGCCTATGCCGCGGCGAACGCCTACCTGGACGCCCTCGCGGAGCGGCGCCGTGCCCGAGGCCGCACGGCGACCTCCGTCGCCTGGGGCGCCTGGGGCGGCGGTATCGGACTCGGAGCGCGCGAAGGGGCGTCCGAACGGCTCCGCCGGGCGGGCGTACTCGAGATGGAGCCCGGTACCGCCGTCTCGGCGCTGATACGAGCCGTCGAGCACGACGACACCTGCGTGTCGGTGACGCGCATGGACTGGCAGCGGTTCGGTGCCGCGTTCACCATGGCCCGCCCCAGCCCGCTCATCGCCGAGGTCCCCGGGGTCCGGGCCGCGGGGGCGGACGGGGAGGAGAAGTCCGACGTCCCGGCACCGGCCGGGCGTCTCGTCGGGCTCGACGGCCCCGAGTGCGACAGGATCCTGCTCGACCTGGTCCTGGCCCAGTCCGCCGCCGTGCTCGGTCACTCAGGGGCAGCCGCGGTCGATGCGACCCGCGCCTTCCGTGACCAGGGCTTCGACTCCATGACCGCACTCGACCTTCGCAACCGCCTGGCCGCCGAGGCCGGCGTCGCACTGCCGTCCACGATCGTCTTCGACCATCCCACCCCCACCGCCCTCGCCGTCCGTCTGCGCGGCCTGCTGCTCGGGGAACAGGCCGTCACCTCGGCACCCGTCCACGGCGCCGCACGCGATGACGACCCGATCGTGATCGTCGCCATGAGTGCCCGGCTGCCGGGTGGCGTCGCCTCGCCGGAAGACCTGTGGAGACTCGTCGAGGACGGCGTCGACGCGGTGTCCGGCTTCCCCACCGACCGTGGCTGGGACGTCGAGAACCTCTTCGACCCGGACCCTGAGCAGACCGGCAAGTCCTACGTGCGGCACGGCAGCTTCCTGTACGACGCCGGGGACTTCGACGCCGCGTTCTTCGGGATCTCGCCGCGCGAGGCGCTGGCCATGGACCCGCAGCAACGCGTCCTGCTGGAGACGGCCTGGGAGGTCGTGGAGCGGGCAGGCATCGACGCCGCCACCCTGCACGGCACCCGCACAGGTGTCTTCGTCGGCGCCATGCACCAGGACTACGGCACGGGGCAGAGCCCCGCCCGTCGCGGAGCCGAGGGGTACTTCGTCACCGGAAACGCCTCCAGCGTGCTGTCCGGGCGGGTCGCCTACAGCCTCGGCCTCGAAGGCCCTGCCGTCACCGTGGACACCGCTTGCTCCTCCTCGCTGGTCGCTCTCCACATGGCCGCCCAGGCACTGCGCTCCGGGGAATGCGACCTGGCGATGGCCGGCGGAGTGACCGTGATGGCCACTCCTGACGGCTTCGTCGAGTTCTCCCGCCAGCGCGGACTCTCGACGGACGGCAGATGCCGTGCCTTCGCGGCCTCCGCGGACGGTACCGGCTGGTCCGAAGGGGCCGGGCTCCTGCTGGTCGAGAGGCTGTCCGACGCCCGCCGCAACGGACACCCCGTCCTGGCCGTCGTGCGCGGCACCGCGATCAACCAGGACGGTGCGAGCAACGGACTGACCGCGCCCAACGGGACGTCCCAGCAACGGGTCATCCGTCAGGCCCTCGCCGACGCAGGCCTCACCGCGCCGGACGTGGACGTCGTGGAGGCCCACGGCACGGGCACGGTATTGGGCGACCCGATCGAGGCACACGCGGTGCTGGCGGCCTACGGCCGCAACCGGCCGGAGGACAGGCCGCTGTGGCTGGGCTCCCTCAAGTCCAACATCGGTCACACTCAGGCCGCAGCCGGTGTGGCCGGTGTGATCAAGATGGTGATGGCGATGCGCCACGGCGTGCTGCCCCGGACCCTGCACGTCGACGAACCCTCTCCCCACATCGACTGGGCGTCGGGCGCGGTGGAGCTGCTGACCGAGGCCCGGGACTGGCCCGCCCTGGACCGGCCCCGGCGTGCCGGGGTGTCGTCCTTCGGGATCAGTGGCACCAACGGCCACGTCATCCTCGAGCAACCGCCCCTCGACGGGCCTGTCGCTCCCGAGGCGCGCAGGACCCCGCCCGCCGTCCCGTGGCTCCTCTCCGCACGCACCCCGGAGGCGCTGTCCGCCCAGGCCGCCCGCCTTGTGGCCGTCCTGGAGCGGTCGGACGGCCCCGGGCCCGCCGACGTCGCGTACTCCCTCACCGCACGGTCGAACCTGGAACACCGCGCGGTCCTCGTCACCGGGGACGGCGAGGACCCGCTGACGGGATTGCGCGCCCTCGCGCACGGCGAGGCAGCCGCCACCCTCGTGCAAGGCACACGCGCGGGCGGCCGGACCGCCGTCCTGTTCACCGGCCAGGGTGCGCAGCGCCTCGGCATGGGGCGCGAACTGTACGACTGCTACCCCGTGTTCGCAGAAGCCTTCGACACGGTGTGCGCGGAACTCGACCCGCGCCTGGGGCGGTCCCTGCACAGCGTGCTCCTGGGCAGCGACCCCGCACCGCTCGAGCAGACGGCGATGGCCCAGGCGGCCCTGTTCAGCGTCGAGGTGGCCCTGTTCCGTCTGATGGAGTCCTGGGGCGTACGGCCCGACGCCGTCGCCGGACACTCGGTCGGTGAGATCGCCGCCGCGCACGTCGCCGGAGTGCTGTCGCTGGCCGACGCCTGCACGCTGGTCGCCGCCCGTGGCGCACTCATGCAGGCCCTGCCCGCGGGAGGCTCCATGATCGCCGTCGCCTCGTCCGAGGAGGAGGTGCTGCCCCTGCTCGCCGGCTTGGAGGACCGGGTCAGCATCGCGGCAGTCAACGGACCGGCCGCCGTGGTGCTCTCGGGTGACGAGCAGGCCGTTCAGGAGCTTGCCGCGGAGTTCGCCGGGCGAGGCACCGAGACCAGGCGGCTCCGGGTCAGCCACGCCTTCCACTCCCCGCTCATGGACCCGATGCTCGGCGCGTTCCGCGCCGTGGTGGAGCAGCTCGACTTCCGGGCGCCGCGCATCCACGTCGTGTCGACCAGCGACCCCGAAGCGGTCGGCGCCGACGTGCTGCGCAGCCCGGACCACTGGACCGAACAGGTGCGGCGGCCCGTGCGGTTCCACGACGCGGTACGCACCCTGCACAGTCAGGGCGTCAGCACTTTCCTCGAGCTGGGCCCGGGCGGTGTCCTGACCGCGATGGTGCAGGACTGCCTCAGCGACGTCGCGCAGACCATCGCCGCCGTCCCGACCTTGCGACGTGACAGATCCGAACCGCAAGCGGTCGTCTCCGCGCTCGCGCGGCTCCATGTCCGGGGCGTCCCGGCGGACTGGGCGGCCCTGTTCGAGGGCAGCGGCTCACAGAAGGTCGACCTGCCCACGTACGCCTTCCAGCGTCGGCGCTACTGGCTGGACCCGACCGGTACGACCGCGGACGCGGGTGCGGCCGGTCTCACCGATGCCGCTCACCCGCTGCTGCGCGGCACCGTCACACTGCCGGACAGCGACGGGGTGCTCGCCACCGGCAGGCTGTCCGTGGCCACCCACGGCTGGCTCGCCGACCACACGGTGGGCGGGCAGGTGCTGGTGCCGGGTACCGCGCTCGTGGAGGCGGTCGTGCGGGCGGGCGACGAGGCCGGGTACCCGGTCCTCGACGAACTCGTCATCGAAGCCCCCCTGGTACTGCCCGGCCACGCCGCCGTACAGCTGCAGGTAGCCGTGTCCGCGCCGGACGCGACCGGCCGCCGCCCTGTGGGCATCCACTCCCGTCCTGCCGGCACGGACCCCGACGCGCCCTGGACCAGGCACGCGGGAGGCCTGCTGGCCGCCGGCGGTACCGCGCCGCTGCCCGGATCCGGGGCATGGCCGCCACACGGCGCCCGGCGGGTCGACTCCGACCACTTCTACCCCTCCATGTCGGAGGCGGGCTATGAGTACGGTCCGGTCTTCAGAGGCCTGAGGGCCGTGTGGACCCGCGGTGAGGACATCTTCGCCGAGGTCGCGCTGCCCGAGGAACACGAGCACGAGGCACGGCAGTTCGGGCTCCACCCCGCCCTGCTGGACGCGGCGCTGCACGCCGCGAGCTTCGGAGCCCTGGGCGGCATGGGACAGGGGAAGCTCCTCCTGCCGTTCGCGTGGGCCGGCGTCACCCTGCACGCTTCGGGCGCCTGCGCCCTGCGCGTCAAGGTGACCCCGGCAGGCCCGGACGCCTTTGCACTCGAGGCCACCGACGCGGACGGCGCACCGGTGATGTCCGTCGAGTCCCTTGCCTTCCGCCCGGTGTCGGCCGACCAGCTGCAGACCGGGCCCGCGACGTACGACCAGCTGTTCCACCTGGACTGGCCTGCCGTCGCTCTGCCTGATCACCCGGACCGATCCCAGCAGGTGGAGTACGCGGACCTGACCGGCGCGTCGCACGCGGAAGGCCCGGCCCGGGTACGGGACCTGCTCGGCCGGGCCCTGCACGCGGTGCGGTCCTGGCTGGAGGAGGACCGGCCCGCCACCGCACGGCTGGTGGTACTCACACGTGACGCGTGCCTGCCCGGAACCGATCCGGCGGCCGCCGCCGTGTGGGGTCTGGTGCGTGCCGCTCAGTCGGAGAACCCGGACCGCATCGTCCTCGCCGACATCGACGCCGAGGAGGAATCACGACGCGCCCTGCCGCGGGCGGTCGCCTCGGGTGAGCCGCAGCTCGCCATCCGGGCCGGTGAGGCGCGGGTACCGAGGCTGGCACGTGTCCCCGCCGAGGCGCCGGCCGAGGGAAGGCCACTGGACCGGGAGGGCACCGTACTGATCACCGGCGGTACCGGAACGCTGGGCGCACTGGTCGCCCGGCACCTGGTCGCCGAGCACGGCGTACGCGGCGTGCTGCTGGTCAGCCGCAGTGGGGGAGAAAGCACCAGGGCCCGCGCCATCGAGGCCGAACTGACGGGACTGGGCGCGGACGTGACGTTCGCCGCCTGCGACGTCGCCGACCGCGGGGCGCTCGCCGCCGTTCTCGACACGATCCCCGCCGAACGGCCCCTCACCGGTGTCGTACACGCCGCGGGTGTGCTGGACGACGGTGTGCTTCCTGCTCTGACCCCCGAGCGTCTGGACACCGTGCTGCGCCCCAAGGCCGACGCGGCCTGGCACCTGCACGAGCTGACCCGGGACACCGACCTGGCCGTCTTCCTGCTGTTCTCGTCGGCCTCCGGCCTCTTCGGGACCCCCGGCCAGGCCAACTACGCCGCCTCCAACGCATTCCTGGACGGTCTGGCCGCACACCGGCGTACCCACGGGCTGCCCGCGACGTCCCTCGCCTGGGGACTGTGGGCCGAGGCCTCCGCCATGACCGGCAGCCTCGGCAGTGCGGAACTGGAGCGCGGCCGGCGCGGCGGCATGGACGCCCTGAGCTCACGCGAGGGCATGGAACTGCTGGACACCGCGCTGCGTTTGGGACACGCGAAGCTGATGCCCGCCAAGCTCGGCCTCGGCACGTACGGCACGGAATCCGCGGCCGTACCCCCGCTGCTGCGCGGCCTGATCCGGGTCACCCGTACGAGCGCGCGAGGCAGTGCCTCCCCCGCGGCGCACCTGCCGGCACAGGCGCTGGCCGGCTTGAAGGAGCCGGAGCGCGAGGCCGCGCTGCTGGAGTTGGTACGCGTCGAGGCGGCGACCGTGCTCGGTCACGGAACCGCCGGCAGCGTCGACTCCGAGCAGGCGTTCAAAGACGTCGGATTCGACTCCCTCACGGCCGTCGAGCTCCGGAACCGTCTCGTCGCCGCCACCGGGGTCCGGCTGCCGGCGACGTTGATCTTCGACTACCCGACCCCCCTGGCGCTGGCGGGCTGCCTGGCCGAGCGGCTCCGCCCGGAACCGGCCGACGCGCGGGCCGCCGGCCCGCAGCCGTTGGTGCTGGCCACCGAACTCGACCGGCTGGAAGCCGCCTTCGCACACGCGGACCCCGACGAGGCGCTGCGCGCGGATCTCATGTCACGGCTGTCGAGGCTGGAAGCACTGACCGCCTCCTGGGGGCCCGCGGGCCGCATCGATGACGAGGAGGACGCATTCGACTTCGATACGGCCTCCGACGACGAGATCTTCGGACTCATCGACAAGGAACTGGGGTCGTCCTGAACACCGTTCGGGTCCCCGCCGCAGAGTTCAGGGAGATACAGACGTGGTGAACTCCGATGTGCTGATCGTCGGATACGGCCCGGTCGGCCAACTGGCGACGATCCTGCTGGCCCAGCACGGCCGCACGGTCACCGTGGTCGAGCGCTGGCCGCAGCCCTATCCGATGCCCCGCGCAGTCGCGTACGACGGCGAGGCCGCCCGCATCCTCGCCGCCGTGGGTGTCGCCGACCGCCTCGAGGACGTCCGGGAACCAACCGGTGAGTACGTCTGGGAGAACGCCCGCGGACAGACCCTCATCCACATGGAGGTGCCGGGGAAGAGCCCTTCGGGCTGGCCCGAGTCGACCTCGATGTACCAGCCCGGTCTGGAGGCCGCCCTCGCCGCACGTGGCGCCGAACTCCCCGGGGTGACCGTGCACCGCGGCCGGACGGCGGTCGAGCTGACCCGCTACGAGGACCGCGTCGAAGTGGTCGCGGAGGACGTGGACGGCAACCGGCACACGTACGGGGCCCGCTGGGTCATCGGCTGCGACGGTGCCAACAGCTTCGTCGGACGGCACATCCAGTCGACCGTCACCGACTACGGGTTCGCGCACGACTGGCTCATCTGTGACGTCGTGACTCATGACAAGCGCGAGTACACGCCCAACAACCTGCAGATCTGCGACCCCGCCCGGCCCAGGACCGCCGTCTCCGCAGGCCCGGGGCACCGGCGCTGGGAGTTCATGCGGATGCCCGGTGAGACGATCGAGGAACTCGGTCAGAAGGCGACCGTATGGCGGCTGCTGGGGCTGTTCGACCTCACCCCGGACAACGCCACTCTGGAGAGGCACGCCGTCTACACCACGCGGGGCACCTGCGCCGACCAGTGGCGCTCCGGAAGACTGCTGGTCGCGGGCGACGCCGCACACGTCATGCCGCCTTTCGTAGGGCAGGGCATGTGCTCGGGCTTCCGCGACGCGGCCAACCTGGCGTGGAAGCTGAACCTCGTCCTGGGCGGCCTCGCGGACGAGGAACTACTCGACACCTACGCCGTCGAACGCAGCGCACACGTACGGCCTGCCATCGAGACGTCGATCGCGCTCGGCAACGTCATCTGCCAGACCGACCGCGCCGCCGCGGCCGGGCGCGACGCCTTCATGCTCGCCGCCCGTATGCGCGCCCGCGGCGGCCGGGACCAGGCCACCCCCGACGGGCCCAAACTGGCCGACTCCCTCAGCGGCGGTTTCCTCCGTACCGGCGCAGCCGCCGACGACGGGACACGGTCGGCCGGCCAGCTCGTACCGCAGGCGGAGGTGGTACGCGGCGGCTCCCGGGGACTCCTCGACGACGTCGTCGGCACCGGCTTCACCCTGCTCTGCACCGAGGACCCGCGCCTGCTCCTCGACTCGGCGGACCTGGACTTCCTCGACACCCTCGGGTGCCACCTCGTGCACGTACTGCCTGCGGAGACCGCGCCGGAGAAGGCGGGGGGGCACGCGGTCGTCGACGCCGAGGACCTGTACCTGCCCTATCTGGCCGGGCTGCCCGGCCCAGGACCGGACGGGGCCGTCGGGATGCTCGTACGCCCGGACTTCTACCTCTTCGGAGCCGCACATGGTCCCGACGACCTGGCCGCGCTCATCGACGACCTGCGCGGCCGTCTCGGCCGTACCACGCTCTGAACCCCTACACCACCTCACGAAAGGCAGTACCGCCATGTTGGAAGCGGCCAAACAGTTCGGGAAGCTCATCCAGATGATCTCGACGGGTGACCCCGTCAAGCGGACCCGGCGCCTCTACCAGTTCATGCCCCCCAGCTTCGAGTTCGTCGACCGCACCACCACGTACTGCAACTTCGGTTACTGGAACGACGGATGCGACAGCCTCGACGAGGCCGCCGAGGAGCTCGCCACCCGGCTGGGTGCCGCAGCCGGCATCGAGGCCGGGGACACGGTGCTGGACCTGGGCTTCGGCTACGGCGATCAGGACTTCTCCTGGATCCGCAACCGGCAGCCCAAGAAGATCCACGGCCTGAACATCACCCCGCACCAGATAGAGGCCGCACAGGCTCGCGCCAAGAGGGAAGGGCTCGAGGACCGACTCGAATTCCAGCAGGGCTCCGCCACGGACATCCCTTTCCCGGACAACACCTTCGACAAAGTCGTCGCCCTCGAATCCGCATTCCACTTCTACCCGCGCAGTGCGTTCTTCGAAGAAGCCTTCAGAGTGCTGCGGCCCGGCGGTGTACTCGCCGTCGCGGACGTCCTCCCGACGCACGACACAGTGGTGCGCAAGGAACTCAAGTCCCGCGCACTCAGCTGGATTCTCCTCAGTTACGACGAGGAGAACTGGTACACCTCGGGGGTCTACGCCGACAAGCTGGCCAAGGCGGGCTTCGAGGAGAACCGGGTCGATTCGATCCGGGACCGGGTGTGGGAGCAGTACCGCACGTTCATGGTGGAGAAGATCGCGAGCACCGAATACAAGAACCTGATCACCCCCACCCAGTACAAGGGAATAAGCCAGAACTGGAGTGACCAGGAACTACTGAAGAAAGAGCTGGACACCATCGATTACGTGATCGCGGTCGCCAAGAAGCCGACGATCTGAGCATGACCCGGATGCGGGACCATCCGGGCCAGTGACAACCGTGCAAGGGCAGGGGTGGAAGGGTGCGTTTGGTCGAGCGTGACGAGCACGTGCGGTCTCTGGACGGGCTGCTGGACGAGTGCCGTGGAAGACGGGGACACGTCGTCGTGCTCGACGGCCCGGTCACCACGGGCAAGACAGAGCTTCTGCGCGTGTTCACCGAGCGTGCCTCGACGGACGTCGTCGTGCTCCGCGCGACCTGCTCGCGCGCGGAACGCGCCCTGCCCCTCGGAGTCCTCACCCAGCTGCTGCACAGCGCCAGCCTGCCCCTGGACATCGCCGACCGGGCGGCACAGCTGCTGAAGGAGGGCGCCGCATCGGACGCTCTGCCCCGGACCCACCACGACACCGTCGAGCCGGAAGCCGTCCAGCTGTTCCAGGGCCTCGGAGCCGTACTGCTCGACCTCGCCTCGGAGTCACCGGTGCTCATCGCCGTCGACGACGTGCAGCATGCCGACGACTCGTCCCTGCACTGTCTGCTCCACATCGTGCGCAGGATCGGATCCGCGCGGATCCTGGCGGTTCTGACCGAGGACGCGGAGTTCGGAGCGCAGCACTCCCCGTTCCGCGCCGAACTGCGGCGACAGTCGCAGTTCCACCGGCTGCGCCTCGCACCGCTCACCCGGGCGGGGGTCGCCGAGGTGCTCCGTGACCGTCCCTCCGGCCCGTCCGTCGAGCTGGGGGACGGGCCACCGCAGCAGCCGGACAGCCCGGCCGCCCCTTGGCGCGTCGACGACTTCTTCCGGATCAGCGGCGGCAACCCCCTGCTCCTGCACGCCCTCATCGAGGACCACCACCTCGCCGGAGAGGCAAGGCCCCAGGGCTACGGGTTGGCCCTGCTCAACTGCCTGTACCGGGACAAGCCCGTCATCACCTACGTGGCGCGCGCCCTGGCGGTGCTCGACCAGGAGGGAGACGTCAAGGCGCTGGCCCAACTGGCCGGAACCGATACGGAGGCGGTCGGCCGCGCCCTTCACGACATGGAAGCGGCCGGTCTGACCGACAACGGCGTGTTCCGCCATCCGGTGGCCCGCTCGGCCATTCTCGACGGCCTGCAGGCCCCGGACCGGGCGGCCCTGCACCGCCGCGCAGCACAGCTCATGCACGCACGGGGCGCAGCTGTCATGACCGTTGCCCACCACCTGGTGGAGTCCAAGCACACGCAGGGCCAGTGGGCGGTCCAGGTGCTTCTGGAGGCCGCCGATCAGGCGTTGCTCGGGGGCAGGACCTGGTTCGCGACGGAATGCCTCGCGCTCGCCCACAGATCCTGCGGCAACGAGCAGGAACGGCCGGGCATCAGGGCGCGGCTGGCCCAGGCCGAATGGGAACTCAACCCCTCCGCGGCCGCTCGGCACCTCACTCCGCTGGCCGCGGCGGCGGACACCGGCCAGCTGGCCCACGGCGACCTGCTGGTCCTGCTCCGGCACCTGCTCTGGCACGGCCGTACGAGCGAGGCGAGACCCGTTCTCGAACGAATCCGTGACGCCCGGACCGAAACGCGCGAGATCGCGCACGTCGTACCGACGCGGAACACCGAACTGTGGCTGGCCGCCACCCACCCCCAGCTCGCCCGCAGACACCAGGGACCCGCGTCCGCCGGCGAAGGACCACCCACCCTCGCCGATCCTCACGGCGATCCGTGGTTGCGGTCGGCCGCCGAACTGGCAGGGCTGCTGACCGACGGGCCTGGCGACCCCGCCGCGGACCGTGCGGAACGAGTCCTGGACGGCCTCGGTCTCGGCCTGGGCCGTACGTCTCCCTGGACCGAGGAAGCCGTACAGCTGGCCCTGCTCGGCCTGATCTGTGCGGGACGCCTGCGCAGCGCGGCCGACCAGTGCGAGAAGCTCCTGGCCGAGGCAGACACGCGGGAGGCCCCCGTCTGGTCGGCGATGGCCTCCGCGACGCGTGCGGAGATCGCTGTCAGGCAGGGCGACCTGGCGGCTGGAGCCGCATATGCCCGGCAGGCACTGGCCCAGCTGCCACCTCAGGCGTGGGGCGTCGCGATCGGCTTCCCGCTGGGCAGCCTCATCCTCGCCGTGACGAGGATGGGCGATTACGAGGAAGCCGCGAAGCACCTCACGTACTCCGCGACCGACGGCATGTTCCAGAGCCGCTACGGGCTGCACTACCTCCACGCCCGCGGCCACTACTACCTCGCCACCGATCACCCGCACGCCGCCCTCGCCGACTTCATCTCCTGCGGCGAACTCATGCGCAGCTGGGGCCTCGACGCAGCAGCCCTCGTGCCCTGGCGGACCGGCGCGGCCGAAGCCTGGCTACGGCTCGGCAACCGGGACCAGGCCAAGCGGCTCCTCCACGACCAGCTGACCTCAGCGGGGGCGGACAGGCCGCGCATCCGAGGCTCCGCGCTGCGCCTGCTCGCGGCGACGGGCCCGATGGCCAGACGCCCCGACCTGCTCACCGAGGCGCTCGATCTGCTGGAGGACTGCGGCGACCGCTACGAGCAGGCGAGAGCCCTCGTCGACCTCAACCGGAGCTACTACCAACTCGAGGAGTACCGGCGGGCCCGCATGGTCTTCCGAAGGGCGTGGCACGTGGCCGACCTGTGCGACGCCGGCCCGCTGGCGAAGGAACTCCTCGCGGCGTCCGGTGACTGCAACAACCCGGACACGGCTTCCGGCAGCACCGACGGGATCCCCTCACTCACCGGATCGGAACGGCGCGTCGCCTCGCTGGCCGTCATGGGCTGCACCAACCGCGAGATCGCGAGCAAGCTCCACATCACCGCGAGCACGGTAGAGCAGCATCTCACCCGCGTCTACCGGAAGCTCAAGGTGAAACGCCGGAAGGACCTGCCTGTGGATCTCCGCAGTGATCTGGTCAAGACTGAACGAGCCCAACTCGACTGCGGGTGACTTCCGTTCCCCCGCACGCCCCCGCCCCCCGACAGAGGTAGCAACGTGTCACAGACAGCGGCGAACTCCCTGACCGTGCCGGCCCCCGGCACCTACACCATCGACCCCGGCCGCAGCACCATCACCTTCCGAACCCGGCACGTCTTCGGCCTCGCGGGTGTCGACGGCTCCTTCTCCGTCCTCAGCGGCCGGATCCGGATCGCGGCCGAGGCCGCGGAATCCGACGCGACGGCCGTCATCGACGCCGCCAGCTTCACCACGGGCAACGACACACGGGACAACGTCGTACGCTCCGACAAGTACCTGGCCACCGCAGCACACCCCCACATCTCGTTCACCTCGGACGCAGTACGCGAGTCGCAGGGCTCGTACAGCCTGCACGGCGAACTGACCGTCCGTGCCACGACCCGGCCGGTGGAACTCCTCATCGAAGAGGCAAGGAGCGAGGCGAGGAGCGGGGCGGAAGAGATCAGCTTCCGGGCCACCACGAAGATCGACCGGTACGCCTTCGGCATCACCGCCGACAAGGGCATGACCGCCCGCTACCTGACCCTCACGCTCGACATCGTCGCCTCGACGGCGTGACCTACCTGGGAATCGACGTCGGTGGCACGAAGGTCGCCCTGCAGACCGACGGCGGTGCAACGCCACGCAGCGCGGTATTCCCGTGGCCGCGGACCAGCAGCGTCGCGGACGACCTGGAGACTCTCACCAGGAACGTCCGTGCGCTGCTCGACGACACCACGCAGTCCGTCCGGGCGGTCGGCGTCGCCATGCCTGCGACCGTCGGCCCGGAGGGCCTCGTCACCACCTGGCCCGGCCGCCCCAGCTGGACCGGACTGGACCTTCGAGCCGCGCTGTGCTGTCTCTTCCCCCGAAGCTCGGTGCTCTGGGCGGACGACGGAGACCTTGCGGCCCTCGCGGAGGCGGACGAAGCGGACTGCCAGGACGTCGTCTACCTCGGCGTCGGCACCGGTGTCGGCGGCGGCATCGTCCTCGACGGGCGTCTCTGCCCCGGGACAGCCCGAGGCTCGTGCGAGGTCGGCCATGTGATCGTCGACCCCAAGGGCCCGCGGTGCGACTGCGGACGGCGCGGCTGCGTACAAGCCGTCGCCTCCGGTCCTGCGACCCTGCGCCGGGCCGGCCGCCTGCGAGGCGAGCCCGTGACGTTCGCCCAGCTCGCGGACGGCCTGCGTCACGAACGGGACTGGGCCGTCACAGCGATCGGAGAGAGCTGCGACGCTCTCGCGGTGGCGATCGTCAACCTCAACGAACTCGTCCGTCCCGCACTGGTCCTGATCGGTGGCGGATTCGCCGACGGGCTCCCCGGATTCGTCGACACGGTGGCCGGAAGAGCGCACGCGCTCGCCAGGCCGGGACACCCCGTTGCCCACGTACGCGCCGCGTCACTCGGCGGCCTGTCCTCCCTGCGCGGCGCCGTACTCCTCGCTCGGGGCACACACCCCGGGTAGGGGGCTTCGCGGTAGGGGGCTGAGCCAACCCCCTAGGGGTTGTCCGGTTCTGCAGACCCCCCGTAGATTCCCCGAGTAAGGGGAAACAATTCGAATGCTGCGGAGTGCTTCGGAGTAGCGGCACCGCGAATCAACCGTAAGGAAAACGCGCTGACTGCTGAGCCGATTTTCCGTGTTGACGGACCTTTGACGGTGGGTCGAAATTCACCTGCTGACCGCCGCGACGGGTTGGGTTGAGTGGACAACGAAGAGAAGCTCCGTGAGTACCTGAAGCGGACGACCGCAGATCTGCGCCGAACGCGCCAGCGCCTCCGGGACATCGAGGCCCAGGATCAGCAGCCCATTGCGATAGTGGGAATGAGCTGTCGGTATCCAGGTGGAGTGGCGAGCCCCGAAGACCTCTGGCAGCTCGTGGCCGCCGGCACCGACAGCATCTCCGCATTCCCGGCCGACCGTGGCTGGGATCTCGGAAATCTTTATGACGCCGACTCCGGCCAGGACGGCAAATCCGCCACGGAAGAAGGCGGATTCCTCCACGACGCGGGTGAGTTCGACGCCGGGTTCTTCGGCATCTCGCCGCGTGAGGCGCTGGCGATGGACCCCCAGCAACGACTCCTGCTCGAGACCTCGTGGGAGGCGTTCGAGCGGGCCGGCATCGACCCCGCTGAGCTGCGCGGCAGCCGCACGGGCGTGTTCGCCGGGCTGATGTACCACGATTACGCGGCCCGTCTCGCGGCGGTGCCCGAGGGCGTGGAAGCGTTCCTGGGCGTCGGGAACTCAGGCAGCGTCGTATCGGGCCGAGTGGCCTACACCTTCGGACTCGAGGGCCCCGCCGTCACGGTTGACACGGCGTGCTCGTCGTCACTGGTCGCCCTGCACCTGGCGGTGCAGTCGCTGCGCAAGGGCGAGTGCACGATGGCCCTGGCCGGTGGTGTGACGGTGATGGCGACACCAGGCACCTTCGTGGACTTCAGCCGCCAGCGCGGCCTCGCAGGCGACGGACGATGCAAGTCGTTCTCGTCGGCCGCCGACGGGACCGGCTGGTCGGAGGGTGTCGGCGTCCTGGTGGTGGAGCGGTTGGCGGATGCACGGCGCAACGGCCATGAGGTCCTGGCGGTGGTACGTGGTTCTGCGATCAACCAGGACGGTGCGTCGAACGGTCTGACCGCGCCGAACGGTCCGTCCCAGCAGCGGGTGATCCGGCAGGCATTGACGAGTGCGGGCCTGAACGCCTCACAAGTCGACGCGGTGGAGGCGCACGGTACGGGGACGACGCTGGGTGACCCGATCGAGGCGCAGGCGCTGCTGGAGACCTACGGGCAGGAACGTCCGGACGACTTGCCTCTGTGGCTCGGGTCGATCAAGTCGAACATCGGTCACACCCAGGCCGCGGCCGGTGTGGCCGGTGTGATCAAGATGGTGATGGCGATGCGGCACGGTGTGCTGCCGCAGACGCTGCACGTGGACGAGCCGACGCCTCAGGTGGACTGGGAATCCGGTGACGTCCGGCTGCTGACGGAGCAGGTGGCGTGGCCGGAGACCGGTGAGCGTCGGCGGGCGGGTGTCTCGTCGTTCGGCGTGAGCGGCACGAATGCACACGTGATCCTCGAGCAGGCGCCTCTAGCGGAGAAGGTGGCTTCCTCGGGCCCCGTCGTGGTGCCGGTGGTGCCGTGGGTGGTGTCGGCGAAGACGGCCGAGGC
>NZ_NEUF01000153.1:0-337 GCF_002910915.1 Streptomyces sp. SM10 | reverse complement strand
ACGACGCGTGCGGCCATGAATCACCGTGCGGTGGTCATCGGTGACCTGACGACCAGGGGAACGGTCTCGTCAGGCCGGTCGGCGGTGTTGTTCTCGGGCCAGGGTGCGCAGCGGTCGGGAATGGGTCGTGAGTTGTATGAGGCGTATCCGGTGTTCGCGGATGCGTTTGATGCGGTGTGTGCGGAGCTGGACCGGCATCTGGATCGTCCGGTGCGGGATGTGGTGTTCGAGGGCGGTGAGCTGCTGGACCGGACGCAGTTCACACAGGCCGGACTGTTCGCTCTTGAAGTGGCGCTCTTCCGTCTGGTGTCGGCGTGGGGTGTGAAGCCCGATTACC
>NZ_NEUF01000152.1 GCF_002910915.1 Streptomyces sp. SM10 | reverse complement strand
CACGGCCGCCGGGTGCGGGCCGCCTCGGAGGGAGGCGCCCACCTCGCCCACGGCGCCGTGCGGCCGGCCGTCTCGCCCTGCCCGCGCCCGACGATCGAGTCGAGGATCTCTCCGACCCTGATCGCGGTGTTCGACAGCAGGGACGACGTGATGCCGTGGGTGTGTTCCGTCCCGCCCTGCAGATGGACACCGCACCGCAGGGACGGGTCGGCCGCCACGCGGTAGTCGCGCTCGAACCGGACCCGCCCCTGGTCGTCGAGCAGGCGGTGCTCGCCGACCTCACCGACGAGCCCGAGCGTGTCGGCGGGAAGACGGCCGGTGGCGTGGACGACCACGTCGGCGTCCAGCGTCGTGCGTTCGCCGGCGACGGGGGCCTCGACCGTGGTTGCCGAGATCATCGTCCGCATGGCCCAGGTGGGGCCGGACGCGCCGACCGGCGGCTACGACGACGTCTCGGGCCCCTCCCCTGGTGAACGCCCACGCGCTGCGGCCGCTCAGGCACCCGCCGTCGACTGGGTCTCGGCGGCCGCACGGTAGAGGCGGCGCAGCCGGACCACGCCCAGGTCGTGCTGGTAGAGGTTCTCGCGCTGGTCGGCGTCGGCCGGCATGGCCTCCAGCATGACGCGGTCCTGTTCCAGGACGTCCCAGTGACGCTGCTCGATCAGTGTCCGGTACAGGAAGCGCCAGGACGCGCGCTGCCAGTCCTGGACCCGGCGGTAGCGCCAGAAGAAGACACCGCTGCGGCGCTCGTCCACCGGGCAGACCATGCCGACGATGCCGAACGGGCCGCCGGGGCCGGCCGAGGGCGGGTACGGGATGGAGAGGTCGACCCAGTCGACGCCGGTGCGGCAGAGCTCCACCCAGTCGAAGTTGACGCCGCGCTGGTCGGTCTTCTCGAAGAAGTAGCCGCGGCCGGTCTCCCTGATGCGGAACCTGGCGGTGGTGTCGCCGTCGAACATGGTGTGCGAGTCGTGGTGCAGGAACGCCCCGTGCATGGGGTCGAGCAGGTTCTCCACGGCGTACCGCCAGGGCGCGTCCCACTCCGCGTAGCAGAGGATGGCGTCCACCTCGGGGTCGGTCAGCGGCTCCGGCAGGGTGAGCTCGGCGGGCTCGGGATGCTCCTCGTCGCCGAAGTAGGCGAGGATCGCGCCGGCGACCTCGCGTACGGGCAGCGAGGTCACCAGCTTCTTGCCCTCCAGGCTGCACCCGGGCAGCCCGGGGACGGAGGAGACGGTGCCGTCGGACTCGACCTCGACTCCGTGGTACCAGCAGGCGACCCGGTCGCCGAGGTGCTTGCCGAGGGAGAGGGGGGCGCCGCGGTGCGGGCAGCGGTCGGCGAGCATGGAGAGGGCGCCGTCGGAGCGGCGGAAGAGCAGCCACCGCTCGCCGAGCGCGGTCACCTTGCGCATCGCTCCGGGAGCCACGAAGTGGGAGGGGACGACCGGGTGCCACTGGTTGCGCAGGCCGGTGGCGTAGATGTGGTCCGCGGTGGCGGAGGACGACAGCGTCATGGTCAGGCTCCCAGTCGGTTCATCTCGGCGCGGAAGGACTCCTCGGTCCACGGGCTGCCGTCGGCGGCGTGGACCTGCCGGGTGTTGAGCCCGCGTACGACGTCGGCGAGTTCGTGGCCCTCGCGGGTGAAGACCTCTTCGAGGGTGGCGGCGAGCTTGTACTCGTAGGGGGTGGGCTCGTGTGTACGGGACTGGTGGACGTCCAGGTACGGCCAGGTGTCGGTCACGGTGTCTCCTGAAGGTGCGGGGGAAGGTGTCACAGGTCGAGGACGAGCCGTCCGGAGGCGCATCGCGAGACGCAGATCATCATCGAGGTGCCCGCGGCCCGTTCGGCCTCGCTGAGCAGGAAGTCGCGGTGGTCGGGGGTGCCTTCGAACACCCGGGTCTCGCAGGATCCGCAGATCCCGTCGCGGCACGAGTGGTCCACGGTCAGTCCGGCGCTCTCGGCGGCCTCCAGGACGGAGGTCCCCGCGCCGACGGTGAGCGTCAGCCCGGAGGCACGGCACTCGACCTCGAACGCCTCGTCGTCGCCGGCGCGTTCCACCGTCGGCGCGGCGAACCGCTCCAGGCGGAGCCGGTCGGCCGGGCAGCGCTGCTCGACGGCCGTCAGGAGCGGTTCGGGACCGCAGGAGTACACCAGGGTGCCGTCGGGGAGCCCGGCCAGCGCGGTGTCCAGGTCGATATGGCCCCGCTCGTCCTGCGGCACGAGGGTGACGTCGCCACCGAGCGCCTCGAGTTCACCGGTGAAGGCCATGGAGGACCGGCTCCTGCCGCCGTAGACCATCCGCCACGCGGCGCCCCGCCGCGACGCCTCACGGGCCATCGCCAGCAGGGGGGTGATCCCGATTCCACCGGCGACGAACACATAGGCGTCGGCGTCCTCCAGCTCGAAGCGGTTGCGCGGCTCGGAGACCGTGATCTGCTGGCCGGGCCGCAGCCGGGTGTGCACGAAGCGCGATCCACCGCGCGACGCGGGCTCGTTGAGCACGCCGACGCGGTAGACGTCCGGGGTGTGCGGGTCTCCGCACAGACTGTACTGGCGGACCTGGCCCCCGGCGTGGACGTCGAGGTGCGCGCCGGGGGTCCAGGCGGGCAGGGGTTTGGCGTCGGGGTGGATCAGCTCGACGGACAGTACTCCTTCGGCCTCCCAGGTCATACGACGGACGGTCAGCCGCAGCGATGCCTCGCTCATGGGCAGTTGCCTCCTTACCGGCAGTTCGGGCGGCCGGGCTACTGGCCCGGGATCCGCACGGGCGGGGTGAACGGACTCTTCATCGGGCCGAGGGCGTCCAGGTCGACCTCGACGAGCGTGGGGCCGTCCGAGCCGATGGCCTCGGTGAGCACCGGCCCCGCGTGCTCCTGCGCGGTGATGCGCGCGTACGGCAGTCCGCAGGCGCGGGCGAGCAGGTCGAAGTCCGGTGTGGTCAGGTCGACCCCGGAGCGGCGGTCGCCGTGGTGGTCCTGCATGTTGCGCAGGACTCCGTAGCCGCCGTCGTTGAAGACGATCAGGGTGAGGCGGGGCCGCTCCTGGGCGAGGGTGAGGAGTTCGCCGAGGTGGACGGCGAGGCCGCCGTCGCCTGCCATCACGACGGTGGGCGCGTCGGGCCGGGCGAGCGCGGCGCCGATGCCCATGCCCAGCCCCTGGCCGATGCCTCCGCCGCGCGGGAAGACGTTGTCCTTCGGGTCGTACATCTCCAGCAGCCGGTTGCCCCAGCTGCTGGAGGGGATGGTGACGTCGCGCGCGACGACCGCCTCGCGGGGCAGGGCCGCGCGGATCGCGTCGCAGATCGCGGCCTGCGGGCCGATGGTGTCGTGCAGGATCGCGCGTACCTCGGTGCGTACGGCGCCGACGCGGTCGGTCCAGCCGGGCTCGGCGGGGACCGCGTGCGGCAGGAGGCTGTCCAGGGCCGCTCCGGCGTCGGCGAGCAGCGGGTGGGTGGCCGGGTGGACCCTGCCGAGGGCGGCCGTCTCGACGTCGATCTGGATGTGGGCCTCGGGCAGGTCCAGGGTGTAGTCGGAGGTCTCGTTCGACCGGAAGTGCGTGCCGATGGTCAGCAGGACGTCCGCGTCGGCGAGCAGGGCGCGTACCGCCGGTGTGGTGGCGAAGTTGCCGATGACCTGCTCGTGGTCCTCGGGCACGCTGCCGCGACCGGAGTTCGAGGTGATCAGACCGGCGCCGGTGGCTTCCAGCAGGGCGGCCAGTTCGCCGCGTGCGGTGTTCGCGCCGCCGCCCGCCCAGATCAGGGGGCGTCGGGCGGAGGCCAGGAGGGCTCCGGCGGCGGCGAGTTCGGTCGTGTCGGGTGCGATGGGGGCGAGCGCGGCGAAGAGGACGGGCTCGTCGGTCTGTGCCGCGTACTGGAGGTCGATCGGCCACTCGACGCTGGCGGGGCCGCCGGGCGCGGTCAGCGCCGCGCGGGCGGCCTCGCGCAGGATCCGGCCGGCCCCTCGGGCGTCGGGGATGCTCGCGGCGTAGGCGGATACGGCTTCCAGCATGCCGAGCTGGTCCTTGGTCTCGTGGATGAATCCCCTTCCGCTGCCGAGGAACTCGCTCTCCACCTGGCCGGTGACGTGCAGCACGGAACTGCCCGCACTGAGCGCCTCGATCAGGGATCCGGCGGCGTTGCCCGCACCGGTTCCGGTCGAGGTGAGGGCGCAGCCGAGGGTGCCCCGGGCACGGCCGTAGGCGTCGGCGGCGTTGACGGCGGACGCCTCGTGCCGCACGGGCACGAACCTCAGTTCGCGGTCGACGGCTTCGACGAGCGGCAGGTTGTGGACGCTGACGATGCCGAAGACGGTGTCGATGCCGAGTTCGCGCAGGACGGTGACGAGGAGCTCGCCTCCGTTGTCGTGACGCATGGTGGTGTCTCCTCAGAGGATGGAGCGGCCGACGCCGCCGCAGACGTCGATGCCGGTGCCGGTGATGTAGGAGGCGCGGGGCGAGAGCAGGGCGACGACCGCGTACGCGACCTCCTCGGCCCGCCCGAGGCGGCCGAGCGCGATGCCCCGGTCCCCGGCCAGTTCCGCCTGCCAGTCCTCGTACGACAGGCCGGAGTCCGCGGCCGCGTGGCGGCGGGTCCACTGGCCGGTGTCGACGAGTCCGAGGCAGACGGAGTTGACCCGGATCCCGTCACCGGCGAGTTCGGCGGAGAGGGACTTGGAGAGGTTGAGGATGCCGGCGCGGGCGGCGCTCGTCGTGATCAGGCGGGGCTCGGGCTGCTTGGCGAGCACCGCGTTGATGTTGACGACGCTCGCCTCTCCGGAGGCGGCCAGATGGGGGCGCGCGGCCTGAAGGGGGTTGAGCACCCCGGCGAACTTCAGCTCCAGTTCGTCACGCCAGTCCTCGGCGGTGGAGTCGTCGAGTCCCTTCATCCGGGACTGCCCGGCGTTGTTGACCAGCCCGTCGATACCGCCGAACTCCTCGGCGGTGCGGCGGACGAAGCCGCGTACGGCGTCGGCGTCCCGTACGTCGCAGACGCCGGTCAGCAGTCGGCCGCTCGGGGCACCGAGGCCGGCCGCCGCCTCCGCGAGCCGGCCGGCGTCGCGGCCGCAGGTGGCGACGCGCGCACCTTCGTCGAGGAGGGCGCGGACCGTGGCCAGGCCGACGCCCGAGCTGCCGCCGGTGACCATGATCGTGCGGTCGGCGAGGCCCAGATCCATAGTTCGTGTCTCCTGCGGTTCAGTTCATGGTGAAGCCGCCGTTGACGGCGATCACCTGTCCGGTCAGATAGCGGGATTCCTCGCCGAGCAGGAAGGAGACGGTCCCGGTGAGGTCGTCGGGCTGCTGCGGCCGGGAGATGGCCCGGTTCACGCGGTAGAGGTCGTGCCGCTCGGCGGGCACAGTCCCGGTGGCCTCGCACTCGGTGAGGCCGGGGGCCACGGCGTTGACGGTGATCCCCTTCTCGCCGAGCTCGCGCGCCATCGCGCGGGTCAGCGCGATGACGGCGCCCTTGGAGGCGATGTAGTGCGCGAGGCGCGGCGAGCCGTACAGGGCCGCGTCAGAGGCGAGGTTGACGATGCGGCCGGGACCGGTGAAGAGCGGGTGGAGGGCCTTCGACACGAGCCAGGGGCCCCGGGCGTTGACCGCCATCAGCCGGTCCCAGACCTCGATGTCGATGTCCTGGAACTCGCGTCCGCCGACGCCGTTGGCGAGCGCCGCGTTGTTGACCAGGCCGTACAGCGGGCCCAGCTCGCGCACCGCGCCGGCGAGCGCCTCCACGGAGGCGGGGTCGGCGACGTCGCAGCGTACGAAGTGGGCGTCGAGGCCCTCCGCGCGCAGCTCGGAGGCTGCGTGCTCGCCGCGCTGTCGTTCCAGCTCGGCGAGGACGACCCGGAAGCCGTCGGTGCCCGCCCGGCGGGCCGTGGCCAGCCCCAGGCCACGGCCCGCTCCGGTGACGACGACGGTGCGCCGGCCTTCCGGGGGCAGGTCAGCCACGGGTCACACCGTGCATCGGCGAGTACGCGGGGTAGGTCGGCACCTGCGGCTTCTGCGTGCCGATGACGACGCAGAACAGGGCGTCGGTGTCGCCCTCGTTCTTCAGCGACCGGGTCACGCCGGCGGGGACGACGATCATGTCTCGGTAGCCGAGGGTGCGGTACTCGGCCTCGTCGGCGCCGCGGTGGATCCCGACCTTGACCTCGCCCTCCAGGACGAAGAAGGCCTCCTCGACGTCGTGGTGGGTGTGGGCCGGGCCCTCGGCGCCGGGCGGCAGCAGCATGTTGGAGAAGGTGAAGCCGCCGGAGGGGAGGATCCGGCTGTCGCTCTCGTGGTTACCGGTGGCACCGGAGCCGACATAGCGGATCTGGCCGCGGCGGAACTGCGCGCCGGCCTTCTCCTGGAAGGAGAGGGTGTCGAAGTCGGCGACCCGGGAGGCCTTGGAGGCGATGAGGGAGTCGGTGTACGCGGACAGATCGTCGCCGTTGTCGTACGCGTCGGTGGTCAGAGGCATGGAAGGCTCCTATTCGGGGATTGCGGCGGTGATTCGGAGGTGGGAGAGGACCCAGGCGTCGAAGTGCCCGGGCTGCTCCTGGTTGGACAGGTGACCGGCGTCCTTGACGATCACGTAGGCGGTCCTGTGGATGGCCCCGGCGATGGCCTGGCTCGCCTCGGTGCCGGTGACCCGGTCCTCCTCGCCGCAGAGCACGAGGGCGGGGGCGGTGATCGAGGGGAGTTCGGCGCGGAGGTCGGCGGAGGCCATGGACTCGGCGGCGTAGGCGTAGCCCGGCAGCCGTACGGAGCCGGCCATGGTGTCCACGACGCGGCGCACCAGGTCGTCCGGCGCGGCGGGCGAGACGAGACGGGGGCCGCGGGCCTCGGCGAAGGCCCGGGGGCCGACCGCGGCCAGTTCGGCCGCCCTGGCACGCATGCCCTGCGCCTTCGCCTCGTCCGTGCCCGATCCCGGGCTGGAGTCGGCGACGATCAGGGAGGCGACGAGCTGCGGATGACGGGTGGCGAGCCGGAGCGCGATCACACCGCCCCAGGAGACGCCCAGGACGTGGGCGGTGGAGGCGCGCTCACGGATGAGGGCTGCGGCCGTGTCGGCGTAGTCGTCGAGGCTCATCGGGCCGACGGGGTCGGGGGACTTGCCGTAGCCGGGGGCGTCCCAGGCCACGACCCGCGCGCGGGCGGAGAGTTCGGCGAGCTGCGGGGCGAAGGCGGCCGAGGAGGAGCCGATGCCGTGCAGGCAGAGCAGCAGCGGGCCGTGGTCGCCCGCCTCCTCGACGTGGACACCGGGGGCGCTCACAGGATCTGCCCGGTCCGGCCGGCGAGCGCGGCGAGGCTGCGCAGCACGGCGTACGGCACCACCTGGCTGGTGGCGGGGTTGCCCGGGTCGGGCAGGTGCGCGACCTCGAAGCGGTACGTGCCGTGTGCGCCGGACGCCTCGATCACATGGCGGGTGTGGTGCGCCGCCGGGTCGGCGACGACCTGGACCCGCACAGCGTCCAGGTCGCCGACGGCCAGTGCGACCGAGGCGGCCACGTTCGTCGACTTGGGGAATCTGACCGGCACGTCCCGGGCGGTGCCGGACATGACCTCGACGGGTCCGGTGGCCGTCCGCATCCGGTCCAGCAACTCCGCTTCCATCCAGGGCTGTTCGAGGGTGGACGGCAGCTTGGTGGTGGTCAGCCGGACCGCGTCGAGCGGGCCGAGGGAGCGCACGGCCTGGAGCAGGTCGAGTCCGCCGACGGCGCCGCCGGTGAAGTACACGCGGCCAGGGCCTGCGGCCAGCAGCCGCTTCGTCAGCTCGTCGTCGGTCAGGGCGCCGGTGGAGGCGATCAGCAGATCGGTGCCGGAGGCCAGGACCCGCTCGCCCCACTCGCGCACGACGCCCTGTCCCGCGGCCTCGACGACCAGGTCGCAGGCCTCCATGGCCTCCTCGAAGGTGGCCTGGCGCACGGGGGCCCCCTCGCCGAGCGGGCGGTTGTCGACGACGCAGACCAGCTCGGCGCCGGTCACCCGGCCTTCGGCGAGCGCGGCCCCGACCACCCGGCCGATGGCGCCCCAGCCGACCACGGCGACCTTGCGTACGGTGCTCATTAGAGGACCATCCCTTCTGCAGCCCTCTTCGGTAGGGTTGTGACCTCTCGGTCCCGGTGGGTGCATGGCCAGTAGTGCGAGCCGTTCGACGGCCAGCATGAGTTCCGCCAGCCCCGCCGGGCCGAGGCCGTCTGATCGGCTTCAGGGACACGCCCCGCAGAGGGCCGATTAATGAGCTCCCGGCAGACGACCTCACCACCACCGGGCAGGTGCTCCGTCGACGTCACAGGAGTACTTCTTTCGTGTTCATCGGATGGGACTGGGCGACCGAGACCCATGACGTCACCGTCATGGACGACGCCGGAAAACGCGTGGACCGGTGGGAGTTCGCCCACACCGAAGAGGGATTCGCCAGGACCCTGGCCCGGCTGGGGAAGCACGGAGCCCCGGCGGATCTGCCCGTGATGATCGAGACCAGCCGCGGCCTGGCCGTGGACCGGCTGCTGGTTGCCGGCCACCCGGTGGTGCCCGTGCATCCCAACGCCTTCCACGCCATGCGCCCGCGCTGGGGCGCCAGCAAGGCCAAGACCGACGCGGGCGACAGCATGAAACTCGCCGACTACCTGCGCACCGACGGCCACTTGCTGCCCCGGCTGGAGCCCACCGAGCAGGCCACCCTCGATCTGCAGGCCCTCACCCGGACCCGCGCCGACCACGTCGAGGCCCGCATCGCGGCGGTCAACCAGCTTGCCGCGCTGCTGGACATGCACTGGCCCGGAGGCAAGGCCGTGTTCGCCAACCTCGACAGCGACATCGCCATGGCCTTCCTGGAGCGCTACCCCACCCCGGCCTCCGCCGCGAGGCTTACCGCCGGACGCCTCGAAGCCTGGTGCAAGCGCCACGGCTACTCCGGCAGGAAGCCCGGAGGTGTCCTGATCGAACGCCTGCGGACGGCCCCGAAGGCGGCCTCCCGCCTCAGCGAGGCAGTCGTCGAGCAGCTGGTCCAGGTCCAGGTCCAGCTGGTGAAGGGCATCCGCACGACCATCCGCACGCTGGACAAGACCATCGCCGAGGCGGTCGAAACCCACACCTACGCGCCGCTGTTCGCGACGATGCCGCGCATCGGCAGGGTCAGCCTCGGCCAGATCATCGGTGAGATCGGCCCGCTCCTGGAACGCGCCCGCACCAGCGAGCAGCTCATCGCCGAGGCCGGGGTCGTCCCCGTGACCCGAGCGTCGGGCAAGTCCCGCACCGTCGCCTTCCGCTTCGCGACCAACCGCAGAGCCCGCGTCGCCCTGACCGCCTTCGCCGACAACAGCCGGCACGGCAGCGACTGGGCCGCGAAAATCTACAACGACGCCCGAGCCCGCCAGAAACGACACCCCCACGCCATCCGCATCCTGGCCCGCGCCTGGCTTCGCGTGATGTGGGCCTGCTGGCGCGACGGCACCTGCTACGACCCCGCCATCCACCAGG
>NZ_NEUF01000151.1 GCF_002910915.1 Streptomyces sp. SM10 | reverse complement strand
CGTGACGGGGCGGGGGCGACGTCCCTGTCCGTGTCCTGCGCTTCGGTCATGACCGGCCCCCGTTACTTGGTGACCGCTGCGGCCAGCTTGGACAGCGGTTCGGCGAGTGCGTTGACGGCGTCGGAGAGCTCCTTGCGGTCCGCCTCGCCGACCTTGTCGTACGAGGTGAAGTCGTAGGACGCCTTGTCCGTGCGGTACTTGTCGAGCAGCGTGTTCAGGGCGGCGAACCGCTTGTCGAGCGAGTCGGTCAGCGCGGCGTCGTTCTTCGAGGCGACCGGCTTCAGGAGCTCGTAGGACTTCTCCGCACCCTCGACGTTCGCCTTGAAGTCGACGAGGTCGGTGTGGCTGTAGCGCTCCTCCTCGCCGGTGACCTTGCCGGTGGCGACCTCGTCGAGGAGCTCCTTGGCGCCGTTGGCCATCGACGTCGGTGTGATGTCGGCCCGACCGACCCGCTTCTGCCAGTCCAGCAGGTCCTTGTAGAGGGTCGGCGCGAGCGCCTTCTCCTCGGGGCCCAGCTTGCCGTCCTGCCACAGCGCCTTCTCCAGGCGGTGCCAGCCGGTCCACTTCTGGCCGTCCTCCAGGCCGTCCTCGCGGACGTCGACCTTGGGGTCGATGTCGCCGAAGGACTCGGCGACCGGCTCGGTGCGCTCCCAGCCGATGCGGGAGTCGGCGTACGCCTTCTTCGCCGCCTCGACGTCGCCCGCGGCGACGGCGTCCGTGAAGACCTTCACCTTGGGCAGCGTCTGGTCGGCCTGGGCCTGGACGTAGGTGCGGTAGCCGGCGACGGCCTCGTCCATCTCGGGGCTGCGGGCGGCCGCCTTGCCGCCGGTGACCTCGACGGTCTGCCGGATGCCGTCGCCCTTCATGCCGGGCTTGCAGGCGATCTCGTACGAGCCGGCCTTGATCTCGGCCGTGATCTTCGCCTTGGTGCCCGGGCCGATGTTCTCCCGCTCGGTGACGATCCGGTCGTCCGGGAAGAGGACGTAGACCTCGGTGACCTTGGACCCCTGGTTCTCCACGGCGAGTTCGACGTGGCCGGCGGGGATCTTCTTCGTGGACACCTCGCAGGAGTCGTCCTTCGCGATCACCTGGACGGCACCGTCCCCCTTGCCGTCGCTCTTCTCGGCGCAGCCCGTCACAGCGGTCAGAGCGGCCACCGTCGCGGCAGCGGTGACGACGGAGAAACGAACGGCTTGCATAGGGGCTCCACGGGAAAGGTTCGGAACAGCGGGTGAGGCGGCCTTAACTTAGCCGAGCCTTACTTAACTTGTACCCGCCTTTGCTGTGATTCGGGTCTCATCGGGGCATCTCGGAAACAACCTGGTCACGGTCCTCCCACGGGAAACCCACAGGAAGGTCAAGGGAGGGTCAAGCAATCCTTTTCGGTACGACGAGCGGCACCCCGGTCCGCGGGTGGGGGAGCGCCTCGACGGGCTGCCGGTACGCCTCGCCGAGCAGCGTGTCCGTGAACACCTCGGCGGGCGGCACGGCCGGCGGTTCGAGCTCCCTCGCCTCCACGGGCGCCGGCCTCCCGACGGCACCCTGATCACCGCCTCCGGTGTCGTCGTGGCCGCCGGCGCGGGCGTGGTGATCGCCGCGCGCCGCCGCCGCACCGTCTGACCCCGTCCCCGGGGAACAGGGGCCGTACCGGCATGTCGTGCCGGTACGGCCTCTGGCGTGAGGGGGTGCCGGGCGGTGCTTGAATGGCCCGGTGAACGACTACGACGTACCCGCGGGCATCGACGTGCTGCGCGTGTTCTGCGGCCCGGACGGCCGGCACGGCAACGCGCTCGGCGTCGTACGCGACGGGCGCAGGTACCCCGACAACGAGTCCCGGCAGGCGCTCGCGCGGAAGCTCGGCTTCAGCGAGACGGTCTTCGTGGACGACCCGGAGCGCGGCACCGTCGACATCCGCACCCCCGGACTGCGGCTGCCGTTCGCGGGGCACCCGCTCGTCGGCGCCGCCTGGCTGCTGGACCTGGAGGTCCTGGAGCTGACGGTGGGGGACGTGACCGCGCGCCAGGACGGCGAGTTCACCTGGATCACGGCCCGCCCCGAGTGGGTGCCGCCGAGGACGCTGGAGCGGTACGCCTCGGTCGCGGAGGTCGAGGCGCTGACGGGGCCGCCGCCCGGTGAGGGCTGGCTCTACGTCTGGGCCTGGGAGGACGAGGCCGCCGGCCGGGTTCGGGCGCGGGCCTTCCCGCGCCGCCCTGGTGAGTGCGGCGACACCCGCTCCGGTGGAGCCGGGGCTTGCAGCGGGGTGATCGACGAGGACGAGGCGACGGGCGCCGCGGCCATGCTGTTGAGCGCGGAGCTCGGCCGCGCCCTCAACATCACACAGGGACGCGGCTCCCAGATCCTCACCGCACCCGCGCCGGACGGCACGATGGAGGTCGGGGGCCGCGTCCTTCTGGTGGTCGCGTCCTGATCCGGGCGCCCGGCCCTACGCGCTGAGCGGGAAGACCTCGCCGAGGTCGCGGAAGACGGCGGTGTTCAGCGCGAAGGCGCGCTTGCACTCGTCGACGATGCGCTGCTTCTCCAGGTCGTCGGCGTTCACCGCGTCCAGCAGCTCGCGGTAGCCCCGCTTGAAGGCGGCCGGGTTGGGGATCTGCTCGAACACGTAGAACCGCACCCCGTCGCCCTTGCGCTCGAAGCCCCAGGTCTTCTCCGCGGTGGAGCGGATGATCTGGCCGCCCGAGAGGTCCCCGAGGTAGCGGGTGTAGTGGTGGGCGATGTATCCGGCGGGCCACTCGCGGGCGCACTCGGCGACCCGTGCGGCGTACGCGGCGGTGGCGGGCAGCGGCTCCAGGCCCACGCGCCACCCCTCGCCCCGCAGATGGGTGAGGTCGCGTTCCAGCTCGGCCGCGCGCATCAGCTCCGGCTGGACGAAGGGTCCGGCGACCGGGTCCTCGCTCAGGGTCTCCGCGCCGTCCTCCAGTGCCCGGTAGACGAACCACAGCTGCTCGGTGTAGCGCGCGTACGCCTCCACCCCGAGGCGGCCGCCGAGCATGTCGCTCATGAAGGTCGAGGACTCGGCCTCCGTGTGCTGCTCGTGCGAAGCGGTGCGGATCAGGGTGGAGAAGGGTGTGGTGGTGGTGGCGGTCGAGTCCAAGGCGGGCCTCCGGGGACCGAGGGGACGGGGAAGTCCGGACAGAACGTGCATACCGGCGGCATCGGTGCACGCCGCCGCGCACCGATAGGCTGATCCTCCTGCTTAGGCTTGCCTAAGTCAACAGGTTCCCGACCACCTGTCGGCAAGAGCGGCCGTCCCGAGCGCGTCCTACGGCAGCGTCAGGATCTCCGCTCCCGTCTCGGTCACCACCAGTGTGTGCTCGAACTGCGCGGTCCGCTTCCGGTCCTTCGTCACCACGGTCCAGCCGTCCTCCCACATGTCGTAGTCGTGGGTCCCGAGCGTCAGCATCGGCTCGATGGTGAAGGTCATCCCGGGCTGCATCACGGTCGTCGCGTGCGGGCTGTCGTAGTGCGGGATGATCAGACCGGAGTGGAACGAGGAATTGATCCCGTGACCGGTGAAGTCCCGCACCACCCCGTAGCCGAACCGCTTCGCGTACGACTCGATGACGCGCCCGATCACATTGATCTGCCGCCCGGGCCGCACCGCCTTGATGGCGCGGTTCAGCGACTCCCGGGTGCGCTCCACGAGGAGGCGCGACTCCTCGTCGACGTCACCGCAGAGGTAGGTGGCGTTGTTGTCGCCGTGCACACCGTCGATGTACGCGGTGACGTCCAGGTTCACGATGTCGCCGTCGCGCAGCACGGTCGAGTCCGGGATGCCGTGGCAGATGACCTCGTTGAGCGAGGTGCAGAGCGACTTGGGGAAGCCCCGGTAGCCGAGCGTCGACGGGTACGCCCCGTGGTCGACCATGAACTCGTGCGCGACCCGGTCGAGTTCGTCGGTGGTGACCCCCGGGGCGATGTGCTTGGCGGCCTCCTCCATCGCCTGGGCCGCGATACGGCCCGCGATCCGCATGCGCTCCACGGTGTCGGGGTCCTGGACCTCCGGCCCGGTGTACGGAGTGGGGGCGGGCTTCCCCACGTACTCGGGACGCCGGATCCTTCCGGGGACGGAACGGACGGGAGTGATCTCCCCTGGTGCGAGAAGCGACTGGCCAGACATGTCAGCGAGTCTAACCAGCGCACTCGGGGCACCATGGCAACGAGGAAAGGATCCCGCAATGGCCCTGTTCAAGAAGCGCACGGTGGGCAAACCGGGCGAGTGGTACTACTGCCTGGAACACAGATCGGTCGAGGAAGGCCCCGAGTGCCCGGGGAAGGACCGCTTCGGCCCCTACGCCACCCCGGGGGAGGCGCAGCGCGCGATGGACACGGCGCGTGAGCGGAACCTCGAGTGGGAGAACGACCCGAAGTGGCACGACCGCCCGGAGGAGCCGACGGAGTAGAGAGGCCCCGGTGCCCCGCTACCAGCGTGCCGGTGGCGGGGCGGTCAGCTGGTCCGCCAGGCGGGAGAGGCGGTCGCGGAAGGTGCGGCGGCCCCGGGGCGACGGGGCGCCGTTCTCCCCGGCCGCCGCGCTGACCAGGTGCTGCACCGTGTCCAGGTCGACGTCGTCCTCGTCGCGGACCGTCAGCGCCTCGTGGGCGAGTCCCCGTACCTCGGGGTCGCCGCCGTCCAGCGAGAGCACCGTGGCGCCCGCACGGCGCGCGTCGTGCACGCGTTCCAGCAGGCCCCCGTCCGGGCGCTCCGGCGCCACCACGAGCAGCGTCTCACCGCGTCCCGCCGCCTCGATCCGGCCCAGACCGACGGCCAGGTGCGCCGGGTCGTCCGGCTCCACCCGGTGGCGTACGAGCGTGGGCCGCAGCTGCGGCAGACCCGACCAGGTGGACTCGTCCACCAGGTGCGCGGCCATGTGCCACGGCTCGTAGACCTCGGTCCCCACCAGCAGCAGCCCGCCGCCCCGCGGGACGACCGAGGACCGCAGGGTCCGGGCGAACCCCCGGGCGGCCGAGAGCCACTCCGTCCCGGCGAGCACCTCACGCAGCAGCGCGACACGTACGGCATCCATGGCCCCGCATCATGCCGCCCGCCCGGCCCCCCTGACCGCCGGACCGCGGACATCCACCCGAACGGGAACGGCGCGCCGCTCCGCGCGTGAGGTGGGTCCCGGCGCGACGAGACGAGGGACCCGCCTTCCTACCTGGCAGTAGGGTCGGCGCCATGACTACGCATGACAGTGGAAGCGCCCCCGACTCCGCCCCCAAGCCCCCCGCCAAGGACCCCTGGGACCTCCCCGACGTGTCCGGCCTGACCGTCGGCGTACTCGGTGGAACGGGCCCCCAGGGCCGGGGCCTCGCCTACCGTTTCGCCCGCGCCGGACAGAAGGTCGTCATCGGCTCGCGCGCCGCCGACCGCGCCGAGGCCGCCGCCGCCGAGCTGGGCCACGGCGTCGAGGGCGCGGACAACGCCGAGTGCGCGCGCCGCAGCGACATCGTGATCGTCGCCGTGCCGTGGGACGGCCACGCCAGGACGCTCGAGTCCCTGCGCGAGGAGCTCGCCGGCAAGCTCGTCGTCGACTGCGTCAACCCGCTCGGCTTCGACAAGAAGGGCGCCTACGCCCTGAAGCCCGAGGAGGGCAGCGCCGCCGAGCAGGCCGCCGCGCTGCTGCCGGACTCCCGCGTGACCGCCGCCTTCCACCACCTCTCGGCGGTGCTGCTCCAGGACCAGGCGATCGAGGAGATCGACACCGATGTCCTCGTGCTGGGCGAGGCCCGCGCCGACACCGACACCGTGCAGGCGCTCGCGAGCCGCGTCCCGGGCATGCGCGGCATCTTCGCCGGCCGCCTCCGCAACGCGCACCAGGTCGAGTCGCTGGTGGCCAACCTGATCTCCGTCAACCGCCGCTACAAGGCACACGCGGGGCTGCGCACCACCGACGTGTGAGCCCGTGCCGGGAGCCGAATCGGGCATGGGGGACACTGGACGGGACCGCGCACCATCCCCGGACAGGAGCACCAGCCCTCATGCCCCGCCTCGCTTTCTACGCCATCGCCGTCTGCGTCCTCGCCGTGGCCGCAGCCGTGATCTCCTTCGTCCAGGGCAGCATCCTGCTGGGCGTCGTCTGGGTGCTGCTGGTCGGCCTCTCCTCGAACATGGCGTGGTTCTACGTGCGCAGGCACCGGATGGAGTCCCGCGCCGAGGCCGCCTGAGGCGCCGGTCAGCGGATCAGTGCGCAGCCCGGGTCCTGGTCGCCGAACCACTCCTGCCAGAAGCGGTAGGTGTCGAGCCCGCAGTACGTCTCGACCTCGCTGACCCCCAGGCCCCGCAGCAGCGCGTCCACCGCGTCGAAGAAGACGCCGTTGACCTCCGGGATCCACAGGAGCGCGAAGACCGCGATCAGCCCGAAGGGTGCGAACGGCTCCACCTGGCGCCGGACGCCGTACGAGAGCCAGGGCTCGATCACGCCGTAGCCGTCGAGCCCCGGGACCGGCAGGAAGTTCAGGATGGCCGCCGTCACCTGGAGCAGTGCCAGGAACGCCAGCGCGAGCCGGAAGGTCAGCGGGACGCCGTCCAGGGCGCCCAGCCAGAACGGCGCCGTGCACACGACGGCGAAGAGGACGTTCGTCAGGGGACCGGCCGCCGAGATCAGGCTGTGCTTCCAGCGCCCGCTGATGCGGCCCCGCTCGATGTAGACCGCCCCGCCCGGCAGGCCGATGCCGCCCATGATCACGAACAGCACCGGCAGGACGATGCTGAGCAGGGCATGGGTGTACTTCAGCGGGTTGAGCGTCAGGTACCCCTTCGCCCCGATCGAGATGTCGCCGCTGTGCAGCGCGGTGCGCGCGTGCGCGTACTCGTGGAGGCAGAGCGAGACGATCCAGGCCGCGGTGACGAAGAGGAAGACCGCGAAGCCCGTCTGCTCGGCGAAGTCCGTCCACACCGCCAGCCCCGAGACGGCCATGACGGCGACGATCCCGAGGAAGATCGGGCTGACCCGCCGGTCGCTGGGTCGGCGGAACGCGGTGGTCATCGACGGCACTCCTGGAGGGGCTGGACAGCGGTTGGAGCCCCCGAGCGTACGGGTGACACGGCGAGAACGTCTCACAGTCCGGTGGTAGTTCCTCGGCAGGCGGAGCCGTCACGGACAATGGGCGCGTGCACTACGGCATCCTCGGTACCACCCGCGCCCTCCGCGCAGACGGCACGGCCGTCTCCCTCGGCGGGGCGCGCCTGCGCGCCCTGCTCACCGTGCTCGCGCTGCGCCCCGGGCGTACGGTCCCGGCCGGGGCGCTCGTCGACGAGGTGTGGGACGGCGACCCGCCCGCCGACGCCCCGGGAGCCCTGCAGGCGCTCGTGGGCCGGCTCAGGCGCGCCCTGGGCCGGGACGCGGTCGAATCGGCGGCGGACGGCTACCGCCTCGCCGCCGACCCGGACGCCGTGGACCTGCACCGCTTCGACCGGCTCGTGGGGGAGGGCTCCCGGGCGCTGGAGGCCGGTGACGCGGTGAAGGCGGCAGCGGTCCTCGACGAGGCGCTCGCCCTGTGGCGCGGACCCGCTCTCGCCGACCTGCCGGACCGCGCCGTGGCAGCGGCCCGCTGGGAGGCCAGACGCCTGGAAGCCCGCAGGACCCGGACCGAGGCCGCCCTCGCTCAGGGCCGCGCCGGCGAGATCCTGCCGGAACTCGCCGGGCTCTGCGCCGACCACCCACTGGACGAGCCCCTTCAGGCCCTCCGCATCAGGGCGCTGCGGGACACCGGACGCACCGCGCAGGCGCTCTCGGCCTACGACGAGGTGCGCACCCTGCTCGCCGACCGGCTCGGGACCGACCCCGGCCCCGCACTGCGCGCGCTGCACGCGGAACTGCTGCGGCAGGACGCGCCCGCCCCGGAGCCCGCTCCCGCCGCCCCTCCCGTGCGTCGGGGGAACCTCCGGGCCCGGCTCACGAGCTTCGTCGGGCGTGATGCCGACATCGCCGCCCTGCGCGAGGACCTGACGGGGGCGCGGCTGGTCACCCTCCTCGGCCCCGGCGGCGCGGGCAAGACCCGGCTGTCCCAGGAGGCCGCCGAGTCGGCCGCCGCGACCTGGCCCGACGGGGTCTGGCTGGCGGAACTCGCCCCGGTCGACGACCCGGACGCGGTCCCGGAAGCCGTGCTCAGCGCCCTCGGCGCCCGCGAGACCGTGCTGCGGGGCGCCGGCGCCGAAGGGCTCCGCGCCGTCGAACGGGGATCCGAAGGAGGCTCAGGGGACGCCTTCGCCCGCCTGACCGAGCACTGCTCCGGCCGGCGCATGCTCCTGCTGCTCGACAACTGCGAGCACGTCGTCGGGGCCGCGGCCCGGCTCGCCGACCATCTGCTCGCCCACTGCCCCGGGCTCACCGTCCTCGCGACGAGCCGTGAGCCCCTCGGCGTCCCCGGCGAACTGGTGCGCCCTGTCGACCCGTTGCCCGATCCCATGGCCCTGCGCCTGTTCGCGGACCGAGGGGCCGCCGCCCGGCCCGGCTTCCGGGCCGACGCCGACGAGGAGACCGCGGCGGCCTGTGCCGAGATCTGCCGGCGCCTCGACGGGCTCCCCCTGGCCATCGAACTGGCCGCGGCCCGGTTGCGGATGCTCGGCCCCCGCCAGATCGCGGACCGGCTCGACGACCGTTTCCGGCTGCTGACCAGCGGGAGCCGCACGGTGCTGCCGCGCCAGCAGACCCTGCGCGCGGTCGTCGACTGGTCGTGGGACCTGCTGGACGAGGACGAACGCGCCGCGTTGCGCAGGCTGTCCGTGTGCGCCGGCGGCTGCGGCCTCGCCGCGGCCGAGGAGGTCTGCTCCGCGCCCGGGGCGGCCCTGGCCGACGCCCGGGACGTGCCGCTCCTGCTCGGTTCCCTCGTCGACAAGTCCCTGGTGGTCGCCGCCCCGGACGACGATGGCGACATGCGCTACCGGCTCCTGGAGACCGTCGCCGAGTACGCCGCCGACCGCCTCGACGAGGCGGGGGAGCGGGCCGCCGCCGAGCGCCGCCACCTGGTCCACTACAGGGAGCTGGCCCGCACCACCGATCCCGGACTCCGGGGCTCCGGGCAGCTCTCCGCCATCCAGCGCTTCGAGCGCGAGTACGAGAACCTGCGCACCGCCCTTCGGCGCGCCGTCGCCGCCCGCGACGAGCAGGAGTCGCTCTGCCTGGTGCTCTCGCTGGCCTGGTACTGGCAGATGCGTGACCTGCGCGCCGACGCCCTGCACTGGGCCGAAGCCGTCTCAGCGCTCGGCCCCGATCCGTTCGGCGCGTCCGCCGTCACCGCGCCCTCGCTCACCGAACGGTGCACCGACGCACCGCCGCCGATGGGTCCCGAACTGCTCCAGGAAGCGCGGCGCCAGGTGGCGCTGCTCGAGATGGCCAACGTGGACCATGCGATGGACTTCTGGGCGAACGAGGCCGGCATGGAACGCCTGAGGACCATCGCCGCCACCTACCGCGCGGGCCAGCCGCAGACCTGCCGCAGCCTGGGCACGCTCTGGTTCTTCGCCGTCATGCTCACCGGAGAGGTCTCCGACGTCCGCGGACTGCTGGACGAGACCGTCCGCACCGCGCGAGGGCTCGGTTACGACTGGGAGCTCGCCTCCGTGCTCCAGATGCGGGCCAACGTGCTGGCCAACCGCGCCGACTGGGCGGGGGCGGCCCACGCGGACGCCGACGAGAGCCTGGAGATCTTCGGCCGTCTCGGCGACGACTGGGGGGCGGCCGAGGCGCTCTCCGCACGCGGCGAGGCCAACGAGAAGACGGGCGACCACACCCGGGCCGCCGAGGACTACCAGGCCGCGATCGCCTACGCGGAGAAGATCGGTGCCCGGGCCCAGGTGCTGGTGCTCCGCACCCGGTACGCCGCCGCGCTGACCGAACTCGGGCGCGGTGGCGAGGGCGAGGTCATCCTTCGGGAGGTGCTCGCCGAGGGACGGCACGCGGGGCACGAGGCGACGGCGTTCGCCCGGTTCTTCCTGGCCATGTCGCTGGGCATGTCCGGCCGCACCGCCGAGGCCCGTGAGCAGCTCACCGTGTTGCGGACGGACTTCAGGTCAGGGGCCGTCGGCGTCTTCGAGGCCTTCGTGATGGGCGGTCTGGCCTGGCTGGACAACCAGGACGGGCTGTACGCGGACGCCCTGGCCCGGAGCCGGGAGGCGCTGGCACGGGCCGACGACCGGTTGTCGCAGATGGTGGCGCCGGAGATGCAGGTGCTCTACCTGTTCTCGGTGGCGCGGGCGCTGGGAGGGCTCGGGGGCGAGCACCGGGCCGCCCTCGCGGCACGGCTGCTGGCGGCCGGCCGGGCGCTGCTGCCGGTGGGGCACGTGCCCACGTCCATGGCGCGGGCCGACTGCGCGGCGGCCGAGGAGCTGGCCCGCGGCGTGCTCGGGGACGCCGCCTACGAGGCCGCGTACGCCGAGGGCGATGGCCTCTCCCAGGAGGAGGCCACCGCCCTCGTCGAGGCGTACCGGGACTGATTCCGTCAGGACGCCTTGCGGAACTTGGACACCGCGAGCGGGGCCATCACCGCGGTGAGGACCAGGGTCCAGCCGAGCGTCAGCCAGACCGAGTTGCCGAGCGGGCCGCCCATCATCAGTCCACGGGCCGCGTCGGCCAGGTTGGAGAGCGGGTTGTAGTCGGTGAACGTCTGGAGCCAGCCGGGCATCGTCTGGGTCGGGGCGAAGATGGAGGAGCCGAACTGGAGCGGCATCATCACGATCATCCCCATCCCCTGGACGGCCTGGGCCGTCTTCATGGTGAGTCCGAGCAGGATGAAGATCCACATGATGGCGGCGCCGAAGGCGGCGGCCAGGGCGATCGCCCCGATCAGCCCGAGCACCGACCCGTGGAGTTCCATGCCGAGCGCGAAGCCCATGCCCAGCAGGATCAGCGTGGCGACGGTCATCCGGCCGAGTTCGACCACGATCTTGGCGATCAGTACCGAGGACCGGGCGATCGGCATGGTGCGGAAGCGGTCCATGACCCCCTTGCGGAAGTCGTCGTTGACGCCGGAACCGACCGCCATGGCGATGTTCATGCCCATCATCGCCATCAGCCCGGGGATCAGGTAGTTCAGGTAGTCCTGACGGTCGCCGCCCATGCTGCTGCCGACCGAGCCGCCGAAGACGTAGACGAACAGCAGCACGAAGATGACCGGCATCAGGAGCGCGTCGAACATCGACTCCGGATCCTTCTTGATCTGGAGCAGGTTGCGCCGCACCAGGGCGCCGATGTGCCGCAGGTTGTTCCGCAGCCCGATCCGTCCCTCGTCGTGGAGGACCGTGGCGGTTGCGGCCGCGTCGGTGGGGGCGGGCGTCAGAGTCGTCGTGCTCATTAGAGGACCATCCCTTCTGCAGCCCTCTTCGGTAGGGTTGTGACCTCTCGGTCCCGGTGGGTGCATGGCCAGTAGTGCGAGCCGTTCGACGGCCAGCATGAGTTCCGCCAGCCCCGCCGGGCCGAGGCCGTCTGATCGGCTTCAGGGACACGCCCCGCAGAGGGCCGATTAATGAGCTCCCGGCAGACGACCTCACCACCACCGGGCAGGTGCTCCGTCGACGTCACAGGAGTACTTCTTTCGTGTTCATCGGATGGGACTGGGCGACCGAGACCCATGACGTCACCGTCATGGACGACGCCGGAAAACGCGTGGACCGGTGGGAGTTCGCCCACACCGAAGAGGGATTCGCCAGGACCCTGGCCCGGCTGGGGAAGCACGGAGCCCCGGCGGATCTGCCCGTGATGATCGAGACCAGCCGCGGCCTGGCCGTGGACCGGCTGCTGGTTGCCGGCCACCCGGTGGTGCCCGTGCATCCCAACGCCTTCCACGCCATGCGCCCGCGCTGGGGCGCCAGCAAGGCCAAGACCGACGCGGGCGACAGCATGAAACTCGCCGACTACCTGCGCACCGACGGCCACTTGCTGCCCCGGCTGGAGCCCACCGAGCAGGCCACCCTCGATCTGCAGGCCCTCACCCGGACCCGCGCCGACCACGTCGAGGCCCGCATCGCGGCGGTCAACCAGCTTGCCGCGCTGCTGGACATGCACTGGCCCGGAGGCAAGGCCGTGTTCGCCAACCTCGACAGCGACATCGCCATGGCCTTCCTGGAGCGCTACCCCACCCCGGCCTCCGCCGCGAGGCTTACCGCCGGACGCCTCGAAGCCTGGTGCAAGCGCCACGGCTACTCCGGCAGGAAGCCCGGAGGTGTCCTGATCGAACGCCTGCGGACGGCCCCGAAGGCGGCCTCCCGCCTCAGCGAGGCAGTCGTCGAGCAGCTGGTCCAGGTCCAGGTCCAGCTGGTGAAGGGCATCCGCACGACCATCCGCACGCTGGACAAGACCATCGCCGAGGCGGTCGAAACCCACACCTACGCGCCGCTGTTCGCGACGATGCCGCGCATCGGCAGGGTCAGCCTCGGCCAGATCATCGGTGAGATCGGCCCGCTCCTGGAACGCGCCCGCACCAGCGAGCAGCTCATCGCCGAGGCCGGGGTCGTCCCCGTGACCCGAGCGTCGGGCAAGTCCCGCACCGTCGCCTTCCGCTTCGCGACCAACCGCAGAGCCCGCGTCGCCCTGACCGCCTTCGCCGACAACAGCCGGCACGGCAGCGACTGGGCCGCGAAAATCTACAACGACGCCCGAGCCCGCCAGAAACGACACCCCCACGCCATCCGCATCCTGGCCCGCGCCTGGCTTCGCGTGATGTGGGCCTGCTGGCGCGACGGCACCTGCTACGACCCCGCCATCCACCAGG
>NZ_NEUF01000150.1 GCF_002910915.1 Streptomyces sp. SM10 | reverse complement strand
CTGCAGGGTGCCGGTCCCGTTGGCCTGGTGGAGCCCGTGCGGGGCGCGCGCCGCGTGGGCCTCGGCGGCCGAACGGGGCGCGGGCAGGCCGGCCGCTGCGGTCCCGCGGTCCGGAGCGTCACCGTGGCCCACCCATTCGTCGGCCCGGCCGATCAGCCAGTCCCGGCTCGGGACGACCAGTCCTGCGGGGGTGAACGCGATCTTGCGCAGCTCCGCATGGCTGCCCGAGTCCTTGCGCCACAGCCCGCTGACGATATCGACGGCCTCGGCGGGCGTGGCGGCGAACTCCAGACCGGCGTAGACGGGCGCACACGCGTCCAGGCCCAGGTCCTGCGCGGAGAGCCGGCGTCCGAGCCGTCTGGTGAAGACCTCGGCGATCAGGGCAGGAGTGGTGCCGCGGGGCTGCTGACCGCGCAGCCACCGGGTCACCGAGGTCTTGTCGTATCGCAGGTCGAGCCCGTGTTCGAGGCCGAGCTGGTCCACCCGGCGGGCCAGGCCCGCATGGGAGAACCCGGCCTCCGCGATGAGGGCAGCGAGCCGCCGGTTCGGGGTGCGCTGCGGAGGTCGTTCCGACATCAGCTGCAAGGTCTCCTGCCTTCGGCGCCGGGCGGGCAGCCCTCACGGGCTCCCCCACGACGGGGAGCGGGCGAGCCCGTTATGGAACGGCGCGAATTTAACTGCCCCGGCGGTGGCGCCGGTGACCTTCGCTCCACGTTCATCCGATCGTGTGAGGATTTGCCCGATCGCTGACGGAGGCATCTCCGCCCGTAACCTGCCGCACCCGGCCCTCCGGAGCAGTCGTACAGTGGCTGGGGGCGCACATCAGTGCATGGTGACGTGGCTCCGGGGACACCCCCCGGCCCTCCGGCACCGCGAGTAGGGAGGCACCCGAGTGAGTGAGCTGCGGTTCGTCCGCATGGGATTCGGCGAGGAACGGGTCGAGTACCAGGAGGCCTGGCAGAAGCAGCGCGAGGTGCACGCCGCCCGGTTCGAGGACACCGTCCCCGACACCTGCCTGCTCCTCGAACACCCGCCCGTCTACACGGCGGGCCGGCGCACGACGGAGAGCGAACGCCCACTGGACGGCACCCCGGTGATCGACGTCGACCGCGGCGGGAAGATCACCTGGCACGGCCCGGGGCAGCTCGTCGGCTATCCGATCATGAAGCTCCCCCGCCCGGTGGACGTGGTCGCCCACGTGCGCCGCCTGGAGGACGCGCTGATCCTGACAGCCGCGGAGTTCGGTGTGGAGACCAGCCGGGTCGAGGGCCGCAGCGGCGTCTGGGTGCTCGGTGACCCGGTCGAGGACCGTCCCGCGCTCGGGGGGCTGTCCCTGGACTTCGACCCCCGGCTGCACGACGAGGAGTTCGACGCCCGGCTGAACGGACCCGAGTACGCCCCGTCCAACGCGGGCCAGCGCCGCGAGGACCGCAAGCTGGCCGCGATCGGCATCCGGGTCGCCAAGGGCGTGACCATGCACGGCTTCGCCCTGAACGTGAACCCGGACAACACCTGGTTCGACCGGATCGTGCCCTGCGGGATCCGGGACGCGGGCGTGACCTCGCTCTCCTACGAACTGGGCCGCGAGATCACGATCGCCGACGTGCTCCCCGTCATCGAGAAGCACCTGAGGGCCGTCCTGGAGAACGCGGAGCTCGCGCCCCGTGCCGTCGGGACCGCGGAGGCCGCCTCCGCCTGAGGCTCCGCGCGGGCCCGCCGGAATAGGGCCCCTCGGCCACAGGTTAGCCATACGTAAGACCGTTCTAACCACGGGCGTACCCTGGTGTTCGCCGAAGAATCCAATGCAGCGAAAGCAAAGGGGTGCCGGAGTGTCCGGTGTCGCACCCGACGGGCGCAAGATGCTGCGCCTGGAGGTCCGAAACAGCCAGACCCCCATCGAGCGCAAGCCCGAGTGGATCAAAACCCGGGCGAAGATGGGCCCCGAGTACACGAAGATGCAGGCGCTCGTGAAGAGCGAGGGACTGCACACCGTGTGCCAGGAGGCCGGCTGTCCGAACATCTACGAATGCTGGGAGGACCGCGAGGCCACCTTCCTCATCGGCGGCGACCAGTGCACCCGGCGCTGCGACTTCTGCCAGATCGACACGGGGAAGCCGCAGGCGCTGGACCGTGACGAGCCCCGCCGCGTGGGTGAGTCCGTCGTGACGATGGACCTGAACTACGCCACGATCACCGGCGTCGCGCGCGACGACCTGGAGGACGGCGGCGCCTGGCTGTACGCGGAGACCGTGCGCCAGATCCACGCCCAGACCGCGGAGCGGGAGGGCGGCGCCACGAAGGTCGAGCTGCTCATCCCCGACTTCAACGCGGAGCCCGCGCAGCTCGCCGAGGTCTTCTCCTCGCGCCCCCAGGTGCTCGCGCACAACGTCGAGACGGTCCCGCGGATCTTCAAGCGGATCCGGCCCGGTTTCCGTTACGAGCGCTCCCTCGACGTCATCACGCGGGCCCGGGAGGCCGGCCTGGTGACGAAGTCCAACCTGATCCTCGGCATGGGCGAGACCCGCGAGGAGGTCAGCGAGGCGCTCCAGGACCTGTACGACGCGGGTTGCGAGCTCATCACGATCACGCAGTACCTCCGGCCGTCCGCGCGGCACCACCCCGTCGAGCGCTGGGTGAAGCCGCACGAGTTCGTGGAGCTGAAGGACGAGGCCGACGCGATCGGTTACTCCGGCGTCATGTCGGGCCCGCTGGTGCGTTCCTCGTACCGCGCGGGGCGTCTGTTCCAGCAGGCGATGGAGCGCCGCGGAGCGACCGCAGGCACCCCGTCGTCCGTGTGAATCGGCGCACAAGAAATTACTGAACAGTAATAGCCGCGACGACGCGGCCCGTACGCCCCCCGCAGGTCGGGGGCCCGTATGGGCCGCGTCGGCGTGCGCGGCGCCGAAATCAGAGTTTCATTGGTGTTTGACCGACCGGTCATGCACTGGTAACACCGAGCAGTGACCCTAGGTACATACGCGGAGGCTCCCGCAGCCGCCGTCGTCATTGCTTCCCGCTACCCAGTGCGCGCCGGGCGCGCGCATCCGCTCCGAGGGGGAACACCCACGATGCACGCAGCACCGGTACGAGCCAACGCCATCCCGACCGTCGGCACCGCGCTCCGCGCTGTCGAGTCGCTGCTGATGAGCAGCGGCCAGCGCACGGCCCGCAGGAACGCCTGGACGGCCGTCCTGGAGGACCGCCGCAGGGCCCAGGACCGGGTCGAGGCTGAGCATGTGCTGAAGGCTGTGGCCGACCACCGTTCCTAGGTCACCTCCGGGCCACGTAAACTTCGGTACATGGCGAGGAAGGCAAACACTGAAGGCGCGGACAGCGCCGAGAACGCGGGGCGGCTCAAGCAGATCGCCCTGACCTACAAGATGACCAGGCGGTCGGACCCCAAGGTGGGTCTTGTCGTCGCGGGTGTGGGAATCATCACCTTCGGTGTCCTCCTCGGGATCGGTTTCCTGATCGGCCACCCGGTCTACGCGGGCATTCTGGGCTTCGTACTGGCCTTCCTCGCGATGGCGATCATCTTCGGACGACGTGCCGAGCGTGCGGCCTTCGGTCAGATGGAGGGCCAGCCGGGTGCTGCCGCGGCCGTGCTGGACCGGGTGGGCCGCGGATGGACCACGACCCCGGCCGTCGCGATGAACCGCAGCCAGGACGTCGTCCACCGCGCGGTCGGCAAGGCAGGCATCGTGCTGGTGGCCGAGGGCAACCCGAACCGGGTGAAGAGCCTCCTGGCGGCCGAGAAGAAGCGGATGGCCCGCATCGTCATCGACGTGCCGGTCCACGACATCATCGTCGGCGACGGCGAGGGTCAGGTGCCGCTGAAGAAGGTGCGCACCACGATGCTGAAGCTTCCGCGGGTCCTGACCGGCCCGCAGGTGACCGCCGCCAACGACCGCCTCCGGGCGATGGGCGACCTGATGAGCAACATGCCGCTGCCGAAGGGTCCGATGCCCAAGGGCATGCGGATGCCGCGCGGCGGAAAGATGCGCTGACCGAAGACGTGACGAGAAGAGCGGCCCCGGACGACGTCGTCCGGGGCCGCTCGCGTGCAGTGCACCGCTCCCCGCGTCCCGTCCGCCTGGTGGACGGTCTCAGATACGGACCTGGACGGCGCGGGCCAGCCGGTCGTGAAGGCCGCGGCTGTCGCGGTCCCAGACGATGGCCGGGATCACCAGGAGGAGCAGCACGCTCCTCAGGACGACCCGGACGACGCCGAGCCGTCCGCCGTCCTCGGCGATGACCCGCAGCCCCAGAATCCGCTTGCCCGGGGTGGAACCCACCGTTCCGACCGTCAGCAGGCTCATGACGAGGAAGATGCCGAGCGCCCAGTTGCCCGCCGCCTGCTGGTCACCCCCTGCGAGCAGCCCGTATGCGATCACCATGCACACGGCCCAGTCGATGAAGAGAGCCCCGAAGCGCCGGCCCAGCGGGGCGATCGACCCCGGGCCCTCCTGGGGCAGACCGAGGCGCTCGCCCCGGTAACCGAAGTCGGCGCCCATCTCCTCGGCCGCCGCGCGCGGCCCCGAGAGCCACGATCCGATTGCTTGCCTGTTGTCCACCCGACCACGGTACTGCGCCCACGTTTGCACCCGGCCGGGCGGGGCACGGAACACGTCGCCGAGATGCCGCCCGCAACCGGGCTGGTTAACTTGTGCGAAACAAATGGGTCACGCCGGAGAAATCCCGTTTACCTAAGGTCGGGTCCAGCGTGTGCCACCGCACTGGCCACACAGACGAGCTGCAACCCCGCCCGTTCCCGGGTCGGGAGTAGGAGGAGTTGGATGTTCCAGAACGCCGACGAAGTCCAGAAGTACATCGCCGACAACGACGTCAAGTTCATCGACGTCCGGTTCTGCGACCTGCCGGGTGTGATGCAGCACTTCACGATCCCCGCAGCGACCTTCGACCCGGCCGAGGAACTGGCTTTCGACGGCTCGTCGATCCGCGGCTTCCAGGCCATCCACGAGTCGGACATGGCGCTCCGTGCGGACCTGTCCACGGCCCGTGTCGACCCGTTCCGCCGCGACAAGACGGTGAACGTCAACTTCTTCATCCACGACCCGATCACCGGCGAGCAGTACAGCCGTGACCCGCGCAACGTGGCCAAGAAGGCCGAGGCCTACCTCGCCTCGACCGGTGTCGCCGACACCGCGTACTTCGGTCCCGAGGCCGAGTTCTACGTCTTCGACAACGTCCGCTTCCAGACGTCGGCGAACGAGAGCTTCTACCACATCGACTCCGAGGCCGGCGCCTGGAACACCGGTGCGGTCGAGAACAACCGGGGTTACAAGGTCCGCTACAAGGGCGGCTACTTCCCGACCCCGCCGGTCGACCACTTCGCCGACCTGCGCGCCGAGATCTCCATGGAGCTGGACAAGAACGGCCTCCAGGTCGAGCGCCAGCACCACGAGGTCGGCACCGCCGGCCAGGCCGAGATCAACTACAAGTTCAACACGCTGCTCGCCGCGGCCGACGACCTGATGCTCTTCAAGTACATCGTGAAGAACGTCGCCTGGCGCAACGGCAAGACCGCGACCTTCATGCCGAAGCCGATCTTCGGTGACAACGGCTCGGGCATGCACGTCCACCAGTCGCTGTGGCAGGGCGGCACGCCGCTCTTCTACGACGAGCAGGGCTACGCGGGCCTCTCGGACATGGCGCGCTACTACATCGGCGGCATCCTGAAGCACGCCCCGTCGCTGCTGGCCTTCACCAACCCGACGGTGAACTCCTACCACCGCCTGGTCCCCGGCTTCGAGGCCCCGGTCAACATGGTGTACTCGCAGCGCAACCGCTCCGCCGCGATGCGTATCCCGATCACGGGCTCCAACCCGAAGGCCAAGCGCGTCGAGTTCCGTGCCCCGGACCCGTCCTCCAACCCGTACCTGGCGTTCTCGGCCCTGCTGATGGCCGGCCTGGACGGCGTCAAGAACAAGATCGAGCCGCCGGAGCCGATCGACAAGGACCTCTACGAGCTGGCCCCCGAGGAGCACGCGGGCGTCCAGCAGGTCCCGACCTCGCTCCCGGCGGTCCTCGACGCCCTCGAGGCCGACCACGAGTACCTCCAGGCCGGTGGCGTCTTCACGCCCGACCTGATCGAGACGTGGATCGACTACAAGCGCACCAACGAGATCGCCCCGATCCAGCTGCGCCCGCACCCGCACGAGTTCGAGCTGTACTTCGACCTCTAGGCGCGGGGCCGGGGACGTCCCCGGCCTGCGAAGGATTCATCGGTGAGGGCTGTCTCCCTGCTCACCAGGGAGACAGCCCTCACCGTCTTTCCGCGTACGTGAAGGCACCGCTTCGAGGGCGTCAGCCCCGGAGCCCGCTCGCTCCACGGGTGCCCACCGGCCTGCACCGCCCGCGCACCTCTGCCCCCGTGGGGTGGTGCGCCCCCGGCCCCAGGGGGCGCACCACCGTACGGTCCGCGCTCAGTCCGTCAGCAGGTCGCGCAGTTCGGCGACGGCCTCGGTGAGGTGGTCCGCGAAGGCGTGCATCTGGTCGGCCACCGTGCGCGGGGTGCTGAGGTAGAGGTTGAAGCGGTCCGGCAGCAGGACGTAGGCGACGCCGATGCATCGGCTGCTCGTGGAGCCGAAGCCGAAGTACTGGATGTTCTCCGAAGGCGCCGAGCTCGTGCTCAGGTAGTCGTCCCGCATGGTGAGCCAGCCCGGGGAGCGGTAGAGCGAGGGCTGCTCGTCCACACCGAGTTCGTCGCCGCGGCGGCGCTGGATCAGTTCCAGCTCCCACAGGTGCTGCTCGGGAGCCTCTCCCGCCTGGCACTCCTTCGCCCGTGCCACATGGGCCCCGGCGGCGGCCCGGAACGCGGCGCGGCGGGTGTCGCGGCCGGTCCCGGGATCCTCCATCGCGGCGACGAAGGCGGGCATCTCCGGGGTGACGACGCGCATCGCCTCGGTGCGGCCGTGCCGGAACTGCCGGGTGGCGATGGACTCGTACGTCGCTCCCAGGTGGCCCTTGGCCCGCTGGTGGGCGAGCTGGTAGGCGAGCTGGACGAAGGCGTCCGGGGACACCTTGAGTGCCTTGGCGGCCGTGCTGCCGAAGTCGCCGAACGACACGGTGCGGGTGGCGGTGTCGTTCCCGTACGCGGCGAACGCCTCGGCCGCGGCGCGCACCCGGGCCCGCAGGGGCGCGTCGAGCTCGAAGGTGAGCGGGCGCGGCACCGGCTCGCCCTGGGGGCGGGCGCCGGACCCTCGGGAGTGTTCGTCGGGCGAGGTGCCGAGCAGGGCGTCGGTGAAGCTGAGGATGGTCGTCCCGTCCAGCTCGCAGTGCTCGACGTTGATGCCGGCCCGGCCGTCCGCGTAGACGACGAAGGAGACGGCCTTGTCGAACCAGCGGTTGCCCCGGTCTCCGTGGAGCAGTTCGTCGCAGGCGGCCTGGGTACCGTCCGGTGCGAAGTCCTCCAGGCAGACGCAGAACAGGGCGGTCTCGATGTCGTCCAGCGTCCGGGCGTTGCCGGGGTGGCCCTCGACGAGGGAGGCCCGGGTGGCCGCCCACTCCGCCCGCGCCAGGGTGGTGAGGTGACCGGCCCGGTCCTCGTCGGCGGTGTGGACGTCGGCCTTGGTGACCGCGCGCAGCCCGGCCTCGATCTCGTCCAGGCTGTGCGGGACGCCGTCGGGCCCGAGCACGTCCAGCCGGAACATGGTGCCGCGGAAGAACACCACGATGTGCCGGGCCGTGGACGGTCCGGGCTCCCGCTCGCTGTACGGGGCGCGCACGGTGTCCAGCGGGACGCCGGGGATGCGGGTCGTGGAGAAGAGGTACGAGTTCTGCACCATCGACTGGGGGACGCCGCGCTGTTCCACCGGCGCGACCATGCCCTCGTCGAGCTGCCGCTTGTAGTGCAGCGCGCCCGCGACGAGCCCGGCCGCACGGTCGAGCTGCCCCTGGCCGGTGTCCTGGAAGAGGAAGAAGAAGTTGGCGTTGAGCGCGATCCGGTCGCGGCGGCCGAGGTAGCGGTACGGCCAGAAGGTGTCGAGCCAGCTGTGCACGCCCTCCGTGGCGTCGTACTCCTCCAGTGCCGCGTGCAGGGTCCGGCCGGGGCCGCCGGGCCTCAGGAACGCGGTGACCTCGGCCTCGGTCTCCGCCCGTTCCCGCTCGGTCAGCAGTGGGGCGCACCAGGTGAGGAACCTCTCGCAGCTCGCCTCCAGTGTGGGCAGCGGCACGCGCGGGAGGGTGCCCTCACGGGCGAAGGCGGCGTCGGCTGCTGCTTCCTGACTGACGTTCAATGCGGCTCTCTTCTCGTTGAGTGGGGAGGGGTGGGAGAGGGGACTACCGGTGCTGCGGTCTGGAGAGGTAGAGCTGAGCGTAGAGCCAGCCGTCGTCCTCCAGTCCGCTCGCGTCCACCTCGGCGGCGGCCAAGCTGTCCAGGACGCCACGCTGTTCCTCCGGACCGGCGAACCGCCGCTGCTTGAAGACCTCGTCGACCCGGACGGTCCGGTAGCCGAGCTCCGCCAGGGCGTCCTCGACGGGGTCGAAGGGGAACATCCGCAGTACGAAGTGGGCCATCCAGGGGAGGCGGCCGTCCTGTGCCCGCACGACGCGGGTGAGGGTGCGTTCGGTGACGTAGCCGACGCAGCCCGTGGAGATCACCAGGTCCGTGCCCCCGAGCAGGTCCCGCTGCTCGGGGGTGGGGTCGTTCGCCTCGAGGTCCGCGTGGACGGTGGCGTCGAGGAAGCCGGCTTCGCGCGCGTAGGCCAGGGCGCTGGTCGAGGCGTCGAGGCCGGTGAAACGCAGACCGTGGGCGGGGCTCCGGGAACGGGAGAGGTCCCGGTCGCGCTCGATCAGTGCGGCGCGGGTTGCGGGGCCGCTGCCGTCGTAGCGGGCGTAGAGCTCGTCCATGGTGGCGTCGTACTTGAGCAGGGCGGCGTTGATCCCGTACGAGCAGCCGATGTCCAGGATCCGGGGGACGGCGACCTGTTCCGTCTCCCGGTACTCCCTGATGAGCTTGTCGAACCAGGGCTTGGCCAGCTGGGGGACGCGGTAGCCGAGCGGGCGGAGCGCCTGGAAGTACGTGCGGGGGTCGGGCGCGGTGTAGATGTGGTCCAGTGAGACTTTTCCGGACGCGTCGAGACGCAAGGGACTTCTCCTCGGTGGGGGCGCGTGGGGGGGGTGCCTGGAACCGTTCGCCGTGCGTCAGTCCAGCAGCAGGTCGCCCCGCACGGCGCGGCCTTCCGCGGCCAGGTGCCCGGGCAGTACGCGGCCGAAGAGCTGCCGTGTGCGGGCCACGCTGCCGATGACGCCGGGGCGCTCGCTGTAGGCGAAGATCGCGCTGTGGCGTGCGCGGGCGCCCCGGACGGGACTGACGCGGTGCAGCGAGTAGCGGCCCTTGAACAGCTGCAGGTCGCCCGGCCTCAGGGGCAGGTGCTCGGGCGGCCGGGCGGCACGGCCGTCCAGGACGTCGCGGACGTCGTCGAAGCGCTCGTCCTCGGCGGTCCTGATGTTCGGGCAGTACTCGAAGGAGCCGCCCTCCTGCGCCTCCTGGGTCAGCATGCTGACCGTGTACTCGTTGGTGTCGAAGTGCCAGGGGTGCTCCATGCCCGGCCGTACGACGTTGAGTACGAGGCCGGAGAGCGGATCGGCGAGCTCGTACAGGCGGGGCAGGGAGAAGCAGTCGGCGACGAACCGCTGGAAGGCCTCGTGGGCGTAGAGCCTGCTGATGAGGGAGTCACCGGGGATGCGGTCGCGGGCGACGAAAGCGTTGCCGCGCTCGAAGGTGCGCCGGCCGGGATGGTCCGCGGGCAGGTCGGCGTCCACGTCGATGTTGTAGACGTTGACGGTCTCGACGTCGAAGTACGCCTGCGGAGCGAGGGCGGCGCACTCCTGTCGCAGTACGTCGTGGAGCGCGGGCCGGACGAAGTCAGGCAGTACGGTGCAGCCGTCCTCGGCGAGTTCGCGCCTCGCCCGCGCCACCACGGCGCGGGCTCCGGTGCTTCGGGGGTCCGACAAGGGGTAGCGGTCCGTGTCGACCACCTGGTCGAGCGTGATGGCTTGCAGAGTGCTCATTCGACCCTCTCCACGCGCATGTCGGTAACTCAACTGACGAGTAACAGAGTTGAAGTTCCCACAGCGCCGCCGCGTTGTCTGTGACACGTCGCACTTCCGGACCGCGTGTGCGGGGCGCGGACCTTTGCGTCCGGGGCAGGCGGCAGCCGTTCGAGCAGGGGCCGTACTCCCGCAGACCGCCCCTCCCCCGTCGCCGCCGTATACGGTCCCCGGCCCGAGGTCGTCTCGGGCCTGCGTGGACGTCGTGGGCGATGTGGAGCCCGAAGGCGTTCGCCTCGCGGCGCGGGCCCGCCCGTGCCCCCTCGGACCTCGGGGGCACGGGCGGGCGGGGTCAGCGGCCGTAGCGGATCAGGGCGCGGACCATGCGGCAGGTGGTGTCGGACGGCGGGTGCATGGCGAGACGGTCGGCCGTCGCGCGGATGCGGTGGTTGGACGCGCTCGACGGCTGGTACACCCCGGTGTCGAGCAGGGCGATGGCCAGACGCATGGCCTTGAGGCGGCGGTTGTGGGAGACGTACCACTCGCGGGGGCGGCCCGCGGGAAGCCGCTTCTTCCGCGGCGGGGTGGGAATCGGCTCGGTCGTGGCGGTGTGGGTCGTGACTGTGGCAACGGCCATCGGCAACCTCCTGGCACGGTGGTGGAACTCTCACGAACTCCCTCCATTTTACTGCCTCCCACTGACAATCACCCCTGGCCAGAGGCGCTTTCGCGGATCCCTCCCGTACCCTTGGCCCCATGGAGATCTGGATCAATCCCGCCTGTTCCAAGTGCCGCAGCGCGCTGGCTCTGCTCGACGCCGAGGGCGCCGACTACACGGTCCGGCGCTACCTGGAGGACGTGCCCTCGCCCGAGGAGATCCGGGCGGTGCTGGACCGTCTCGGGCTGGAGCCGTGGGACATCACCCGGACCCAGGAGGCTGCGGCAAAGGAGCTCGGGGTGAAGGAGTGGGCGAGGGACGCCGGCGCGCGCGAGCGGTGGATCACGGCGCTGGCCGAGCACCCGAAGCTGATCCAGCGCCCGATCATCACCGCGCAGGACGGTTCGGCCGTGGTGGCGCGGACGGACGAGGCGGTGCGGGACGCGCTGGGGCGATGAGGGCCGCGCTCAGGGGCTGTCGCGCTGCCCGGCCTTCTTCCGGAGCGCCGTGCGCCGCTGACGGAGGCGGGCCTGCCGTTTCCGGCTCGCCCTGCCCGCCGCGGCTCGCGCCCGCTCCCCTCGGGGTCCGGGTCAGGCCCGCCCCAACTGTGCCTCGGCCTGGGCGAGGACCTCGGTGAGCCGCAGCCCGAACCTCGCGTCGCAGGGGTGCGCCGTCCCCGTGCGCGCCCCGTCGCTCAGCGCGTCCATGGCCGTCCGGAAGGCGCCGAGCGCGTCGCCGCCTCCCTCGGGCAGGGCCGTCACGCCCCGCTCGCCGCGGAATTCGACCTCCGTGCCCACGGCGCCCTGCGGCGCGTCCAGCGCCAGCGTGACCGTGCTCGACGCTCCGGAGGTGTGGCGCAGCAGCAGATGGGTGGCGTCGGCCGGGCCCCGGGCCGCGACCACCTGGGTCACGTCGCCCAGGACCGGGATGAGTACCGAGAGCGCGTGCGGGCCCACGTCCCACAGGCCGCCCTTCTCGCGGCGCCAGGGCGAGGCCGCGAACTCGTTGCTCGCCCCGGGCGCGAACAGCGCACCGATCCACTGGGCGCGGGCCGTGAACCAGCCTCCTGTCGCCGCCTGTTCGGCGATCCATCCCGCCGTTCCCCCGGCGAACCGCAGGGTGCAGAAGACCACGGAGGCGACCCGGGCCCGCTCGGCGGCGTCGGCCACCTCGCGGGCGCCCGCCACCGTGGTGGCGACCGGTTTGTCCAGCAGCAGATGGCATCCGGCCTCGGCGGCACGGACGGCCAGGGGTGCCTGGATGTCCGGCGGCACGGCGAAGGCCACCGCGTCGCTGTCGGCCAGGAGCGCTTCGATGCCCGCCTCACCCGTGTACGCCTGGGTCTCGTGGGCCCCGGCCAGCGCGTCCGCCGCTTCGGGGCGTCGGCCCCATATGCCGCTCAGTACGGCGCCGGGGTGCGCGGCGAGAGCGGGCGCGTGGGTCATGCGCGCCCAGGGGCCGGCCCCGACGAGGCCGATCCGGAGGGGCCCGGTGGAGGCTGCGTGTGTCGTCATGCAGCCAGTCTGCCCTCACCGGCCGGGGACCCGGAACGTATCCGGTGCGCCGCCGGGTGAGACGGCCCCCGGCGGTGGGTACCTGCCGTGCGACACCGTCGGGAAACCTCGGTAACACGGGGTTCACACTCGGGCAACGGTCGGGAAATCGCGTCTTGCCAAGCTGCGCGCCATAGACCGCAGCACCCGCAAAGGATGGCGTCCGTGACGTTCAAGGCTGAGTACATCTGGATCGACGGCACCGAGCCGACCGCCAAGCTTCGCTCGAAGACGAAGATCATGGCCGGCAGCCCCTCGCAGGGCGTGGCGGATCTGCCCGTCTGGGGCTTCGACGGTTCGAGCACCAACCAGGCCGAGGGCCACGCCTCCGACCGGGTCCTGAAGCCGGTCTTCGCGTGTCCGGACCCGATCCGCGGCGGGGACGACATCCTCGTCCTGTGCGAGGTCTTCAACATCGACATGACTCCGCACGAGTCCAACACCCGCGCCGAACTGCGCCCGGTCGCCGAGCAGTTCGCGGGCCAGGAGCCGATCTTCGGCATCGAGCAGGAGTACACCTTCTTCGACGGGCACCGTCCACTCGGCTTCCCCGAGGGCGGCTTCCCGGCCGCGCAGGGCGGCTACTACTGCGGCGTGGGCTCGGACGAGATCTTCGGCCGCGACATCGTCGAGAAGCACCTCGACAACTGCCTGAAGGCCGGCCTCGCCATCTCCGGCATCAACGCCGAGGTCATGCCCGGCCAGTGGGAGTTCCAGGTCGGACCGGTCTCCCCGCTGGACGTCTCGGACCACCTGTGGATCGCGCGCTGGCTGCTGTACCGCACCGCCGAGGACTTCAACGTCTCCGCGACGCTGGACCCGAAGCCGGTCAAGGGCGACTGGAACGGCGCCGGCGCGCACACCAACTTCTCGACCAAGGCGATGCGCGAGGGGTACGAGGCGATCATCACCGCGGCCGAGTCGCTCGGTGAGGGCTCGAAGCCGATGGACCACGTCAAGCACTACGGCGCGGGCATCGACGACCGTCTGACCGGCCTGCACGAGACCGCCCCGTGGAACGAGTACAGCTACGGCGTCTCCAACCGCGGTGCCTCGGTCCGCATCCCGTGGCAGGTCGAGCAGGACCAGAAGGGCTACATCGAGGACCGCCGCCCGAACGCCAACGTCGACCCGTACGTCGTCACGCGTCTGATCGTCGACACCTGCTGCACCGCACTGGAGAAGGCCGACCAGGTCTGATCCCCCGGTCACTCGCGAAGGGGCGCCCGCCTGACGGGCGCCCCTTCGGCGTACCCGGCCGCCGCCAGGACCGGGGACCACGGGGCGGACGGGGCTCGTGAGCAACCTGGCACGGCGGTCCGTCCCGACGGGTGGGAGAACCCTGCTGTGCGGCGGCGATCTCTGCTTCAATGGGGACATGGCCAGCTTCCAGCACACCGCGTCGGGTCGCAGCGACCTCGAGCCGTTCTGGCCCTCTCGTCAGCACCATGACTTCGACCGGGTGTGTTGCCGCGCGAGGAACGCGCAGGCCCTCTAAAGCCGTCTCACCCCGGCCTTCGGTCCGCGCGCACGACGTACGTCCTCGACGACTCCTCGCGCGAAAGAGCTGACCCTCATGGCGAACACCCGTACCCTCCCCACCGCGTCCGCCGCCACCGCGGTGCCCGCCGCGGCCACCACCACCGTCCGCGCCGCTCCGTCCTCCCACCGCCACCGGCTGCGCGCCGTCGACCGTGACGAGGTCGTCGGGCTCGCCGATGTGGCCGGCTTCCTGCCGCCGGGTGCCACCTGGCTGCCCGCACCCCCGCACACGCTGCCGGCCCTGCCGGGCCGGCCCCCGATGGTCGGCTACCTGGTGCTCGTGCCGGCGGACCAGCAGCCGGCCCTGGCCGGCGCCGTGGCCTCGGCCCGGCACGGGGAGCCCGTGCCGGAGCCGCCGGCCGATGTTCCGGCGAGCGGGCCGGTGCAGATCGACTCCACCCGGCGCACGGCCGCCGTGGACGGCACCGCCCTCGACCTCACCTACCTCGAATTCGAGCTGCTGGCGCACCTGGTGGCGCATCCGCACCGGGTGCACACCCGCGACCAGCTGGTGACGACGGTCTGGGGGTACGGGCATGTGGGCGACGGCCGCACCGTCGACGTCCATGTCGCCCGGCTCCGCCGCAAGCTGGGTGCGGAGCACCGCCGGTCGATCCAGACCGTGCGGCGCGTCGGCTACAAGTACACGCCCTGATCGCACCCAGCCGTACGGGAGGTCCCGGGGCCTGTCCCGGGGCCTCCCGCCCGCCCCGGGTGGTGGTGCCAGGTACACCCCCGTCGGGTGGTGGAACGGCTGACGAAGGCCCATCCGCACGGGCGAGACTGGACCCGGACGGGATCCGGCGGGGAGCCCGGCGAGGGGGGACACCATCATGAGTCCGGCAGAGAACCGGGTCCGGGCCGCGCTGCGGGCCGGCGGGCGGGCCATCGCCCTCTCCTTCGCCAGCATCGCGGGTTCCACCACTCTCTTCGTCCTGTCGGTCCTCTCCGTCTCCTTCATTTCGCTGGGCGTGGGGCTGGTCACCACCCCGTGGATCCTGGGGGCGGTGCGCAGCCACGCCGGCCGGCGCCGGGAGCTGGCGGCGGCCTGGTCGGACATCCGCATCCCCGTGCCCTACCGGCCGTTCCCGACGGGCCTGCGCACCGGGTTCACCGGGCAGGTCGAGCGCACCGTGCTGATGCTCAAGGATCCGGCGACCTGGCGGGATCTGCGGTGGCTGCTGGTCGACATGACGGCGGGATACGTGGTGCTGGTCCTCTCCTTCGCGCTGCTGGTGTACCCGGTGGAGGGACTCGTCCTGGCGGCGGGGCTGTGGCGGGTGTTCGAGGACAGCACGTACTGGTACGGCTTCGTGCCGGTCAGCAGCCAGGCGACGGGGCTGGCGGCCGCCGTGCTCGGGGTCGCGGTCTTCCACGTCGGGCTGTGGGCGAGCCGGCCGCTGCTGCGGCTGCACTTCGTGCTCGCCCGGTCGTCGCTGTCGCCCACTCCCGAGGAGCTCGCCCGGCGCATCGACCGCCTCACCGAGACACGGCACGAGGCCGTGGACACGGCGGCGTCCGAACTGCGGCGCATCGAGCGAGATCTGCACGACGGGGCGCAGGCCCGGCTGGTCGCCATGGGCATGAACCTCGGCACCGTCGAGGCGCTGATCGAGAAGGACCCCGCGCAGGCGAAGAAGCTGCTGGCGATGGCGCGTACGTCCTCCGCGGAGGCTCTCACCGAACTGCGGGACCTGGTCCGTGGCATCCACCCGCCGGTCCTCGCCGAGCGCGGTCTCGGCGACGCGGTGAGGGCGCTGGCGCTGCGGATGCCGCTGGCGTCCGAGGTCACGGTGGAGGTTCCCGGCCGCGCGGACGCCCCGGTCGAGTCGGCGGCCTACTTCGCCGTCAGCGAGACCCTGACGAACGCGGTGAAGCACTCCGGCGCCGACCGCATATGGGTGGACATGCACCACTCCGGGGGAATGCTGCGGATCTCCGTCACCGACAACGGCAGCGGCGGTGCGGCCGTCGGAGCCGGGTCGGGACTCAGCGGGATCGAACGCCGACTGGGTACATTCGACGGCGTACTGGCCGTCAACAGCCCTGCCGGCGGTCCCACCATGGTGACCATGGAGATCCCTTGCGCGTTGTCCTAGCCGAAGATCTCTTCCTGCTCCGCGACGGCCTCGTGCGCATGCTCGAAGCCTACGACTTCGAGATCGCGGCAGCAGTGGAGACCGGACCCGAACTGACCAAGGCGCTCGCGGAGTCGGAGCCGGACGTCGCCGTCGTCGACGTCCGGCTCCCGCCCTCGCACACGGACGAGGGCCTGCAGTGCGCACTGGAGGCCCGCCGCCGGAGACCGGGGCTGCCGGTGCTCGTCCTGTCGCAGCACGTGGAGCAGTTGTACGCCCGGGAGCTGCTGGCCGACGGCAACGGCGGCATCGGCTACCTGCTGAAGGACCGGGTGTTCGACGCCGACCAGTTCATCGACGCGGTGCGCCGGGTCGCCGCCGGCGGTACGGCGATGGACCCGCAGGTCATCTCGCAGCTGCTGTCCCGGCGCTCGGTGGACGCGCCCATGGCCGGCCTGACGCCGCGGGAGCGCGAGGTCATGGAGCTGATGGCGCAGGGGCGTTCCAACGTGGCGATCGCCTCGCAGATGGTGGTCACGGAGCGGGCGGTGGCCAAGCACACCTCGAACATCTTCAGCAAGCTCGGCCTGCCGGTGTCGGACGACGACAACCGGCGCGTCCTCGCGGTCCTCGCCTACCTCGACCGGGGCTGACCCGAGCGGCCACCAGCCCGGACGCTCAGCCCGTGAACCACCCCGCGGCGTCCAGCCGGTACGCGCCGGCGGGCGCCATCCGCCCGAGGTCCGCCTCCAGGGCCCGGACGCGCTCCGCACCGAGCGTGGCGACCCACTCCGCACGGATCCGGTCGAAGCCTTCGGCGGATCTGACCAGGACATCGACGCCGCGCGCGGTGAGTCTGACCAGCTTGCGCCTGCCGTCGGCGGGGTCGTCGGCCCGCTCCACGTATCCGAGGCTCTCCAGCTTGTCGACCGTCTTCCCGGCCGCCTGCTTGGAGACCCCCAGCCGCCGGCCGATCTCGCTGGCGCTCGCCCCGTCGCGGCCGACCGCCTGGAGGGCGAAGCCGTAGGCGGGGCGCATGTCCTGATGGCCCTGGGCGACCAGGTCGCGGTGGAGCGCGTCGATGACCGACCGGAAGCCCGCGAACAGCAGCAGCGGCAGCTCGAAGCCCGCCTCTCCCCCGCTGCCTCGCTCCTCACCCATTGCGCAACTCGACAACCTGGTTTACCTTTTCGTCAATCATGTTGTCGAGTTTACGCGAGGAGTTCCGCCATGTCCGCTCCGCACTTCCCCGAGCACACCCTCGACTCGGCGCCGCCCGCCGGCCGCCGCACCATGGAGGCCATGGCCGGGAGGCGGGGCGGCCGTGTGCCGTCCGCCGTGGCTCGGCTGGCCACCTCGCCGGAGACGCTCAACGGCTTCCTCGCGGCGAGCGCCGCCTTCGAGTCGAGCACCCTCGACCCGCTGTCCCGCGAGGTCGTGATCATGGCCATGGCCACCCGCAACGCATGCCACGTCTGCGTGGAGATGCACACGGAGAGACTGGTCTCGCTCGGCGCCGCACCGGAGCTCGTCACCGCGCTGCGGGCCCCCGGGGAGCAGCCCCTCCCGGACGAACGGCTGGAAGGAGTACGCCGGTTCACGCTCGTGGCCCTGGAGACATCGGGCGCGGTCGGGGACGACTCCCTGCGGGAATTCGCCGCCCTGGGCTACACCGCGCGCAATGCCCTGGAGGTCGTTCTCGGCATCGGCGCCTACACCGTCTCGACGCTGGCCAACCGGATGACGGGAGCGCCCGTGGGCACCGTGCCGGTGTGATCCGCCTCCATGGATTCTTCGGCGGTCTGAACAGGCGGGGCCCCTGGTCCGTATGGGACGTCACGCTTCTGACTCGAAGCACCGAAGCGGAGGAGTTCCCATGGGACGCACATCGCGCAGGAAACGTTCGACCACGGCCAACCGGGCGATCGCCGCCGCGGCCGCGCTGATTCTGGGAGGAGGTGGGCTGGTCGCCGTCAACGTCTACGCGAGTGCCGGCGAGGGCGGGTCCGGATCGCCTCCCTGGCAGGGCCGGAACGCGGCCCGCCAGATGTCCACCATCGACTGCCCGGACGCGGGGATCGCGCTTGAAGACGTGCCGGACCGGGCGCGGCCGGAGGTCGACCGCGAACTGGCCGCCATGGATACGCAGATCACCGACGCGTACCGGCAGTTCGCGGACCGCAGGGAGCGGATCGCCAGGGATCCGGCCCTCGCCGAGAACGCGGTGCTCGGCCCGCTGCGGAGCAAGCGGACGGCCAGCCTCGACCGGATCGGCATCGCCGTCGAACGGGTTGCGGGTGACCGGCCGGGGGACCTGGAAGGACTCGCGGGGTGCAGCATGCGCGCCGACGACGAGGACGGACAGGGCGGCGGGCAGGACGGGGACGGCTACGGGGGTGACGGCGGCCAGGATCCCACCGAAGGCGCCGACGCCGGCCAGGACGGCGGCCGGGAAGGGGACGGTCAGGGGGACGGCGACGGTCAGGGGGACGGCGGCCAGGGCCAGGAGGGCAACGGTCCCGAGGCGTCCGACTTCGTCGACATCGAGTCCGTCCAGCCGAACGTGGAGCGGCCCCGCAACCGTCGGGGCGCCTCCCGGGGCACCTTCACCACGGACTGCGGCCGCAACGAGAACGGCAAGTTCAACCCGGACAACGTCATCGCCGCTCCCGGCGTGAGCAACGGCGCCCACCACATGCACGACTACGTCGGCAACCAGGCGACCGACGCCTTCTCCAGCGACGACGATCTGGCCGGCGGCGAGTCGACCTGCCGCAATCAGGGCGACAGGTCGACGTACTACTGGCCCGTCCTGCGCCAGCAGAACGGGCAGGACGAGAACGACGTGGCGGCGGACGGCGGCGGCAAGGACCAGAACACCGGGGAGATCCAGACCCCTTCCCAGGTCACACTGAAGTTCGTCGGCTCCCCTGCCGGGAAGGTCACGGCGATGCCGCGCTTCCTGCGGATCATCACCGGGGACGCGAAGGCCTTCACCAACGGGGATGCCAACGCCAACGCGTCCTGGAGCTGCACCGGTTTCGAGGACAGGCAGCTCGCGGACAAGTACCCGATCTGCCCGGAGGGCAGCCAGGTGGTGCGGTCCTTCGCCTTCCAGAGCTGCTGGGACGGACGGAACACCGACAGCGCCAATCACCGCACCCATGTGGCGTTCGCCCAGGACGACGGCCGGTGCCCGGCCGGATTCAGGGCGATTCCGCAGCTCGTGCAGCGCATCGTCTACGACGTACCGCCGGGCCCCGGCTTCGCCGTCGACTCGTTCCCGGAGCAGCTGCACAAGCCGGTCACCGATCACGGTGACTTCATCAACGTCTTCGACGAGGCGCTGATGAAGAAGGTGGTGAGCTGCGTCAACGGTGGGCGCAAGTGCCGCTGACCCAGCGGCGCCGGCAGCTGCGCCTGCCCCTGTGAACCTGCGCGGTCAGCTCCCGTGGTGACCGGAGTGCCCTGTCTCGTTCCCCCCACCACCACTGTTCCCCGAGTGGTGCGACGAGGCGGCCTCCACCGTCCCCCCGAGCCGGCCGCGCAGTGCCGCGACCACGTCCGCGTCACCCACCGCGACCCACTTCCGGCCGACCAGGTACGAACCGCCGTAGTCGTTGGCCTCGTTGATCCACTCCCGCTGGCCGCGGTCGGTGGCGAAAGTCGCCAGCACGTAACGCCCGTCGCCGGTAGTGCAGTTGGCCTGACGGATCTCCTCGGCGTCGGTCTGCAGATTCGGCTCGCAGTCCACCTTCGACGCGAGCTGTTCCAGCGTCCCGCTCGCGGTCAGGGGCCCGGTGGGCTCCTTGTCGCCTTCCGCTCCCCCGTCGCACGCGGTGAGCACGCCGCACGCGGTGAGCAGGGCGAACCCCGTCAGCACGGCCCCCGATGCCCGGCGGGCCCGACCTCGTCGCCACTCACACCGTTCCACCATGCGGTCATCGTGCCCCGGCACCCACGGCTCGCGCCGGGAAACCGCGCAACCCGCTCCGGAGCGCGCGCCGGAGTGACCATCGCACCATTCGCTCGTTCAGCTGAACATGCCCCCACGACGAGCAGTACCGTCCGCCGGCCGCCCGTACGCGCAGTGGCCCGGGGAACGGGTCGAGGCCGCACCGGCCGAGCACTACGCCCGGCTGGTGCGGATCGCGTATCTCGTGCTGGCGCCCTCGCTCGGCCGCAACCGGCGGGTGCTGTCGGCCCACTGGATGGCTCAGCGGGCCCTTGCGGGCAGGCAGGGCGCGGACCCGGGCCGCGCCTACGCGCACGTACGCCTGCGGGTGGTGCGTTCCGCGCTGGAGGCGGGGCTGCCGCTCCTGCGGTTCGCCCGGCCCCGGCGTGCGCAGTTCCCGCCGGTGGTGCCGCAGGTGTGGGGGCTGCGGCTGTTCCCGCACTCCTGCGGGGCCGGCGAGCTGGCCCTGGAGCAGGAGCTGGCGTCGGTGTCGGGGCCCTGCCGGGCCGCCCATGTGCTGCGGGGGCTGGAAGAGCTCGACGACGCCGAGGTCTGCCGGGTCCTCGACGCGGCGGGTGTCGCCGACCCCAGGGCCGCGCTGCTGGAGGCCGGCTCCCTCACGGCGCCCCACACCCTGCTGGCCTCCCCGGAGTTCGACCCGTGTTCCCTGCAGGTCAGGCCGACCGACCCGGCCCGTCGCGGGCGGCGCACGCGCACGGTCCTGGCCGGCGTCGGCGCCCTGCTGGTCTGCGGGACATTGCTGCTGATGCCGGGGGACGGCCTGGGCGGCCCGAGCGCGTCCTCCGCGCCGCTCTACGCGCGCCACCGGACGGCTCAGCAGGCCCTGGACCCTGCCGCCCTGCACCGGGTGCCCGGGGGGCTCTGGCGAGGCTCGGCACGGCGGGACTTCACGGTCTGGCCGACGCGCGGCGACCGGACCGGGGACACCCGTCTGCTGGGACGCGCCCTCGCCGCGTGGGCCCGCCCCGGCCCCGCCGTGGTCTCCTCGGCGACGCCCGGTACGCCGGACGGTCCGCCGATGGGGCCACCGCAGCTGCTGTACGCGGGCGAGGTCGGGGAGGCGGCGGTGGTGCTGTTCCACGACGGCCTGCGTGTCGTTCGGTACGCCGAGCCGCGCAACGCCGATCCGTCCCGGGGTGCCGCGCTGGACTTCGCGAGGGTCGACGGCGCGGACGCGGTGGCGGCCAGTGCGCTGGTGGTGGAGCGCCGGGCGGGCCGGATCCGCTATCTGACCGCGCCGTGGGTGCGGGAGGCCGGCGTGCGGGACCTGCTCGCACCGCACGCCGTTGCCCGGCCGTTGTCCCGTGACCGCCACGGGGTGACGGACCCGCTGGCGGGGCCGGGGACGGAGGAGGGGGGCCGGGCGGACTGCCGTTCCTGGCGGGCCCTGGAGGTGCGGGACGGCGCCGCCGCACGGCTGATGACGGATCTCGGTGAGCTCACTCCCGTGCGCCTCACGTCCGGCACACCCTCCGCTCCCCACGACGTCACCGGCCGGGCGGAGCGGGAGAGCTGGGCGCGCACCGCCTGTCTGCTGCCGGCGGTGCGGTCCACCGGCGTCCGCTCGGTGAATTCGTGGCCGTACGCGAAGCAGCGGCTGCCGGAGGGCGGGGGCGACGCGCTGTGGTTCTGCACGAGGGCCGACACCTGGCGGGGTTCGGGCAGCAGAGTCCTGGCGCAGTTCCAGGCGCCGCCGGAGCTGTCGGGGGGCGCCGGTGCGCCGGGAGCGGTCGCGGCCCGCGCGGAGGACTCGCCGGACTGCGGGATACGCAGGCCCCGCGTGCTGGCGGGCGTGCTGTGGAAGTCGGACGGCGGGCGATGGTACGTACTGGCGGCGGGTTCAGAGCAGTTCGCGTCCCTGACCGCGACGGGCGGGGCGACGGGCCGGGTGGACGGACGGCTGCTGGCGCTGCCGACCAGCAAGGGCGACCGGCCCAGGCTGGACGGGCTGCTGGCGGACGGCAGCCGGGTGGACTCCCTGCGCTGAGCCGTGGGAAGGCCGGGGCCCTCGGCAACTGCCCGGTGGGAGTGCGGAGGAGGCCCGCCCGCCGCGCCCCGTTAGGCTGTTCGGCATGACGACCGGGGTGCGGCGCAGGATGGGCGTCGACGAGCGCAGGGCCCAGTTGATCGGTGTCGCGCTGGAGTTGTTCAGCCATCGTTCGCCGGACGAGGTGTCGATCGACGAGATCGCGGCGGCGGCCGGTATCTCGCGCCCGCTCGTCTACCACTACTTCCCGGGGAAGCGGAGCCTCTACGAGGCGGCCCTGAAGCGGGCCGCCGACGAGCTGGCCGGCCGCTTCCTGGAGGCGCACGAAGGGCCCCTGGGAGCACGGCTGACCCGGGTGATGCGCAGGTTCTTCGACTTCGTCGAGGAGCACGGTCCGGGCTTCGCCGCGCTGATGCGGGGCGGCCCCCAGAGCGGCTCGTCCACGGCCGACGCCCTGGTCGACGGGGTGCGTCAGGCCGCCTACGAGCAGATCGTCGCGCACCTCGGCGTCCCGTCCCCGCCCGCCCGGCTGGAGCTCGTCGTGCGGTCCTGGGTCTCGCTGGCCGAGTCGACGGCGCTGCTCTGGCTGGACGGGAGGCGCATCCCGCGCGCCGAGCTGGAGCTGCAGCTGGTGCACGACTTCGCGGCGCTCACCGCGGTGAGCGCCGCCTACGACCAGGAGGTGGCCGGCATCGCGCTGCGGATCTTCGCGCAGGAACCGGCGGACGGCCCGTTCGGCGACCTGCTGGCCAGGCTCTCCGCCCTGGCGCCCGCCGCACCGGCCGTTCCGCCGCAGCGCCTGTCTCAGCCCTTGCGGTAGGACGGGTCGAGGTCCCTGACCTCGGCGGAGGCGTGGACGGCGAGGCCGTCGACGGGCTTCAGGTGGCCGGCCAGAAGCTCCAGCACGGCTTCGGTGAGCTGCGCCTTGATCTCGGGGGTACGGCCCGGCAGCATCGCGATCGAGACGTTCACGATCGAGTCGCCCGTCGCGGCGTCACCGACGACGGAGTCCTCGGCCCGCCGGAAGCGGGTCTTGCAGGCGGGGATCTTGGTGGACACGGTCTCGGCGACGAGCGGGTGCAGGGCCAGCGCGAAGCCGCGGCGGTCGAAGCTGTCGTCGAGCTCGGCGGAGTAGTCGACGGTGATCTGCGGCATCAAGCGCTCCTGGTTGCGGGTCGGTGTGGTACGCATACGTGTACGACGTGCATGGACGTGTACGACGTCAGCTTCCCGTGATCGCACCGCCCGCACAAGGGAGTCCCGCCGAGCGGACCGGCCGGCCCCCCGCTCCGGCCCCGAGGAGGGCGCGGAGCCGGGGACCGGCCGTCGGGGAGAGGGACGTCAGCGCGCGGAGAACACGGCGACCGTGCGACCCGGCACGGTGAAGCTGCCCGACCTCCCTTCGTACGAGGACTTCCTGACCACGGCGTCCGCGCCCGATGCCTGGACGGGGTGCAGGGCGTACGCCTTTCCGGCCAGGCCGGGGACGACCTGGCTCTGCGTGTCCGGGGTGGCGTTCATGACGACGACCAGGCCGCCCAGGCGCATCGTGATCACCCCGGGGGTCTCGTCCTTGCCGGAGAGCGGGAAGGACAGGGCCTCCTGGACCTGCCCGGTGGTGGCCAGGCCGAAGTCCTTCTCACCGGTCCGGATGGTCAGCAGGTCCTGGTACGCGGCGGACGCGCCCGTGATCTCGGCGCACCCGGGGGTGAGTTCGGCGGAGGTCAGCAGCGGCCTTCCGTAGGACCACTTGTCCTTGTTGTCGGCGGCGGGCGGCAGCCCCCGGCCGAAGCCGTTGCCCTTGCGGCAGTCCCAGTGCAGGGCGTTGAACCAGTCGCCGCTGTCGTAGGAGTTGCGGTCCAGCGACTTGGAGCGCAGCAGGTCGGTGCCGGCCTGGGAGAGCGCCGGCCCCTGCGAGAGCACGGCGGTCGCCATCGCCACGACCTGCATACGGGCCCTCTCGGCGGCGGTGGTGTCCGCCGGGAGCTTGAAGGCGAGGGCGTCGTAGAGGGTCTCGTTGTCGTGGGCGTCTGCGTAGGCGAGCGCGTCGCCGGGTGCCGCCGCGTATCCGGCGGGGGCCCCGTTGTAGTCGACGGCCGAGCCCTTGACCGTGCGGCCCTGGCTGTCGGTGAAGGTGTAGTCGGCGAGGTTGCCGGTGAGGCCGACCTTGATCAGGTCCTGGTAGTGGAGCAGCCGGGCCTTCTGTTCGGCCGCGGTGCCGTTGGCGGGCGAGGGGTTGGGGTCGGTGTAGAGGCCGGAGGCGAAGCCCTGGACGCCGGGGTCCGTATCGAAGGGGCCGCCGCCGCGCACGGCGTCGCGGGCCCGGTCGGAGAAGGTGGCGATGCCGGTGCCGGCCATGTTCTTCTGGGTGGCCTGGACGAAACGGGCGTCGTCGGCGATCTCACCGAAGTTCCAGCCCTCGCCGTACAGGATGATCTTCTTCCCGTCGACGCCGTCCCTGGCAACGGTCAACTCGTCGAGCGCCTTGCGGACCGCCAGGATGTTCGCCTTGGGGTGGTGGCCCATGAGGTCGAAGCGGAAGCCGTCGACCTTGTACTCCTTGGCCCAGGTGACGACCGAGTCGACGACGAGCTTGCCCATCATGGTGTTCTCGGTCGCGGTGTTGGCGCAGCAGGTCGAGGTGGCGACGGTGCCGTCCTCGAGGAGCCGCTGGTAGTAGCCGGGCACGATCCTGTCGAGGACGGACCTGTCGTCCTGGCCGGAGGCGACGGTGTGGTTGTAGACGACGTCCATGACGGTCCGCAGACCGGCGTCGCCCAAACCCTGGACCATCTGCCGGAACTCGGTGGTGCGCTTCGTGCCGTCGGGGTCGGAGGCGTAGGAGCCCTCGGGGACCGTGTAGTGCAGCGGGTCGTAGCCCCAGTTGAAGGCGTCCTTCGCGGCGGCCAACGCGGTGCAGGCCTGCTGCTCCTCGGAGTCGGGGGCGTAGACGGACAGGTCGCAGGCGGGCTTCTGCTGGTCCTTCTTCTTCTCGGGGATCGTCCCGATGTCGAAGACGGGCAGCAGGTGCACGTAGCTGGTACCGGAGTCCGCGAGCTCCTTGAGGTGCTTCATCCCGTCGGAGCGGGTGTCGGTGAAGGCGAGGTACTCGCCGGGGTGCTCGGAGGTCGGGTCCGTGACCGAGAAGTCACGGACGTGCAGCTCCTGGATCTGTGCGTCCCTCAGCGGGACGGCGGTGGGCTTCTTCAGTGTGGACCAGCCGCGCGGGGCGAGCTTGGGGTCGTCGAGGTCGACGACGAGGCTGCGGGCGGAGTCGGCGGTCAGGGCGGTGGAGTAGGGGTCGGTGACCTTGTTGGTGACCATCTTCCGGACGGTGGGCGCCCAGACGTTCACGGCGTACCTGTAGGGCTTGCCGTTCCAGCTCCTCTTCCCGGTGACGGACCAGACGCCGGTGCGGTCGTCGCGGCGCATCGGGACGGTCCTGCCGTCGAGTTCGAGCGCGACGGTGCGGGCGGTGGGTGCCCAGACGGAGAGCGTGGGGCTGCCCTTGCGGAAGACCGGGCCGAGCGCGGCACCGCTCGCGGCCTTGCCGTACAGCTCGTCCAGGACACCGGCGGTCTGTACCCCGGTGGCGGCGAGCAGGGCGCCGTTCGCGGCACGCTGGGTGGCGATCAGCTGGCCGCGCAGGGACTCGCGGACCCTGTCCCGGTCGCGGGTGTCGACGGTGAAGGCCGGGTACTCCTTGAGGTGGGGGTACTTCGTCTTCTGCGCGTCGGTGAGTTGCGTGGCGCCGAGCCGGAGCCACTGCCCCTCGTCGGAGAGCGCGCCGTCGACGACGGAGATGCCGCCGTCCTTCGCGTACACGAGCTGCTGGCTGGTGGCGTCGGTGGCCTTGACCTTCCAGACGACGGTGTCCCCGTCGATCCACTGCGCCTCGGCCTTCGTGAGGTCGGGCGTGGGCACCCCGCCGGCCTGCGGCAGCAGGTAGCCCGGCTTCCCGCCGAGCATCCAGACCTCGTGCCCGTACGAGGCGATGTCGAGGGACTGGTCGCTGGGCAGATCCTTCTCGTCGCCCTTGTGGAGGATGTAGCTGAGCGAGGTGGCGCCGTCGGTGAGCGGCACCTCGAAGGTCACGCCGTAGGCGTCGGTCCTCACGGGCTCCAGGGGCTTGGCCCAGTCCGTGGGCGAGGCCGCACCGGTCCAGGTGTGCAGGCCCCAGCCGTCGTAGTCGCCGTCGGCGCGGTGGTAGTGCAGGACCGCCTTGCCGGTGTCCTGCGGCGTGGTTTCGGGAGCCTCGGTCGCCTGCTCGTCCTTGCCCTGCTCGATCCAGACCTGGCCGGTCCTCGTGAGGTCGACGGTGCGCTCGGGGCCGTCGGCAGTGCCGTCCTTCTCGACCGTGTACGGAACGGAGGAGGTGCCCTCGGCGAGGTCGATCCAGGCGAAGGCGCCGTAGGCGTCCCGGCCGATGAAGTCGGCGGTCGCGTCACCGGACTTCAGCTGCCAGCCCTCGTAGTCGCCGTCCGCGCGCCTGTAGTGGACGACGGCCTGGTCGCGGTCGACGGCGACGGGCTTCGCGGCGGGCGGCGCCTGGCCCGCGGTGGTGGAGGCGAGGGCGCTCGTGGTGCGCCCGGCGCGGTCGACGACCACGGCCTTGTAGCGCAGTGCCGTCCCGGCCTTCACCGAGCCGTCCAGGTGCTGGGTGACCTTGTACGGGGCGTGGTCGGCGGAGCCGAGGGTGGTCCACTTCCCGTTGCCGGTCTGCGCGGCGAACACGACGCGGTTCAGGCCCCCGCCGTCCACGTCGGCGCTGATCTCGACGGTGCCGGTGGCTCCGGCGGCCGGGGCCTGCAGGGCGATCGAGGGCCTGGAGGCGGGGGCGCCGAGCGGCTTGTCGGCGCGGAGCACGATGCTGGAGAGCGCGGGAACGGTCACCTTGACGGACTTGTCCGCACCGCTGCGTACGGCGCCGGCACCTCCGTACAGCGTCCGGAAGTTCATTGCGGCGGACTCGGTGGGGATCTCGACGGTCTTCGCCTCGGCGGAGTTGTTGGTGGCGACGAGGTACTCGTACGGCTTCTTCGCGTCGGTGCGCGAGAAGGCGTAGACCGAGTCCTTGGCATAGCGCTCGGTCTGCGTGCCGTCGCGCAGGGCCCGGTGCTCCCGGGTGAGCTTCGACAGCTCGGCTGTCGCCCGGTAGAGCGGGTGGGACGTGTCGTACGCGTCGGAGGCGTGCGTGCGGTCGGTGCCGATCTGGTCGTCGTCGAGGTAGTCCGCGGTCTTCGAGGCGAAGAGCGTCTGACGGGCGTCCTTGTCACCACCCGCCCCGGTGTAGCCCTGCTCGTCGCCGTAGTAGACCACCGGGTTGCCGCGGCCGAGGAACATCAGCTCGTCGGCGAGGCGGGCGCGCTTCACGAGTTCGGCGTCGGAGGCCGTCGGGTTGTCCTGCTTCAGGAAGGTGCCGATCCGGCCCATGTCGTGGTTGCCGAGGAAGGTCACCTGCTCGTAGGCGTTGGCCTTGTCGGTGGTGTAGCGGTAGTCGTCACCGTAGACGGCGGCGAGCTTCGAGGCCGGGGCGCCCTGGGAGGCGTACTGCCGGGCGGCTTCCTGGAAGGGGAAGTCGAGGGTGGCGTCGAGCCTGCCCCGCGTGACGTAGGGCGAGGTGATCGCCGTGTCGGCCGAGTAGACCTCGCCGAACATGAAGAAGTCGTCCCTGCCGTGCTTCGCCGCGTATCCGTCGAGCGCGGTCGCCCACTGGGTCCAGAAGTCCAGGTCGACGTGTTTGACGGTGTCGATGCGGAAGCCGTCGATGTCGAAGTCGCGGACCCACTTCTCGTAGATCTTCTCCATGCCGGAGACGACCTCGGGGCGTTCGGTCCACAGGTCGTCGAGGCCGGAGAAGTCGCCGTACTCGGTGGACTCGCCGGCATAGGTCGAGTCGCCCCGGTTGTGGTACATCGTGGTGTCGTTGAGCCAGGACGGGACCTTCTTGCCGGTGTTCTCGGGTGTGTACGGGAAGGAGTCGGCGTCCACCTCCGTCCTGCTCATGCCCGCCGCGTCGTAGAAGGGGCGGCCGTCCTCGTCGAGGTACGGGAAGGCGCCCTTGGGCTTGTAGCCGTACTTCTTCTCGGCGTAGTCGACGGTGTCGGCGGTGTGGTTGGTGATGACGTCGAAGAAGACCTTCATGCCCTTGCCGTGGGCCTTGTCGATCAGCTTCGTCAGGTCGGCGTTGGACCCGAAGTGGGGGTCGACCTGGGTGAAGTCGGTGATCCAGTAGCCGTGGTAGCCGGCCGAGGCATGGTCGCCGGTGCCCTGCACGGGGCGGTTCCTGAAGATCGGGGCGAGCCAGATCGCGGTGGTACCGAGGCCCTTGATGTAGTCGAGCCGCTGGGTGAGGCCCTTGAGGTCTCCGCCCTGGTAGAACCCCTTGTCCGTGGGGTCGTAGCCGGTCTCCAGCCGGGAGCCGGTCAGCCCGCCCCGGTTGTTGGAGGTGTCGCCGTCGGCGAAGCGGTCGGGCAGCACGAAGTAGAACTGCTCGCGCGTCAGGTCGTGCCTGGCCGGCTCCTTGGCGAGGGCCGCGTCCGAGGGCGGCGCGGGGGGTCTGGGCGCGGCGGACGCGGTGGCCGCCGGGACGACGGGCAGCAGCGCCGCGCACAGTGCGGCGACAGCCCCCCGCCGGAGGGTGGTTCGGGACACGGGAGGGTACTCCTCGGCTTTCGGGGATCGGGCGGGGTGGAGCGGTGCGGGCCGGGGACGCTCACCCTCGCGTCCCCGGCCCGCAGCGTGTGTGTGATCAGCTGCGCCAGACGTCGGCGGTCAGCGTGACCTTTCCGGAGGACGGCACGGTGGCGGCGCGGTTCGCGCCGCTCTCCCAGGTGACGTTGCCGCTCGCGTCCTTGCGGAGGTACTTGTACTCGAACGCCGTGCCGGCGGGCAGGCTGACGTCGAGCTTCCAGACGGGGTACGTCGCCGGGTCGAGCTTCAGCGCGCTCCCGGGGGCCCAGTTGCCGAGGGCGGCCTGGTTGCCGGTGACGTAGATGTTCTGGCCGAGCTGGGTGGTGGCGTTGACGCCGAAGGAGGCGCCGGACTGACCGGTGCCGGGGTCCGGGGTCGTGCCGCCGGTGCAAGTGCGGGCGCCCACGTGCAGGGCGAGAGCGGTGTCGGCACCGAGGGTGGCGGTGAACTGTCCGGAACCGTTGACGGTGACGCCGTTGCCGGTCTGGACGTCGCAGTAGTCGCCTGCGGGCAGCGACGTCTGGAAGGTCCGGGTCAGCGAGGAGCCCTGGTGGTTGATGGCGACGTAGGCCTTGGAGCCCCGGCCGAAGGCGATCCGGTCGCCGCCGTTGTCCCACCAGTTCGAGACGGCCTGACCTCGGGCGGCGTTGCGGAAGCCGACCATGGAGGAGATCTCGCGCCAGGCGTGCTGGCACTTCCATCCGTCGCTGTAGCAGGCGTTCACCTGGCCGCCGTTGGGCGGTCCGGCATCCTTGTCGGACCACTCGTAGCCCGAGTGGACGTCCGGGGAGCCGTAGGGGTAGGCCAGCATGAAGACGCTCGCGAGGGTGTAGTCGGCGCCGTTCTTGTAGTTCAGCGTCTCGCCGTTGCGCTCCGTGTCGTGGTTGTCGACGAAGACCGCCGACTTGCCGGACTCCATGAAGCCCCAGCCCTCGCCGAAGTTCTTGAGGTTGGCGAGGCTCTCGTCGAGGAAGGTCTGCTTGAGGCTTCGCGCGTAACGGAATTCCTGGACGTCGCCGGTGCCGAGGTACTCGGAGGGCGAGACGGCCTCGCCGGCGCCGTAGATGGCCTCCTGCTTCCAGTAGACGCCGGAGTTGCCGAGCCGGGACTTGATGTTGGCGAGGTCGCCGGCCGGCATGTGCTTGGCCGCGTCGATCCGGAAGCCGTCGACACCGAGGGAGAGCAGGTCGTTGAGGTAGCCGGCGATCTTGCCGCGTACGTACTCCTCGCCGGTGTCGAGGTCGGCGAGGCCGACCAGCTCGCAGTTCTGGACGTTGGCGCGGTCGCCGTAGTTGTTGATCTGCGACTGGCAGTCGTTCATGTCGTTGACCGAGTAGAGGCCCGGGTAGTCGTACTTGGTGTACGAGGAGCCGCCGGTGCCGGTGCCGGATCCCGCCGACATGTGGTTGATGACCGAGTCGGCGATGACCTTGACGCCGGCGCTGTGACAGGTGCCGACCATGTTCGCGAAGGCCGCACGGTCACCGAGACGGCCGGCGATCTTGTAGCTCACGGGCTGGTACGAGGTCCACCACTGGCCTCCCTGGATGTGCTCCTGGGGCGGCGAGACCTGGACGAAGCCGTAACCGGCGGGGCCGAGGCTGTCCGTACAGGCATTGGCCACGGACGCGAACTTCCACTCGAACATCACGGCGGTGACGTCCTTCTCGCCGGGCGGTGCGGCCTGGGCGGTCCCGGCGGCGCCGAGCCCCGCGGGGACGGCGAGGACAGCGGCGCCCAAGGTGAGGGCGAGCGCGCCGGACAACGGTCTGCGGGCCATGACGTTCCTCCTGCGGGGGGGGAAGTGCGGGGATGGCGGAGCAGCCTCACCGGGCAACGCGCCGTGCCGTCAAGGCTCCTGAAGGTTCTTGCAGCAAGAATGCAAAACCTGGGGTGCAGCAGACCGTACGAGTCGCACCTGCCCCGGTCAACCCTCTGGACACGACGCGATCACACCCGGCTCACATCGACGAAATCTCGGAGATTTCTTCCTGCAAGGACTTACGCAAAATATTGCGGTCCTGTTAAGTTCGTCCCGACTCCGGCCCGGTCGGCCGGGGGGCCGGTACACGGACCCCACGCGCCCGGCCGGCCGGGCCGGTCACGCCGAGGAGAGGCCCCGAGGTCGCTTCCCCGCCGGCCCATCCCGGGCCGACTTCGGGGCCTCTCCTGCGCGTTGCCCGCTAGAATCACCGTCCCATGAGCACCGGACGGCCACTGCGCACCCGCGAACGGGTGATCGTCGGCCTGGGCATCGCCTTCGCCCTGCTCGTCACCCTCGGCGGCGGACTGGGCCTGGCGGCGGAGGGATTCGAGGGCCGCACCGCACTACGGGAGGGCCCCGTGGGGACGCTGGCCCCTACCGATCGGCAGTGCGGCAAGGAGTCCTGCGACTGGATCGGCACGTTCACCAGCACCGACGGCACGGTCACTGCGCGGGACATCGAGCTGCGGGACGAGATCAAGGTCCGCCGCGACGATCCCATGCCAGGCGCGATCGACGGCGTACGGCTCGCGGAGGACGCCGGAACCGCCTACACCTCCGACTACGGCTGGCGCGCACCGGTCGCGAAGGGCGCGGCCCTCGGCGTCGTGGGGCTGGCGGTCGCGACCGGGCTCGGCCTGATGCTGCGCCGCCGACGGGGCGCCGGCGAGTCCCTTTGAGCCCGGAGAGAACGGCGGCCCGGTGTCGGGCCGCCTGCACGGTATGAGGCCGCGTCAGGCCGCCGGTCCCCTTCACGCACATCACGGGGTCACACACCCCTTCGGCCGGCGCCGTGCGGGGGTGCCGGATCAGTGGCGTCCCCCGCACGGCGTGGACCTCGTCGGTGAAGATCAGGTGGCCCACTTGCTGCAGTTGCCGGCGCTCACCCAGCGGTGCGAGCTGATGGCGTTGCTGACCCGGGAGCCGCTGGTGAAGTAGTCGTTCGTGAGGTCGGAGGCGTAACCCTCGTTGCGGGACAGGCAGATGTAGCCCCCGGTCCACCCGGTCCCGGTTCCGTTGTAGAACTTCACTTCGTAGCTGTTGCCCTTGTTGAGGATGGACGTCGCCTTGTTGGTGTCGCCACCCTGGAAGCTACCGCCGCTGTCACCCCAGTTGGAGTCGTCGCCTGCGGCCCTGCCGAGGTATCCGTCGCAGTAGGCGTAGTTGTAGGCGTACATGTAGCCGGAGGCGGCGCCCGAGTAGTTGTCGGAGCAGGTCGAGGCCGCATGTGCGGCGGAGGCGGGGACTGCGGTTCCGAGGGTGGCGAGCGCCAGGACCGTCAGCGCAGCGGGCAGTTTCCTCATGGACAGGACTCCTTGATCGTCGTTCGATGGGAAGGCTCCGTGGCCGATACGCCACGGACGTCTGCGGTGGGGCACGTGCCCGGCTTCAGAGCTTCATGGCCCGGGACAGGGCGGACTTTCTCATCTGCTGGTACGTGGTGAATTCTTCGGCGTAGCGGCGCAGGACTCTTTCTCGATATTCCTTCTCGAGTGAGTGCGCAGTCTTTCCGAGAGATGCCTCCTGGGCGCACTCGGCCTCGGCCACAGCCAATGCGACTTCGGCCGCCTGAGCTCGTGACTCACTCATTCCCTTGATCAGGCCGTCCCGCTGCTCACGTATCGCGTCGGGGCTTTCGAACGGCTTTCCCGACTCCTTCATGCAGCGCGCCCACACCGTCACCGCTGCGGTGAGTCGCTCATCCTGAAGGATCTGCGGAACGTACAGGGGCGTCAGCGAGGTCACGGTCCGGTTGACACGGAACCAGGTCGGGTAGTCGCCGTAGAGCCGCCCCCTCGCTTCGGCGTAACAGCCCGTTCGGGGGGTGCTGACCGTGCCGCCGGACGGCAGTTCGACGGTGAGAGTGTCATCGAAGTCCCCGTCGAGCGCATGTGAGTAGCGGATGCGCTCCTGCTCAGAGAGGGCATTGGCGTAGGTGATGTTGGGGTGGCTGCGGCGCGCCTCCTCGGCTGCGATGTCGAAGGGCCGCCCATAGCCGTACCGGCGTGCCCAGTCGACGTCGTCCACGACATACCCGCCGGCCCTGCGCTCGGCGACGCCCGCCACGGGGCCCGGCCAGTAGCGGAAGCCTTGGTTCTGCATGCACCGCCGGACGAGGACGTCCTCCGCACGGTCGATCTCGACTTCCTCCGCGGGGGTCAGGTCCTTGATCCGGGCGCCAGGCACGGAGGCCACCTTTTCCTTCTGCGGCCGGGCCGTTTCCGTCGGCCCTTCATCTTCGGTTCCGCAGCCGGCTGTCAGGCAAGCGATGAAAGCGACCAAAAACAGGAAGGACACCCTCCTCGACATTCGAAACATCCCCGCCCCCTGAGGTGAACGCATGGCTCCAGGCCCTTCGCTCCGAAGAGTCGGCCGCCTTCCAGGAAGTCGGCTCCGTCAATGCAGGAGATTAGAGGGTGATGGAGACCGGTTCTTTGCCGTGCGTGCGCGGATCTTTGTCAGTTGTGCGGTCAGGTCACCGGCCGCCGCCCCGTCCCTTGCGCGGCCGGAAGGACCGGCCACAGAATCTCTGCGAGGGAGCAGGAACCACACACGGGGGAGGGGCAGCTTGTGGGGGTAACGGATCGCCGCGCCGTCACGTCAGCGCCGGAGCGGGCACACCAGGGGGCCGGTCCGGGGTACGCGGCACTCGACACGTCAGCAGTACCACCGCGGGAGCGGGAGGACACGATCCGGCACGCCCTGTGGCAGTCCTTCTCCCGGGTCGACATCGATCACCACTCCCCCGAGGAGATCGGGGCGCACATGAGAGTCGGCGCCCTGGGGACCCTCAAGGTCTGCACAGCGCGGGCGACTCCGGTGACCTTGCGCCGTTCGGAGCGGCTGGCCCGGGAGGACGAGGAGCCGGCGGTGTTTCTCGGTCTTCAGATGACGGGGACCAACGTCGTCGGACAACACGGTCGCCAGACCGTGGTCGGGCCGGGAAGTCTCGTGATCTTCGAATCGACCGCCCCGTACACGCTGCACTTCGGCAAGGGTGTCGACTATCTCTCCCTGCGTATCCCGCGGGAGGCGCTCGCGATGCCGGAGCGGGTACTGCGTAATGCGTCCGCCACCACGCTGGGCCCCGGAAATCCCACGGCCCGCCTCGCCTTCAGCTACTTCACCCGGCTGGCAGCGAGCGAGGAGTTACGCGACGGGACGTACGCCGAAGCGATCATGGAACCCAGCGTGGAACTCCTGCGTGCCGTCGTGACCTCCCAGCTCGGTAATGCCGGCCCCGGCCGGGCGGGGCCGACGGAGGTGCCGATCAGTCTGCGGATCACCCAGTACATCCGGGTCCACCTGGCTGATCCTGCTCTGTCGGCCGCGCGGATAGCCGCCGCACACGGCATCTCGGTCCGCCACCTCTACACCGTGCTGTCGCGGTCCGGCATCAGCCTGGGAGACTGGATCCGCACACACCGTCTGGACGAGTGCAGGCGGGAGTTGGCCGGCCCGAGGGGCCGGGTACGCACCATCGCGGGGATCGGCCGGAGCTGGGGCTTCGTGGACGCGACCCACTTCAGCAAGGTGTTCAAGCAGGCCTACGGAGTCTCACCCCGGGCCTGGCGGGAACAGCACCACCCCGCCCCTTCACGCAGGAGAGCTGTCCGGACCGTCGTGCCCGGCGACATGTCCTGACCTGACCAGGGCATCAGCGATGTGGTCGAGGGTGGGGTCGTGGGCGTCGCGGATGAGGGCGGCAATGACCGCTCAACCGGCAGCAGTCTCCTCCTCGGAGTTTCCGGCGAAGATCTCTTCGGCGGTGGTGGCATGGACGGCACGCACCAACCACTGGCGTCGAAGCTCGGGGTCTCCGCAGGTGATGATCTTCTCGCGGGTGGCGTGGGTGACATCGATTCCACGTGCGCCGAGGATGATCAGGATGCTCTCGGCGCGGCCTTCGAGACGGCCTTGGGCGCGGCCTTCGAGACGACCTTGGGCGCGGCCTTCTTCCCGGATCTCCTCGGAGAGGGGCGAGACGTAGAAGGAGAGATCGGCCACCGGATTCCTCCACTTGTCGTGCGGGCGAAGCCGTTGCGGGAGTGCAAGCGCACCGCAACAGCCCTACCGGTCGGCGGGCGTCTCCTCGTCAAAGATTTCGTCGGAGGTGGTGACGAACGCTGCGCGCATCAGCCATCGGCGGAGTACTTCCGGGTCACCGCAGGTGGTGACCTTCTCGCGGGTGGCCTGGGTGATATCGATGCCGCGTGCACCCAAGATGACCAGGACGGCCTCGGCGTGCCCCTGCGCGAGACCCTCGGCCCGGCCCTCGACGCGACCTTCGACGCGGCCCTCGACGCGGCCTTCGACGCGGCCCTCGACGCGGCCCTCGTCCCGGATCTCTTCGGAGAGCGGCGAGGTGTAGAAGGAGAGATCCACGGCCACCAGGTTCCTCCACTGTTGGGCGGCAGGGCGGTTGCCCAGGCCTTGTGCGATGAGTTCGACGAGGGGTTCGGCAAGTGCTTCCGGTGTCTCGCGCAGTGCGAGTGACATCGTCTTCAGTATCGCATCGACGTCCGGATTGTCAGCGTGTGTGATCGCCGCGAGCGTGGCGAGCGCGAGGTCCTTCCGGGCCTCGGCCACGTTCGTGATGGCGGGCATGTTGTGAGGCCCTGCCACCAGGGGGCGGGTGGTCACGGTCGGCCACCGGGGTAAGCCGATGGTGATGGGCCGGGCGGCCCATGCGGCGGTCGCGTGGTCCTGGCAGATCACCAGGAGCAGGACGGGGAGCCGGTACTTGTTGTTGAGGTACGTGACGTAGTACGGCCAGCTGGTTGTCTTGCCGGGGTCCTTCTTCCCCTGTGCTTCGACGACGAGAAGGAAGGGGCCGTCGTTCTGCGTCTCGATGCGCAGGAGGGTGTCGACGCGCCGTTCCAGTGGCTCGGTCTCGGTGAGATCGACGGTCACGGACTCCGCGGACGCGAGGGGTGGCAGGTCGACCCCGAGGACCTCGGAGAGCCGGGAGAAGAGGTCCGGGTGTTCCTGGAAGATGCGGTGCATCGCTTCGTGCGGTGCGCTGACCATGGGTTTCCGTTCGGGATCAGGCGACTGTGGGCAGGTCGGTGCGGCAGTCACGGCAGTGGCCGGAGTGACGTGAGCGGAAGGCCCGGTCGCAGCGGTCGCAGTTCTGCAGCGGGATGACGATCGTGCGTGGGCGTACGGCCTCCAGTTCGCGCGCGCCGGGCAGCGGGGGCGGCAGGAGCGCGGTGATCCGGTGCCGCAGGAGCTTGGCGGGGTGTCTCAGCGGTACGGGCAGGTCAGTGGTGAGAGCGTGTCGGAGGGCGTCCGGATGCGTATCGCGTTCGAGCCAGGCAGCGACGCCGGGCGTGAGGGTGCTGATGTCCGCCTCGGACAGGCTGAGTTGGGGTGCGTGGCGGCGCAGGTCGGCGAGGATCGCGGCGGCGGCGCGCTGGAGTTCGGGGGTGAGCGCCTGGGGCTGCGGCAAGGGCGGAGGTGGTGCCGTACGGGCTGTGGGCGCCGGTACGAGGACTGCGGTGGGCTGCGGGACGGGCGTCGGTTGCGGAGGTGGCGGTGACAGTGGCGGCGGGCATTCCCTTGACGGAGGCAGCGGTGCGGGGCGATGGGGGCCTGGCCGTGGCGCGCGCGGGCCGAGGTGGCGGTGGGGTAGCAGTGGCGGCGTCCACGCCCGGCTGGTTGTACGACACCGTGCGCGTGACGATCCGGCCGCCGGCGAGGCGTACGCGGCTCCGGTGCAGGTAACCGGACGCCTCCAACTCCCGCAGGGCGGACGCGATACGGGTCTCGCTCTCCGGGAAGCGTTCGGCGAGGCGCTTGATGCCGATCTTCGCCCCGGCGGGCAGCGACTGGATGTGCACGGCCAGGCCGACCGCGACGAGGGAGAGACCCCGGTGCTGGGCCAGGTGGTTGCCGATGACGGTGAAGCCTGCGGTGTGCCGGACGTTGACGTGGATCACGCCGGAACCAGCGGGCTGGGCGCACGGGGGCGCGGTAATCTGCTGGGTACCCATCAGGAAGCGCTCTTCTTCCTCGGTGGTCAGGCCCTCGATCGGGATGCCAGTCCCGTCGGGGGCCGTCGCATGTCTGCGGTGGTCGTGGCGAGCATATGCCCGACAACACCTGCAAAATCCAGCCCAGTTGCGTTATGTCACCCGGGCGAGTGACGGTCCGCGCATGGAGGGAGGATTGGGTGGGGAAGGGTTTCTTCCCGAGTTCTTTCACAGCATTGAGCGACGTGGGCCACCGCGTCGCGGCTCACCGGGTCGTGGATACCCGCGACCCGGTACCGGCGATCACGGTGCAAGATCGAGTTCGGCCCAGTCCGTCTTGCGCGGGGCGGGTCCGACCTCGACACCCCAGCGGTCCGCGAGCGCCCCGACGATCAGGAGACCTCGCCCCGACTCCGCGTCACCGGCGGGCAGGTCGACCGCTCCGGGCACAGGGGGAAGCCGTTCGGCCCGGGTGTCGGTGACCTCGATGCGGAGAAGCGCCTCCTGATGGATTGCGAGGCCCAGCCGGAAGTCGCGCCCCGGTACACGGCCGTGCACGACGGCATTCGCGGCCAGCTCCGCCACGATGTGCGCGGCCGGCTCGGCGGGCAGCCCCCAGTCCCCCAGGTGCGCCGTCGCGAGCAGGCGGGCGAGCCGGGCGCCCCGGCGGGTGGGAGAGAGCAGCACGGTGAACTGCCGTGTGGGAGCGGAATGTTCGGTTCGGGTGATTTCTTGGGTCACGTCACTCAGCGTGGCCCTTTTTGCTTACCGTGAAGAGGGACAAGCCGGTTACGTACGGTGATTGTCCAGTCCTTGTCCAGCGCTGTCCCGGCTGTCCGGGGTGCCCCGCCGGGGACGACAGAGGTTGATGCAGGAACGGCAGGCGCGTCGGAAGTGGGGCACGGATGAGCGTGGACGAGGCCGGCACGGTGCGCGGGCACGACGGTGCGGACGAGCCCGGCTGGGAGGTCGATCCGGACGACGAGTCGGGCGTCGCCATGGCCGCCACGGTGGGGCGGCAGATCAAGGCCTGGCGGGAGGCGGCAGGCATGCGGGCCGGTGAGTTCGGAGCCGCCATCGGGTACGGGGAGGACCTGGTCTACAAGGTGGAAGGCGGTCGTCGCATCCCCCGGCCGGAGTTCCTGGACAGGGCGGACGAGGTCCTCGGGGCGGGCGGCAAGATCGCGCTGCTGAAACGGGAGTTGGCGGAGGTCCGGTACCCGAAGAAGGTGCGGGAGCTGGCAAAGCTGGAGGCCCAGGCTGTCGAACTCCTGGCCTACGGAGACCACCACTTGCACGGACTGCTTCAGACCGCCGAGTACGCGCGTGCGCTCTTCGAAATGCGACTGCCCGCGTACGAACCGGATGCCATCGAGCAGGCCGTCTGCGCACGGGTGGCCAGGCAGACGATCTTCGAACGAAGCCCATCCCCTGCGCTCAGTTTCGTGCAGGAGGAAGCAACGCTCAGGCGCCCGCTCGGGGGCACAATGGTTCTGCGTCGCCAGCTCGAACACCTGCTGTCGCTCAGCCGATTGCGACAGGTTTCCATCCAGGTCATGCCGATTGCCTGCGAGGAGCACGCCGGAATGCAGGGAGAGACCCAGGTGCTGAAGTTCAAGGACGGAACGGCTCTGGGACGCTCGGAGGGGGCGTTCAACGGAAGAGCGGTGTCCGATCCGAAACAGCTTCGAATCCTTGAGCTGCGGTATGGCATGATCCGGGCCCAGGCTCTCACCCCTCGGGAGTCGCTGGCCTTCATCGAGCAACTTCTTGGAGAGACATGATCAGCGAGCTGCACGCCGGGGGCGTTCACGGACTGAAGTGGTTCAAGAGCAACTACAGCAGCAATAGCAGCGAGGCCGACTGCCTTGAGGTGGCCACCGCGGCTGACGCGATCCACGTCCGCGACTCCAAGGACCTCCCCGGACCGCGCCTCCACTTCAACCCCACTGCGTGGGAAGCCTTCGTGACGTACGCCTCCGGGAGCTGACCCGGCGCACGCCCCCCAAGGTGGCTAATGAGACGCCGCCTGCTCGCGGAGCGCCTCGATCAACGTCGTGACGTGCGGGTGGTCGCGACGCCCGAGCGTAGCGACGCCGATGTGGCGGGTCGGAGCAGGCGGCTCGATCGGGACGGCGTGCAGACCCGGCACAGACGGGACGAGTGCGATGGAAGGGATCAGGGAGATTCCTATGCCCGCGGCGACGAGCGAGCGGGCGAAGAAGTAGTCGGTGGTGGTCCCGCGCACCTCCGGTTCGAAGCCCGCGCGCTCGGCGTAGCGGCGCAGGTACGCCTCGGTCTTCAGGCAGCCGAGCACCCAGGGCTCCGCTGCCAGCTCGGCGATCTCCAGCGTCCGGCGGCCGGCGAGCCGATGTCCCTCCGGCATGACGACGTGCAGGGGGTCCTCCAGGATGGGCGTCCACCGCAGGCCGGAGCCGGGCACCGGCCTGGCGGGCAGCGGACCGTCGAAGTGGTAGGCGAGGGCGAGGTCCACGGCGCCCTGGCGGACGAGGGGCAAGGTGTCCTCGGGCTCGCCCTCCCTGACGTGGAGCACCGTGCTCGGATGGGCCGCCGTGAGCCGGGGGAGAGCGCCGGGCAGCAGGTGCCTGCCGCCGCTGGTGAAGGTGGCGACGGTGAGCTGTACGCGGCCGGTGCTGAGCAGCTCGACCTGCTGCTTCGCCTGTTCGAGCTCGGCCGCGACGGACTCGGCGGCCCCGACCATGATCTGACCGGCCTGGGTGAGGGTCACCCCGCGCGTGCTGCGCGTCACGACCTGGGCACCGAGGCTGCGCTCCAACGCCGCCACGTGCTGGGAGACGGCGGAAGGGGTGAGGCGGAGAGCTCCGGCGGCCCTGCTGAAACTGCCGTGGTCCGCCACCGCCCGCAGGACGCGGAGCCGCTGCACATCGATCAACAGTTTTCCTTACGCCGCCGCCAGTAAGTCAGCACTTCTGCTGATGACGATAGGTCTCCAGGATGGGGGCATGCAAAGGATCTGCGTCATCGGCGGAAGCCGGTACTTCGGAAAGCTCCTGGTCGACCTCCTGCGGGCTGCCGGTCATCAGGTCACGGTCATCAATCGCGGTTCCGCCCGGCCGCCCGCCGGTGTCGAACACCTCATCGCCGACCGGGACGACGAGGCCGCGCTCGTCGCCGCGCTCGGGTCCCGCACCTTCGACGCGGTCGTCGACCAGGTCTGCTACACCCCGGTGCAGGCCGCGATCGCCGCTCGCGCCTTCGCCGGCCGTACCCGGCGCTACGTCATGACGTCCACGATCGAGGTCTACGACCCCGGGACCGCCGCACTGCCGGCCGTGCCGACGGGTACGCCGGTGTCGGAGGAGAACGTGGACCCCCGCACCTGGCAGGTGGCCACGGACCTGCCCTGGCACGACGAGGCGTACCTGGAGGCGCACTACGCCGAGGGCAAGCGCCAGGCGGAGGCCGTCCTCACCCGGGACGGCAGCTTCACATACGCCTCCGTGCGCAGCGCGCATGTGCTCGGCGGCGGCGCGCAGGAGTTCACCGGCCGGCTGGCGCACTACACCGAGCGCATCGGCCGGGGCGAAGAGATCACCGTGCACGCGAAGACGCTGCCGACGGTGTTCATCCACTACGAGGAGCTGGCGGACCTGCTGGTGTGGGCGACCACCGCCACCGACTTCACCGGTCCGGTCAACGCCTGCTCCGACGGCCTGCTCGACGTGCGTGAACTGACCGCGGTCGTCGCCGCGCAGACCGGCCGCACACCCGTCCACCGGACCGTCGCGGCGGGAGGAGCGGCTTCGCCGTTCTCCTTCGACCGCCACTACGCCATGAGCAACACCCGGGCGAAGGAGCTGGGCTTCGCCTTCTCCCACGTCGACGACTGGCTCCCCGGGGCCGTCGCCGAGACCGCCGCAGCCACGGCATGAGGAGCCTGACCGCCATGGAGTACCGCAGCATCGCCGGCACCGCCGTCAGCGCCATCGGCCTGGGTGCCATGCCCCTGTCCATCGAGAACCGCCCGGACGAGGCTCGGGCCGTCGCCACCGTCCACGCCGCCCTCGACGCCGGTGTCACGCTCATCGACACCGCCGACAGCTATCACTGGCACGCCGGCGAGGTGGGCCACAACGAGCTGCTGATCGCCCGGGCCCTGGCCCGCTACGGCGGCGACACCTCCGGTGTGCTGATCGCCACCAAGGGCGGCCGCGGCCGGCCCGGAGACGGCAGCTGGACCGTCACCGCCACCCCGGCCCACCTCAAGCGGGCAGCGGAAGCCTCCGCCAAGCGCCTGGGGGTCGAGGCCATCGGCCTGTACCAGTTGCACAAGCCCGACCCGGCCGTGCCCTGGGCGGAGTCCGTCGGCGCGCTGCGTGACCTGCTCGATGCCGGCACGATCCGCGCCGCCGGCATCTCGAACGTGACCACCGGTCAGATCCGCCAGGCGCACCGGCTCCTCGGCGACGGGCTCGTCTCGGTACAGAACCGGTACTCGCCTGCCGTCCGCGACAGCGAGCCCGAATTACGGCTGAGCACAGAGCTGGGCCTGGCGTTCCTGCCCTGGAGCCCCCTCGGCGGCATCTCCCGCAGCTCCCTCGACGGCCCCTCCGGCCCGACCTCCACCGGGACCGCCTTCCAGCGCGTCGCGGCGGGGCGGGGCGTGAGCCCGCAGCGGATCGCCCTGGCCTGGCTGCTGAGCCGCTCTCCCGCGGTGATCCCGGTGCCGGGCGCCAGTCGGCCGGCATCCGTCCGGGACTCGGCGCGGGCCGCCGAGCTGGAGCTGAGCCCCGTGGAGCTGACCCAGCTCGACGAGGAGGCGCTGCCGGTCTGAAGCCGTCCCGCGGCCGGCATGCGAAACGGGGTCGGTATCCGAAGCGGGGTCGGTATCCGAAAGGGGGCCCGAAACGGGGTCGGTACGCGAAACGGGGCCGGGTCCCCCCTCCGGACCCGGCCCCGCTCACCCCCTCACGCACCCGTTCAGATGCCGCGCACCGCCGCGGTCGACCCGCGTACCACCAGCTCCGGCTGGAACACGTACTCCGTGCGCTGCACCGGGCTTCCCGCGATCTCCTCCAGCAGCGCACCCACCGCCGCGGAGGCCATCGCCTGGACCGGCTGGCGCACCGTCGTGAGGGGCGGGTCGGTGAAGGCGATGAGCTGCGAGTCGTCGAAGCCGACGACCGAGACGTCGCGCGGGACGTCCAGGCCTCTTCCCCGGGCCGCACGGACGACGCCGAGCGCCATCAGGTCGCTCCCGCAGACGATGCCGGTGCAGCCCGCGTCCAGCAGCGCGCCAGCCGCGACCTGGCCGCCCTCGACGCTGAACAGCGTGGAGCAGACGAGCAGTTCGGCTTCCTCGCGGTCCATGTCCAGCAGCGAGACAGCCGCGTCGACGAAGCCGTCGCGCTTGCGCCGGGAGGGCACGTAACGCTGCGGGCCTATCGCCAGGCCGATCCGCCGGTGGCCGAGCTCCGCGAGGTGGCTGACGGCCATGCGTACGGCGGCCTGGTCGTCGGGCGAGACGAACGGGGCGCTGATGCGCTCGTTGTAGCCGTTGATCAGGACGAACGGCACGCCGCGCTCGGTGAGCGCGGCGTAGCGCGCCGGGTCGGCCGAGGTGTCGGCGTGCAGCCCGGACAGGAAGACGATGCCGCCGACGCCGCGCTCGACGAGCTGTTCGACGAGCTCGTCCTCGGTGGCGCCACCGGGCAGCTGGGTGCAGAGCACGGGTGTGTAGCCGTGCCCGGCGAGGACCTGCTCCACGGACTGCGCGAACGCCGGGAAGATCGGGTTGGTGAGCTCGGGAGTCACCAGTCCGATCAGTCCGGCGCTGCGCTGCCGCAGCCGTACGGGACGCTCGTAGCCGAGGATGTCGAGCGCCGCGAGCACCCGCTGGCGTGTGGTGTCCGCGACGCCCGGCTTCCCGTTGAGGACCCGGCTGACGGTGGCCTCGCTGACCACGGCCTGACCGGCGATGTCGGAGAGCCGCAGCGCCGGTCCGGTCCTCGGTGCCGGGACGGTCACACCGTCCACCACACCGTGGTGTCGGCGGGCAGCTCGACGGTGTCGCCGTCGACGGTCACCGGGCCGCCGGCGAGCAGCAGGGCGCCGGGGGCGGCGATCCGGACCGGTGCGCCCGTCGTGTTGACGGTGCAGACGAAGCCGGGGCGGCCGAGGGCCAGGACGCCCTCGGGGGCGTCCAGCCACTGGACGTCGCTGCCGGCGCCGAGGCCGGGGTGCTCGCGCCGGGCGGCGATCGCTGCGCGGTACAGCTCCAGGGTGGAGCCCTCCGCACCGGTCTGCGCCTCGACGGAGAGCGCGCCCCAGCTGGCGGGCTGCGGCAGCCAGCTGCCGCCGTCGCCGAAGCCGTACGAGGAGCCCTCGCGGGTCCACGGGATCGGGACGCGGCAGCCGTCGCGGAAGCCGTCCTGGCCCTCCGCGCGGAAGAACGACGGGTCCTGGCGGGCCTCGTCGGGCAGGTCGGTGACGTCGGGCAGGCCGAGCTCCTCGCCCTGGTAGACGTAGGCGGAGCCGGGCAGGGCCAGCATCAGCAGGGTGGCCGCGCGGGCCCTGCGCAGACCGAGCTCGCGGTCGCCGGGGGTACGGATCTGGGTGCCCAGGCCCGGCGGGTTGGCGAAGCGGGTGGTGTGCCGGGTGACGTCGTGGTTGGAGAGCACCCAGGTGGTCGGGGCGCCCACCGGACGCATGGCGTCGAGCGAGGAGTCGATGACCGTACGCAGCTCGGCGGCGTCCCAGGCGGTCGACAGGTACTGGAAGTTGAAGGCTTGGTGCATCTCGTCGGGGCGCACGTAGTGGGCGGTGCGCTCGACGGTCGGGGTCCACGCCTCGGCGACGAGAATCCGGTCGCCGGGGTACTCGTCGAGGATGGTGCGCCAGCTGCGGTAGATCTCGTGCACACCGTCCTGGTCGAAGAACGGCATGACGTCATTGCCGAGCAGCTTCAGCTGGTCGTGGGAGCCGAGGTCCGGCAGGCCCTCGGCCTTGACGAGGCCGTGGGCGACGTCGACCCGGAAGCCGTCGACGCCCATGTCGAGCCAGAAGCGCAGGATGGAGCGGAACTCGTCGGCGACGGCCGGGTGTTCCCAGTTGAAGTCGGGCTGCTCGGGCGCGAAGAGGTGCAGGTACCACTCGCCGGGGGTGCCGTCCGGGTCGGTGGTCCGGGTCCAGGCGGGGCCGCCGAAGATGGACTCCCAGTCGTTGGGCGGGAGTGCGCCGTCGGTGCCCTTGCCGGGGCGGAAGTGGTAGCGCTCGCGCAGGGCGGATCCGGGGCCCTCGGCGAGGGCCCGCTTGAACCACTCGTGCTGGTCGGAGGAGTGGTTGGGCACCAGGTCGACGATGATGCGCAGACCCAGGCCGTGGGCCTCGCGGATCAGCTGGTCGGCGTCGAGGAGTGTCCCGAACATGGGGTCGATCGCCCGGTAGTCGGCGACGTCGTAGCCGGCGTCGGCCTGCGGGGATGCGTAGAAGGGGCTGAGCCAGACGGCGTCGACGCCGAGGTCCCTGAGGTACGGGAGCCGGGCGGTGACGCCCGCGAGGTCGCCCATGCCGTCGCCGTCGGCGTCGGCGAAGCTCCGCGGATAGACCTGGTAGATCACCGCGTCCTGCCACCAGCCGGTGCGGTGGCCCGGGGCGCCGTCGGACGTGCCGGTGGAGGGGGCAGCGAGGTGCTGGGTCATGTCGTCCCTGGGGTGTCTGGGAGGGAGCGGCGCCGGGACCGGGTCGGGGTTTCCGGCGCCGCCGTGATGGTGCGTGCGGGCGTGCGGGTGAGGTGGGGTCAGCCCTTGACGGCTCCGGCGGACATGCCGGTGACCAGGTGCTTCTGCGCGAAGAGGAAGACCAGCGCGGCGGGGATCGCGATGAGCACGGACGCCGCGGTCATCGGGCCCCACTGGGCGCCGTACTGGTTGACGAACTTCTGCAGTCCGCCGGCGAGCGTGAGGTTCTCGTCGCCGACCATGAAGGCGGAGGCGTAGGCCACCTCGCCCCAGGCGGTGATGAAGGAGTAGAAGGCGGTGACGGCCAGGCCCGGCTTGGCGAGGGGGAGGATGAGCCGCCAGAACGTGCCGAACGGGGTCAGCCCGTCGACCTGGCCCGACTCGTCGATCTCGTGCGGGATGGTGTCGAAGAAGCCCTTCATCATCCAGGCGCAGAACGGCACCGAGATGGTGAGGTAGGTGATGACGAGACCGGCCGGCTGGTTGAGCAGCCCGATGGTCGACATGATGTTGTAGATCGGCACGATGAGGACGGCGACCGGGAACATCTGGGTGATCAGCAGCGTCCACATCAACCCGCGCTTGCCGGGGAAGCGGAAGCGGCTGACGGCGTAGCCGGTGGTGGCGGAGACGAAGACACCGATGACGGTGGAGAGTCCGGCGACGACCACGGAGTTGCCGAACCAGCTCAGGAACTCGGTGTCCTTGATGAGGTTGGTGTAGTTCTCGAACGTCGTCTCTTTGAAGAAGTCCGTCGTCGTCGCGAACTGGGCGGGCTTCAGCGAGGTCAGCAGGACCCAGAGCACCGGGAAGACCGCGATCACCGACGCGATGATCAGGGTGAGGTGCAGGGCCGTGGAGGCGAGCGGCGAGCGGTCGCCGCGCCTGCGGACCTTGGCGGCGCCGTGCCGGGCGGGGGTTGCGGTGGCTGTGGTCACCAGTTGTCTCCCTGCGTGCGGAGCACTCGCCTGTAGACCATGGCGAAGAGCATCAGGAGTACGAGGATCAGCACGCCCCAGGTGGAGGACTGCGCGAAGTCGCGCGGGCTGATCTCGAAGGAGAATTTGTACGCCTGGGTGACCAGGATCTGGGTGGCCTCGCCGGGTCCGCCGCGGGTCAGCAGGAAGATCACCGGGAACATGTTGAAGGTCCAGATGGTGGAGAGCAGGACCACCGTGGTGGAGACCGGGCGCAGTCCGGGGAGCGTGATGTGGCGGAAGCGCTGCCAGGCGGTGGCGCCGTCCATCTCCGCGGCCTCGTACTGCTCGGAGGGGATCGACTGCAGGCCGCCGAGCAGGGCGACCATCATGAACGGGACGCCGAGCCAGACGTTGACGGCGATGACGGAGAACTTGGCCCAGGTGGGGTCGTTCAGCCAGGGTATGCCGTCGATCCCGGCACCGCCGAGGATCTTGTTGAGCAGCCCGCGGTCCTCGTTGTAGAGGAAGCGCCAGGCGAAGACCGAGACGAAGCCGGGGATGGCCCAGGGCAGGATCAGGGCCATGCGGTAGGCGGAGCGTCCGGCGATGCGGCGGTTGAGAATGTTGGCCAGCCCCATGCCCAGGCAGAACGTGATGCCCACGCAGGAGACCGTCCACACCAGCGTCCAGCCGAGCGTGCCGAGGAACTGGGTACCCGTCAGCGCGTCGACGTAGTTGTCGACGCCCACGAACTCGTAGGTGGCGGGGAGTTCGTTGACACCGATGGACCGGGCGACGTTGCGCTCGTTGGCGTCGGTCAGCGAGAGGTAGATGCCGCGGACCAGCGGATACCCGATGATCACGCCGATCACGATCACGACGGGGGCGACCATGGTCCAGGCGTACCAGTGGACCGACATGGCCCGCCGGAGCTTGCTCGGTGGTGCGGATCTACCAGTACCGCGGCTCCGGCCGCGGGCGACGTCGTCGCCCGCGGCCTTCGCCACCGACTGGCTGGTGTGGACAGCCATCAGCCGGCCTGCCTTCCTGGGTTACTTCCAGCCCTCGAGGAGCTTGCGGTAGGAGTCGCCGGTCGCCTTCGCGGCCTTCTCCGGCGTGGTCTGGTCGGTGAGAACCTTGGTGTACTCGGTGACCAGCGGCGCGAAGAGGCTGCCGGTCTCCGGGATCCAGGGGCGCTCGACGGCGGTCTCGACGACGGGCTTGAAGAACTGCACGATCTCGCTGTCCGCGGCCTCCTGCTTGGCGTAGGCCGAGGTACGGGTCGGGAGCAGGTTCAGCTCACCGGCGGTCTGCGCCTGGGTCTCCACCGAGGTCATGTACTCGACGAAGGCGTACGAGGCGTCCAGGTTCTTGGAGCCCGCGTAGACGGCGAGGTTGTGGCCGCCCTGCGGGGCGCCCTGTCCGGCCGTGCCGGCCGGCACCGGGGAGATGCCGAGGTTCGCCTTGTCGGTGAACTCCTTGCCGGTCAGGGTGTCGGCGACGGCCCACGGGCCGTTGATCATCATCGCGACCTTGCCGTCCTTGAACGACGACTGCATGTTCTCCCAGCCGTCGGTGGCGTCGGTCTTGGCGGCACCCGAGTCGACGAGGTCCTTGACCGTCTTGAAGGCCTTGACGCCCTCGGGGTTGTTCACCGTGACGGTCTTCGACTTGGCGTCGACCAGGTCGCCGCCCTCGCCGTAGAGGAAGGAGAGGAACCAGTACGCGTCGTCGCCGCGGAGGTAGAGGCCGGTCTTGCCGGTCTTGTCCTTGATCGTCTTGGAGACGGTCTTCAGGTCGGCGATGTTCTCGGGGACCTCGACACCGGCCTCCTTGAAGATCTTCTTGTTGTAGAAGATGCCCATGGAGTCGATGACCTGCGGAACCGCGTAGGTCTTGTCCTTGTACTTGGTGGACGCGGCGGCCTGCTCCAGGAAGTCGCCCTCGTCCTTCAGCGCCGCGGTGCCGTCCAGCGGCGCGAGGTAGCCGAGGTCGGCGAACTCGGGGGTCCAGGCGACCTCGGAACGGATGACGTCCGGGGCGCCGCCACCGGCCTGCGCGGCGTTCTTGAACTTGTTCTGTGCCTCACCGAAGGGGACGTTGACGTACTTGACGTCGACCTTCGGGTGCTCCTTCTCGAAACCTTCGGCGATCTTCTTGAAGACCTTGTCCTCGCTGCCGACGGTCGAGGTGTCCCACCAGGTCACCGTGCCGGAGAGCTCGCCCGAGCTCTTGCTGCCGCCGGACTCGTCATCGCTTCCGCAGGCGGTCGCCGCGAGCGCCAGGGTCGCGACCAGGGCGGTGGCCGTTATGCCACGTCGCATCTGAACTCCTTCAACTGCCGTACCGCTCCGTCGCGGCGCCGGGTCGACGTGAACGTAACAAGGATGAAAGACGACCGAAAGACCTTGCGGAATTTTTCTGCAAGCGCCGCTGATCGTTACATTGGCGTGTCCTCAAGGTTGCCGTCAAGCCTCTTGACGGAACCCCCCTCGACCCTGTTCACGCCTGACCAGGACCCGTATGCAGGCAGTACGACGATCCGACCGCAGGCACCTGGCGGGATCCGCAAGGTCTTGCAAGATGTTGCTGCACGCAGCCGGGCGGACGGTGGCAGCCGGGGCGGACTGCCCGAATCCCGTGCATGGTGGGCAATCCGACACGCGCCCGGTACAGTCCAGTGCCATGACCGCACGGCTTGCCGATATCGCAACTCAGGCGGGGGTCAGCGAAGCGACGGTCAGCCGCGTACTGAACGGCAAGCCCGGTGTCGCAGCGGCCACCCGTGAATCCGTCCTCGCGGCGCTCGACGTGCTCGGCTACGAACGCCCCGTGCGGCTGCGCCGGCGCAGCGCCGGACTCGTCGGCCTGATCACGCCCGAGCTGGAGAACCCGATCTTCCCCGCGCTCGCCCAGGTCATCGGCCAGGCACTCACCCGGCAGGGGTACACGCCGGTGCTGGCCACGCAGACACCGGGCGGCTCCACCGAGGACGAGCTCACCGAGATGCTCGTCGACCGCGGGGTCTCGGGAATCATCTTCGTGTCCGGCCTGCACGCCGACACCTCGGCCGACATGCAGCGGTACGGACAACTGCGTGCGCAGGGTGTCCCCTTCGTCCTGGTGAACGGTTTCTCCCCCAAGGTGCAGGCCCCTTTCATCTCGCCCGACGACCGCGCGGCGATGCGCCTCGCGGTGACACACCTGGTGGCGCTCGGCCACCAGCGCATCGGCCTGGCGGTCGGGCCGAAGCGCTTCGTCCCGGTGCTCCGCAAGATCGAGGGATTCCACGCCACCATGCAGGAGCGGCTGGATCTCTCCGCGGACGCGGTGGAGGAACTGATCCAGCACTCCCTGTACACGCTGGAGGGCGGCCAGGCCGCCGCCTCGGCGCTGATGGAACGCGGCTGCACCGCCGTGGTCTGCGCGAGCGACATGATGGCGCTCGGCGCGATCCGGGCGGCCCGCCGGCTGTCGATGGACGTGCCGCGCGACGTCTCGGTGGTCGGATACGACGACTCGCCCCTCATAGCGTTCACCGATCCCCCGCTGACCACGATCCGGCAGCCGGTGACGGCGATGGGCCAGGCCGCGGTGCGCACCCTGCTGGAGGAGATCGGCGGCACGCCCGCTCCGCACAGCGAGTTCGTGTTCATGCCCGAACTGGTCGTACGCGGTTCAACCGCTTCGGGCCCGGGCCCCTCCCCCGCGGCCCGTTCCCGTCGGTAGAGCGCAGAATGTGCGACCGGAACCCGACCGGAGGATCATCGGGCGGAGGGGGACGTATCTGGCAGACTCTGCGCCTATGGGTGAATCGCACGTGACCACAGAGGAAGACCGCACGGCGGCCACCCCGTCACCCGTCACGGACGGATCGACGGCGTCCGGTTCGAGGAGAGCGAACGCCTTGTCACGCATGCGCACCCACCGCTTCTCCCTCCGGTCCCTGCGCTCGCCGCGCCGGCCGCGCCTCTGGTTCGAAATCCTGCTGATCGCGGTCAGTTACTGGCTCTACTCGCTGGTGCGCAACGCCGTACCCGAGCAGAAGGCAGCGGCCCTGCGCAACGCCGACTGGATCTGGTCCCTCGAGCACACCGTGGGGCTCGCTTTCGAGGAAACGGTCAACCGGGCCGTCAATTCGGTCACATGGCTGATCGTGTCGATGAACTACTACTACGCGACGCTGCACTTCATCGTGACCATCAGTGTGCTGATCTGGCTGTTCCGCCGTCATCCGGGCCGATACGCGGCCACCCGCCTGGTCCTCTTCGCCACCACGGCGGTGGCCCTGCTCGGCTATTACCTCTTCCCCCTGGCGCCGCCCCGTCTGATGAACGGCGGCGCCTTCGTCGACACGGTGATGCTGCACCAGACGTGGGGGTCGATGGCCTCGGGCAACTTCAAGCACATGTCGAACCAGTACGCGGCGATGCCGTCCATGCACATCGGCTGGTCGCTGTGGTGCGGTCTGACCATCTGCGCCCTGGCCTCCGCCCCGTGGGCGCGGATCCTGGGGGCGCTGTACCCCGTGGCGACGCTGGTCGTGATCGTGGCGACGGCGAACCACTTCTGGCTGGACGCGGTGGGCGGGATGGCCTGCCTGACGTTCGGCGTGGCCGTCTCCTACGCCTGGTACGGGTCGCTGCCGCACCGCCTGCCGAAGCGGGTGCAGCTCCCCGGAGTGAGCCGCCTGCGCGCCCTGCGACGGCCCCCCGCGAAGGCGCCCGCGGTGACGGCCCGGGCGGGCGGCGCGAGCGCGTCCGGCGAGTGAGGGCGCGGGCCTGCAAGAGCTGCAAGGTGAGAGCGGGCCCGTTCCTCACAGTCCCTGTCAGCCCCTGCCGTCCTTACGGCCGCCGTGCCGTCCTTACGGCCGCCTTCACCCGGCCGCCCCGTAGAACCGCTCGTCCACGACCGCCCGGGCCCGCCGGGTGATCCGCCGGTAGTCGTCCAGCATGTCCCCCACGTGCCCCGGTTCGTAGCCCAGATACCGCCCCACGGCCGTCAGCTCACGCGGGTTCGAGGGGAACGTGTCGCCGGGGCGCCCCCGCACCAGCATCACCGCGTTGCGGACCCGTGAGGCGAGCACCCACGCCTCGTCCAGCGTCCGGGCCTCCTCCATGGGGATCAGCCCCGCCGCGGCGGCAGCCGCCAGCGCCTCCCTCGTACGCGGGGTCCGCAGCCCCGGTTCGGCCCAGGCGTGCTGCATCTGTATCAGCTGTACCGTCCACTCGACATCGCTCAGGCCGCCACGCCCCAGCTTGGTGTGGAGCGTCGGGTCGGCCCCGCGCGGCATGCGCTCGGACTCCATGCGTGCCTTGAGCCGCCGGATCTCCCGGACCGCGTCGTCCCCCAGTCCCTCCGCGGGGTAGCGCAGCGGGTCGATCAGCTCGACGAAGGCACGGCCCAGCTCCTCGTCCCCGGCCATCGGCGCGGCGCGCAGCAGCGCCTGGCTCTCCCAGACCAGCGACCAGCGGCGGTAGTACGCCTCGTACGACTTCAGGGTGCGCACCAGGGGCCCGGTCTTGCCCTCCGGCCGCAGGTCGACGTCGACGATCAGGGGCGGATCCGCCGTCGGCAGCTCCAGCAGTCTGCGCATCTCCGTGACGACGGTGTTGGCGGCCCGGGCCGCCTCCTCGTCGCTGACGCCCTCGCGGGGCTCGTGCACGAACAGGACATCGGCGTCGGAGCCGTAGCCCAGCTCGTGCCCGCCGAAGCGGCCCATGCCGATGACGGCGAACCGGGTGGGCAGCGTGGTGCCCCACCGTTCGCGGACGGCGGCGCGCAGCGCCCCGGAGAGCGTCGCGGCGTTGAGGTCGGTGACCGCGGAGCCGACGCGGTCGACGAGGGCTCCGGGGTCGGGTTCCGCCGGGTTCTCCTCGGTGCCGTAGGAGCCGATGAGGTCGGCCGCCGTCGTACGGAACAGCTCTCGCCGCCGCACCCCGCGCGCCACGGCGACCGCCGCCTCGGCGCCCTGGGCCCTGCCGACCGCGGCCAGCACCTCCTGCTCCAGGTGGTCCCGGCTGCGCGGCTTCAGCCCTTCCGGGTCGCCGAGGATGGCGACGGCCTCGGGGGCCCGCATCAGCAGGTCGGGGGCGAGGCGTCCGGCGGACAGGACCCGGGCGAGGTTCTCGGCCGCGGCGCCCTCGTCGCGCAGGAGGCGCAGATACCACGGGGTCTTGCCGAGCGCGTCGGACACCTGGCGGAAGCCGAGGAGCCCGGCGTCCGGATCGGCGGAGTCGGCGAACCAGCCGAGGAGGACCGGCAGGAGTGTGCGCTGGATCGCGGCCTTGCGGGAGACCCCCGACGACAGGGCCTCCAGGTGCCGCAGCGCGGCGGCGGGATCCGCGTAGCCGAGGGCCTCCAGCCGGACGACGGCGGCCTTGGGGCTGAGCCTGCTCTCGCCGGACGCGAGCTGGGCGACGGCGTCCAGGAGAGGCCGGTAGAAGAGCTTCTCATGCAGCCGCCGCACCACGGAGGCATGCCGCCGCCAGGCCCTGTTGAGCTCCGCCACCGGGTCCGTGCGCAGCCCCAGGGACCGGCCGAGCCGGCGCAGGTCGGCCTCCTCCTCGGGCACCAGATGGGTGCGGCGCAGCCGGTAGAGCTGGATGCGGTGCTCCATGGAGCGCAGGAAGCGGTAGGCCTCGTCCAGTTGCGCGGCGTCCGCCCGCCCGACGTACCCGCCATCGGCCAAGGCCCGCAGGGCCTCCAGCGTGGAGCCGGAGTGCAGGGTGCTGTCGCTGCGGCCGTGGACGAGCTGGAGCAGCTGGACGGCGAATTCGACGTCCCGCAGGCCGCCGGGGCCGAGCTTGAGCTCGCGGTCGACGCGGTCGACGGGGATGTTGTCCACGACCCGGCGGCGCATCTTCTGCACGTCGCCGACGAAGTTCTCCCGGTCGGCGGCCTGCCACACCAGCGGGGACAGGGCCTCGACGTACTCCGCACCGAGCGCGGGGTCACCGGCGACCGGCCGCGCCTTGAGCAGTGCCTGGAACTCCCAGGTCTTGGCCCAGCGCTGGTAGTAGGCGAGGTGCGAGGACAGGGTCCGCACCAGCGGCCCGTTGCGGCCCTCGGGGCGGAGATTGGCGTCGACGGGCCAGATGGTGCCCTCGACGGTGGTGTCGGAGCAGATCCTCATCATGTGGGCGGCGAGCCGGGTGGCGGCCTGCATCGCACCGCTCTCCTCGGCCCCGTCGACGGGCTCGCCCACGAAGATCACGTCGACGTCGGAGACGTAGTTCAGCTCGTGCCCGCCGCACTTGCCCATCGCGATGACGGCGAGGCGGCACTGTGCGGCGTCGGAGGGGGCGTCGGCGCGGGCCATGGCGAGCGCCGCCCGCAGGGTGGCCGTCGCCAGGTCGGCCAGTTCCGCGGCGACCTGGGCGACGTCGGTCGTGCCGCACACGTCGCGGGCCGCTATCGACAGCAGCGACCTGCGGTAGGCGACGCGCAGGGAGTCGGGATCGACGGCGTCGCAGAGCATGTGTTCGAATTCGAGAACCCCGGGATGCAGGTCGGTCGCCTCGTAGGTGACCAGTGCCTGCCAGTCGCGCGGATGCCGGGCCAGATGGTCCCCGAGGGCCTCGGAGGCGCCGAGGGCGCCGAGGAGCCGGTCCCGCAGCGGTTTGGCGGTGACGAGCGTGTCCAGCAGGATCTGCCGCTCCTCCACCTCCTCCGCCTCGACCAGCCGCACGAGGCTGTGGAGGGCCAGATCGGGGTCCGCGGTCGCGCCGAGGGCGTCGAAGAGGACGGGATCGGCCCGTACGGAGGAGAGCTCGGGCAGATCCAGCAGCCTCTCGGCAGCGGACGGATCGGTGAAACCGTGCCGCAGCAGTCTCGTGAACGTACTGCTCCTGCGTCCCGGCACCGTCGTCATCCCGTGTCTCCTGCCCGCCGATCGCACATGTCCGCCCCTCGAGCCTAGCCCCGTACCGATGAATCCGGGGCGGGAGCGAAGTCCACCCTGCAGAGACACGAACGAGCACATGACCATGGACACCGCCATACCGCCCGAGGAGACCCGTCATGCCGGCCGAGAGCGCAGCCCCCGCCCCGGAGACCGCCCTGGACCCGCACTACAGCAGCGACGACGCGACCGCCCGCCCCTGGGCGGAGGCGGTCGCCCTGCTGGAGGGCGCCGAGCTGTACTGGCTCTCCACGGTCCGCCCCGACGGCCGCCCGCACGTCACCCCGCTGATCGGCCTCTGGTCGGACGGAGCGCTGCACTTCTGCACGGGGCCTTCGGAACGCAAGGCGCGCAATCCGGCCGCCAACCCGGAGGTCGCGCTGACCACCGGCGCCAACACGCTGAACGAGGGGTTCGACGTCGTGGTCGAGGGCCTGGCGGCCCGGGTGACCCAGGAGCAGCGGCTGATCGCGCTGGCCGAGGCGTGGGAGTCGAAGTACGGCGGCGACTGGCACTTCGGCGTCACGGACGGGATGTTCACCAACGGCGCGGGGGGCCGTGCGGAGGTCTTCGCGGTGGCCCCCCGCACGGTCTTCGGCTTCGCCAAGGGCGATCCGTTCGGCCAGACCCGCTGGCGCTTCGCCTGATCGGGGCCGCGTCCACGGCTACCGGGGCGGCCTGGTCCCGATGACGACGGTGGCGTACAGCTCCTCGGAGACGGCGACGCGCGCGGTCAGTCCGCCGCTCCCCACCACCTCTTCGGCGCGTGCGGCCTGCCGCTCGCTCGTCTCGACGAGCAGACTGCCGCCCGGTAGCAGCCAGTCGGCCGCCTCGGCGGCGACGCGGCGCATCACGTCGAGCCCGTCGCCGCCGCCGTCGAGCGCGACGCGCGGCTCGTGGACGCGCGCCTCTGCGGGCAGCAGCCCGACGTCCCCGGTCGGGACGTACGGCACGTTGGCGAGCAGGACGTCGACCCGTCCGCGCAGGGAGCGGGGCAGGGGCGCGAAGAGGTCGCCCTGGTAGACCGTTCCTCGATCCCCGACGTTGCGCCGGGCGCAGCGCACCGCGGCGGGCTCGACGTCGGCGGCGTGCAGTTCGGCCTCCCGCAGCGACGAGGCCAGCACCGTGCCGAGCGCCCCGGTGCCGCAGCAGAGGTCGACCACGACCGCCCGGTCGGGCGCGAGCGCGGCTGCCTGGCGGACGAGGAACTCGGTACGCCGCCGGGGCACGAAGACCCCGGGGTCCACGGAGATGCGCCGCCCGCAGAACTCGGCCCAGCCGAGCACGTGTTCCAGCGGCAGGCCGGCGACGCGGCGTTCGAGCATGGCGGCGAGTCCGGCGGGGTCCGGCGCTGTGGAGAGGAGGAGTTCCGCCTCGTCCTCGGCGAAGACACAGCCGGCGGCACGGAGCGCGGTGACGAGGGCGGCGGAGGTGAGCGAGGGAGCGAATTCCTGCATGGTGCGGAGCCTTTCGGGAAAACCGATGGGCGCTCCGCGATCGCTCAGGCCCGGTGGGCCACGCGACGGCGAGGGGTGAGCGCCCAGCCTGCTGAAGCGGTAATGGGTCTCACCTCCTGGGTCGGTCCCGGTCTCGGGACGCGTCACACTACCGGAACCGCGCCGGGCGCGGCACCGCCGACGGGGGCGGGACCCGCCGGCGGCACGGTGTGCGGTGGGCGTCGGCCCGTTCCCGCCGCGCCCTGCCCCGGGCCGTCAGCTCGCCGACCACGCGGCGCTGGAGCGGGACCTGGCGGACGCGATAGCCGCACGCCCGGGCCCCGGGAGCGGGGCGGTGCGCCCCGTGGTGCTGGCCGCCGCGTTCCTCTCCTCACTGCGGATCGCGATGCGCATGTGGATGGAGGAGGACCTGGCCCGGTCGCCGGGCGAGGTGATCGACGAGGTCCTCGACGAGATGGGGCGCGGCTTCGGCTGAGCGGCGCCCCTGCCACCCGCCGCACGCACCGGGCACCCCCGCCCACAGGCGACGCGGCCGGGCAGGGACGGCCGTCGGTTCAGACCACGACCCGGTAGTGGGTGGTGAGCCTGCCGTCGTCGTCCAGGACGTGGAAGGCGAGGCTGGTCGCGGTCGGCTGGACGGTCGCCCTCCCAGGGCATACGCAGGGTCCAGGTGACCGCCGGCCCCGCGACGAGCGGCCGTCCGGCGAAGACGGAGGCCGCCGCGGTGTGGGGGTGTCCCGTGAGGACGGCGGCGACCCGCGGGTGAGCCTCGATCACGTCGGCCAGATCAGCGGGGCGTTGGAGCATGCAGGAGTCCGGCAGCGGGTGGTGGAGTGCCACGGGCGGCTGGTGAAAGGCGATCAGTGCCCGGGCCTCGGGCCCGCCACTACGACCGCCACCACCGGACGTCTGACGGGGCGGAGGCCTCGCCCTGAAACAGGCCGGGGCCGTGCGGCTACGATCCCCGCATGGCAGCGAACATGAGGGACGGCACACCACGGCCGGCGGGCCCGGGCGGGCTGTGGGGCGTCTCCTTCGCCGCGTCGACCGTCTTCCTGGCGAGCTGGGCCCTGTGCTGGCTCCGGGCGTACGGCCTCAACGACGACCTCCCCAACGCCTGCGACGACGTGCGCAGGCAGGTCTTCCCGGCGGAGGTGGCCTGCGTGTCCATGGACGGCACGGTCACCGGAGGGACCCCCGGATGGCTGGTGGTCCTCTTCTTCGCCTCGCTCGTGGTGGCCGTCCTGTCGGGAACCATGGCGCTGGCGGTCACCGCCGCCGTACGCGGGAGGTGACTCAGCCGCGCCGGGCGGCGCCCCCGGGCCAGATGACGTCCACCGGCACACCCGCGCACCGGGCCTCCAGGACCAGGTCGGCCGTCCCACCGCCCCGTCCGTACGGCGGAGATCCCTCCCCTACGGCGTTCCCGGCGCCCACGGTGCACGAGTACGGCTGCCCCCATCGCACCTCCGCCCGCGCGGGAACAGCTTCGGGCCGACGGCCCGAACACCGTCGGCCCGAAGCCTCGTCCAAGCACCCCGAAGGCGCTGACCTGCCGTTACAGCACCGGCAGCAGGTTCTTCAGCTCGAAGGCGGAGACCTCGCTGCGGTACTCCTCCCACTCCTGCTTCTTGTTGCGCAGGAAGAAGTCGAAGACGTGCTCGCCCAGCGTCTCGGCGACCAGTTCGCTCTTCTCCATCAGCGCGATCGCCTCGCCCAGGTTCTGCGGCAGCGGCTCGATGCCCATCGCGCGGCGCTCCGAGTCGGAGAGGGCCCAGACGTCGTCGTCGGCGCCGGCCGGGAGTTCGTAGCCCTCCTCGATGCCCTTGAGGCCCGCGGCGAGCAGCACCGCGTACGTCAGGTACGGGTTGGCGCCGGAGTCGATGGAGCGGACCTCGACGCGGGCCGAACCGGTCTTGCCAGGCTTGTACATGGGGACGCGGATCAGCGCGGAGCGGTTGTTGTGGCCCCAGCAGATGTACGAGGGGGCCTCGCCGCCGGCGCCCGCCGAGCGGCTGGAGCCGCCCCAGATGCGCTTGTAGGAGTTGACCCACTGGTTCGTCACGGCGGAGATCTCCGCGGCGTGCCTGAGCAGGCCCGCGATGAAGGAGCGTCCGACCTTGGACAGCTGGTACTCGGCGCCCGACTCGTAGAAGGCGTTACGGTCGCCCTCGAAGAGGGAGAGGTGGGTGTGCATGCCCGAGCCCGGGTACTCCGAGAACGGCTTCGGCATGAAGGTGGCCTGCACACCCTGCTCCAGCGCGACCTGCTTCATGACCAGGCGGAAGGTCATGATGTTGTCGGCGGTGGAGAGCGCGTCGGCGTAGCGGAGGTCGATCTCCTGCTGGCCGGGGGCGCCCTCGTGGTGGCTGAACTCGACCGAGATACCCATCGATTCGAGCATGGTGATCGCCTGGCGGCGGAAGTCCATGCCGACGTTCTGCGGGGTGTGGTCGAAGTAGCCGGAGCTGTCGGCCGGGGTGGGCCGGCTGCCGTCGACCGGCTTGTTCTTCAGCAGGAAGAACTCGATCTCCGGGTGGGTGTAGAAGGTGAACCCGAGGTCGGAGGTCTTCGCGAGGATGCGCTTGAGGACGAAGCGCGGGTCGGCGAAGGAGGGCGAGCCGTCCGGCATCAGGATGTCGCAGAACATCCGCGCCGTGCCGGGGGCCTCCGCACGCCAGGGAAGGATCTGGAAGGTGCCGGGGTCCGGCTTGGCGATCATGTCCGATTCGTATACACGGGCGAAGCCCTCGATCGCGGAACCGTCGAAGCCGATGCCCTCGTCAAAGGCCTGCTCGAGCTCTGCCGGGGCCACGGCGACGGACTTGAGGTAACCGAGAACATCGGTGAACCACAGCCGTACGAAGCGGATGTCGCGCTCCTCAAGGGTCCTGAGGACGAATTCCTGCTGCTTGTCCATAGCCACATCCTTGCAGTTCAGACGGCCCGTGCACCACCGCCCGGAGTAGGGGAGACACCTCAGTATCACGACCCGGGATTTCACCCACATTACGCACACGGTGTGAGAGAGAGCACGCGGCCACCCACTACGATCGGCGCCCATGGTGTGCAAGGTCCGCGGGCGCTCCGTCAGGGCCCTGTGCGCACGGCTTTTTCCCGCTCCGCTCCCGTCCCTCCCGACCCTTTGGCAGAAGGACCCGACGTCATGAGCTTCGACCGCAGGACCCGCATGGAGCAGATGCGCAGCGACGACCGCTCCCGCGACCGCCGCACCCGGGTCGTCGCCATAGGTCTGAGTGCCGTCGTGGTCGCCGGCCTGCTGGGATTCGGCTCCTACATGCTCCTGGAGAAGTCCGAGGCGAAGGAGAAGACCGAGGAGAGCCGGGCCCAGGACTCCAAGCAGACGGAGGAGGACAGGGCGAAGCTCGCGGCGGAGCCGATCGAGGACGAGAAGACGTGGGACGCGGAGAAGCTGACCCGCGACCACGTCACCACCGAGGTGACCTACCCGATGAAGCCGCCCGTCGGCGGGAACCACAATCCGGCCTGGCTGAACTGCGACGGCGTCGTATACGAAAAGGCCGTCCCGGACGTCAACGCCGTGCACGCCCTGGAGCACGGCGCGGTCTGGGTGACGTACAACGGCAAGGCCTCGGAGTCCGACGTCGGCACGCTCGCGTCCAGGGTGAGGAGTACCCCGTTCTCCCTGATGTCCCCGTACGAGGGCCAGGCGGGGGCCATCATGCTGAGCGCCTGGGGCAAGCAGCTCACGGTGGACGGCGCGGACGACCCGCGGGTGGCGCGGTTCTTCGCCACGTACGTCCAGGGCGCGCAGACGCCCGAGCCGGGCGCGCCCTGCACCGGCGGGGTCGACGGATGAGCGCGGCGCTCGACCGGCGTACGCGGTGGGTGGCGGGCTCCGCCGTGGCACTCGCCCTGCTGTTCGCGGGGGCGGCGACGGTCGCCTCCGCCCGGGGTGGCGGGGCCGCACCGGCGCCCCGTACGCCCACCGCGGAGTCCGCGGACGCGGGCTTCGCGCGGGACATGGCCGTCCACCATCAGCAGGCCGTGGAGATGTCGTTCCTCGTACGGGACGTGACCCGCGACGAGGACGTACGGCGTCTCGCCTACGACATCGCCAACACGCAGGCCAATCAGCGGGGCATGCTGCTCGGCTGGCTGGACCTGTGGGAGCTGCCGAAGACCGCGCCCGACGGGCAGGGCCCGATGGCGTGGATGGCGGACGACGGCGCCCACAGCGGCCACGGCGTGGAAGGCATGCAGGACGTGCAGGGCATGGAGGGCATGGATCACGACGGGGCCCTCATGCCGGGCATGGCGACCAGGGCCGAGCTCGGCCGGCTCCGCGACGCCCGCGGCGAGAAGGCCGAGATCCTCTTCCTGCAGCTGATGACCGACCACCACGAGGGCGGTGTCGCGATGGCCCGCGGCTGCGCCTCGCGGTGCACCGTACCGGCGGAGAAGCGTCTGGCCGAGGGCATGGTCGTGGCTCAGCGGTCCGAGCTGGACCTGATGGCGGACATGCTGGCGGCGCGCGGCGCCTCGCCCCGCCCCTGACGCGCGGAACCGGCCCGGCATACGCCCGAACGGGTGACAGCGGTCGCGTACGCCGGGCAGGGCCCCGACGATGGAAGGACTCGGGGCCGTACAGCAGTGCCCACCGGCACGCAGGAGGCAACCCATGACCACGGCCAAGGACATCATGCACACCGGGGCCCAGTGGATCCCCGCCCACGAGACGCTCGACCGCGCCGCCCAGATGATGCGGGACCACGAGGTGGGGGCGCTCCCGGTCTCCGCCGAGGGTGGGCAGGACCGGATGGTCGGCATCATCACCGACCGCGACATCGTCGTCGAGTGCGTGGCGTCGGGGCACGATCCGTCGAAGGTGACGGCGGGCGAGCTCTGCCACGGCACTCCGCGCTGGATCGAGTCGACGGCGGGTGTCGACGCGGTGCTGGAGGAGATGCAGAGCCACCGGATCCGCCGGCTCCCGGTGATCGAGGACAAGAAGCTGATCGGCATGATCAGCGAGGCGGATCTGGCCATGCACCTCTCGGACGAGCAGGTCGCCGGCTGGGCGGAGAAGGTCTACTCCCGCGCCTGAGCGTCCGCCGTCCGAGCAACCGCGGACCCACGCCGGATCCCGCGCCTGAGCGTCCGCCGTCCGAGCAACCGCAGCACCGCGGACCCGCGCCGGACCGCGGCTGCTGCCCGCGCCCCGCTCCCCTGGCACCCGGGCACCGCGGCCCGCCGATCCTCGTGCCCGCGAGCGCGCCGGGCTGCCGGGTGTCGGGGCCGCGTGCGTATACCTCCCCGGGATACGGTGCGCGATATGTCTGAAATGCCCACTCGTCGCACCGTGCTCGGCGCCGGTATCGCCCTGGCGGGAACAGCGGGACTCGCCTCCCCGGCCCGCGCCTCGGCCCCCCGCGCCCCCTCCCCCGCACGAGCCGCCGACCAGTACGTCGCCCCCGACGGGCCGGAGGTCGTGGAAGCCGAGGCCCGACGGGGCACCGGCCCCGTCCGGAAGGTCCCGCTCACCGCCACCGCGTCCAGCCTCGAACTCGGCGACGGCCTGACCGTCCCCACCTGGTCCTACGGGAAGCGTCTGCCCGGCGAGGCGATCCGGGTCACGGCGGGCGACACCCTCGAACTCGCCCTGACCAACGACCTGCCCCAGGCCACCACGATGCACTGGCACGGCCTCTCGCTGCGCAACGACATGGACGGCGTACCGGGGCTGACGCAGCAGGCGATCGCGCCCGGAGCCGCGTTCACCTACCGCTTCGCGGTCTCGCACCCGGGCACGTACTGGATCCACCCGCACTCGGGCGTCCAGCTCGACCGGGGGCTGTACGCGCCGCTGATCGTCGACGACCCGAAGGAACCGCTCTCGTACGACAAGGAGTGGGTCGTGGTCCTCGACGACTGGCTCGACGGGGTGGACGGCTCCACCCCCGACGCGGTCCTCGACGAGCTGACCAAGGGGCGCGGCAGCAGCCACGACGCATCAGGGCACAAGGCGGCCCGCCGCCGTGCGGCCCCGGCCGACGGCGACGCCCCCTCACGTCTCCTGGTGGGCGCCAGCAGCGATCTGCTCGGTGGGCACGCCGGCGACGTCGCCTACCCGCACTACCTGGTCAACGGCCGCCGGGCGACGGACCCTTCGGTCTTCGAGGCCAGTCCGGGTGACCGCATCAGGCTGCGCGTCATCAACGCCGGCGGCGACACCGCCTTCCGGCTCGCCCTCGGCGGCCACCGCATGACCGTGACGCACACGGACGGCTTCCCGGTGCGGCACACGGAGACGGACACGCTGCTCCTGGCCATGGGCGAGCGGTACGACGTGATGGTGACGGCCGGGGACGGCGTGTTCCCGCTGACCGCGCTCGCCGAGGGCAAGGACGCCTCGGCGATGGCCGTCCTGCGGACGGCGCCGGGAGCGCTGCCGCCCGCCACCGCGCGCCCCACCGAGCTGGACGGCGAGCTGGTCACGGCCGACCGGATCGCCCCCGACGAGTCGGTGGCGCTGACGGAGCGCGAGCCCGACCGGACCGTGCGGATGACGCTCACGGGCTCCATGGACGCGTACGACTGGGCCTTCGACGGCAAGCAGTACGACCCTGCGGTACGGCAGCCGGTCAGGGCCGGGGAGCGGGTGCGCCTGGCCTTCACCAACCGCACCTCGATGTGGCACCCGATCCATCTGCACGGCCACACGTTCGCGCTGGCCGGCACGGCACTCGGCGCACGCAAGGACACCGCGGCGGTCCTGCCGGGGCGCTCGCTGACGATCGATCTGGACGCGGACAACCCCGGCCTGTGGATGCTGCACTGTCACAACGTCTACCACGCGGAGTCGGGCATGATGACGGTGCTCGGCTACCTCCGCTGAGCGGTGCGCGGCAGGGCCCCGGCGGCGCGCGGGGGCCCGGAGCGCGGGAGGACGGCGGACGCCAGGACATCGCGTCAGTCAGACGATTACACTGGTCCCGTGCCTCAACTACGTCTCGCACTCAATCAGATCGACGCGACCGTCGGAGACCTCGCCGGCAACTCCGAGTCGATCGTCCACTGGACCCGGCACGCCGCCGAGCAGGGGGCCCACCTGGTGGCGTTCCCCGAGATGGTGCTGACCGGGTACCCCGTCGAGGACCTGGCCCTGCGGTCGTCGTTCGTCGAGGCCTCGCGGGCGGCACTGCGCGCCCTCGCCACCCGTCTCGCCGACGAGGGCTTCGGTGAACTACCGGTCGTCGTCGGCTACCTCGACCGCTCCGAGCACGCGGCGGCACGCTACGGACAGCCCGCGGGGTCCCCGCGCAACGCCGCCGCGGTGCTGCACCGGGGCGGCGTCGCGCTGAACTTCGCCAAGCACCACCTGCCCAACTACGGCGTCTTCGACGAGTTCCGGTACTTCGTGCCGGGCGACTCGATGCCCGTCGTGCGGGTGCACGGCATCGACGTGGCCCTCGCGATCTGCGAGGACCTCTGGCAGGACGGCGGACGCGTCCCGGCCGCACGTGCCGCCGGGGCCGGGCTGCTGCTGTCCATCAACGCCTCCCCCTACGAGCGCGACAAGGACGACACCCGGCTGGAGCTGGTCCGCAAGCGGGCGCAGGAGGCCGGCTGCACGACCGCCTACCTGGCGATGATCGGCGGCCAGGACGAGCTGGTCTTCGACGGGGACTCCATCGTCGTCGACAGGGCCGGCGACGTCATCGCCCGCGCACCGCAGTTCGCCGAGGGCAGCGTGATCCTGGACCTGGACCTGCCGGCCGCCGCTGCCGCGGCACCGTCGGGCGTCGTCAGCGACGGGCTGCGGGTCGACCATGTCGTCCTGAGCGAGGAGCCGCTCCCCGCCTACGACCCGGAGCTCGCCGGAGGGTACGCGGAGCGACTCGACGACGACGAGGAGCTGTACTCGGCACTGGTCGTGGGCCTGCGCGCGTACGCCGCGAAGAACGGTTTCAGCAGCGTGCTGATCGGCCTCTCCGGCGGCATCGACTCGGCGCTCGTCGCCGCCATCGCCTGCGACGCGCTGGGCGCCCGGCACGTCCACGGCGTCTCGATGCCGTCGAAGTACTCCTCGGACCACTCCAAGGGCGACGCGGCCGAACTGGCCCGGCGCACGGGGCTGAACTTCCGCACCGTACCGATCGAGCCGATGTTCGACGCGTACATGGGGTCGCTGGGGCTCACCGGGCTGGCCGAGGAGAACCTCCAGTCGCGGCTGCGCGGCACGATGCTGATGGCCCTCTCCAACCAGGAGGGCCAGATCGTGCTCGCGCCGGGCAACAAGTCCGAGCTGGCGGTGGGTTACTCCACGCTGTACGGCGACTCCGTCGGCGCGTACGGGCCGATCAAGGACGTGTACAAGACGTCGGTCTTCCGTCTCGCGAGGTGGCGCAACCGTGCCGCCGAGGAGCGCGGGCAGACCCCGCCGATCCCGGAGGCGTCCATCACCAAGCCGCCGAGCGCCGAACTCCGCCCGGACCAGGTGGACACTGACTCGCTGCCCGACTACGACGTGCTGGACCGGATCCTGGAGATGTACGTCGACCGGGACCAGGGCCGGGACGCCATCGTGGCGGCGGGGTTCGACGACGCCCTGGTGACGAGGACGCTGCGCATGGTGGACACGGCCGAGTACAAGCGGCGGCAGTACCCGCCGGGCACGAAGATCTCGCCGAAGGGCTTCGGCAAGGACCGCCGGCTGCCGGTCACGAACCACTGGCGCGAGTCGAGCTGACCCGGCTCGACGGAGCCGGTCCGCCGAGCCACGGGCGGACCGGCTTCCGCGCGCCGCCCCCCGTCCCGGGAATCAGGCGTCCTGCGGGCCGCCCTCCACGACCGGCCACGGCGGCCTGGCCGGCCTCGGTGCGGCCGGAGCCGCACGAAGCCGGGCCGGCAGGGAGCGTGACGCCCCCACCGGCCCGGCCCGGCCCGGTAGATCCTCGGCCCGTGTTACGAGCGGGCCTCCGCGTGCTCCCGGGTCCCGGCGCGGGCGCCGGACGCCACGACGCGCGAGGTGCCCGGGGCCCGGTCCAGCACACCGGCGGTGACCGCCACGGCGAGACCCGCCACGGCGAGCACGGCGCCGACCAGCGCCGGGGAGGTCCAGCCCCAGCCCGCCGAGATGGCGACCCCGCCGAGCCAGGCCCCTCCCGCGTTGGCGAGGTTGAAGGCGGAGTGGTTGGAGGCGGACGCGAGGGTGGGGGCGTCCTTGGCCTTGTTCATCACGAGCATCTGCAGCGGCGTGGTGGTCATGAAGCCGATGCCGCCGAGGAGCACCACCATGACCAGGGCGGCCCACTGCACGTGGACGGCGAAGGGGAAGACGACCAGGACGACGGCCAGGGCCCCCAGCGAGCCGTAGAGCGTGGGCCGCAGGGCGCGGTCGGTCAGCGGCCCTGCCGCCAGCGCGCCGAGCGTCATCCCGATGCCGAAGAGCGCGAGGACGAGCGTCACCGAGGACTCGCCGAAGCCCATCGCCTCGGTGGTCATGGAGGAGAGGTAGGAGTAGACGGCGAAGACGCCCGCGAAGCCGAGGACGGCGGTGAGCAGTCCGAGCACCACCTGGCGGCTGCCGAGCGCGCTGAGCTCACGGCGGACGTTCTGGTGCGCCTCGACGGGGATCTGCGGGACGAGACGGGCGAGCGCGGCCATCGCGCCCAGGCCGATCACGGCGACCACCATGAACGTGGCGCGCCAGCCGAGGTGCTGTCCCAGGAGGGTGGCCGCGGGGACGCCGACGATGTTGGCCACGGTCAGGCCGAGGAACATCGTGGCGACCGCACGGGCCTGGCGGCCCTCCGGCACGAGGCGGGCGGCGACGACGGCGCCGACGCCGAAGAAGGCCCCGTGCGGCAGTCCGGCCAGGAACCGGCCGGCCAGCAACCAGCCGAAGTCGGGAGCGAAGGCGGAGGCGAGGTTGCCGACCGTGAAGACGGCCATCAGGAGCAGGAGCATCCGCTTGCGCGGGATCCTGGAGCCGAGGCCGGTGAGCAGCGGGGCACCGAGGACGACGCCGATCGCGTACGCCGAGACGAGGTAACCGGCGGTGGGTACGGACGTTCCCAGATCGTCCGCGACGTTGGGCAGCAGCCCCATCATCACGAACTCGGTGGTGCCGATGCCGAAGGCGCTCACAGCGAGGGCGAGCAGGGCCAGGGGCATGGAAGTGACCTTTCGGGCAGGGGCCGCCCGGACGGTGACGTCCGGGTGGCGGCGGTGTGTGCGGGAGCGTCGGCGTCGTTGCCGGGACGGGTTATGTACCCCGTCGGAACAAAGTCTCTCAGACGTTTTATGCCCGGACGTGAACAAGCCGTTGCGGCGGGGTGTGATGTGGGCGTCACTCGCCGGGTGCACCCCTTCCCGGCCCCCTGATCATGGCTCATGGCCCGGCCGGGCCCGCCGGCCGGGCCCTCGTCCTCATCGCTCCGGCACCGGACGCCTCCGGGCGGTGAGCGGCCGCCCGGCCGTGCCGGACGACACGGCCAGGGCCCCCGCGCCCGCGAGGGCCCCGCACATCAGCAGGGCGCTCACCCAGAGGGGGGAGCGGAGGCCGAGCCCCGCACCGAGGGCCAGACCACCCAGCCAGGGACCGGCCGCGGCACCCACGTTGAAGGCGGCCGTCGCGAACGAGCCCGCCATCGTCGGGGCGTCGGGTGCCTGGTGGAAGACCCGCGTGATCAGTGTCGTGCCCGTGCCGAAGGCGAGCGCCCCCAGGAGCAGGACGAGGGCGAGCACCGCCACCGGGTGGGCGGCTGTCAGGGCCAGAACGGCCCAGCCCGCGGCCAGCGCGGTCGTTCCGACCCCGATGACCGCGTCCGGGCGGGCGTCGGCCAGGCGTCCGGCGAGGGTGACGCCCGCGAAGGAGCCGACGCCGAACAGTGCGAGCACCAGCGGCACCCCGCCCGCACCGAATCCGGTGATCCGGGTGACGAGCGGTTCCAGATAGGAGAACGCGCAGAAGGTCGCCCCCTGCACGAGCGCCATCACCAGCAGGGTCAGCAGCAGCCGGGGACGGGCCAGGGCCCGCAGTTCGCTCCTCGCGCTCCCCGGCGGCGCGTCATCGGGCCGGCCTGCCGGCACCGCCGCCCACAGTGCGAGGGCGGCGGGCAGGGAGACGAGGGCCACGGCCCAGAACGCCGAGCGCCAACCCAGGAGTCCACCCAGGGCGGCCCCCGCCGGCACGCCCACCACACACGCGACGGTGACCCCGCCGACGACCACGGCGGTGGCACGGGCCCGCTGGTGCGGGCCCACCAGGGACAGCGCGGTGACCAGCGCCACCGCCCAGAAACCGGCATTGGCCAGCGCCCCGGCGAACCGGGTCGCGAGCAGCACCGCGTAGCTGGACGTCAGCGCGCCGACGACATGGACGGCGACGAAGACGCCGAGGAAGAACAGCAGGGCCCGGCGCCGGGGCCAGGTGCGGCCGGCCAGGGCGGTGAGCGGTGCGCCGACCACCATCCCGATCGCGAAGGCCGAGGTCAGCAGCCCGGCTGCGCCGAGCGAGACGTTCAGGTCGCCGGCGATGCCCGAGAGCAGGCCGGACAGCATGAACTCCGATGTGCCCTGGGCGAAGACCGCCAGGCCGAGCACGTACACAGCGAATGGCATGAGGAGGAACCCCTTGTACGGAACCGTCGGAGGAGACGAGCGGTGTGCAGGGGGTGCGGGCCGCGCCCGTCGTCACGCGCCGGAGCACGGGGACGGCAACGCGGTGGAATGTCGGGCGTCATGCCGGACAGGAAAGTGGGCCCACACCGCCGCGGACGGTCCGGCGGTGGCCGACGGCAGGACGGGGAAGCCCGGTGACCGCTGGGGTCAGAGGCTTTCGGCGTCGGTGACCGGCCACCGGCGAACCGGCGGCCGGAGTCTGTCGGACTCGGGGCTGGGCATGGGTGGGAGCGTAGCGCGTCGGCCGGAACCCGCGCTCACAGTTCCACGCGGGCCGCGATCGGGAGGTGGTCGCTGTCCGTGGCGGGCAGGGTCCAGGAGGCGAGGGGCTCGACGCCCCGGACCATGATCTGGTCGATCCGCGCCATCGGGAACGCCGCCGGCCAGCTGAAGCCGAAGCCGTCGCCCGCCGCGCCCTGGGTGGAGCGCATCTGGGCGGTGACGGCGTTCAGGGAGCGGTCGTTCATGGTGCCGTTGAGGTCGCCGAGCAGGACCACCCGCTCGATCGGCTCGTCGGCGATGGCCTCGCCCAGGGCGTCCGCACTGTCGTCGCGCTGGTTGGCGGTGAAGCCGGCGTTCAGCTTGACCCGCACGGACGGGAGGTGGGCGACGTACACCTTGACCCGGCCCTCGGGCGTGGTGACGGTGGCGCGCATCGCGCGGGTCCAGCCCAGCTTGATGTCCACGGGGCTGGAGTCCGTCACCGGGTACTTGCTCCACAGGCCGACGGTGCCCTGGACGGAGTGGTGCGGATAGGCGTCGGCGAGGGCGTCCTCGTACGCCGCGACCTTGCCGCCGGGCAGTTCCTGCAGGGCCACGATGTCCGCGCCGGAGCTCGCGACCTGCTGGGCGGTGCCCGTCGGGTCGGGGTTTCCCGCGTTGACGTTGTGCGTGGCGACGGTGAGGCCACCGCCGCTGCCCGACTTGTCGGAGAAGAGCAGACCGCCGAAGAGGTTGAGCCAGACCGCGACCGGCAGGATCAGGGCGATGACCGCGGTCGCCGAACGCCGGACCAGGCCGAGGACCAGCAGGACGGGCACGAGGAGGCCGAACCAGGGCAGGAACGTCTCGATGAGACTGCCCAGGTTGCCGATGGCGTTCGGGATGTCCGCGTGGAGGACCATGACGACGGTAAGGAGGACCGAGCAGAGCGCCAGGAGGATGCCGCGCCGCCAGATGCCCCGGTCCGAGGCCAGTCTGTGACGCAGAGCCCCGAGACGGGAGCCGTGCCCGGGACCCGCGCCGGCGCCCTCGGTGTCCGTCCTGTACGCCTGCACCATCGCGCTCGTCCTCACTGCCTTGCCGTGCACATCACCGCGCCTCCCGACCCTAGGCGATGGGTGACGCCGTTCCCGCCGTCGACGACGGCCGTACTGCCATCAGGACGACGGATGCGGTCCGACGGGTTCCGGTGGCGGTGGCCGTTTCGCGGCTTGTGACAGAACGATCACACAGGAGAGGCCGTCGGTTCCACGGTTGTGACCTGCGAGGTCGCCGAGCGTGGCGCGAGACCCTGGAGAAGGGTCCGGATGACGCGGTCGGCCAGATCCTCCGGCAGGGGGGCGTCGGGACGATGGACGGTGCGGACGAGCATGGGTCCCAGAAAGAGGTCGTCCATGAGCTCCACGTCGAGGTCGTCGCGGAGTTCCCCCGCGTCCACGGCCCGCTGCACGGCGGCCAGCATCGCGACGCGACGCGGCGCGATGACGGTGCTCTGGTACTCGGTCCAGAGCCTGGGGTGCTTCTTCATCTGCACGAACACGTTGTGCAGGAGCGCGGAGGAGCGCTGGGCGAGACCGCGCGTACGCATGGACTCCAGCAGCATCCGCAGATCGGCCAGACCCGCGGTGCCGGAGACGGCGGGATCGGCGGGCTCGATGTCGCGCAGGACATCGACGAAGAGCTCCTCCTTGCCGCTCCAGCGACGGTAGATGGTGGCCTTGCCGACACCCGCGGTGCGGGCGATGCGCTCGATGGAGAGCCCGTCCAGGGTCTCCCCCGACTCCAGCAGCTGCACGACGGCGTCGAGGATCGCCCGCTCGACGGCCGCGCTCCTGGGACGGCCCCTGCGTGGCTCCGGCTCCTGGCAGGGCGGGAGGGACGGACCCTCGGCCGGGTCCTGTTCCGGGTTCTGTGCCGCCTGCCGCACTGGGCCGCCTCTCGCTGCGCCGTCCGCCGCTCGCTGTTCGCCGTACGTCCCCGATTCTCGCCGACCGGCCGGGAGCGGGACGGCTCCCGGCCGGTCGCGGCGGATCAGGACCTCCGCGCGGGCTCCCTGACCTGCCCCTGGCCCTCCTGGACCACGGGCGGCCGGCCGGGCAGGAACGCGGCCACGACCGCCGCGCCGATCAGCGCGACCGCCGCCGAGCCGAGCGCGGTGACGTGCATCGCGCCGATGAACGCGTCGTTCGCCGCCGCGATCAGCGGCTTGCCTGCCGGGCCCATCCTCTCCGCGACCCCGAGGGTGGCCTCGATGGACTCGCCCGCGACGTCCCGCGCGGCGGCCGGGACCCCGGTCAGGTGACCCTCGATGTCGCCCCGGTAGACCGTGGAGAGCACCGAGCCGAGCACGGCGATGCCGAGCGCCCCGCCGACCTGGCGGAACGTGTTGTTGATGGCGGAGCCCGAGCCGGCCCGCTCGCGCGGCAGGGCCTGCATCACGGCCACGGTGACCGGCGGCATGATGTGCGCCATGCCGGTGCCCTGGACGAAGAAGACCAGGCACAGCACCCAGAGCGGGGTGTCCGCGTCGAACAGCGCGAAGGCCGCGAGGCCGCCGGCGACGAGCAGCATGCCCGCCGTGCAGACCGCACGGGCCCCGAAGCGGTCGACGACCAGGCGGGCGCGCGGCGCGAAGATCATCTGGGCGGCGGCGAGCGGGAGGATCAGCAGCCCCGACTCCAGCGCGGTGTAGCCGCGCACGCTCTGCAGGTAGAAGGCGGAGAAGAACGTGACGCCCATCAGCGCGAAGAAGACCAGCGCGATGGCCGCGACGGCTGCGGAGAAGGCGGGCTTGCGGAAGTAGGAGATGTCGATCGAGGGGTGGCTGCTGCGCTTCTCGTGCCAGACGAACGCCGCGAGGACCAGCAGACCGCCGATCAGCGGTGCGAGGACGGTGACGTCGGTGAAGGAGGCGAGCTCCCCGCCGCGGATGATGCCGTAGACCAGCAGGACCAGCCCGATGATGGACAGGACGACCCCGAGCGGGTCGACGCGGCCGGGGGCGGGGTCACGCGAGTCGGGCACGAGGACGGCCATGGCGACCAGCGCGACGATCACGACGGGCACGTTGACCAGGAAGATCGAGCCCCACCAGAAGTGCTCCAGGAGCAGACCGCCGGTGATCGGGCCGATCGCGATGCCGAGGCCGACGCTGCCGGCCCAGATGCCGATGGCCTTGGGCTGCTCGTCGCGCTCGAAGACGTTCATCAGCACCGCGAGTGTGGCGGGCATCACGAAGGCCGCACCGAAGCCCATGAGCGCGCGCCAGGTGATGAGTTCGCCGGGCGTGGAGGAGAGGGCGGCCAGGGCGGAGCCCACGCCGAAGACCAGGATGCCGGCCAGCAGGACCTTCTTGCGGCCGATGCGGTCACCCAGCAGTCCGGCGGTGAAGAGCAGCCCGGCGAAGACGAGCGTGTAGGAGTTGATCGCCCACTCGAGCTCGCTCTGGGTGGCGCCGATACCGGTCGGCGCGGGGCTGGCGATGGTCTTGACGGCGACGTTCAGGATCGAGTTGTCCAGAACGACGATGAGCAGGCTGAACATGAGGACGCCGAGGATGGCCCAGCGGCGGCGGTGGACCGCCTCCGGGACACGGGGCGCGACGGCAGGGGCGCCGGACGGTATGGACATGCCGAAGACCCTAACGGGCTTTCGATACGAGACCGTCTCGTATTGGAAAGACTTTACCCGGTTGCCGCACACCGTTCACCGGGCGCGGTGGGCCCACTTCCCGGGAACGGCCGGAGGATGCCACCATGGAAGGGATCCGGGGACGCCGTCAGGGCGCCTCGAGATGACGAAGGAGCCGTTGGCCATGTCGCTTCAGGCTGCGCAGAACCAGTCCGCCACTCCCCCCGCGGGCCCCACCCCCGGTGCCGGCAAGGCCCTGTACGGGGGCAAGCACACCCGCCGCATCACCGTCCACGACATCGCCGCCGCCAGTGAGCGCGGCGAGAAGTGGCCCATGCTCACCGCCTACGACGCGATGACCGCGTCCGTCTTCGACGAGGCGGGCATCCCCGTCATGCTCGTCGGCGACTCGATGGGCAACTGCCACCTCGGCTACGAGACCACCGTGCCCGTCACGATGGACGAGATGACGATCCTCTCGGCCGCCGTCGTACGGGGCACCGAGCGCGCCCTCATCGTGGCCGATCTGCCCTTCGGGGCGTACCAGGAGGGCCCGGTCCAGGCCCTGCGCAACGCCACCCGGCTGATCAAGGACGCCGGCGTCGGCGCGGTCAAGCTGGAGGGCGGCGAGCGCTCCCACGAGCAGATCCGGCTCCTGGTCGAGGCGGGGATCCCGGTCATGGGCCACATCGGCCTGACCCCGCAGTCCGTCAACTCCATGGGCTACCGCGTCCAGGGCCGCGGCGAGGAAGCCGCCCAGCAGCTGCTGCGGGACGCGAAGGCGGTGCAGGACGCGGGCGCGTTCGCCGTCGTCCTGGAGCTCGTGCCGGCCGAGCTGGCCGCCGAGGTCACCCGCACCCTGCACATCCCGACGGTCGGCATCGGCGCCGGGCCCGACACGGACGCGCAGGTGCTGGTCTACACCGACATGGTCGGCCTGACCGGCGGCAAGGTGCCGCGCTTCACCAAGCAGTACGCGAACCTGCGCCAGGTGCTGGGCGACGCGGCCAAGGCGTACGCCGAAGAGGTCGTCGGCGGCACCTTCCCGGCCGCGGAGCACACCTTCCACTGACGCCCCGGGGCCGCTGCCCCACCGAGACCACTGCCGCACCACCGACAGCCCGCCGACTTCCCCCATCGGCGGGCTGTCGCCCGTTCCCGGCCCTTGCCGGCACACTGTCGTTCGGCTGTCACCGACATGTCGGTGACTTGTCGGTGACGGCTGGTCTGATGGTGCCCATGACGCGAAACGACAAGAACCTCAAGGGCGGCAGGAACGCCGTCGAGGTACGGGGGCTGGTCAAGCACTACGGCACGACCAAGGCACTCGACGGTGTGGACCTCGATGTGCGCGAGGGCACCGTCCTCGGTGTGCTCGGTCCCAACGGTGCCGGCAAGACCACCCTCGTACGCTGCCTGTCCACCCTGATCCTGCCCGACGCCGGTCACGCGGTCGTGGCGGGCTACGACGTGGTGAAGCAGCCCCGGCAGCTCCGCCGCACCATAGGCCTGACCGGGCAGTACGCCTCGGTCGACGAGAAGCTCTCCGGCTGGGAGAACCTCTACATGATCGGGCGGCTGCTCGACCTGCCGCGCAAGAAGGCACGGTCCCGCGCCGACGAACTGCTGGAGCGCTTCTCGCTCACCGACGCGGCGAAGAAGGCCGCCATGGAGTACTCCGGCGGCATGCGGCGCCGACTGGACCTGGCCGCCTCCATGATCGGAAGCCCGGCCGTCCTCTACCTCGACGAGCCGACGACGGGGCTCGACCCCCGCACCCGCAACGAGGTCTGGGACGAGGTGCAGCGGATGGTCGCGGAGGGGGCGACCGTGCTGCTCACCACCCAGTACATGGAAGAGGCCGAACAGCTCGCCGACGAACTCACCGTCATCGACCACGGAAAGATCATCGCCCGGGGCGGAGTCGACGAACTCAAGGCCAAGGTCGGCGGCCGCACCCTCCAGATCCGGCCCTCCGACCCCGCCGAGCTGGCCGCCATGGCGCAGGCCCTGCGCGAGACCGGTCTCGACGGCGTCGCCGGCGCCCAGGCGGTCCCGGACGAGGGACTGCTCCACGTACCGATCCTCAGCGACGAGCAGCTGACCGCCGTGATCGGGCTGCTCGGTACCCGGGGCTTCTCGCTCGCCCACGTCTCCACCGCGCTGCCCAGCCTGGACGAGGTGTTCCTGGCCATCACGGGCGACAGGGCCGCCCCCGTCACCGACACGATCCCCCAGGAGGTCGCGGCATGAGTTTCCTGAGTCAACCTCTATGCCGCCAAGGCAGTGTCGGTGGTCGTGTTGATCTTGCCGTTGGCCTGGTGGATGGCGGGGTCGTAGCAGGTGCCGTCGCGCCAGCAGGCCCACATCACGCGAAGCCAGGCGCGGGCCAGGATGCGGATGGCGTGGGGGTGTCGTTTCTGGCGGGCTCGGGCGTCGTTGTAGATTTTCGCGGCCCAGTCGCTGCCGTGCCGGCTGTTGTCGGCGAAGGCGGTCAGGGCGACGCGGGCTCTGCGGTTGGTCGCGAAGCGGAAGGCGACGGTGCGGGACTTGCCCGACGCTCGGGTCACGGGGACGACCCCGGCCTCGGCGATGAGCTGCTCGCTGGTGCGGGCGCGTTCCAGGAGCGGGCCGATCTCACCGATGATCTGGCCGAGGCTGACCCTGCCGATGCGCGGCATCGTCGCGAACAGCGGCGCGTAGGTGTGGGTTTCGACCGCCTCGGCGATGGTCTTGTCCAGCGTGCGGATGGTCGTGCGGATGCCCTTCACCAGCTGGACCTGGACCTGGACCAGCTGCTCGACGACTGCCTCGCTGAGGCGGGAGGCCGCCTTCGGGGCCGTCCGCAGGCGTTCGATCAGGACACCTCCGGGCTTCCTGCCGGAGTAGCCGTGGCGCTTGCACCAGGCTTCGAGGCGTCCGGCGGTAAGCCTCGCGGCGGAGGCCGGGGTGGGGTAGCGCTCCAGGAAGGCCATGGCGATGTCGCTGTCGAGGTTGGCGAACACGGCCTTGCCTCCGGGCCAGTGCATGTCCAGCAGCGCGGCAAGCTGGTTGACCGCCGCGATGCGGGCCTCGACGTGGTCGGCGCGGGTCCGGGTGAGGGCCTGCAGATCGAGGGTGGCCTGCTCGGTGGGCTCCAGCCGGGGCAGCAAGTGGCCGTCGGTGCGCAGGTAGTCGGCGAGTTTCATGCTGTCGCCCGCGTCGGTCTTGGCCTTGCTGGCGCCCCAGCGCGGGCGCATGGCGTGGAAGGCGTTGGGATGCACGGGCACCACCGGGTGGCCGGCAACCAGCAGCCGGTCCACGGCCAGGCCGCGGCTGGTCTCGATCATCACGGGCAGATCCGCCGGGGCTCCGTGCTTCCCCAGCCGGGCCAGGGTCCTGGCGAATCCCTCTTCGGTGTGGGCGAACTCCCACCGGTCCACGCGTTTTCCGGCGTCGTCCATGACGGTGACGTCATGGGTCTCGGTCGCCCAGTCCCATCCGATGAACACGAAAGAAGTACTCCTGTGACGTCGACGGAGCACCTGCCCGGTGGTGGTGAGGTCGTCTGCCGGGAGCTCATTAATCGGCCCTCTGCGGGGCGTGTCCCTGAAGCCGATCAGACGGCCTCGGCCCGGCGGGGCTGGCGGAACTCATGCTGGCCGTCGAACGGCTCGCACTACTGGCCATGCACCCACCGGGACCGAGAGGTCACAACCCTACCGAAGAGGGCTGCAGAAGGGATGGTCCTCTAATGAGCAC
>NZ_NEUF01000149.1 GCF_002910915.1 Streptomyces sp. SM10 | reverse complement strand
GAGGTCCGCTACCTGATCGGGATGCTGCCCTCCAACAACCGGGAGAACCCGCCCGTCGTACCGAGCGACGACCCGGCCGACCGGCGCGGTGACGTCCTGCTGGACCTGGTCCCGGCCGACGGCAACCGTCCGTACGACATGCACAAGGTCATCGAGGAGCTCGTCGACGACGGCGACTTCCTCGAGGTCCACGAGCGCTGGGCCCGCAACATCGTGTGCGCCCTGGCCCGCCTCGACGGCCAGGTCGTCGGCATCGTGGCCAACCAGCCTCAGGCGCTGGCCGGTGTGCTGGACATCGAGGCGTCCGAGAAGGCCGCTCGTTTCGTCCAGATGTGTGACGCGTTCAACATTCCCCTCATCACTCTGCTGGACGTACCCGGCTTCCTGCCCGGCGTCGATCAGGAGCACGGTGGGATCATCCGGCACGGCGCGAAGCTGCTCTACGCGTACTGCAACGCCACCGTGCCGAGGATCTCGCTGATCCTGCGCAAGGCCTACGGAGGTGCCTACATCGTCATGGACAGCCAGTCGATCGGCGCCGACCTCACCTACGCGTGGCCCACCAACGAGATCGCGGTGATGGGCGCCGAGGGTGCCGCCAACGTCATCTTCCGCCGGCAGATCGCCGACGCCGAGGACCCCGAAGCCATGCGGGCCCGTATGGTCAAGGAGTACAAGGCCGAGCTGATGCACCCCTACTACGCGGCCGAGCGCGGCCTGGTCGACGACGTCATCGACCCCGCCGAGACGCGCGAGGTACTGATCGCCTCGCTCTCGATGCTCCGCAACAAACACGCCGACCTGCCGTCCCGCAAGCACGGCAACCCCCCGCAGTAGCGAAAGCCCGGGGCCGGGCCGCCGCGCGCACGTCCTCGAACGCCGGACGGACTGATCTGCAGGAGCGGCCGGTCGTCTCCGGCTCCGTCCCCTCGATCCCCGAACGGGAGCACGCCCGACGATGCGCATCGCCGGCGTTCGAGGACCCAACGGCCACCGTGCAGACCCCAGTGCCCAAGACCGCGAGGGACCATGACGAACGAGCCGTCCGAGCTCCTCGGACCCAGACCGGGCGCCACGCCGCCGATCCGGCCGCAGGAGGCGTGGACGACGCTCGCCGGTCAGGCCCCACTCGTGCTGCCGGACGAGGTCGACGACCTCGGCACGCTCATGGCCGCGGTCGCCCGTGGAGAGGCCTTCGTCCTCCAGGGCAGCACATGCGCGGAGCCGTTCAGCGAGCGGCGTACGGTCGGATTCGTCCGCACTCTGCTGCAGATGTCGGTGATCCTGACCCACGCCGCCAGAATGCCCGTGGTCAAGATCGCTCGACTGGCCGCGAGGCACGCCGGGCCCGGCGCCGCCGCATCACGCCGGGCCCACTCGGACGCGGCGGTGACGATGAACATGATCCGAGCGGTGAGCGGCGAGAACGGCATCGCCGACGTGCGCCAAGTACATCGCTGGAACCGTGACTTCGTGCGAGATGCCGCAGGGGGCAGCCGATTCGAGGCGCTCTCCGCAGAGATCGACCGCGGCCTTGGGTTCATGGCCGCCTGGGGGGTCGACGACCGTCCGCTGCGCACCACGAAGGTGTTCGCGAGTCACGAGCCGCTGCCCGACCACGGGATGCCGCACCTGCTCCGGGAGGGAGCCGGGGAGGAGCCGCAGCTGTGGGCCCTGTCGGCCCATCAGTTCCGGATCGGGGAGCAAGCCCGCCGGCCGGACGACGCGCACCTCGCCCAGGCCGAGTTGCTGGCCAACCCGGTATGCCTCACGATCGGGCCGACGACGGCACCCGAGGAGGCCGTGGAGTACGTGCGGAGACTCGATCCCCGCGTACAGCCGGGCAGGCTCACGCTGATCAGCCGGATGGGCAGCGACCGGGTCCGGGACGCACTCCCGCCGATCGTCGAGAAGGTGACGGCGTCCGGCCATCAGGTGGTGTGGAGCTGCGACCCGATGCATGGCTACCCCCACGAGCCGGCGGCCGGCAGCACCGCGTGCTCCTTCTCGCGGATCCTCGACGAGGTGCGGGGATACATCGATGTACATCGTGCACTGGGGACCCATCCGGGTGGGATACATTTCGAAACCACGGGCGCGCAGGATAGAACCGACACGGAACCGGGCGGCGGATCCGGGACGGAATGCGGTCCTCGGTTGAATGAACAACAATCTGTGGAGTTCGCCTTTCTTGTGGCGGAGATACTCCGTGGTTGATTCCTGGAACTGAAAGTTCCCGTCAGGCGTTCACGCTCGGCTTTCTCGCCTACTTTCATTGGCTCAACCAATGGTGTGCCTCCCGGCGAAGCGGGATCGGCGCCTGGTTGCCCGGCGGTGGGCGGGTGTGGAAGGGGCCTTCTCGCGGACGCAGGGGCTCGCCCCCCCGGCGCTTGACCCCCGGCCTGGCCCGCTCCCTGATCCACGCCTCCCGCCGCCCCTGGTCAGGACGCCCTGCTCCGGCCCCCTTACCCCGGACGTCAGGCCCCGGCTCCCGGCCCCGGTTCTCATCGGCGGCCGGTCGATATGCAGGCGCTGCGTGACGCAGGACCGCCGCTGCCCGGTCGATCGGCGGCACCGGGCCCGGGTGTCCGTCGCGTTCCGGCCGCGCAACTGGCCGGTGTCCGCGCGACCGGGTCGAGCGCATGGATAGCGCCATCAACGCAGGCCGGCGCATCATCCGCCGCCAGAAGTCGTCCATGCCCGATTCCCGGCGCCTGGCGTGGTCTGCGCCATGACGGTTGTCGCACCTCCGTACGGATCTTGCAACTGGTTGCACTCGCGCAGCGGCCGGGGGACCGGCGGATGCGGAGCCCGATCCCCTATGCCGCGCGGGTCATACCCCTATTCCCGACGGGGGTGGAATGAGGGGGCCCCGACGGCCCGGACGTGCACATTTGAGCCTAACTTGAGCTTCCTGGCTGCGATTTGACGGAACGCCAGGTGGGAGCCGCCGCCCTGTGGGGGTGTAAAGCGGAACCCGCGCAAAGGGACGTTGTGTGCTTTGGGTAGGGGTTTGCAGGGGGAGGGGGGTGGAGCTAGTGTTCCAATTGGAGAGGGATTCCAGCGACTGTTTTCAGTCTCTGGCCATGGCCGGTGTGGCCTCAAGTAGTGGCCGAACCGGACGGGGTGGTCGCGGAGTGAGGCGCGGTTTTGAGCCTTTTAGTGCAGCAGCTCCCGCTCCTAGAGATGTCACGAAAATGGTCACAATGGGGGATGATGGTGCCAGTGGCACTTGTTGAACGTGAGCATGACGTCCAACTGCTCAGGAATCTTCTGACCGCCACTTTCAAGGGGCATGGAAAGATAGGACTTGTCAGTGGGGCGGTGGCAAGTGGCAAGACCGAGCTGCTGCGGTCGTTCGCTGACCTGTGTTCCGATGAGGGAGCCCTGCTCCTGAACGCAACGGCGACGCGAACCGACCGGACCGTGGCCTTCGCCGTGCTGAGCCAGTTGCTCGACTGTCTGCAGGTGGATACGGAACCTGTCACGGAGCTCATGGTCTCCGCCGCCGCGTCGGAGGTCTCCCGCGCGGCGGCGGCGATGCTGCTCGATCTCTCCGAACAGGCACCGCTCGTCGTCGTCGTGGACGATGTGCACCACGCGGACGAGCCGTCCATGGACTGTCTCATGCGGCTGGTCAACCGACTGAGGTCGTCCCGCATCCTGCTCGTCCTCGCCGAATCGTCGGGTGACTGGTCGGTGCACCCCGCCTTCCGTATCGAGCTGGTCCGCCAGACACAGTTCCACCGGGTCCGGCTGGCGCCCCTGACGGCGGACGGCGTCAGCGAGATGTGCTCGCAGCACCTCGGCAAGGACGCGGCACGACACGCGCTCGAAGCCCACCGGATGACCGGCGGCAACCGACTCCTGGTACGCGCCCTCATGGAGGACCACGCCGAATCCGGGGAACTACCGGGCCGGGCGGGCTGCTCCTCGCTCGGCGAAAGCTTCCGGCAGGCCGTCCTGACCTGCCTGCGCCGCAGCGGTCCGGACGAACTCGAGGTCGCCAGGGGTTTGGCCGTACTCGACGCCACCGGCTCGACGCACCGGATCGCCGAGTTCCTCGGCCGTGGCCCGGAGGCGATCCGCCGGCCTCTGCAGTCGCTGCAGACGCTGGGGGTCATCCACGACGGCCGGTTCCGGCACCCGCTGACACATGCGGCTGTCTATGACGACCTCGCCCCGCGAATGCTGGCGGAACTGCACACGCGTGCCGCGCAGTTGCTGAGCGACTGCGGCGGCAGCGTCACCGATGTCGCGGACCACCTGGTGGCGGCGAAGCACGTGAGCGCGGACTGGGCCGTCGCGGTACTGCAACGGGCCGCGGAGGAGTCGCTGGCCGCCGACGACGAGGAACCGGCGATCCGGTACATCGAGTTCGCACTCTCCGTGTGCACCGGAGAGCGGCAGCGTGCCCTGCTGCGCATGCTGTACGTCCAGATCAAGTGGCGCAGCGACCCGGAAGGCGCCGTCCGCCACCTGACACCGCTCTTCGAGGCACAGCGCGAGGGCCACCTCGACGTGGAGCAGACGGCTTACCTGCTGCGCGTGCTCATGTGGCACGGGCGCGTCCAGGAGGCCACGGAACTCATCACGCACCTGTCCCACCTCCGACCCTCCGCGAACGAAGCGCCGAGCGCCGTACTGACGGGCGTGCGCAACCTGCTCAGACACGCCTACCCGCAGTTCATCCCGCAGGGATCCGCTGGAAGCGGCCACCTCTTCGACAACGCGACCACGCCGCCGGGCCGGCAGGCACAGGCCTCGGCCGTGCTCAGCTCGGTTCTCGGGGAGACCGCGGGTGGGGACGAGCGGTGCATCAGGGTGGCCGAACAGATTCTGCAGGGAAGCCAGTTGAGCGACGAGATGGTGGAATCCGTCTGCTGGGCCCTTCAGACGCTCATCTACGCGGAGCAGCCACTCCTGGCGGAGCGCTGGTGCGACGCGCTGCTCGCCGAAGCCGACACCCGAGGGGTGGTGACCTGGCAGGCCACCCTGTCCGGGCTGCGGGCGGAGATCGCCCTGCGGGAAGGCGATCTGGTGCAGGCCGAGCACTATGCGGTCAAGGCGCTGACGATGATCGGCGTGGGGGGCTGGGGTGTGGGGGTGGGAGCCACACTGGGCACCCTCCTGCAGGCCGTCACAGCCCGAGGTGACTTCGAGAGCGCCCGCAAGTACCTGCGGGAGGCGGTTCCCGCCGCCATGTTCCAGACCCGGTACGGGCTGATGTACCTGCGGGCCCGGGGGCACTACTACCTGGCCACCGACCGCCTCGAGGCCGCGCTCGCGGACTTCAGCTACTGCGGCGAGCTGATGACGCTGTGGCAGCTCGATTCGCCGACGTTCGTGCCGTGGCGAACCGATGCCGCCCAGGTCCTCCTCCGGCTCGGCGATCAGGAGCAGGCGCGCGCGCTCACCAAGGAGCAGATGGCGCAGATAGGTTCGCGTGCCTCGCGGACGTACGGTGCGTCCCTGCGCGTCCTGGCGGGTACGGCGAGTCACCGTGGCCGGCTGAGTCTTCTGAAGGAGTCCGTCGAGATCCTGCAGGCAAGCGGTGACCGCCTCACCCTCACGCAGGCGCTCTTCGACCTCAGCTGTGCACACGAGGGTATGGGGGAGTTCGGAAAGGCGCAGATGATCTCGCGCCGGGCGGGGCGGCTGGCCAAGGAGGGCGGGATGCAGCGCATACAGGATCCCGCGCTCGCCTGCCCGGAGGAGCCGATGATGCTGCACTCCGCGCAGGCCGATACCTGGTCCCGGCCGGTGGACGAGAACACGTCGGCCGCAGACGTGCTGACGCTCTCCGAGCGCCGGGTCGCGGCCCTCGCCTCGCTCGGCTACACGAACCGTGAGATCTCCAGCAAGCTGCACATCACGGTCAGCACGGTGGAGCAGCACCTCACCAAGGTCTTCCGGAAGTTGCGGGTCAAGCGCAGGACCGACCTGCCGGTCGAGCTCGAGTTCCATGTCGCCAGCCCGGCCTGCTGATCTCCGGTTCCACACGTCCCCGTTCACCCCCGCTTCCCCTACGCCCGTGAGCTGTTGAGGTACGCGATCACGGCCAGCACTCGCCTGTTGTCACTGGTGGACTGCACCAGGTCCAGCTTGGCGAAGATGCTGGCCGCGTGCTTGCTCACGGCGCTGTCGCTGAGTGACATGCGCTCCGAGATGGCCGCGTTCGACCTGCCCTCCGCCATGAGCGCCAGCACCTCCTTCTCACGCACCGTCAGCGCAGACAGCGGCTGTGCCTGTGCCGGCCCCATGGATTGGAACAACTGACTGACCACTTCAGGGTCCATGGCCGTGCCGCCGGAAGCAACGCGGCGCACCGAGTCGATGAACGTGTCGTCGTCGAAGACACGGTCCTTGAGGAGATAGCCGATCCCGCCCCGGCCGTCCGCCAGCAACTCCCGTGCGTACAACTGCTCCACGTGCTGGGAAAGAACCAGCACAGGGAGCCCGGGAACCGACCGGCGGGCGGTCAGCGCCGCCTGGAGCCCCTCGTCCGTGAACGTCGGCGGCAGCCGTACGTCGACCAGGGCAACGTCCGGCCGGTGCTGGAGAAGGGCGCTGAGCAGATCGGGGCCGGTCTCGACCACGGCGGCGAGTTCGAAGCCGTGGTCCTCCAGCAGATGGGTCAGTCCTTTCCTGAGGAGGTACTGGTCCTCGCCGAGGACAACACGCACGGGAGCTCCATCGTCAAAGTGGTCGGGCCGCCGGGAGGCGATGCCACGTCGAGCAGACCGTCAAAAGCGGCCAGTCGTCGCTGAATACCACGGATCCCGCTGCCGCGAGCAGCATCGGCGCCGCCGCATCCGTCGTCGGTCACCGTGATCCGCAGTGCCCCCGCCCGGTGGCGGAGGTCGATCAGGACGCGCTGGGCGCCGGAGTGCTTCGCGCTGTTGGTGAGCGCCTCGCTCACGGAGAAGTACGCACAGGAGGCCACCGGTACCTGAGCCCGCCCCTGGAGATCGGCGGTCACCTCCACCGTCAGCGGATGCGCGAGTGCGAGAGTCCGCACGGCGTCGACGAGCCCCCGCTCGGCCAGGACCGGCGGATGCACGCCGCGTACCAGACTGCGCAGCTCGCGGAGCGCGGCGGAGGAGTTCTCCCGCGCCTCGGCGGCCATCGCCCTGAGTTCGGGCTGTTCACTGCCGAGACGGTGCTCCATCGCGCGGAGACTCATTCCGATGGCGACGAGCCGGGTCTGGGCACCGTCGTGCAGATCGCGTTCGATCCTCAGCAGCTCCGCCGCCTGGACACCCGTCGCCTCGGCCCGTGTCGTGGTCAGCTGCTGCACGCGCCGGGTGAGTACGGACCGTTCGGTGGGCGCCAGCAGCAGGGCGCACCAGCGCGCCTGAGCCCGCAGCGTGTACGGGGCGCCCCACAGGACGGCCCCCGCCGCGAGCGCGGCAGCACCCAGGCCGGCCGGTCCGGACCACCACAGCCCGATGGCGGGGACCGCCGCCATCGGCCCGAGCAGCAGGGCCGCCGCCACGACCGGGTTCGTCAGGAGCCACAGGAGGTCGCGCCAGGTCGCGGGGTCGGTGAGAACCCACCGGCGGGCGGCCAGCCACATCGGCAGAAGGGGCCCGGGGTGCAGCGTACGGCCGTACGCATAATGTCCGTCGGCGCCCTGCACAGGGTCCGGAGGCCCCTGTCGGTACGGCTCCGCGATGTCCGCAAGGCCCCCGGTGCGCAACAGCTCCCGCCACAGGTTCACCAACTTGCGGCTCGTCAGGACCGCCTGTGCGAAGACGGGCACGATCCCGAAGACCAGCGAGAACACCGCCGCGATCAGCTGGAGCAGAGCGAGTACGATCCCGCACACCGCGAGGGCGCACAGCAGGCAGGCCGCTCCCACAGGCTGGACCCTCCGCCACATCCGTATCCACCACGGGGTTCCGCCGCCTGCCGCGGGTACGCCGCCACCGCCCAGGAGCAGTCTCGTCCAGTACCCGTGCAGCCGGACCGCCGACGGCCCCGCCGCCAGACCGGCCGACACCGAAGCCAGGCCGAGCCCCGCCGCAGCTGCCGGCCCGGGCCCTCCGTCCCACAAGGGTGAGAGGAGACCCGCCAGACCGGCTCCGATGAGGGCCGCGGGCAGCACGGCCACCGGCGCTCCGACGAACGGGTCCAGCAGCAGCCACAGCAGGTCACGGGCGGTCGCCGGGTCCTGGGCTATCTTCCGGGCGGCACGCTTGCGCCCGGCCGTACTGCCGGAGGCGTACAGGCGCCTGCCGTAGCGGTACAGCCCGCCTTCCCTGGCGCGGGCCTCCGAGAAATGTGGAGTGTACGGATCGGAGATCTCCACCTGCGACCAGGAAGCTGCGAGCCGGCGCCGTAGCTCGGGAAGCCGGCGCAGCCGCAGCACCGTCTTCACCGCGCCGGACAGGAGGGCCGCTGCCATCGGGACGACGAGCAGTACACCGGCCGCACCGAGCGCGGCCAACGCCACCCCACGGACCGGGGCAAGACAGAGAGCGCGTAGCCACGAAGTGCCCTGAGGCCCTGTTCCGCCGCTCATCGCACCTCCCGGCAGCTCGTGTGATCAACAGTCTGACATGTGCGCACGGCGGGGGGCAGGTGCAGTTTTCTGCACCCCGACTGTGCTCCCGACTGCATTCCGCGAGTCTCCGCCGGTGCGTAGCGTCATCGACGAACACACCGGCCGGACCGGAAGCAGAGCAGCAAGGAGAGGAGGCCGTCATGAAGCCGGCACCGCAGGTTCAGGAAGAGCCGGAACCGGAACCCGTCACGCTTCCGGATGCTGACGAGCAGCCGGAACGCAAGGGCCGCAGCCCACGGACCGTACTCATCGAGACGGCGGTCCTGGACGTCGCACTGCCGCTCCTGCTCTTCTACGGCCTCCGGCTGATGGGAGTGAACCAGTGGCTCGCGCTCGTACTCAGCAGCGCCCTTCCGCTGGTGCGGCTGGTCTACAGGGTGATCAAGGACCGGCGGGTCGAGAGGCCCACCCTGTTCTCCCTGAGCATCATGCTCAGCGCCACCCTGGTGTCGCTCCTGACGGGCGACCCCCGGCTCGTCCTGGCCAGGGAAAGCTATCTGACAGGGCTGGTCGGGCTCTGGATGCTCAGCACGCTGCTGGCCTCACGGCCCTTCATCTACCAGGCGACCATGCCACTGCTCCCGGCGGCCACCGCCGCGGCCTGGCGTAGGGACTGGAACGACGTGCCCGAGTTCCGGCGCGCCATGCGGGTACTGACCGTCGCCTGGGGAACGGCCTTCATGATCGACGCGGTGGCCCGTGTGGTCATGGCGTACACCCTTCCCGTCGACAGCGTCCCGCTCCTGGGCGCCGGTCTGCTCACGGTGCTGCTCATCGGGATCGTGCAGTTCAGCAAGGTGTACGCCAAGCGGCTTTCGGCCCGCCTCGGCCGGCCCGCCGAAGGCTGACCGCGGACCGCGGTCTCCCCCGTGCCCCCGTCCGGGCGGGCAGGAGAGGCACCGGCCCCTCCCCCCCCAGGGGGCCGCGAGCCCTCCCGCCCGGGCGGGTCACTCACTCCTGTGTCAGCGTCAGCAGGGCGCGTGCCGCCAGCTGGTAGCCGAGCGCGCCCATGCCGACGATGACCCCTCCGGCCAGCGGTGCGATGACCGACTCGTGCCGGAACTGCTCGCGCGCCCAGACATTGGAGAGATGTACCTCTATCCACGGCCTGGGGTAACTGGCCAGGGCGTCCCGCAGACTCCAGCCCGCGATCATCAGCGCGCCGGGGTTGACGATCGCTCCGACGGAGTCGTAGTTGTCCTGGATCGCATGGATCAGCTCGCCCTCGGACTCACGCTGGACCGAGACCACGTCCCAGCCCCGCGCCTTTACCTCCTGGGCGACGGAGCGCTCGATGTCGGCCAGGGTCGCCTTCCCGTAGACCTCCGGTTCGCGGCGTCCGAGGACGCCCAGGTTGGGACCGTTGAGAAGTAGCAGTGTGCTCATGACGCACCCTTCGTGCCGACTGCGGATGTGTGGTTGTCCAGCGGGGCGTACCCCATGGCGGCGAGCGTCTCGGCGACTGTGCGCTCCGGGACGTCGTGCACCAGCTCCGGCCCCCGCGGTCCGTCCAGGACGTACGACAGGCCCGTGGTGGCCTTCTTGTCCAGCCGCATCAGGGCGATGAGGCGGTCCGGCGCCAGTCCGGCCGGCAGTTCGGCGGGCAGCGAGTAGCTCTCCACGACCGTGCGGTGTTCCGAGACCCGCGCCTCGTCGATACGGCCCAGGGCTCCGGCCAGTCGTCCGGCGAACACGGTCCCGATGGCGACGCCCTCGCCGTGCCGGACGGCGTACCCGGTGGCCCGCTCCAGGGCATGACCCAGCGTGTGACCGTAGTTGAGGATGTGCCGCCTCCCCGTATCCCGCTCGTCGGCGGCTACGACGGACGCCTTCAGGGCCACACTCGCGGCGATCTGCTCGTGCGTGGACAGGCCGCGCAGGTCACCCGCTCCGATGAAGTGGCACCTGGCGATCTCACCGTAGCCGTTCAGCCACTCCCGGGGCGGCAGGGTTTCCAGGTAATCGGTGTCGCACAGCACGGCCTTCGGCTGCCAGTACGCCCCGACCAGGTTCTTCCCCTGCGGAAGGTTCACCGCGGTCTTCCCGCCGACACTCGCGTCCACCTGGGCCAGCAACGATGTCGGCAGATGGACCACCGGGACGCCGCGGTGGTAGAGCGCTGCCGCCAGGCCTACCGAATCGGTGGTCGTACCGCCTCCGATGGAGACCACCGCGTCCGTCCTGGTCAGCCCGAACTCGGCGAACCGGCGGCAGAGTTCCTCCACCGTCGCCAAGGTCTTGTCGTCCTCGCCGTCTCTCGCCTCCAGCACCAGCGCCGGCACGCCCGGATCCGGCACCCAGGCCCGGGGCCGCGCGGACACGATGACGACCCGCGCCGCGCCGAGCTCGGCCACCACCTCGGGCAGCGTGTGCCGTACGCCGGGACCGATCCGTACGGAGTACGACCGTGCGCCGAGCGGCACCTCGATCCGCCGGTATTCCTGGGGCATGTCCTCGCTCCTCGTAGTCCGTCCGCAGGCAAACCGCCACGGTCGCAGCATGAACCGCGCCCCCGCGCCCGTGGCTCAGGTTCGCATGAATGCAGGGGGCCCGGTATATAAATAGGGGTGAGAGATCGAACATAGGGGTGTCGTCGCCGACGGAGGGCAAATACGCTTCACGAAATCCTTACCTGTGGTCGTCGAACGGCCACCGGCCTGGAATGGGTGAAGGCGATGATTGAGCAGTTGCTCGCGGCGGAAGTAGCTTCGCACGAAGTGTTCGCGGACCCGCCGGGGGTCACCCTTCTTCCCGAGGAGGAGGTGCTGGTCCGTGATTCCGTGGAATCGCGGCGCCGCGAATTCACCACGGGACGTCATTGCGCCCGCACGGCGCTCGCGCGCCTCAAGTTCCCCTCGGACCGCCCCATCCTCTCGGGGAAGAAGGGGGAGCCCCTCTGGCCCGACCTGGTGCGGGGGAGTATCACCCACTGTCGCGGCTACCGGGCAGCGGCTGTCGCCCGGACCGCCGAGATAGCGTCGGTCGGCATCGACGCGGAGCCCCACCAGCAACTGCCGGACGGCGTCCTCGAGGCCGTGGCGCTTCCCGAGGAAGAGGTAAGGACGAAGGAACTCCTCCTCGGCTTTCCCGGTGTGCACTGGGACAGAATGCTTTTCAGTGCCAAGGAAAGCGTTTATAAGACTTGGTTTCCGCTCACTCAGCGGCCGCTTACGTTCGATGACGCCCTCATCGAGATCGACCCGGTGGGCGGAACGTTTTCCGCACGGATCCTTCCGCAGGGTGTCCGCGGTGTTCATAATGCCCCCAGGGGATTCACCGGCCGTTGGATGGTCGGGAATGGAATTGTGGCCACGGCAATCACTGTGCCTGCCGTGGGGGGATCCCTTGACTGAAACCCTGACCGAAACCTTGACAGCACCCGAGGAGTAAGTAGCCCATGAGCATCATCGAGCCCAACGTCATTCTCCGGGGTGGACCTTCCACCTATCTGTCCGAAGAGCAGCGCATCTGCTACGTCGCGCAGCTGGACGAGAAGCTCAAGCTGCCCCGGGGCAACCGGTACGAGCACTTCGAGCCCACTTCGGAGAGCGAGGTCCACGAAGGCGTCCCCCTGCGGGTCTTCACCTGGACCGGGGCGACGCAGTTCGCGGAGTAGGAACCGCGGTGGACCAGTGGTGGCGTCCTTCCTCGGGGCCGGGCCCACCACTTCGCCCCGGCCGAGGCCGCACACGGTGTGCAGGCGCTCGGCGAGCCGGGCACGTCCGCGGATCAGGTATTTCCTCGCCGTCGGCTCCGACGGCGAGGAAGACGTGCGCCCCGGCTTCGGGCCGCACGAACCGGGACGGGAATACGCCCGCCCCGGCCGCACCGTCAGGGCAGCAGCGACGCAATGGTCCGGGAGACCGAAGCGATGACCTGCGGCGCATGGTCGTTGAGGTAGAAGTGACCCCCGGAGTAGGTGTGCAGCTCGAACTCGCCCTCCGTGTGTTCGGCCCACGAGCCGACCTCATCCACGCTCGCCTTGGGGTCATCGGTGCCCGTGTGTGCGTGAACGGGGGCCGCCAGGCGCGGGCCGTCGGTGTAACGGTAGGTCTCCGCCGCCTTGTAGTCGCTGCGGATGGCGGGCAGCACCATGCGCATCAGCTCCTCGTCGCCGAACACCTGGGCCCCGGTGCCGTTGAGCGACCGCAGCTCCTCGATCATCCCGTCGTCGTCACGGAGATGAACGGACTCGTCCCGGTGCCGGCAGGGCGCCCGCCGTCCGGACGCGAACAGCACGAGCGGCATCACACCCTTCTGCTCCAGCCGCACCGCCACCTCGAACCCGAGTGTGGCTCCCATGCTGTGCCCGAACAACGCCAGCGGCCGGTCCGCCCACGGGAGCACCTGGTCGACAACCGCTTCGGCCAGGTCCGGCAGACTCTCGACGCACGGCTCCGTGCGCCGGTCCTGCCTCCCCGGGTACTGCACGGAGAGCACATCGACCTCAGGCGAGAGCGCCTTGGACACAGGGAAGTAGAACGGCGCGGACCCCCCGGCATGCGGGAGGCACACGAGCCTGGCCCTGGCGTTCTCGGAGGGGTGGAACCGCCGGATCCACAGGCTGGGGTCGGTGAGATGCGCGGTCACCTGACATCCTTTCGCGTCACGGGCCGGAGCGAGATCCCGCCCGGTCGAATGCCCCCATCACCCTTCCCGCCGCCGGCGATCGCGCACAACCCCTAACCTCCCGGCTAGGGGTGGACCGCTCCTCACAGAAGGCAAGAAATGGAACCCGAAGCTCCCTATGTCTCCGCGCCGACGCAGATCTCAGGACGCACGCGCCTCTACGCCGTCCTCGGGGACCCTGTCGAGCAGGTCCGGGCACCGTCGCTCCTGAACCCTCTCTTCGCCCGCCTCGGCATCGACGCGGTGCTGATTCCCGTGCACGTGGAACCGGACGGCTTCGCCGAAGTCTTCCGCGGGCTCACACGGATGAAGAACCTGGACGGCATCCTCGTCACCATCCCGCACAAGGCCGCGGCCCTGCGCCTCGCGGACGAGGTGAGCCCGGCAGCGGCCGCCGCCGGAGCAGTCAACGCGCTGCGCCGCGAGCCGGACGGTCGCTGGAGGGGAGAGAACTTCGACGGCGTCGGGTTCGTCCGCGGACTGACCGAGGCCGGCCATCGCCCCGAGGGCAAGCGGATCGTCCTGATGGGCGCCGGTGGTGCGGGCAGCGCGATAGCGGCGGCTCTGCTGGCAGCGGGCTCCGCACAACTGACGCTCTGCGATCCGGACACGGCCAGGCTCGGCGCCCTCGTCGCACGCCTGGACGAACACTGGCCCGGTCGCGCCAGGGGCGAGGCGGCTCCCGCATTCGAGCTCGCGGACATCGTGGTCAACGCAACCCCGCTGGGCATGAGAGCCGACGATCCGCAGCCGCTTCCCCTGCGGGCCCTGGCCCCGTTGTGTGTCGTCGCAGACGTGATCATGAAGCCGAGGGACACGGCCCTGCTGAAGGCGGCTACCGCGCTGGGCCATCCCATCCTGCACGGTGCCCACATGCTCGACCACCAAATCGACCTCTACCGAGGCTTCTTCCGGCTCGACGATCCGACGGGGCCGTGAACCCCCGCAGCGGTGGCCGGACACGGTCTGGCCACGCCGGCCCTGGACGACAGCGTCCGGCTCCTGCCCGAGCAGATCCCCTCACGCCTCCGCCCCACACCTGCGGGTGAAACGCAGAGGAGGAGACCGGACCGCGAAGAGCGTCAGCGGGAGGCCGCGCACCGTTGTCGGACCGTGGTCACGTCCCTGGCCTGGAGGGCTGCCCGCCGCCCGCCGCCTGTCGGAATCGTGTCGGATGTATGTCGGAGCCGGTTGATCTCATGGCGACATGACGCAACTCGACAAGAGCCCCGAGGCCGGCCCGCCCGCCATCCGGGTGCGGGGACTGGTCAAGCACTACGGCGAGACCAAAGCGCTGGACGGCGTCGATCTCGATGTCCCCGAAGGCACCGTCCTCGGAGTACTGGGACCCAACGGTGCCGGCAAGACGACATTGGTCCGCTGTCTGTCCACTCTTGAGCGGCCCGACGCGGGCACCGCGCTGGTCGCAGGGCGCGACGTGGTGAACGACCCCAGCGGGCTGCGCCGCATCATCGGCCTCACCGGACAGTACGCCTCGGTCGACGAGAAGCTCTCCGGCTGGGAGAACCTCTACATGATCGGGCGGTTGCTGGACCTCTCCCGCAAGGACGCCCGGCGCCGCTCCGACGAACTGCTGGAGCGGTTCTCCCTGACAGAAGCCGCCAAGCGGCCCGCTATGCAGTACTCCGGCGGCATGCGGCGTCGGCTGGACCTCGCGGCGTCCATGATCGGACAGCCGGCAGTCCTCTACCTGGACGAGCCGACCACAGGCCTCGACCCCCGCACACGCAACGAAGTATGGGCGGAGGTCAAGCGGATGGTGGGCGAGGGCGTCACCGTCCTGCTCACCACCCAGTACATGGAGGAGGCCGAGCAACTCGCGAGCGAGCTGGCGGTCATCGACCGTGGCAAGGTCGTCGCCACCGGCGGGGTCGACGAGTTGAAGGCCAAGGTCGGTGGCAGAACGCTCAAGATCCGGCCGTCCGAACCGGCGCAGCTCTCCGCCATGCAGCGGGCGGTCTCCGATTCCGGACTCGACACGATCGCCGCCGCGCACACCGCTCCGGAGGAAGGCCTGCTGTACGTTCCCATCCTCCACGACGAGCACTTGACGGAGGTGATCACCCTGTTGGGCGCACGCGGCTTCGGTATCGCGCACATCGGCACCCACCTGCCGAGCCTGGACGAGGTGTTCCTGGCGATCACCGGACAGAAGTGCACCGCCGCCCTCTCCGACGAGCCCGTCGGCCGGGCGTCCGACACCGTTCCCGAGGAGGTCGCGGCATGAGTTTCCTGAGTCAACCTCTATGCCGCCAAGGCAGTGTCGGTGGTCGTGTTGATCTTGCCGTTGGCCTGGTGGATGGCGGGGTCGTAGCAGGTGCCGTCGCGCCAGCAGGCCCACATCACGCGAAGCCAGGCGCGGGCCAGGATGCGGATGGCGTGGGGGTGTCGTTTCTGGCGGGCTCGGGCGTCGTTGTAGATTTTCGCGGCCCAGTCGCTGCCGTGCCGGCTGTTGTCGGCGAAGGCGGTCAGGGCGACGCGGGCTCTGCGGTTGGTCGCGAAGCGGAAGGCGACGGTGCGGGACTTGCCCGACGCTCGGGTCACGGGGACGACCCCGGCCTCGGCGATGAGCTGCTCGCTGGTGCGGGCGCGTTCCAGGAGCGGGCCGATCTCACCGATGATCTGGCCGAGGCTGACCCTGCCGATGCGCGGCATCGTCGCGAACAGCGGCGCGTAGGTGTGGGTTTCGACCGCCTCGGCGATGGTCTTGTCCAGCGTGCGGATGGTCGTGCGGATGCCCTTCACCAGCTGGACCTGGACCTGGACCAGCTGCTCGACGACTGCCTCGCTGAGGCGGGAGGCCGCCTTCGGGGCCGTCCGCAGGCGTTCGATCAGGACACCTCCGGGCTTCCTGCCGGAGTAGCCGTGGCGCTTGCACCAGGCTTCGAGGCGTCCGGCGGTAAGCCTCGCGGCGGAGGCCGGGGTGGGGTAGCGCTCCAGGAAGGCCATGGCGATGTCGCTGTCGAGGTTGGCGAACACGGCCTTGCCTCCGGGCCAGTGCATGTCCAGCAGCGCGGCAAGCTGGTTGACCGCCGCGATGCGGGCCTCGACGTGGTCGGCGCGGGTCCGGGTGAGGGCCTGCAGATCGAGGGTGGCCTGCTCGGTGGGCTCCAGCCGGGGCAGCAAGTGGCCGTCGGTGCGCAGGTAGTCGGCGAGTTTCATGCTGTCGCCCGCGTCGGTCTTGGCCTTGCTGGCGCCCCAGCGCGGGCGCATGGCGTGGAAGGCGTTGGGATGCACGGGCACCACCGGGTGGCCGGCAACCAGCAGCCGGTCCACGGCCAGGCCGCGGCTGGTCTCGATCATCACGGGCAGATCCGCCGGGGCTCCGTGCTTCCCCAGCCGGGCCAGGGTCCTGGCGAATCCCTCTTCGGTGTGGGCGAACTCCCACCGGTCCACGCGTTTTCCGGCGTCGTCCATGACGGTGACGTCATGGGTCTCGGTCGCCCAGTCCCATCCGATGAACACGAAAGAAGTACTCCTGTGACGTCGACGGAGCACCTGCCCGGTGGTGGTGAGGTCGTCTGCCGGGAGCTCATTAATCGGCCCTCTGCGGGGCGTGTCCCTGAAGCCGATCAGACGGCCTCGGCCCGGCGGGGCTGGCGGAACTCATGCTGGCCGTCGAACGGCTCGCACTACTGGCCATGCACCCACCGGGACCGAGAGGTCACAACCCTACCGAAGAGGGCTGCAGAAGGGATGGTCCTCTAATGAGCAC
>NZ_NEUF01000148.1 GCF_002910915.1 Streptomyces sp. SM10 | reverse complement strand
TTGGCGTGGTTGAGGGTGGCGGTGCTGTTGGTGGAGAGGGCGGTGTGGACGTAGGTGCGGGCGTCTTGGGTGGTGGCGTCGGGGCCGAGGATGCGGGTGATGTTGTCGGTGTTGAGGGTGACGGTGTGCTGGGAGGTGGCGGTGGTGCCGGTGTCGGTGTCGGTGAAGGTCCACAGGCCGGTGTGGAGGGTCATGAGGGCGGGGAGGGTGGTCTGTTTGTAGGCGATCCTGTGGTGGGGGAAGGTGACGCGGTGGGAGGTGGTGGTGTGGGTGCTGCCGTCCTTGGCGCGGGTGTCCATGGTGAGGGTCTGGAGGCCGGGGGTGTCCTCGGTGAGGTGGACGGTCGCGACGTGGGGGAGGCGTTCGGGCCAGAGTCCGGCTTCGTTGACGAAGTCGTAGGCGTCCTTGGCGGAGCCGTTGATGTGGACGGTGTCCTCGAAGGAGAAGGTGACGTCGTCGGTGGCGTGGGCCCGCTCGACGTTCTCCTTCAACGCCGCCAGCTCCGCCGCGGCACCGTTCCCTACCTCCGTGCCGGCCCGGTCCAGCTCCGCCGCGTCGCCCCCGACGACCTCGAACTCGTGCAGCAGCCGTATCCGGGCGGAGCTCTCCCCGAGGGGTTCGACGACCCATGCGCCGCCCAGCGACGACAAGGGCGCCTCGACGTGCAACCGTTGGAAGTTGACCCGCAGTTCGGCGTCCTGGACGATACGGCGCAGTCTCCTGGACCGCGGCGGACCGCCGTCGGCGGCCTCCCAGACGCGCAGCAGCTGCTCGCCTTCCGGGGCGTCGTCGTGGGCGACGTGGACGGTGTCGGGGAAGACCCGCGGCCAGTTCTCCACGTCGGCGATGAGCCGGTGGACGGTGGCGGCGGGTACCGCCACGGTGATCTCGTGCGCCGTCCGGCGCACGCCCGCTTGCTTCATGTGCGGACTCCTGGTCCTCGAAGGGTGCGGGGAGCGCGGGGGCAGGATTCGCCGCACGGGGCCGTGTCCGTCGCCGCGTCGACACGTGACAACGGCACGGCCCGGGGGGAACCGGCGCCCGCTCCGCCCGCGAGGGGGCATCTCTGTGTGCGGGCGGGCCGGAACCGGGACCGCCGCTGCCGGTCGGTCCCGGCAGCGGCAGTGCGGCGGTCTCGCTCAGGCCCGCCCGAGGGGTACGTCTGCGTGCGCGCACCCGGCCGGCGTACCGGCCGGGCGTGCCGTCACTCGCCTGCGGCGCGGGTGTGGACGACGCGGTAGGTGTTGGAGTCCTGCCAGGTGGAGAGTGCGGCGACGCGGGCGTCGACCTTCTGCCGCTCCGGGGCGCGGTCCGCCTCCGGCGCGTTGCGGAAGGCGTCGTACGCCTCCTTGCTGTCCCACTGCGAGTAGGAGACGACGAACTTGCCCTCGATGCCACGGGCGCGCAGACCGCGCAGCACGGTGTGCGTGCGGTAGCCCGGGACGTCCTGGAGCCACTCCTGGGAGGTGCCCAGCGCGTCGACGAGGTCCTCCTGCTCCTCCTCGGACACGCCGAACAGCTCGATGGCGGTGTAGTCGTCACGGTCCGGGGAGATCTCGGTGCCGTCGAGGCCCGGCTTCGACTGGGTGAAGGCGATCTCGTTCTGCAGCAGCCGGATCGAGGTGGTGATCTCGCCGAACAGCGGCAGGGTGCGGTGCTTGAACTCCTCGCCGGCGTAGCGGGCTTCGAGGTCCTCGGTGCTGTTCCACTGGATGAAGTTGGCGGTGCCCGGCTTGTCCTCGCCCGCGTGGACGGTGCTGGAGATCCAGCCCTGGTAGGCGGCCGAGTCGACGATCTCGCGCATGGCGGCGAGGAGCTTGACCTGCTTCTCGGGGGCGTCGGTCGAGAACAGGTTGAGGACAGTCAGGTGCTGACCGTCTGCTGCAATCTTCGGCATTCTCTTCTCTTCCATTCGAGGAAAGGGATCTGCGAACGGCCATAAACACTCGGGCCGGGTGTTCCCGTCAGAGCCTGGCAGGAGAAAAGGGAACGGGGAAAGGTCTCACCCGTCATGATTCGGCGCGGTTCTGTCAAGTTTCCGGTGCGGGCTCAAAATCTTCCGCATATTCGTCAGGTCTCTGAAAAGCGGCCTTGGCCCGTGATCGGAGCGGCGGCCATGCTCGGGCAATGCATCCAGGCCAGGCAATAGCCGACATACGTACGCTGCTTGACCGGTATCTCATCGGTCTCGACGACGAGGAACTGGACGACGCGTGGGCCGCGGCGCTGTTCACCCGTGATGCGCGGGTCGAGTTCCCCATGAGCGGTCACAAGGGCCTCGAAGGGCTCGCCGCGTACCACCGTGACTCGCTCGCGGCCTTCGCCGCCACTCAGCACCTGGGATCCGCCGCGGTGGTGGACCTCGCGGGGGAGGGGCACGCGGTACTGCGCGCCAACCTCGTCTCGACGCATGTGCACCACCCCGGCTCCGCCGGCCGGCCGCTGTTCACCGCCGGCACGCTGGCGACGGGTGAGGCGCGGCTGACCGGCGACGGCTGGCGGCTGGCTGCCCTGTCGTTCCGGGTCCTGTGGACCGACGGGGCTCCGCCCGCCCCGCAGGAGTCCCCGTGACCACCCTGGCGGCCGGCGGCGTCGAGGAGTCGACTCTCGCGATGCTGCTGCTCGGCATCGGCGTGGTGCTGCTGGCCGGCGCCCTGCTCGGCCGGCTCGCCCAACGGCTCCGGCAGCCCGCGGTGGTCGGTGAGATCACCGCGGGCATCCTGCTGGGGCCGAGCGTGCTGGGGCTGCTGCCGGGCGGTCTGCCCGAGCGCCTCTTCCCGGCCGAGGTGCGTCCGCTGCTGTCGGCGGTGGCGCAGGTCGGCCTGGTCCTCTTCATGTTCGTGGTCGGCTGGGAGTTCGAGAAGCGCCTGGTCCGTCCGCACGCCGGCCTCGCGGCCGGCGTCTCGCTGTCCTCCATCGTCCTGTCGTTCGGCCTGGGTGTCGCGCTCGCGCCGGTGCTCTACGACGAGCACGCGACCGTGGCCGGCAAGGAGATCTCGTTCGTCGCCTTCGCCACCTTCCTCGGGACGGCCATGTCGGTCACCGCCTTCCCGGTGCTGGCCCGGATCCTCACCGAGAACCGGCTCCTGGACACCCGGGTCGGTTCCCTGTCCCTGGCCAGCGCCGCCGTCGACGACATCCTCGCCTGGTGCCTGCTCGCGTACGTCTCCGCGCTCGTCACCTCGGACGGCGACTACTCGCAGCTCGGGCGGATCGGCCTGCTCAGCGTCGGCTACGTGGCACTGATGTTCCTGGTCGTCCGGCCGCTGGTGGCGCGCATGGTGTGGCGATGGGCCGCGGCGGAGCGCTGGCCGACGCTGCTGGCGGTCCTGTCCGCCGGGGCGCTCGGATCGGCGGTGCTGACCACGTGGATCGGCATCCACGCGATCTTCGGGGCGTTCCTCTTCGGCTTCGTGATGCCGCGTGAGCCCGCCCGTCTGCTGACCGAGCACCTGCGCAAGCCGATGAGCAACGTGAGCACGATCCTGCTTCCCGTCTTCTTCATCGTGACCGGTCTCGGTGTGAACCTCGGTGCGCTGACGCGGACCGACTACGCGGGCCTGGCCCTCATCATCGCCGTGGCCTGCGCGGGCAAGCTGATCGGCGCCATCGTGCCCGCCCGGCTCGCCGGCTTCTCGTGGCGGGACGCCAAGGACCTGGGGCTGCTCATGAACACCCGCGGCCTGACCGAACTGATCATCCTCGACGCGGCCGTCAGCCTCGGCGTCCTGGACGGGCGCATGTTCACCATGCTGGTGATCATGGCGCTGGTCACGACGGCGATGGTGGGCCCGCTGCTGTCCCGGCCCGTTCCGCCCCCCGCCGGATCCGTCCCGCACGGGGCGCAGGAGGGGCCGGACGTACCGGAGGAGCGGCGCGTGCCGGAGGCCGCCGCACATCTCATCACCCCACGCACCTGAGAGAGGGCATGTCGTGATTCCTGTTCAGTCAGCACCTACGAAGGACCCGGCCCCGGTCGACGGGCGAGCGCTGCGCGACGTGTGCGGAAACTTCGCCACCGGTGTCACCGTCATCACCTCCGGTGCCGGGCAGGACGCCTCCGGCACCACGGTGAACTCCTTCACCTCGGTCTCGCTGGAACCGCCGCTGGTGCTCATCTGCCTGCACCGCGCCTCCCGGCTGCTGCCGGTGGTCCGGGATTCGGGCGGCTTCGTGGTCAACTTCCTCACCCAGCACCAGCAGAGCGTGGCCTGGGCGTTCGCCGGCCGTGCCTCCGCCCGCATGGACGAGGTGGTCCACCACCGCTCGGCGGCCGGACTGCCGGTCCTCAGCGAGGCGCTGGCCTTCCTGGACTGCCGTCTGATCACCGAGTACGACGGCGGCGACCACGCCATCCTGCTGGGCGAGGTCGTCGGGCTCGGCGCACCCGCCGCCGAGGAGGATCCGCTGATCTTCTTCCAGGGATCCATGCGGGAGCTGGACGGCGACGCGGCAGCCGTACGGTCGGCGTGACGGCCCTGCGACCCGCTTCCCGGCCAGTCGGCTCAGTGGCCGCGGGAAGCGGCCTCCTCCGCGCCGTCGAACTCCTGCCGTGCCTGCTCGACGCGCGGCAGGTTGTCCGCGGACCAGTCCGCGAGGTGGGCGAAGAGCGGCGCCAGGCTGCTTCCGAGTGCGCTGATCTCGTACTCCACCCTGGGGGGCACCTCGGGGTGGTAGGTGCGCACCACCAGCCCGTCGCGTTCCATCTGCCGCAGGCGCTGGGTGAGCACCTTGGGTGTGATGGTGCCGATGTTGCGCTGCAGCACGACGAAGCGCTGGCGGCCGAAGGCGTGGAGCGTCCACAGGATCGGTGTCGTCCACCGGCTGAAGACGATGTCGAGCACCGGAGCGATCGGGCACGCCTGCTCCGAGGTCACTCCGTGCGCGGGGCCGGCCCCGGCGCCCGGCAGGGCGGTGCTGGTGTTCATGCGAACCCTCCAGGTAGTCACTTTCCTCTAGGTACCTACTTTACCCAGGATGCTAGCTTCCTGGAAGACGCCGCAGAGCACCGCCGTCAACGGCCGTCAGCCTTGCCGTTCCTCTCCCCGCGCCACCGGGCTCCACCCCCGGCTCCACAGGCCCCACCCGGTTCAGAGGCTCCACCCCGGCTCCACCCGCTTCATCCGCTTCACCGCAGTCCCGTCCCCAGATCCGTTCCGCGTTCCGAGGAGTTGTCATGTCAGTCCAAGAGTCCCCGAGCACGCCCGCCAAGCCGGCGGGCGGGCCCGCCCACCGGCCCGGCCTCATCCTGGCCTTCCTCTGCCTCGCCGGCTTCATGACGTTCCTCGACGTGTCGATCGTGAACGTCGCCCTGCCCACCATCGAGGACGAGCTCCACATCTCCCAGACGGCTCTGCAGTACGTCGTCACCACGTACGGCATGCTGCTCGGCGGCTTCCTCCTGCTGACCGGCCGGCTCGCCGACACCCTCGGCCGCCGCCGGATGCTCCAGACCGGCCTGGTCCTCTTCGCCGTGGCCTCGCTGCTCGCGGGTCTGGCGCAGAACTCCGCCATGCTGATCGGCGCACGCGGTGCACAGGGTCTGGCCGCCGCGTTCATGGCCACCGCCGCACTCAGCCTGCTGACCAACAACTTCGAGGAGGGCCCGGCGCGCAACAAGGCGCTCGGCGTCTGGGGCGCGCTCAGCGGCGTCGCCGCCGTCGCCGGTGTCACCCTGGGCGGGCTGCTCACCGACGGGCCGGGCTGGCGCTGGATCTTCTTCCTCAACGTGCCGATCGGCGTCATCGGTGCCCTGGTCGCCCCGATGATCGTCGGTGAGAGCCGTGCCGCCGAGCGCACCCGCAGCTTCGACGTCGCGGGCGCCGTCGTCCTCACCGCAGGTCTGATCCTGCTGATCTTCACCCTCGGCCAGACCGTCGACGACTCCGACGTCCCCATGGGCCGCATCTACGGCGGGTTCGCCCTCTCCGCCCTGCTGCTGGTCGGCTTCCTGTTCATCGAGCGCCGCGCCAAGGCTCCGCTGATGCCGCTCGGCGTCTTCCGCCGCCCGTCCCTGCGCGCCGCCAACGTCATCGCCATCCTGCTCCTCGGCACCTGCGTCAGCCTCTTCTTCTTCGCCAGCCTCTTCATGCAGCAGGTGCTCGACTACTCGGCGATCACCACCGGTCTCGCCTACGTCCCCCTCGCCCTGACCACCGCGGTCGGCGCGGGCATCGCCTCCCAGGTCGTCACCAAGGTCGCCGCCAAGCCCGTCCTGATGACCGGTCTCACCCTGGTCGGCACCGGCATGCTGCTGCTGTGGAGGGCACCGTCCGACGCGGCCTACCTCGTCGACCTGCTGCCCGCGTTCATCATCTGCGGCCTCGGCCTGGGCGCCTCCTTCGTGCCGCTCCAGATCTCCGCCTTCGCCGGCTCCGAGGAGCACGAGTCGGGTCTGGCCGCCGGCCTCATCAACACCTCCCAGGAGATCGGCGGCGCCCTCGGCCTCGCCGTCGCCGCCACCTACGCCTTCCGCCGGATCGACGAGCTGGAGGCGCAGACCGAGGGCCACCCGGAACTGGTCGACCAGGCCCGCACCACGGTCTTCCACGACGCCTTCCTCATCAGCGCCGGCTTCGCCGCGGCCGCCCTCCTGGTCACCCTGGTGCTGCTGCCGCTGACCAGGGCCAAGGACCAGCCGGCCGGCGTCCCGGCCCACTGAGGAACGGAACATCCCATGGCACCGACACAGACACCCCTGCCCGCACTGTCCGCCGAGGCCGAGGCGTTCCTCGCCGAGAACCACCTGTGCACCTTCACCACCCTCCGTCCCGACGGCAGCCCCCACACGGCTCCGGTGCGCTTCACCTGGGACAAGGAATCGGGCCTGGCACGCGTCATGACCGCGGTGACACGGCGCAAGGCCAGGAATGTGCTGGCCGCGCCGGGCAGCCGGGTGTCGGTCTGCCAGATGGCCGGCTGGCGCTGGATCACCCTGGAGGGCACGGCCACGGTCTCCACCGAGCCCGCCCGGGTCGCGGAGGGCGTGCGCCTCTACACCAAGAGGTTCTGGTCGCCGCCGCCCCGTCCGCCGGGCCTGGCCGTCGTCGAGATCCGGGTCGACCGGGTCCTCGGCGGCTGAGGCCGGGACACGAGAGACGAGAGGGTGCCGGAAGCAGAGCTTCCGGCACCCTCTCGCGTCTCCCCGAAGCTGCGCCGGAGCACCTCCTGACACACATACCGGAGATCTGACGAACTTGTCAGAGCCCTGTACCGGAGACCGTTCAGCTTCACCCGTCCCGTCGGAATACTGAAGAAAACACCAGCGGGAGAGGGAAGATGGACGACTTGAATGCCGATGTAATTGTTGCCGGAGCGGGTCCCGCGGGACTCATGCTCGCCGGCGAGCTCCGCCTCTCGGGGCTTTCCGTCATCGTGCTCGACCAGCTCACCACGCCCATGCAGCAGTCGCGCGCCCTGGGATTCTCCGCCCGCACCATCGAGGAATTCGGCCAGCGCGGCCTGCTCGAGGAATTCGGCGAGCTGGACACCATTCCCGGTGGCCACTTCGGCGGCCTCCCCATCGACTACCGGATCATCGAGGGCGGCAACTTCGGCGTACGAGGCGTTCCGCAGTCCCGTACCGAGGCCATCCTCCACACCTGGGCCACGGGCCTGGGCGCCGAGATACGCCGCGGCTACAAGGTCGTGGGCATGACGGAGGGCGAGGACGGCGTCGAGGTCGAGGCCGAAGGCCCCGACGGTGCCGAACTCCTGCGCGCCGCCTACCTGGTGGGCTGTGACGGTGCCCGCAGCATCGTCCGTCGCCTGGCCGGCATCGACTTCCCCGGCAGCAACGCCACCATCGAGATGAAGATGGCCGACGTGACCGGCGTGCCGCTCCGGATCCGCCCGACCGGCGAGGTCGGCGACGCCGGCATGGTCGTGGTCCTCCCGCTCGGGCCGCACGCCACCCGCGTCGTCGTCTTCGAGCGCGGCGCCGGGGTCCGACCGACCCAGGAGCCGCCCACCTTCCAGGAGGTGGCCGAGTCCTTCCAGCGGGTCACCGGTGAGGACATCACCGGCGCCACCCCGCTGTGGACCAGCTACTTCACCGACGCGAGCCGGCACGCCGCCGCGTACCGCAAGGGCCGGGTCTTCCTCGCGGGCGACGCCGCCCACATCCACCTGCCCATCGGTGCCCAGGGCATCAGCGCCGCCGTCGGCGACGTGGTCAACCTCGGCTGGAAGCTCGCGGCGGTGGTCAAGGGCCAGGCGCCGGACGCGCTGCTGGACACCTACCACGCCGAGCGGCACCCGGTCGGCGGCATGATCGTCGCCAACACCCTGGTGCAGCGCTCCCTCTACCTCGGCGGACCCGAGATGCAGCCGCTGCGCGACATCTTCGCCGAGCTCGTCAAGATCGAGGACGTACGGCGCCACCTCGTCGGCCTGGTCACGGGCCTGGACATCACCTACGGCGCCGCCCCCGGCGATCACCCGCTTCTCGGCCGCCGCCTCCCCGACCAGGAACTTCTCGTCGGGGACGAGAAGTCGACCACGTACGCGCTGCTCCACCGCGGGCGTCCGGTCCTGCTCGACCTGCACGACAGTGCCGCACTGCGCGCGGCCGCGGCCGGCTGGGCGGACCGCGTCGACGTCGTCACCGCGACCCGCGCCGACGCGGACGCCCCCGCCGCGAGCCTGCTGGTCCGCCCCGACGGTTATGTCGCCTGGGTGAGCACGGACGGCGCCCCCGGCGGCCTCGAGGAGTCCCTGACCACCTGGTTCGGCGAGCCCCAGTCCGCCGCCTGATCCCCACCGGCCCGGCGCCGTGCGCGCCCGTCGAATCGAGAAAGAAGGAGTGCGGTCTTGTCCACCAAGGATCAGGCAGTCAAGGCTCAGGCAGCGAAAGAGGCCCCAGGGGCCGGCGAACGGAACGAGTGCGACGTCCTGATCCTGGGGTCGGGCCTCGCGGGCTCCATCACCGGCGCCATCCTGGCCCGCCAGGGCGCGAACGTAGCCCTCATCGACGCCGGCCAGCACCCGCGGTTCTCCATCGGTGAGTCGCAGAACCCGCAGCTCGTCGAGTGGCTGCACATCCTCGCCGCACGCTACGACGTGCCCGAGATCAAGCACATGCTGGACATCAAGGCGATCACCGAGAACATGGGGCCGCACCACGGCCGCAAGCAGAGCTTCGGCTTCGTCTCGCACCGGAAGAACCGCGAGCCGGACCCGCGCGAGGCCAACATGTTCGTGATCCCCAAGATGCTGACGGAGGCCATCCACCTCTACCGGCAGGACACCGACTCGTACTACCTCAACGTCGCCGCGAAGTACGGTTGCACGCTCCGCCAGAACTGGCGCGCCACCGACCTGGACTTCGACGACGACGGAGTCACCGTCACGGGAGCCAACGGCGAGGTCTTCCGGGCGAAGTACCTCATCGACGCGAGCGGCTTCCGCTCCCCGCTCGCGGAGAAGTTCGCCCTCCGCGACAACCCGCCCCGGCACAAGCACCACGCCCGGTCGCTGTTCACCCACTACGTGGGCGTCAAGCCGTACGACGACGTGTGCAACTACCCCGACGCCCTGCGCCCGCCCGCCGAGTCGCCCTTCCACGGCGGCACCCTCCACCACCTCATCGAGCGCGGCTGGTTCTGGATCATCCCGTTCGACAACTACAAGGACTCCAAGAACCCGGTCTGCAGCGTCGGCCTGACCTTCGACGAGCGGCTGTACCCCAAGCCGACGGACATGACGCCCGACGAGGAGTTCAACCACTACCTCGACATGTACCCGGCGGTGAAGCGCCAGTTCGACGGCGCCAAGCGGGTGCGTGAGTGGGTCTCCACCGACCGGATCCAGTACTCCTCCAAGCAGACCGTCGGCGACCGCTGGTGCCTGATGTCCCACGCCGCCGGCTTCATCGACCCGCTCTTCTCCCGCGGTCTGTCCAACACGTTCGAGGTGGTCGACGCCCTCGCCTGGCGCGTGCTGGACGCCCTGCGCGAGGACGACTTCACGGCGGAGCGCTTCGAGTACGTGGAGCGGCTGGAGCAGGGCCTGCTGGAGTACAACGACAAGATCGTCAACAGCTCCTACATAGCCTTCAGCCACTTCCGTCTCTGGAACGCGGTCTTCCGGGTGTGGGCCTGCTTCACCACCCCGGCCACCATGCGCCAGATCCAGGCCCGTCAGAGCTTCGAACTGGACGGCGACGACCGGCACTTCAAGGAGATGGAGAACTCCCCCTACACGGGGCTGTGGTGGCCGGACAGCCACGCCTTCAAGCACCTCTTCGACATCACGGCCGAGACCTGCGAGCGGTACGAGGCCGGGGAGATGGACGGGGACAAGGCGGCCGACATCGTCTTCGAGGCGATCCGGAACTGCGAGTCGGTCAACACGCCGTTCGGCTGGAAGGGCCCGGAGGACCTGCGGTTCTTCCGCGCCACGACCCCCACGATGATGAAGTTCATGTGGTGGGCGAGCACCTCGGGCCCCAAGGAGATGCGCGACCTCGGGCGCTCCATGCTCAAGGGCGTCGTCAAGCAGGGCATGCGCGGCCGCAAGGTCTCCTGACCCGCCTTCCCCCTGGTACGCGGCGCCGGTGCCACCGGCTCTCCGGGGGGTGTCCGCACCACGCGGGCGCCCCCGGCCCTTCCCTCCCCCCGCGGGCAGGGGAGCCGGGGCCCGGCGCCGCCCCCCACGCGCGTCACCTCTCCCGCGCGTACGTCACTTCTCCTCGACCACCTCGACCATGGGACACCCGTGATCACTCGCAGAGCACTTCTCGGTGCGGGCACGGCCGTCGCCGGCCTGGCCGCCCTGCCCAGCACGTCCGTCGCCGCGAGCGCCGGCAGCGGATCGGTTCCCTGGGCCCGGCTCGCCCGTAATCTCAAGGGCACGCTGGTGCTGCCCGCCGACGCGTCCTACGGCGTGGCCAGGCAGCTGGAACTCGCACAGTTCGACGCGGTGGCGCCCAAGGCGGTCGCCTACTGCACCGGGCCGGCCGACGTCTCCGTCGCGCTCCGGTTCGCCCAGGACCACTGTGTGCCCGCCGCCGTCCGCAGCGGCGGCCACAGCTTCGGCGGCTACTCCACGACGCCGGGCCTGATCATCGACGTCTCCCGGATCAACGCGATCGCCGTCGGCGACGGCACGGTGAGCGTCGGACCAGGCGCCAGGAACGTGGACATCCTGAACGCCCTCGCCCCGCACGGCCTGGTGGTCAGCGAGGGTGGCTGCCCGACCGTCGCGACCGGCGGCTTCGTGCAGGGCGGCGGCTTCGGCTTCCTGACCCGGTCCACGGGCATGGCCTGCGACGCCCTCACGTCGGCGGAGGTGGTCCTGGCCGACGGCCGGGTGGTGACCGCCTCCCCGACCCGGCACAGCGACCTGTTCTGGGCGCTGCGCGGAGGCGGCGGCGGCAACTTCGGCGTCGTCACCCGCTTCACCCTCACCCCGCACGTCGGTGACCAGATAGCCATGGCCAACCTCATCTTCCCGTACGACCGCGCGGCGGACGTCCTGGACGCGGCCACCCGGTGGCTGGTGGACGCGCCCCGCACGATCGGCGGCGGCGGCTACGTCGTCCAGCCGGACGCCGCCCCGGGTTCGGTGCCGAACGTCAACATCATGCTGGCCTCCCGTGGCACCCCGGCGGAACTCGCCTCGGAGACGGCCAGGCTGCTGTCCATGACGGGCGCGCCCGCGGCCCGCCAGGAGGCCGTCATGACCTATCAGCAGCTGATGATGATGGTCTTCGGCTGCGGCACGCTCAGCCAGGACGAGTGCCAGCGCTCGGAGAAGACGCCCACCGGTGTCCTGACCCGGCCCGAGTTCGGGCTGGAGCGGACCAGGATGGGCAGCACGCCGTACTCCGGGAGCGGCTGGGCCGACGTGATGACGGCCTTCGACGCCGACCGGGCGGCCGGCCAGTCCCGCTACCTCGATCTGCACTTCTTCGGCGGAGCGGCCAACGACCTCGCCAGGACCGACACGGCCTACGTGCACCGCGACTCGCTGTTCTCGGTGAACTACCGGGCGCTGATCAACGATCCGCAGCAGAACACCGCCGCGGCCAGGGACGCCGCCACCCGCTGGGTGGACAACGGATTCGCGGTCATCGATCCGCTGTCCAACGGCGAGACGTACCAGAACTGGATGGACCCGTCCCTGACGGACTGGAAGCAGTCGTACTACGCCGAGAACTACGCGCGGCTGGCCAGGGTCAAGTCGTCGTACGACTGTCACCGGTTCTTCTCCTTCGCCCAGGGCGTCGGATCGACCGGCTGACCCGGCCCGCGCCGGAACAGGAAGGGGCCGCCGTCACCGGACGGCGGCCCCGGTCCTGAGCGGGTCAGGGCCTGCGGCCGTACCAGCCCACCAGCTTGTCGATGTCGGGAGCGTCCTCGTGCACCTCCACCACCGGGCCGAACGGGACCTGGCCGCCGCGCGGTTCGGCCGGTACGGCGCGCCGCATGACCGCCAGCGGGGCGGCCAGCATCTCCGGGTCCCACTGCGGGCTCTGGGCCGTGGCCTTGGCGATGTCCCAGAGGTGCAGCACGAATTCGTTCGTGTAGATCACCGAGGCGACCGCTCCGGGGACGGGGCCCCAGGGCAGGGCGATCTGCCGGCCGAGGACCGCCGGGTCGGACCAGACGGCGTCGAACTCCTTGGCGGCTCCGGTCCAGGCGTCGGCCCACGCGCCGTCGGCGATGTCGTCGGCGAGGTTCGGGACGCTCATGAAGGAGCCTCCGCCGCCGAGCACGGTGACGCGCCGCAGGACCGACACCAGGTGGTTGGACAGGTCCCGGACCGAGTACTCCGGACACGGGGTGCCCTGGTCGTACTGGTCGGGGCGGATGGCGGCAAGGACCGAGGGGGCCAGCCCGACGGCCTTGAAGAGGCCACCTCGGGGGTCGGCGGGCGGACGGGCGGCAGAGGTGCCGGAAGCATGCGAGGTATCAGTCATAGCTTCATCTTCCCCATGAAACAGGTCACCTCATGGACTATTAGAAAGAGAGGGGCAAAATGAAGGCGGACCGTCTGGTGGCCACCCTGCTCTTCCTTCAGGCACGAGGCCGCGTGACGGTGCGGCAGGTGGCGCAGGAGCTGGAGATCTCCGAGCGCACGGCCCGCCGCGACCTGGAGGCGCTGTCCGCCGCGGGGGTGCCCGTCTACTCGCAGCGCGGGCGGGGTGGCGGATGGAGCCTGGTGGGGGGTGCCCGTACCGACCTCACCGGCTTCACCCAGCGCGAGATCGGGGCCCTCTTCCTGGCCGCGGGCCCGCTGTCCGCGTCGCCCGAACTCCGGGCCGCCCTGCGCAAGCTGGTGCAGGCGGTGCCCGCTCCGATGCGGACGCACGCCGAGGCCGCGTCCAAGGCGCTCGTCGTCGACGGCCTCGACTGGTCCCGCGCGGCGGTGCGCGCCGCGGGCGGGCCGCACCATCACGCCCTGGAGCAGGCGGTGCTGGACCGGGTGCGGATCCGGGTCGGGTACGCCGAGGAGGGCGCCCCGTGCCAGGAGTGGACCGTCGACCCGCTCGGTCTGGTCTGCAAGGCCGGCCGCTGGTACACGGTCGCCGTCGACGATCGGGGGCCGCGCTCCTTCCTGCACACCCGGGTCACCTCCGTGGCGCTCACCGGCGAGCCCGCCCGGCGGCCGGAGGGCTTCGACCTGGCCGCGGCCTGGCAGGGGCTGGCGGCCGACGCCGAGCGTCGGCTCACCGCGGTGACCGTACGCGCGGCTGCGGACCCCGCCGCCGTGCCGGGCCTGCGGGAGCTGCTGGGGGACCGCTTGCGGACCGGGGAGTCACGCCCCGACGGGCGGTGCGCGATCGAGGCGGACGGCCCGTCGGTCGACGTCCTGGTGGCGCAGCTGGCGGGTTCCGGCGCCCAGGTCGAGGTCCTCGAACCACCCGAGGCGCGCGCCCGGCTGGCGCGCCTCGGGCAGGAGCTGGCGGCCGCCCACGGGAGAGCTCCCAGGGGCGACTCCGGCGACTCCGGCACGGGCCGGAGCGAAAGTCGCTTTCCTCTAGGTACCTACTATGTTCAGGATGCTAACGTCGGCGGTGTCGGTGCGAAAAGCACCGTGCGGCCGTCGCGGCGGCGTCCCCGACAGCGGTTGTTCTCCCATCACGTCCCTTATCGAGGAGCTGTCTCATGATTGTTGTCACCGGATCCACCGGCAATGTCGGCCGCACGCTGGTCGCCGCTCTCACCGCCCAGGGCGCCGAGGTCGCCGCCGTCTCGCGCCGGCCGCTCCCCGTCGAGCTGCCCGAGGGCGCCCGCCATGTGCAGGCCGACCTGGGGAAGGCGGAGAGCCTCCGCGGTGTGCTGAAGGGCGCCGAGGCGCTGTTCATCCTGCTGGCCGGGGAGATGCTGGCCGGCGGCGAGAGCGCGGAGACCCTGCTGAGCGTCGCCAAGGAGGAGGGTGTGGGCAAGGTCGTCCTGCTCTCCTCGCAGATCACGGCGACCCGCCCGGACGCGGGTTCGCACGACCGGCTGCGGGAGTACGAGGAGGCCGTCCGCGGCTCGGGCCTGGAGTGGACGGTCCTGCGGGCCGGCGGTTTCGCCTCCAACGCCTTCGCGTGGGCCGAGTCCGTGCGCGCCGAGCGCACCGTGCTCGCGCCGTTCGGCGATGTCGCGCTCCCCGTCATCGACCCGGCGGACATCGCCGAGGTCGCCGCGGTCGTCCTGCGCGAGGAGGGACACGCGGGCCAGACCTACGAGCTGACCGGCCCGGTCGCGGTCACCCCGCGCGAGCAGGCCGCCGTCCTGGCCGGACTGCTGGACGAGAAGGTCACGTTCGTCGAGCTGACCCGCGAGGCCGCCTTCGGCCACATGTCGCAGTTCATGCCGGAGGGCGTCGTCAACGGGACGCTCGACATCCTGGGCAAGCCGCTCCCGGCCGAACAGCGGATCAGCCCGGACGTCGAGAAGGTCCTCGGCCGCCCGGCCGCCCCCTTCGCCGCCTGGGCCGAGCGCAGCCTGCCCGCCTTCCGGTAGAGGCGGACCGCCCGTCGCGGGCCGGTGGCCGTACCCCCGTCCGGGTGCTGCCACCGGCCCGTTCCCGTGTCCGCCCGCAGGCCGGGCGGACCGGTTGACGAGGGCACGGCCCGGGCATAGCGTCGCCGGGTCGTCGAGCCAGTCCGCAGTCCTGGGAGTCCGCCCGTGCCGCACACCGACCCCAGCAGTTCAGCCTCTTCCGCGCCCGCCGGTGATCCGGCCGCCCGCATCGAGGCGTCGCTGACCGCTCCCGGGGCTCCTTTCGCCGTGGTGCGCGCGGAGCACGGGCCGCTCGTCTACGCCAACGGCCCGCGCACCCTTCGGGAGTTCGTCGAGACGACCTGGGCCTTCGGCGATCATCCCTTCCTCATTTCGGGTGAACGGGTCTGCTCGTACGGGGAGTTCTTCGCGGCCGCGTCGGCGCTGGCCCTGCGGCTCACCGAGGTGTACGGGCTCCGCCCCGGGGACCGGGCCGTGGTGGCGATGCGCAATCACCCCGAGTGGCAGATCGCGTTCTGGGCGGCGCAGCTGGCCGGTCTCGTCGCCGTACCGCTCAACGCGTGGTGGACCGAGGACGAGTTCGTCCACGCTCTCGACGACTGCGCGCCGGGGGTGCTGCTGGTCGACGGGGAGCAACTGCCCAAGACCGCGGCCTGGGGCCGGAAGGCGGGGGCGCGCTTCGTCGTCTTCCATCACGGGGGAGAGGTGCCGGAAGGCGCCGAGAGGTACGAGGACCTGCCGGAGCCCGACCCGTCGGCGGCTCCGCCCGATGTGGAGGTCCGGCCCGAGGACGACGCCACGATCATCTACACGTCGGGCACCACCGGGCGGCCCAAGGGCGCCGTCGCCACCCAGCTCGCGCAGGCCGGTGCGGCCCTCAACCCGCGCTACCAGGCCGCGGCCTCGGCGCTGGGCCGCGGGGTCATCCCGGGGCAGGGGGCGCCGCCGGTCACCCTGATGACGTTCCCGTTCTTCCACGTCGCCGCGTTCACGAGCGTCTACGCGGCCATGGCGGCGGGCGGCACCCTCGTCCTGATGCACCGGTGGGACGCCGACGACGCCCTGCGGCTGATCCGCCGCCACCAGGTCACCCACTACGCGGGCGTTCCGGCGACCGCCCTCCAACTGCTCGCGGTCGCGGACGGCGCGGGCGACGGCCTGGAGAGCCTGACGGGGCTGAACACCGGGGGCGCGGCGGCTCCGCCTGACCTGGTCGCCCGGCTCACGGCCCGGCACGGCGAGCGGATCGAGCCGCGCAACGGCTACGGCCTGACGGAGACCAGCGGCGGGGTGCTGGCCAACTTCGGCGGAGCGTACCGGGCGCACCCGGATTCGGTCGGGACCCCGACGCCGGTCACCGAGGTGCGGATCGCCGGTCCCGCGGGGGAGGCGCTCCCGGACGGGGAGGCGGGCGAGCTGTGGCTGCGCGGCCAGTCCCTGGTCCGCGGCTACTGGCGCGACGAGGCGGCGACCGCCGGGGCGTTCACCGGGGGCTGGTTCCGTACGGGTGATCTCGCGGTCCTGCGGAACGGACGGGTCACCGTCGTCGACCGGATCAAGGACATGGTGATCCGGGGCGGCGAGAACGTGTACTGCGTGGAGGTCGAGGCCGCGCTGCACGACCACCCCGATGTCGAGGACGCGGCGGTGCTCGGCGTCCCGCATCCGGTGCTCGGCGAGGAGGTGGCGGCGGTCGTCCGGCTGCGCGCCGGTTCCACGGCCACGGCCGACGCGCTCCGGGAGCACGTGGGCCGGAGTCTGGCGGCGTTCAAGGTGCCGGCCCACGTCCTGGTCACCGCGGAGCCCCTGCCGCGGAACGCCACGGGGAAGGTGCTCAAGCGGGAGCTGCGCGGGGTGCTCCGGGGGCATGCGGAGGGCGGTGGCCGGGCGCTCAGGACCGAGTGATCCGGACCCGGTAGTTCCCGTCGCCGTCCTTCTCCATCACGGATATTCGAACGCCGTCGGCCCGGTCGGTGAAGGTCTCGCCGGGCTGGAACGGGGCGTCGGAGAGCTCGGCGTGGACATTGGGCCGCCGGGTGCAGCCCCCGCTGTCCTCGGTGCTGTCCTCCACGGAGACGGGGCCCTGGCCGGTGTCCACGTCGGTGCTCACCTTGTAGATCAGGACGCCGGGCCTGCAGACCGCCTCGTCGTTGCCCTCCTGGGTCCGCACCTCCACCGCGTAACCGGACTGCGCGCTCACGGGGGCGAAGGCGAGCTTCGGGCCGCCCGTCGTGCCCAGCGGTTCGAGGACGTGCTCGCTGGTCCCGGGCATGGCGGCGCAGCTGACCTGGTCGCCGTCCAGCCAGCCGAGCTTCCACTTGTGCCAGCCCAGGAGGTCGTTGTTGGCCCCCCAGTCCTCGGACATGATGTCCCAGTGCCCCACGGAGCCGCCGCCCTCCATCGTGTAGAGGTCGGGCAGCCCGAAGACATGGCCGTTCTCGTGGGGCAGGACCCGGTAGCCGGTCTCGGCGTAGGAGCCCGAGCCGTCGTCCTGGCGGCTGTAGACGAAGGACGTGTTGGAGAGCGGGATGCCGTCGGCGAACGGGGCGTCGTCGTTGCCCGAGAAGGTCACCGACAGGACGGTGTCCAGCGCTGAGGGGCCGGCGTTCGGGGTGACCAGGACGTTGACCAGGTCGTAGGCCGAGAAGTCGACCTTCGGGTCGGCGACGGCCACCAGGTCCTTGACCATCCTGCGGTAGCCGGGTTCGTAGGGTGAGCCGCGCTCGATCCCGTACTCGGAGAACGGGAGAGGCATCCGCAGCCAGTCCGTCACGGGCACTTCGGGCAGGTAGGTGAGTCGCCCGTAGGAGCTGGTGCGGAACCAGTCGGAGGTCTGCGGGAAGAATTCCGCGAGCCGGTCCGCCGCCGGTTCCGTCGCCTGCGCGTCCGGGAAGTCGATCATCAGGTTGAGGGCTCTGATCTGCCCGGTCGAGCGGGCGTAGCCGGGCGGTGTCGGCATCCCCTCCGACATCTGCACGCCCATGGCCGTGGGTATCCGGCACGGAGCGAGACCGGTCCCCCGCGGTGCGGCCACCGGCCCGGCGGAGGCGCGGCTGGCGATGGGAAGGGTGGAGCTGGCCGATGCCATCGTGGCGATGACCAGGGCCGTCGCTCCGGCGAGCGCGAGGGGGCGGCGGTATCCGCGTATCCGGTGGCGTGACTGCTGCATAGGGCGTCGCCTTCGGGTCCGCGGCAGCCGGCCGGCACTGACTGCGCTCTGGCGATCAGCCTCTGCCGGGTGGCGGGGGACCGCTCGCTGGGTGCGCCGATGGAGGGGTTTTCACCGCATACGTGATGTGGTGCAGGTCACGTGCGGGACGGGAAATAACCGGGGACCCTCTCCCCGTTTGCATCTGTGTCCCCGGCGAAACGGGGACTCGGTCCCCGGTTCCTCCGGAAGGCCGGACAGAGACCTGAAGGGAAGGGCCGTGGCCGTGGAGTCCGTCGCCGCAACCGCCCCCTGCGCCGCAGAGCGCCGCACGCCCCGACCGCGGGCCGACGCGCTGCGCAACCGGGAGCGGATCGTGACGGCCGCGCGTGAGACGTTCGTCGAGTTCGGACCGGACGTGCCGCTCGACGAGGTCGCGCGGCGCGCCGGGGTCGGCAACGCCACGCTCTACCGGAACTTCCCCGACCGGGCGGCTCTGACCCATGAGGTCGTGCTCGCCGTCACCTCCCGCACCACCGACCGGGTGGAGGAGGCCGTCGCGGCCGAGTCCGACCCCTTCGCCGCGCTCAGCCGCTTCGTGCACGCGGCGGCCGACGAACGGATCGGCGCCCTGTGCCCGATGCTGTCCGGCGGCTTCGACAAGGACCATCCCGAACTGCTCGCCGAGCGCCGTCGCCTCGAAGAGGCCGTCGAAGGCCTCGTGGAGCGCGCCATGTCCGCAGGGAGGCTGCGCACCGACATCGCCGTCGGTGACGTACTCGTCGCCCTCTCCCAGCTCACCCGGCCGCTGCCCGGCATCGCCTGCCCGGACATCGACCGGTTCACCCACCGTCATCTGCAGCTCTTCCTGGACGGCCTGGAAGCCCCGGCCCGCTCCGAGCTGCCCGGATCGGCGGCGACCTTGGAGGTCCTGCGCAGCGGCCGCTGACGCCCGCGCACCGGAGAACCGACAACCCCAGCCCTCAGTCCCGAGCCCTCGACGGGCCGCACCAGCCTGGAACCGGGCGGGATCCGACGCACGGGTCCGGCCGCCGGTCCCCCTTGCCCATTCCGGTCCCGCAGCAGTGCCCGCCCGCGCGGCCCGCTCGCCGACTCAGCAACTCCTCGTGTCCTTAGGTGGCTACTCCCATGTCGAAATCAGCCGGTACCGTTCCGGATCCCAGCCGCTGGAAAGCGCTGGCCTTCATCGCCCTCGCCCAGCTGATGGTCGTGCTCGACGCGACCATCGTGAACATCGCCCTGCCCTCGGCCCAGACGGACCTGGGCATCTCCGACGGCAACAAGCAGTGGGTCATCACGGCTTACGCGCTCGCCTTCGGCGGGCTCCTGCTCTTCGGCGGGCGCATCGCCGACCTCTGGGGCCGCAAGCGCACCTTCGTCGTGGGCCTGCTCGGCTTCGCGGCCGCCTCCGCCCTGGGCGGCGCCGCCCAGGGCGAAGCCATGATGTTCGGCTCCCGCGCGCTGCAGGGTGTCTTCGGTGCGCTGCTCGCACCGGCGGCCCTCTCCCTGCTCGCCGTGATGTTCACGGACGCCAAGGAGCGGGCCAAGGCCTTCGGTATCTACGGGGCCATCGCCGGTGGCGGTGGCGCGGTCGGCCTGATCCTGGGCGGCTTCCTCACCGAGTACCTGAACTGGCGCTGGACCTTCTTCGTCAACATCCCGTTCGCGATCGTCGCCGCGGTCGGCGCCTATCTCGTCATCCGTGAGCCGGTCGGCGGCCGCAACCGCTCGCCGCTCGACATCCCCGGTGTCGTCCTGTCCACGCTGGGTCTCGTCTCGCTGGTCTACGCCTTCACCCGCGCCGAGTCGGCCGGCTGGTCGGACTCGCTGACCATCGGCATGTTCGTGGCCGCCGCCGTGCTGCTGCTGGCCTTCGTCGCCACCGAGTCGCGCGTGAAGTCACCGCTGCTGCCGCTGCGCGTCGTGACGGACCGCAACCGCGGAGGCGTCTACCTCTCGCTGGGCCTCGCCATCATCGCGATGTTCGGGCTGTTCCTCTTCCTGACCTACTACCTGCAGGTGGTCAAGGGCTACTCCCCGGTCAAGACCGGCTTCGCGTTCATGCCGATGATCGTGGGCATGATCACCGGCTCCACGCAGATCGGAGCCCGGCTGATGACCCGGGTCCCGCCGAGGCTGCTGATGGGCCCCGGCTTCCTGACGGCGGCCGTCGGCATGCTGCTGCTGACCCAGCTGGACATCGACACCTCCTACGCGGCCGTCATCCTGCCGGGACAGCTGCTGCTCGGCCTGGGCATGGGCACGGCGTTCATGCCGGCCATGTCCCTGGCCACGCACGGCATCGAGCCGCGCGACGCGGGTGTGGCCTCCGCGATGGTGAACACCTCGCAGCAGGTCGGCGGTGCCATCGGCACGGCGCTGCTCAACACCATCGCCGCCAGTGCCACCACGGCCTACGTCGTCGATCACGCCGCCGGTGCGAGCGACCCGAAGCTGCTCCAGCTGCAGGCCATGGTCAGCGGTTTCGCCGCGGCGATCTGGTGGGCGGTCGGCATCCTGGTCGCCGCCTCGGCGATCGCGGTGACCTTGATCAACACCGGCCGGCCGGGTACCGGTGCGGCCGGCGGCCCGGGCGACCTGGCCGACGGCGTCGAGGACGAGTTCAAGATCCCCGTCGTCGCCCACTGAGCGCCGGGCCGGGCCGGCCGGTGAGGGCCGGCCGGCCCGGCCTGATGCCTGACGGCCTCCGGTGTACCGGCCCCGGCTCGATCTGCCCTGGCTCCGCTCAGCGGAGCCAGGGCAGATCCGCGTCCGCACCCTCCGGCTGCAGACCGGTGGCGATGACCTGCATGATCTCGCCGAGGCTCTGGACCTGCTGGGGGCTGAGCCGGGCGAACATCGCCTGGCGCACCGCATCGACGTGTCCCGGTGCGGACCGCGCCAGCATGGCCTGGCCCTCCTCGGTGAGGACCGCGTTCTGGCCGCGTTTGTCGGAGGGGCAGTCCTCGCGGCGGACCCAGCCGTTCTTCTCCAGCCGGGCGACGGCGTGCGAGAGGCGGGAGCGGGTGATCTTGGCGTCCTTCGCCAGCTCGGTCATGCGCTTCTGCCGCCGGGGGGCCTGGGAGAGGTTGACGAGCAGTCCGTAGTAGATGTGCGGCATGCCCGCGTCGCGCTGCAACTGGCGGTCGAGGTGGTCCTCCATGAGCGTGGTGGCGTGGAGGTAGGCGCGCCACACGCTCTGTTCTTCGTCGGTGAGCCACCGGGGCCCGCTGTGGGATGCCGTGGTCATGTACTCCACTGTACGACCTTTTCTTGAAAGTTGAACTAGATAGAGCTAAGGTCTCCGGTAGTTGGAACTTGAAGATTCAAGGACTGGTCCCCGAAGGGCCGGTCCGTCGAATCCCCGGTGCTCGCGCAGATCTCCGTGCCCGGTACCTGTAGAGAACACACATACCTTGACCGGCACAGGAACGGGAGTGTCATGACAGTCACCGCGGAGCGCATGCCCGCCCTCTACCTCTCCCACGGCGCCCCGCCGCTCGCCGACGACCCGGTCTGGCCCGGCGAGCTGGCGGCCTGGTCACGGGGGCTGCCGCGCCCCAAGGCGATCCTGATGGTCTCGGCCCACTGGGAGGAGGCGCCCCTCGCCCTCGGCGCGACCGGGACGGTGCCGCTCGTCCACGACTTCTGGGGATTCCCCGAGCACTACTACGCGGTGCGGTACGCCGCCCCGGGCGCACCGGAGCTCGCGGACGACGTCCGCAAGCTGCTGCGCGGCGCCGGGACGCCGGTCCAGGACATCCCCGACCGCGGCCTCGACCACGGGGCGTACGTCCCGCTCGTCGAGATGTTCCCGGCCGCGGACATCCCCGTCCTCCAGATCTCCCTGCCGACGCTCGACCCGCAGAAGCTGATGGCCGTCGGGCGCAAGCTCGCCCCGCTGCGCGACGAGGGCGTACTGATCGTCGGCAGCGGCTTCTTCACGCACAACCTGGCGGCGCTGCGCCACACGGGCGGCGGCACTCCCGGCTGGTCGGCGGAGTTCGACGACTGGGGGAACCGGGCGCTCCAGGCGCAGGACGTCGACTCCCTGCTGGATTTCGAGCACGCCTCACCGGCGGGACGCCTCGCCCATCCCCGTACCGAGCACTTCGCCCCGCTGTTCGTCACCCTCGGCGCGGCCGAGGGCGATCTCGATCAGGGCCGGAGCGTCATCGACGGCTTCTGGATGGGCCTGGCGAAGCGCTCGGTGCAGTTCGGCTGAGCAGCGGCTTCTCGTACCACGACACGTCCCAGTACCGGCCGAATTTGCGGCCGACCTCCGTGTACGTCCCGACGTGGCGGAACCCGAAGGCGCCGTGCAGGCGGACCGACGGGTCGTTCGGCAGTGCGATCGCGGCGTACGCGCGGTGGACGTCCTCGTCGGCCAGCGCCTCGAACAGGGCCGCGTAGAGAAGGGTGCCGACGCCGCGGCCCGTCGCGCCGGGGGCGCAGTAGACGCTCACCTCGACCGAGGTGCCGTACGCCGCCTTGGGGCGGTAGGGGCTGCTGGTGGCATAGCCGAGGACATGCGAGGCGTTGTCACGGGTATCCGGGTCCAGAGCAACCAGGAGTCGGTGGGGGCCGTCTTCCGGGTGGGAGCGCAACCAGGGCAGGCGCTCGGCCGTGGTGAAGGCGGCGGTGTCGAAAGTGAGCGGCGTCTCACGGACGTAATGGTTGTAGATGTCCGTGAGGCTCTCGAGATCCGTCTCCACGCCGGGCCTGACCTGGACTTCTGTGGGTATCTGCACCATGTGTCCTCGAGTCGGGGGCGACAGGGTACTGCATGATCTCGAAATTGAATGGCCTCCGTGGGAATTCTGTCCGGATTCCAGTCGTTGTTTCCATCGGATGCAGGGCACCCGGAAGGGTGTCGCGACCTACTCAGCAAGGGAGCACGCATGGCAACCCGTGCCGTCGCCCGTCGTTCGTCCGCCAGTACCGGCGGGACCGACCGGGCAAGCAGTGTTCGCGCCGTGGGCGGGGAGATCGCCGATCGCGACCTGGTCGGCATGTACCTGGACGAGATCGCTCGCACACCGCTGCTCGACGCCGCCAAGGAGGTCGAGCTCTCGCAGACGATCGAGGCGGGCGTCTTCGCCCAGCAGATCCTCACCGGCGAGGTGGAGAGCGAAGCCGGCGGAGCCTCGCGCGAGGAGCTGGAGGCGCTGGTCGCCGAGAGCGAGCGCGCCAAGGACATATTCATCCGTTCCAACCTCCGGCTCGTCGTTGCCGTGGCCCGGCGCTACCCGAGGGCGGGTCTGCCCCTGCTCGACCTGATCCAGGAGGGCAACGCCGGCCTGGTGCGCGCGGTCGAGAAGTTCGACTACGCCAAGGGCTTCAAGTTCTCGACGTACGCCACGTGGTGGATCCGGCAGGCCATCACCCGCTCCATCGCCGACCAGTCCCGCACGATCCGGCTCCCCGTCCACCTCGTGGAGGAGCTCGGCAGGATCCGGCGCGTGCAGCGCGAGTTCAACCGTGAGCACGGCCGCGACCCGGACCACGCCGAGGTGGCCGCCGAGCTCGACTCCAACGCCGAGCGCGTGGGCAACGTCCTGGACTGGGCCCGTGACCCTGTCAGCCTGAACATGTCCGTGGACGACGACGGGGACACGCAGTTCGGGGACCTGCTGGAGGACACCTCCGCCGTGTCGCCCGAGCAGTCGGTGATGACGCTGCTGCGCAGCGAGGAGCTCGAGGACCTGATCGGCAAGCTCGACAACCGCACCGCCTCGATCATCAAGATGCGCTACGGGATCGAGGACGGCCGTGAGCGCACCCTCACCGAAGTGGGCAAGCAGCACGGTCTGACGAGGGAGCGGATCCGCCAGATCGAGAAGCACGCACTGCTCGAATTGAAGCGAATGGCTCACGACACGGGCTTTGACGCTGCGGCGTGAGCCGATAACCCGTAATCTCCCCATCAAGCCGGTTTCGCACCGGCCCGACGACCGGTCTCCCTCCGGTCCCATGAGCTGAGTCCCGGCGCCCACCCCCCCCCGGCGCCGGGGCTCATTCATGTCCGGCCCGCTCCGGACCCACGGGACGCGGCCTGCGAGAGCCGGGCCCCCAGGACACCGAGGTGCTCCAACAGCTCCGGCGGACCGTGCACCTCGAAGGCGCAGTCCACCAGGGCCAGCCTCAGGGCCACCCACTCCAGTGAGCTCTGGGTCCGGGTGCGCAGCCGGCAGCCCGTCTCGGCGTCCGGCTCCGGCGCACCGAACTCCGCGGGCAGCCGGGGCGCCACGAAGTCCGCCGGTGCCTCGAACGTCACGTCGACGAGCAGGTCCGGCTGGGTGCGCGACATCGAGCGGCCGAGGAGCTCCGCGGCGTCCTCGCTCTCGGCGGGCAGCTCACGCGGGGTGAAGCGGGCGCCGGTGGCGAACGGCTCGCTCACCCGGTCCACCCGGAAGGTGCGCCAGTCCTCACGGACCAGGTCGTACGCCACGAGATACCAGCGGCTGCCCGTGCTCACCAGCCGGTACGGCTCGGTCTGCCGCTTGGTCGCGGCGCCGTCCCTCGCGCGGTAGGCGAAGCGCAGCCGTTCCCGGGCGGTGACGGCCGAGGCGATGGCCGTGAGCGTCCGCGGATCGATGGTCGCGCCGTCGCCGCGGGTGAGGGCCACCGTGGCGTTCTGCAGGGAGGAGACCCGGTGCCGCAGCCGTGAGGGAAGAACCTGCTCCAGCTTGGCCAGGGCCCGTACGGACGCTTCGTCCACGCCCTCGATGGCATGACCGGCTCCCGCCCGCAGACCCACCGCGATGGCCACGGCCTCCTCGTCGTCCAGCAGGAGAGGCGGCATGGCGCTCCCCGCGACCAGGCGGTAGCCGCCGACCGAACCGCGCGTCGCCTCGACCGGATAGCCGAGGCCGCGGAGCCGGTCGACGTCACGGCGGACGGTGCGCGGGCTGACCTCCAGACGGCCGGCCAGTTCGCCGCCCGGCCACTCGCGCGGCGTCTGGAGGAGCGACAGCAGTTTCAGCAGTCGTGCCGGGGTGTCGGTCATGAGGAACAGGATGCCCGTCCATCAGGTCACCATCTGACCTGATGGACTTCTAGCTTTCTCCCATGACTTCATCCGAATCCCTGCCGGCCACGGCAGCCGCCCGCACGGCGTCGACCGGGCAGGCCACCCCGCAGGACCCGGCGGACCGGCGCCGCTGGTTCGCGCTCGCGATCGTGATGACCGCGGCCTTCATGGACCTGGTCGACGTCACGATCGTCAACATCGCCATCCCGAGCATCACGCGGGACACCGGCGCCTCCTTCACGTCGATCCAGTGGATCACCGCCGGATACGCGCTGGCCTTCGCGGCGGGTCTGATCACCGGCGGCCGGCTCGGTGACATCCACGGCCGCAAGCGGCTCTTCCTCATCGGGATCGGCGGCTTCACGATCGCCTCCGCCCTCTGCGGCTTCGCCGTGAACCCCGAGATGCTGGTCGCCTCGCGCATCCTGCAGGGCGGCATGGCCGCGCTGATGGTGCCGCAGGTGCTGTCGATCGTGCACGCCACCTTCCCCGCGCACGAGCGGGGCAAGGTCTTCGGCCTCTTCGGCGCGATCGTCGGGCTCGGCGCGGTGTCGGGGCCCCTGCTGGGCGCACTGCTCACCGAGTGGAACCTCTTCGGTCTCGAGTGGCGTCCGATCTTCCTGATCAACCTGCCGGTCGGCATCGCGGGACTCCTGCTCGGGCGGAAGTTCATCAGCGAGTCCAGGGCGCCGAAGGCGCTCAGGCTGGATCTGACCGGCGTGGCCCTGGTGACCCTGGGCCTCCTCATGCTGCTCTACCCGCTGACCCGGGGACGTGAGCTGGGCTGGCCGCTGTGGGGCCATGTGTCGATGGCCGCCAGCCTCCTGGTGTTCGCTGTGCTCGTCGTCTTCGAGCGCCGGAAGGCGGACCGGGACGGCTCGCCGCTCATCGAGCTCTCGCTGTTCCGGGTGAAGAGCTTCGCGGCGGGAACGGCCGTGCAGCTGACCTTCGGGATCGCCCTGGGCATCTTCTTCCTGGTCTGGACGCTCTACCTGCAGATGGGGCTCGGCTGGAGCGCCCTGCGGGCCGGCACGACGGGGATCCCGTTCTCCATCGCCGTCTCCTGCGCCGCCGGGATCTCCGTGCAGAAGCTGGTGCCCCGCTTCGGCCGCAAGGTGCTGCAGGCGGGCGCGCTGCTGATGACCGCCGGGCTGCTGCTCTACATCTGGGAGGCCGGGCGCTACGGACTCGCCATCAGCCCCTGGCAGATGGCGCTTCCGCTGGTCGTCATGGGCGTGGGCATGGGGCTGATCGTGGCTCCGCTGACGGACGCGGTGCTCTCCGGGGTGCCGAAGGAGCACTCCGGCTCGGCGTCCGGGCTGATCAACACCGTCCAGCAGATGGGTACGGCGCTGGGGCTCGGCCTCGTCTCGGTCGTCTTCTTCGGCGCGATCGGCGACCGGCTCCCGCCGGAGGAGATGCGGGCGGCGTTCGTGGACGCGTTCCAGCAGTCGCTGTGGTGGGTGGCCGGGGTGCTCGTGGTGATCTTCCTCGTGATGTTCGCCCTCCCCGCGCGGCCCCAGGTGCATCTGGAGGGCGGCGAGGACGACACGGCCCCGGTGCGGGCCCAGGACGACGCGCCTCCGAGGGCGCCCGCGCTGACGAGCTGAACCGGCCTGCCCGGTCAGCAGATCCGGGTGCGGTGCTCCATGGCCAGGCGGGCGGCCTGCTCCTCGTCGTAGACCTCGCACATGTGGCGGCCGTCGGGTGTGGCCGTGTGCTCGACCTCCCAGAGGCTGGTCTCGGTGCCGTCCAGGAGGAGGAAGGCGTGCTCGTAGAGCGTGAATCCGGCGTCCCGCCCGTCGACGCGGTACTGCCGGCCGAAGACCTGGGTGATGTGGTGGGCGAAGGCCGCCCGGAGCAGCCGGGCCGTCCCGTCCCCCGGCCGGTCGCCGTTCTCCGCCCGGCGCAGGACGCGGCGCGCGTGGTCCGCGGAGTTGTCCGGGGCGTACATGCGGGGCAGCGGTGCCGGCGGGACGCTCATGAGCAGGGTGAGGGCTTCCAGATCCTCCCGCGGGCTGTCGTCGCCGAGGGTGGGGGTGTCCCAGATGGAGCCGGAGAGGCGCGCGGCCGCGATCCGGGCGTCGCCCTCGTCGTCGTACAGCTCGTGTCTGCGGGGGGACGGGATGTCCCTGCCGCCGCCGTGCACCAGCTCCCACAGCGTCAGAGCGGTGCCGTCGGAGAGGAGGTAGGTGTGCCGGTAGGTCTCGCGGTGCAGCACGGCGCTGTGGTGGGAGGAGTACAGGGTGCTGCTGTGCGCCAGTGCCGTCCCGAGCCGGTCGACCGTCGTGTCGGAGAGATCGAAGGAGTTGAGGGCGCATCGCAGGAGTCGCTCGAGGTGCTGCTCGGTTGTCTCGTACGGATCGCTCAAGGTGCTGTCTCCAGGCCGTTGCCGCGTGTTACCCGATGCGTGCATAACGTAGTCCCTGGGTCTGACATCGTGACCGGGGTTCGCAAAAAACGTACCGCGCACGCAGAAAGTTCCCCGTCCCTCCGCACTCTCACGCGAGAGGTTCCCGCCCGTCCCGGGATGCGCCGTAGAGCTCGCTGTACGAGGGGAAGGTGCCTCCGGGGCCGCCGGCCCCCCGGGCCGCCCTGGCGGCCTTCACGACCGCGCGGGCCAGGGCGTCGGCTCCGGCGGCCAGGATGTCGTTGAGCGCGGCGACGGGCTCCGGGGGCAGCGGGTGCCGGTCGGTGGAGAGCGCGAAGACGGTGTCCCCGTCGGTGAGCAGGTGGACCGGCCGCACAGCGCGCGCCAGGCCGTCGTGCGCCGTGCCCGCGAGCTTCTGCGCCTGGGCGCGGGTGAGCGAGGCGTCGGTGGCGACGACGGCGATCGTGGTGTTGAAGACGCCGCTTCCCCGAGCTCCGTCCTCCTCGGTACGGCTCTTCTCCGCCGCGGCCTCCTGTGCGCGCCGGATCTCCGCCAGCCGGCGGAGCGCGGCCTCGTGCGCGGCGGGCTCGGGCGGTACGGGCGGCTCTCCCGCGCCGTACTCCCCGTAGAGCACTCCGGTGCGGGGATCGACGACGGAACCCGCCGCGTTGACGACCGCCAGTGCGGCCACCGTGGTTCCGGAGGCCAGTCGCGCGCTCGCCGTGCCGACGCCTCCCTTGAGGCGGCCGGCCACCGCGCCCGTACCGGCGCCCACCGTCCCCTCCGGGACCCGCGCGCCCTGCCCGGAAGCGGCGGCTGCCTCGACGGCGGCCCGGCCGGTCGCGGCGTCGGGGCGGGCCCGCCAGTCGCCTCCCCGGCCCAGGTCGAAGAGGCAGGCCGCCGGTACCACCGGCACCACCTGGGAGGGGTCCGGGCCGACCCGGACGCCGCGCCCCTGCTCCTCGAGCCAGGCCATCACCCCGGACGCGGCGTCGAGCCCGTAGGCGCTGCCACCGGTGAGGACGACCGCGTCGATCCGCTGCACCAGATTGCGCGGGTCGAGCGCGTCCGTCTCCCTGGTGCCCGGCCCCCCTCCTCGTACGTCGACGGCCGCCACGGCGCCGCCCTCGGGGGCGAGCACGACGGTGGTCCCGCTCAGGGCGCCCTCACCCGGAACGGAGGCGTGCCCGACGCGGAGCCCCGCCACGTCCGTCAGTGCGTCCAGCGGTCCCGGGGCGGGGCGTGCCTCGGTCGTCTCCTCGGGCATGACGAGCTCCTCATGGGTGCGGTGGTGCCGTGTACCGGCGAACGTACAGGTGGTGACCGAGGAGGCGGCCTCACCGACGACATCGCTGAGCCCGGCCGTACCCTGGACGTATGAGTACCGCCCCCGCCTCCGGACCGCGAGATTCGAAGCCGCCGCAGGAGCAGCGTCCGCGGGAGTCCCGGCCCAAGCCGCCGGCCCTGATCTTCGACGATCCCCTGGACCGGCAGTCCTCGGACGACACGGACCAGGGATGGGGCGAGCGGGCTCCGGCCGGCGGTGCCTCCGATCTGGCCCGCTTCCTCGACGAGAAGCCGCCCCACCACGGCTGAACCCGGCCACCGAGGGCGACTCCGCCCGCCGACGGCGATCCCGGCCACCGAGGGCGACTCCGGCCCCCCTACGCCCGGCCCCGCTGCGCGACCAGCGCGTCCCGGATCTCCTTGAGCACCTCCAGTTCGCTCACCTCGAGCGTCTCCCGCACGCCCTCCTTCGCGGCCTGGGCGGCGGCCCGCCGCGCGAGGTACCTCGCCATCGGCAGCACCATCAGGAAGTAGACGACGGCGCCGGTGATCAGGAAGCTGAGGGCCGCGCTGAGCACCGAACCCCAGAGGATCTCGATGCCGTCCGTCCTGCCGGTCCCGGGGTCCCCCACACAGGGGCCCCGGAGACAGGACCGGTACTTCTCCAGGTCCTGGGTGCCGAAGGCGCCCACCACCGGATTGATGATCCCCTTCACGACCGCGTTCACCACGTTCGTGAACGCGGCACCGATGACGACGGCCACCGCCAGGTCGATGACGTTCCCGCGCGTCAGGAAGGTTTTGAACCCCTCCACCAGGCCGGCCTTCTTCTCGCTCACATGGGGGCCTTCCTCTGCGCATGCCGTCGGGGGAGCGAACCGCCCGGCCACACAAGGCGCCAGAAGGCCGCCCTGTCCAATCGGGTACGTCCGACGGGTGAGTTGACGCGACAACCGTTCTATTCGTCATGGGACACCGCCACCGCGAGCCGTCCCGAGGCCGCCGCGCCGGCCAGGGCCGCCGCAGTGTCCCGCTCCACGGACAGGACCACCAGGGCGCCGCTTCCCGGGCCCGCCCCGCCGTCCGGTTCCGGGAACGACGCCGCTCCGGCGCCCGCGCCGCGAGGGACCTCCGCCACCCGGACGTCCCGCGCCACCACCCTGGCCTCGGCCTCCCCGTCGACCGCCGCGATCACATCGACGCGATCGCCGGGCCGCAGCAGTCCGACCGTCGCCGCATCGGCGATCCGCACGGGAGCGGAGACCAGCCGCACGGCCCGCCGCTCAGGGCCCGGGGGTGCGTCCCCGTGGTCGGCCACCGCTCCCTTCTCTCCGCCCGGTCCCGTGGCGGCGAGCACGGCCGAGGCCAGCGCGAACCCGGCGGCGAGTGCCCGGCGCTGTCCGCGCAGCGCCCGCCCGATGCGTCGCCCACCCCCGCCTCGCACACGGAGGGGGCCGAACGGCGGGACCCCGCACGGCGCGGGAGGGGCGGGACGTGTATCGGGCACCGAGGGGAACATGGCCAACACCACCTGGCATGAGGGAGATCCGCAGGGACATCCGGGCGTGGGAACGCGCGCGGAGACGCGCGAGGAACGGCTGAGGAAACGCGTGAGGGGAGTTCGGCGGGGTGGTCGCCCCGCCGAACTCCCCTCACGATCCACCGTGCCCGGCAATTCCGTTCGGCCCTGTGGACAGTCCACATGATGTGGACAACCCGGTCACCCGTACGTGTCGGAGGCTCCGGTCCCCGGCAGGCCCGGCTAACAGGGAGTTTCGGTCCATTCGGTCTCTTGAGTCCCGAGCAGATCGCTCTGACCTGGTCTTTTGTAGAGGGGGCGAAGGAGAGAGGGACTGAAGAGGTTCAGTCCCCCGCTGGGACAGCTCCGCGCCGGGGCCGGCCGTGTGGGGCAGGCAAGTCAGGAGAACCGCTCCCCGGCGGGGGCCCGCATACCTACGGTCGCTACTCTGCCCGGATGCGTGATGGGGGAAGCAAGGACGACAGCCTGGGCCTGCCGGCCGACGGACCGGACAACGCGGACGGCAGGCTACGTTTTTTGAGGGAGCATCGGCTGGCGGTCTCCGTGGTCGCCTTCGTGGTTCTGGCGGCCGCGGTGACAATTCCCGTCGTCCTGGACGGCTCGGACGGCGAACAGGCCTGTGACCAGGTGTCGGCCTCGACCCGCACTCTGGTGGACGCCCCTCAGGCGGCAACCGAGGCGCTCGACCCCGGGGACGATCTCGCCCGCATCGGGTCGGCACGAAAGCTCCTTGCACACAGCAACCTCTGCGGTGACGGTGCACAGATCCTCGGACGCCTCGTGGACGCTGCCACGGGCTCCCCCGCCCCCGGCAGGCCTCACACCCTGGCCCAAGGTCGCGCAGCCTATGCGGTCGCTGCCGCCGTCCACGACATCGACGTCCCCGAGGGCCTCGCGCCAGGTCTGGCGCGGATGGTGGCTGAATACGTCGTGGACGCCGGAGAGAACAGAGGATGGGGCGGAGACGCGCTGCCAGGTCCGGCTGTCCCCCCGCAGGAAGCACGAGCCGACGCTGAAGGGCGAACGAGGTTCGGCCGTTTCCTCGCGCTGAACGAGGCGCATGCCGTCTTCGGGTACACAGACAAGAGCCTTGACGTGGATGCGGGCATCGAGTCCCTGGTTGCGGAGCTCAGCAAGGACCCCGAGGCGTTCGCGATCCTCTACGACGCCGAGCGGGCCAATTTCGCTCACTACCTCGAACGCCTCACCGACAACGGCGGAGACCCCGACTTCCCCCCGCAGGCGCGCTCTGACAGCCAGTCCGTCCCCAGTACCGCCGGGCCGGACAGCGACCTCAAGGAGGTCGCCGACCGGATCGGCACCCTCATGAAGCACCGAGCCCGATACGCCATGGACGGCACCATTCCCGATCTTGCCGCGTTCGACAGGTCGGTACAGCGGCACACCCGGGGTGCGTTCCGCCCTGCCGGGAAGCGGCAGGATTCGCGTCCGGTCATGGGCGACATAGCGGACCGTCCGAAGTCAGGGCCGATCGACGGTGATCTCATGGACGGACGACATCAGCTGCTCCCCGTGCTGGACGCCTGGGCGAAGGACCGGGGTGTGCCGGCGAGGCGTGCCTCCGCCATGAAGCAACTTATGGACCAGTCCTACGTCCGCGGACTGTGGCTGGGCGCCTGAGTCCGTCACGTTCCACCTGCGGGACGAGGCTCCCTCAGAAGTGAAACCGCAGGCCGGTGCAGTTCCGGCGCCGCACTTCGTCCTGAGCGAACAGCTTCAGCATCCGCTGTTCGGCCGCGGCATCGACGCCTGGAATGCTCTCCGTCCCCGAGAGCGCGTAGTTGGCGGCCTCGCCCTGACACTGAGCCGTGGCGGTCATGGACCGGGGCACACCGTGGTTCTCGTCAGCCGTCAGGCGGTTGCTCCAGTCGCCGTACCAGAAGGCGGAGACGAGCCTGGAAGGCTCCTGGGTGTCCTCTGAGTCCTCTGCGGAGGAAAGGTCGCAGCGGCCGCTCGGTGAGGCACTGTTGGCCTCCACGGAGACGCGCCAGCCCTCGTCGGCCGGCAGTCCGACCTCGGTCACCCACTCGCAGGGCGTCCCCGCGGCCTCTGCCAGGGGCACCTTCTCCGGATCGTCCGACGGATCCGGCAGCGGCACTTCCCGCTCCGGAGCCTTGAGAGGTTCTGCCCCGCAGCCGAGCTCGTCCGAAGCCATGCCGGTGAGGGCCACTGCCATCCGATGAGCGGCTCCGGGAACTCCGGTGAGAGTGCTCTCCCCCAAATGCACGTTGACCAGAAGCTTCCGCTTCCTACCGTCGCTGTCCGCAGTCAGCCCCGGGCAGGGCACGACCACGCGAACGTCTCCGTACGCGTCCACGAATCCTGGCAGTGCCTCCGGCAGTGGGCTCTGCCGGTTGAATCCGTTCTCGCGGAAGACGGACATGAACTCCCGGTCCTGGTCGTCCCGCCGTGTGTACGCGGTCACCCGGACGAACCGATGTCCATCGGCTTCCCCGCCCGCGAGGGTGACCTCACAGGTGTACGTGCCCAGTCCTTCCATGGTCCTGGACTCCGCGGACTCAAGGAGGGAATCCTCCGGGGTCAGCTGCTTCACGGTGTCCTGGGGAAGCCCTCCCCCACAGGCGTTCCGGATCAGCGCCCACTCCTGCACGTAGGGCTGCGTCACGTACCCGCCCATGCCCAGGACGACAGCTGCCGCCACAGATATCTTCACCCAGCGCCGCATTGCCCCAGCCCCCGTCGCACCGACCGATTCGCCCCACCGGGGCCGTGGGTACCTTACGGGCCGTGCGGGCGCGCCACGCTGCCGGGACGCTGACGCGACGCGTGCCGAGTGGGTCCGACCGGAGCCACACTTGCCGGCGTGGGGGACGTGGGAACGACCACCGCAGAGTGATCAACGGGATCCTGCGGCAGCCAGGCCGTGCAGAGGGACGACGGAAAGGTGACGATCACCGTCGCCGACCATCTCGGGACCGGCCAACTGGCCATCGCCGCGGCGGACCTCAGTCTCTCCCAGCGCCGGACCCTCCCCTTCGGAGGCAACCGCGGCGACGCCACCGGCACGTGGCCTGGCAGCAAGGGATACATCGGCGGCCTCGACGACTCGGACACAGGGCTCACGCACCTGGGCGCCCGCGAATACGACGCGACCATAGGCCGATTCATCAGCGTCGACCCGCTCACGACACCGAGCACGCTCTCCTCGGTGAGTTCGCCGAGGGCCGGAACTGGCGTGTTCACCGCGAACGCTTCACCGACCAACCACCCGGCGGCCCGACGCCGACCGACATACGGCCCGAATTCAACCGGGCCTGCCGACACGCGGGAGCCGGCTTCGTGGACGGCATCCTCACGACCAGCCGACAGGCCATGCCCACCGCCGACGACGCCTACGAGCACTTCCTGCACTGGTTGCACGACCGTCGCGCCTTCATCGCCTACGGACAGGCCACCCCCGGAAGGAACCCGTGATTGTGCCAGCAACGGCTGACAGCGTGCTCCCAGCCCGGGACCGCGTCTGGAAGGAGGTCCACAACCGCCTGGACACGCCCGCGCAGCCGCTCTCCGCAGGGCAGCGCCAGCGGCTGCGCCTGGCCCGCGTCCTGGCCCTGGAACCTGCGGCACCTGCTGGACGAACCCACCAGCGCCCTGGATGAGCGCAGCCGGGACACGGTGGAGAGATCGGTGGCCGCCCTCCGCGGCAACCGCTGTGTACCACCGGCACGCGCCGTCGCACGCCCGGCAAGCTCCGCCAAACGGTTAGTGCCGCGTCAATTCCCTTGGCATACGAATCACCCTGATGGGTCAATTCGGGTGTCTGCAGCATTGGGTGACGGTCCATCGGGTTCTGTCGGGCACGTCTCCCTCCCGGGTCTGGACTCAGCCCGTCCGGACGGGCTTCCGCACATCCCCATCCGCCGGCGGCCGAACGTGTCGGCGTGGGCCGGTTCGGGGCGTTCGCGGATCGCCACACTCAGTCGCTGCTCGGAGAAGGCTTCCGAGCGAGAGGAACCCTCATGCCTATCAGTCCCAACCAAGGCTCCACCAGCGGCGGAACAACCGTCACCATCACAGGCGTGAACCTGTCCGGCGCCGTGGCCGTCCACTTCGGATCCCGGACGGCCACGATCACCTCGAACACCCCGACCTCGATCACCGTCATCGCCCCTGCGGGCTGCGGCGTCGTCGACGTCAACGTGACGACCGCGGGAGGGACGAGCAACTCACTCTCCTTCTTCTACATCAGCCCGCCCATCGTGGTATCCATCGCCCCGGACTCCGGTCCGACCTCCGGCGGCAACACGGTCACCATCAACGGCTACGGCCTCTCCACGGCCACCACCGTGTCCTTCGGCTCCAACAGCGCAACCCCGACGGTCGTCTCGGACAGCCAGCTGTCGGTGGTCGTTCCGGCCGGCAGCTCCAGCGGTTCCGTCGACGTCACCGTCACCACCACCGGGGGCACGACCGCTCCGCTCACCTACGCGTATGCCGACGCGCCGACACTGATCTCGCTCACACCCACCTCCGGGGCGGCGTCCGGCGGCACCTCGGTGACCATCAACGGCACCGGCCTGGCATCCACCAAGGCCGTCACCTTCGACGGCATCACCGCGTCCTTCGCAGTGCTGAACAGCACCACGCTGGTGGCCATCACACCGCCCGGCACCGCAGGTTCCGTCGATGTCGTGGTGACCACCGAGGGCGGGAGCGCCACCGCCAGCGGCGGATTCACCTACGTGTCCGGCCCCGGCATCTGACGGCGTCCCGGACACACAGCCGCGCACGACCCCGGTGAGCTCCTGTCCACCGGGGCCGTGCCCAGAGGAAGCGGTGCGGGCTCACGCACGCCCGCCCGCACCTCTTCCGTGCCCGCAGCTCGCGGCCAAGCCAGGCCGACCACACTCCCTGGAGTCACCGTGGCCCCTCCCGTCCTCACCTCGGTCGTACCCAACACGGGTCCGGCGGCGGGCACCAATCCCGTGACCCTGAACGGCAGCCAGTTCACCGGCGCCATCGCCGTCACGTTCGGATCCGCGGCCGCCCTGTCGTACACGGTCAACACACCGTCGACGATCACGGCGACGGTCCCGCCCGGAACCGGAACGGTCAACGTCACCGTGCGCACACCCGGCGGCCTCAGCAACACGATCACCTACGCTTACGCACCCACTCCGGCTCTCAGCGCGATCACACCGAACCAGGGCCCGACGTCCGGCGGGACCAGCGTGGTCCTCACGGGTACCGGCCTGACGGGGACCACCGCCGTCACGTTCGGCGGCACTCCGGCGACCTCGTACACAGTCAACTCCGCCACCCAGATCACCGCCGTCACACCGCCAGGCACCGGATCCGTCGCGTGCACCGTCACCGGTCCCGGCGGCACCAGCAACTCCGTCATCTACACCTATCTGACGGCGCCGGCTCTCACCGCGCTCTCGCCCGCGCAGGGGCCCACGGGCGCAGGCACCGCAGTGACCCTGACAGGCACCGGGCTGACCACGACATCCGCGGTCCGCTTCGGCACCGCACCGGCGGCCTTCACCGTGGTGTCGGACACGACTGCGATCGCGGTCGCCCCGGCAGGTCCGGCGGGTTCGGTGCTGGTGAGCGTCACGACGTCGGGCGGCACCAGCAACTCGCTCGCCTACCAGCGCGTCGCACCTCCCGCGATCTAGCTGGTCGCATCGGCGTCATCGGCCCGCTCCACGGCTCACTCCAGCGCATTCGAGCGAGCCGATGACTCAGGTGGGGTCACCGGGACCCGCGCCTACCGCACATGCCATCAAAACCGGCCTAAGGTCACGCTCCGAACGGTCAGGCGAACCCGCCTGACGGCCAGACCGAGGAGGCCCCTCAGTGAAAGCGTGTCTCGCACGTAAGGTCGGACTCGTGGTTGCCGTAGCGGCGGCCACAGTGCTGTCCCTCGCTCCGTCGGCTGCAGCCGCCGATCCGTCGTCGACCACCGTCCAGGCCACGCCCTCCTCAGCCGCGACCGGGCAGCTGGTGACCCTCGACGCGACGGTGACCTGCAGCTCGGACCCGAGCGGCGGCCTCGGCGTGTCGTTCTTCGACGGCCCGGACCTTCTGGCGACCGCACCCGTCTCCGCAGACGGACGCTCCTCACTGACCACCGGTTTCACGACCACCGGAACCCACACCATCACCGCCGCCTACAACGGCGACGACAGTTGCGACGCTTCGAACGGCACCACCACCGTCACCGTGTCCCAGGCCCCGTCTCCCCCGGCCAACAATCCGGGCTGCCTGCTGTGCGGGCTGATCGACTTCCACGTCGGGGACGTCCGCAACGAGGTCAACGTCAACAGCCACAACGTGACGCGCATCCGCAAGTAATCCCCGCCGGCCACTGGACACGAGCGAGGGACACCGGTTCATGCGGGCGAGCCGCGGCGAGACATGCGTCCAGGGTGCAGCCGAGGATGGGCTGCACCCTGGACGCTGAGTGATGTCATCTCAGCCCCGTACCTGTTCCTCACCGGACCCCCGCAGTCCGGGCTGCTCCGGCAGCGGCATCGGCCGGGCAGTGATGCGAGCCTCGGCGCCTCCGGCCGTGTTTGTCCTTTGCGCGTCGCCGACCAGGGCGTGCCAGCCGGCCCGGTCCTCCAGATGACTCCTCGCAACGTCGAACGCCCACCGTCCTCGGCGGCCATCAGGATTTCGCGCCCGTGCGACGGGCGCGCTGCTGGCGTACGAGAGCGGTGTGCATGCGCACCGCGGCAGCTCGGTCGGGTGCGTGAAAGACGCGGGCGTCTCGCTCGTAGTTGTCGAGCAGTTGCTTACCGGCCAGCACCTTCATGTCCAGGTCCCTGCCACATGCCTTGAACAGGGCACGGTATCGGGCTTGATACTCCGGCAAGCTCTAAGGCAGTTCGATGCCCGGATCGATGCCGTCCAGCGCGTGGGTGCAGACGCAGTCGCGTCCCTTGTTCGGGGGCAGCGCGGCCACGGCGTCGAAGAGCACCGACCTCAGCCGGTCCACGTTGGCCGCGAACACCTCCAGGACCTCCCCGTGGCTGACGCCCTCGCCGGCCTCGGCCCCCGCGTCGAGGTCCGTCACCAGGGTCAGCGTCGTGTAGCAGAGCTCCAGTTCACGGGCGAGCACGGCCTCCGGGTGCCCCGTCATCCCGACGACCGACCAGCCCATCGCCGCGTGCCAGCGCGACTCCGCGCGCGTCGAGAAGCGGGGGCCCTCGACGACGACCAGGGTTCCGCCGTCCACCGCCTCCCAGTCACGTCCGCGTGCCGCGGCCAGGGCGGCCTTGCGGCCCTCGGGGCAGTACGGATCGGCGAAACCGAGGTGCACCACGTTGGGCTCGGTTCCGTCGGCCCGGGGCTCACCGTCGTAGAAGGTCTGTGTGCGGGACTTGGTGCGGTCGACCATCTGGTCCGGCACGAGGAGGGTGCCCGGACCGTACTCGGGGCGAAGGCCGCCGACGGCGCACGGGGCGAGGACCTGGCGTACGCCGAGGGAGCGCAGGGCCCAGAGGTTGGCCCGGTAGTTGATCCGGTGCGGCGGGAGGTGGTGGCCGCGGCCGTGGCGCGGGAGGAAGGCCACCCGGCGGCCGGCGAGCTCACCGAGGAAGACGGAGTCGCTCGGTGCCCCGTACGGGGTGTCCACCTTGATCTCGGTCACGTCCTCCAGGAAGGAGTAGAAGCCCGATCCGCCGATGACACCGATTTCCGCTGTACCCGTTGCTGCGTTCACCATGCGTTCACACTATCCGGGCGCGCACGACCGGGACCCCACCGAGTCGATCAGTGGGGTCCGGGTGAAACGTGTGGGGTACGGGAAGGGCCTCAGGCGGCCGACGTACCGCTCGACGACGTGGAGGAAGCCGAGGAGGATGCCGACGACGCCGAAGCGGCAGGCTTCGATTCCGACTTCGACTCCGACTTCGACGCGGACGAACCGGCGGACGAGTCCGACGCCTTGGCGGTCGACGTGGCCGGCGTGCTGCTCGACGAGGAGCCGCGGCTGTCGTTCCGGTAGAAACCGGATCCCTTGAAGACGATGCCGACGGCCGAGAACACCTTCTTGAGGCGTCCCTCGCAGTTCGGGCACACGGTCAGGGCATCATCGGTGAACTTCTGCACCGCTTCGAGGCCCTCGCCGCACTCGGTGCACTGGTACTGGTAAGTCGGCACTTGCTCCTCCTGGCACTCTCACTCAGTGAGTGCTAACGACGTTCCATAGTGACGTATTCCGAGCGATCAGTCCACCGTGACCGGCTCGCGGTGACCGATACCACGTGCCACCGTGCGTCCCGCGGGGCGGGGTGTCAGCCGTGAACGCAGGGCGAGCAGGGTCGCGAGCGCCAGAGCCGTGCCGGCCATCGGGACCACGAATCCGGTGCTCGCGCCATGGGCGTCGGCGAGCTGTCCGGCCACGGTGACGGCCGCGGCCTGGCCGAGAGCCACCGATCCCGTCAGCCAGGTGAAGGCCTCGGTCCTCGCGGACGCGGGCACCAGGGAGTCGACCAGGGTGTACCCGCTGATCAGGGCGGGAGCGATGCACAGCCCGACCAGCAGCCCCAGCCCCGCCAGCAGCGGCACGGAGTGGACGGCCCAGAGTCCGGACGCGGTCAGGGTCAGGGCGATGTACCCGACGACCAGACGGCGGCGGGGACTGCTCTTCCAGGCGATGGCTCCGCAGGCGATTCCGGCCAGCATATTGCCGGCCGCGAAGACTCCGTACAGCAGCCCGTTGGCGCCCGGCCTGCCGATCTCCTCGGAGAACGCCGTCAGGGAGACCTGCATGCCGCCGAATACGGCGCCGATGCCCAGGAAGGTGATCGCCAGGACCCGCACGCCGGGCACGGAGAGTGCCGAGCGGTGCGGTTGCGATGCCGTGGCCGCGGGCCGGGGGGCCGGCTCGGTGGAGCGGCGGGCGGCGAACAGCACGCCGCCCACGAGCGTCAGCCCCGCCTCGGCCACCAGTCCGGCAGCCGGGTGCACGCCGGTGCAGAGCGCCGTGGCGAGTACCGGGCCGACGACGAAGGTGAACTCGTCCGTCACGGACTCGAAGGCGGCGGCCGTGGTCATCAGGGGCGAGGCGGGGCGCCCCGGGGCGGCGCCCAGCAGGGCCGCCCACCTGGCCCGCACCATCGGTCCGATCTGCGGGATGGAGGCACCGGTGGGCATCGCCGCCAGGAACAGTGCCCACAGGGGCGCGTCCGCCAGGGCGAGCGCCGTGAGGGCGCCGACGGAGGCGGCGTGGACCAGGACGCCGGGCAGCAGCACGGCACGCTGGCCGAACCGGTCGGCGAGTCTGCCGCTCTGCGGCGCGAACAGGGCCATGGAGACGCCGGAGACGGCGGCCACGGCGCCCGCACTGCCGTACGAGCCGGTGGTGTGCTGGACGAGGAGGACGATGCCGATGGTCAGCATCGCGAAGGGCTGCCGGGCGGCGAAGCCCGGAAGAAGGAAGGTCCACGCACCCGGGGTACGCAGCAACTGCCCGTAACCGGGGCGGTCGGAGACCGTGGACGCCACGGTCCATGCCTTTCTGCCGCCTGGTGGCCGTGCTGCCCGGGCCGCCTCGCACCGGGGTGCGTAGGGCGTGCGGGAGCTGCCGAGAGCTGTCCTCTTCGCGCGGGACTGCGGTAGATGCCGGGCGCTCGCTCCAGAGGCGAAAGGACGCCACGACCGCCATACGGTCGCGCCAGCTCTGCATCAGACAGAGTTGGTCGATCAGGGTCGATCAGGTTCACATCGAGTGGATCAAGAGATCCGGTCCTTCATCTTACAGGTCCTGAACCCGGCACACCTGCGATTGTGCGCAGATGCCCCCTTGTCGCCCCGGGCCGCCCCTGCACTCCAGGTCAGCAGCGGCCCGTCCGTCGCTCCGGAACAGCAGCGGGCCCGCCCTCCGTCGCGGGGCGGTGGTCCGCCCCCGCGACGGAGGACAGGTCAGTGGTGGGCCCGCCGGTCGCCCGCCGCGTCCCTCGGGCGGTCCTCGCCGCCCTTGCCCAGCCTCTTGGCCAGTCTCGCCAGGTGTGGAGTGTCCGCGGGGCGGCCGGGGCCGCTCGCCCGGGGGGCGCCGCCCGTCCCCAGCCAGCCGGCCAGCTTGCCGCCCTCGCCGACCGCCCGCAGCCGTGCCTCCGTCGCGTCGCGCACCGGATCGGTCGCGACGACCAGCAGTTCGTCCCCGCGGCGCAGGACGGTCGAGGGTGCGGGCACGAAGCTCTTGTCGTCGCGCACGACGAGGGTGACGGCGGCCCCGGCGGGCAGGCGCAGTTCCGCGACCTCCACGCCGTGCATCCTGGAGCTGCCGGGGACCGCGACGGACAGCAGGTGGCCGCGCAGTCGCTCCAGGGGCGCCGACTCGATCCCGAGGTCCGCCGTCTCGGACGGGTCGTCGCTGATCTTCAGGGCCTTGGCCACCCACGGCAGGGTCGGCCCCTGGATCAGCGTGTAGACGATGACGAGCACGAAGACGATGTTGAAGACCCGGGTACTGCCCTCGATCCCGGACACCATCGGGATGGTCGCCAGGATGATGGGCACGGCACCGCGCAGCCCGGCCCAGGACATCAGGGCCTTCTCACGGTGCGGCAACCGGAACGGCGCGAGGCTGATGAAGACCGACAACGGCCTCGCGACGGCGGTCAGCACCAGCCCGACGACGACGGCCGGCCAGAAGTCGGCGATCAGGTCGTGCGGGGTGACCAGCAGACCGAGCAGGACGAACATGCCGATCTGTGCCATCCAGCCGAGCCCGTCCGCGAAGCCCCGGGTGGCGGGCCAGTGCGGGAGCTTGGAGTTGCCGAGGACCATCGCGGCCAGATAGACGGCGAGGAAGCCGCTTCCGTGGACCATGGCGCCGGCCGCGTACGCGGACACCGCGATGGCCATCACGGCGATCGGGTAGAGCCCGGAGGCGGGCAGTGCGACGTGACGGAGGCCGAAGGCCCCGAGCCAGCCCACCGCAAGGCCGACGGCCGCACCGATGGCCAGCTCCAGGGCTATCTCGCCCACCAGCACGTACCAGTGCTCCACGGGGCCTGCGACGGAGAACGCCACGACCAGGATGACCACGGGGGCGTCGTTGAAGCCGGACTCGGCCTCCAGGACGCCGGTGATCCGGGAGGGGAGCGGGACCTTGCGCAGGACCGAGAAGACGGCTGCGGCGTCGGTGGACGACACGACGGCGCCGACGATCAGGGCCTGCCGCCAGTCGAGACCGACGAGATAGTGCGCCGCGCTCGCGGTGACGCCCACGCTGATGCCCACGCCGACGGTCGACAGGACGGCCGCCGCCGGAAGAGCGGGTCTCACTTCTTTCCACTTCGTGCCCAGGCCGCCCTCGGCCAGGATGACGACCAGGGCGGCGTAGCCGATCACCTGGGTCAGCTCGGCGTTGTCGAACCTGACGTCGAAGATGCCGTCCTGACCCATGGCGATACCGATGCCGAGGTACAGGAGCAGGCTGGGGAGCCCGCTGCGGGACGAAATGCGTACGGCCGCCACGGCGACCAGCAGGACGACTGAGCAGACGAGCAGAAGTTCGTTGAGCGCGTGGACAGTCAGGGTCCGTTCCTTCCCTGTGTACGCCGTCCGGATCGACCTCCGGCGGCCAGTACTTCGTTACCTTACCTAATCTTTTACGCTTCCTTGATGCCTTCGAGCGTCCGTGCGAACCGGTGCGCAAATGGATGCATCCCCATACCGCGTCCGAGTGGCTTCTGCGGGGCGCCTATGGTTGCTCCTGCACTCCCAGGACCACCCTGCCCCTCGAAGGACAGCGATGCCCGCCAACACAACCGCCCCTTCCGGGTCTTCCGATGCGAAGAAGACCGGCAGGAAGAAGGGGCGACGCGCCCGCCTGTTCGTGATCGTCCTGGTCCTGGCGCTTGTCGCGGGTGTCGGGTTCGGCGCGTACTGGTCCGTCTCCACGGTCCGGGCCTCGTACCCGCAGACCACCGGTTCGATCGACCTCAAGGGTCTCTCCGGCGACGTCGACGTCAGACGTGACAGCTACGGGGTTCCGCAGATCTACGCGGACACCGACAGCGACCTCTTCCGTGCCCAGGGCTTCGTCCAGGCCCAGGACCGTTTCTGGGAGATGGACGTACGCCGTCACATGACCTCGGGACGCCTCTCCGAGATGTTCGGCTCGGGCCAGGTCGAGACCGACTCCTTCCTGCGCACGCTCGGCTGGCGCAAGGTCGCGCAGGAGGAGTACGACACGGTCCTGGACGAGGACACCAAGAAGAACCTCCAGGCTTACGCGGAGGGGGTGAACGCGTATCTGGACGGCAAGGACGGCAAGGACATCTCCGTCGAGTACGCGGCGCTCGGTCTGACGAACGACTACGAGCCCACCGAGTGGACCCCTGTCGACTCGGTCGCCTGGCTCAAGGCGATGGCCTGGGACCTGCGCGGCAACATGCAGGACGAGATCGACCGCTCCCTGATGACGAGCAGGCTCAGCGCGAAGCAGATCGAGGACCTCTACCCGGACTACCCGTACGACAGGAACAGGCCGATCGTCGACCAGGGTGCGGTCTCCCCGGTCACCGGCACGTTCGACCCGGACGCCGAACCGTCGGACAGCATCGGTGAGCAGACCGTCGAGGGCGCGACCCAGGGCGTGAACACCCAGCTCTCCGCGCTCTCCGACACCCTGGACGAGATCCCGGCGCTGCTCGGGCCCAACGGCAACGGCATCGGGTCCAACTCCTGGGTCGTCTCCGGCACGCACACCACGACCGGAAAGCCCCTGCTGGCCAACGACCCGCACCTGGCGCCCCAGCTGCCCTCCCTCTGGTACCAGATGGGGCTGCACTGCCGTCAGGTCTCGGCGTCCTGCCGGTACGACACGGCCGGTTACACGTTCTCCGGGATGCCGGGTGTGGTCATCGGCCACAACCAGGACATCGCCTGGGGCTTCACGAATCTCGGGGCCGACGTCACCGACCTCTTCCTGGAGAAGGTCTCCGCCGACGGCTACCAGTACGACGGGAAGACCGAGCCCTTCGTCACCCGCGAGGAGACCATCAAGGTCGCGGGCGGCAGGAGCCGGAAGATCACCGTCCGGGAGACCAACAACGGCCCTCTCCTCTCCGACCGCAGCGGCGAGCTGGAGAGGGTCGGCAAGAAGGCCCCCGTCACCAACTCCGCCCCCGACCGCGGGGACGGGTACGCGGTCGCCCTGAAGTGGACGGCCCTGGATCCCGGCAAGTCGATGGACGCGGTCTTCGAGCTCAACAGGGCCAAGGACTTCACGAGCTTCCGCAAGGCCGCCGCGCACTTCGAGGTGCCGTCGCAGAACCTCATCTACGCCGACACCGACGGCAACATCGGCTACCAGGCGCCCGGCAGGATCCCGGTCCGTCTGCAGGGCGACGGCACGCTGCCGAGCCCCGGCTGGAGCCCGAAGTACGGGTGGGAGAAGGACCCCATCCCCTTCGACGAGCTGCCGTACGAGTACAACCCCAAGCGCGGCTACATCGTCACCGCCAACCAGGCGGTCATCGGTGAGGGCTACGAGCACATGCTCACCAAGGACTGGGGCTACGGCACGCGCAGCCAGCGGATCAACGACCTGATCCAGAAGAAGATCGACGGCGGCGAGAAGATCTCCACCGACGACATGCAGACGATGCAGATGGACAACCAGAGCGCGATCGCCGCGAAGCTGGTGCCGAAGCTCAAGAACATCGCGGTCTCCGACAAGTACGTCCGCGAGGGCCAGAAGCTGCTGGAGGGCTGGGACTACACCCAGGAGCCCGATTCGGCCGCCGCCGCGTACTTCAACGGCGTCTGGCGCAACATCCTCAAGCTCGCCTTCGGCGACAAGCTGCCCAAGGAGATGCGCGCCGAGGGCGACTGCATCTACGTGGAGCCGGCCGCCGGCACCGGGCCGGTGGACGAACAGGACAAGCTCGTACGCGAATGCGGACAGCGTGCCCCGGACGCGGCGCAGCCGGACGGCGGTGACCGCTGGTACGAGGTGGTCGAGAGCATCCTGGACGACCAGGACAACGCGTGGTGGAAGGCCCCGGCCAAGGGCCGCGACGAGGCCATCGACAGCCGCGACGAGCTCTTCGCGCGCGCCATGGAGGACGCGCGCTGGGAGCTGACGGCGAAGCTGGGCAAGGACATGACCACCTGGAGCTGGGGCCGGCTGCACCGGCTGACCCTGCGCAACCAGACGCTCGGCACCGACGGTCCCGACCTGCTGCAGCGGGCCCTCAACCGGGGTCCCTGGGACCTCGGCGGCGGCGAGGCCGCGGTGAACGCCACCGGCTGGAACGCGGCGGGCGGCTACGAGGTCATCTGGGTGCCGTCGATGCGGATGGTCGTCAACGTGGGCGACTGGGACAAGTCCCGCTGGATCAACCTCACCGGCGCCTCCGGGCACGCGTTCAGCGCGCACTACACCGATCAGACCGACAAGTGGGTCGACGGCGAACTGCTCGACTGGTCCTTCGGGGCGGACGCGGTGGAGCGGTCCACGGTCGACACCCTGACGCTCAGGAAACCCCAGTAGGCCCGCCCGGGCGGCAACGACGGTTCGAGCGGACGGCGACGGGCCGCCCACCCCCCTTGGTGGTGGGCGGCCCGTCGCCGTCCGTCGTCGCGCGGGCGCCTCTCACCCCGTGCCCGGGTAGTGGACCAGCCGCCCCTGGGTGACGAGGGAAGCCGCCTGCTTGAGGTGGCGTACGCGGATGCTGACGGTGTAGGCGTCGACCCCGGGGATCGCGGCGAGGCTCGTCGTCAGATAACGGTAGAAGTCCTGCGGACCGGTGCAGATGACGATGGCCATGAGGTTGTGTTCGCCCGCGAGGGCGCCGGCGAAGGCGACTTCCGGGTGGTGGACCAGGGCTGAGCCCACCTGATGGAGGTGGGCGGGCGCCGTGCGCAGCCACAGGGTGGCCTGGAGGGTCCAGCCCAGGCGCTGGGACAGCAGGTCGACGTCGTAGTAGAGGGTGCCGGCCGCCTCCAGATTCTCCAGGCGGCGGCCGACCCGGTTCGTGGACCAGCCGGTGAGCTGGGCGAGCCGGGCGTGGCTCGCGCGGCCGTCCTCCGCGAGCGCGGTCAGCAGCGGAAGGTCCTCCTGCCTCGGCGGGACCGGCGCGACCTCGGGCCGGCGCTCGGACCGCGGGTCGTGCGCGGTCAGCAGCGCGACCGCCTCCGCGCTCAGCGGTGGCCCGAAGCCCGTCCAGTGCGCCCAGGGCGCCGAGAAGGAGTGCAGCATCAGGGCCATGTCGACGCCGAGCACTCCGGAGGAACGCTGGAGACGGCGGGGCAGCAGGTCGGGGCCGCGGTCCTCGGCGATCGGGGCGTTGAGGGTGCAGATGATCTCGGCACCGCCGGAGGCGAGGTGCGAGTAGGACACGTCGGGCCGGCGGGTCAGTGCCTCCGCGATCACGTCGACCCGGTCCGGGCGGCACGTGATGCGTGCGACCCAGGTGGCCTGGCCGTGGACCGCCGGGTTCACCAGGCCCATCACACGCACCACACCGCGGCGCCGCAGAGCCTGGAAGCGCCGTGCCACCGTCTGCTCGGAGACTCCCGCGACCTCGCTGATCAAGCGGAACGGCGCCCGGGGCGAGATCTGCAGCGAGTGGAGGATTCGGGTGTCCACGGCGTCGGGCATGGAGTGAATATCTCCCGGACGGACCTCCGACGCCAGTTTCGTGCGCCGCGGCGGCGGCAGGGGGGTGGTTCGCCGCCCCCTGCCGGAGACTGGTCCAGGAATCAGGTGCGGCCGGACCGCCGCGCGGGCCGTCATCGGTCACGGACCGGGCGACGAAGGCCGGTGCCGTCGTGACCGGCGAGGGGGACGCCGCGTCGGCAGTGCCCCTCGGGCGCTCCGTCCGTCGTGCCGCACGGGGCCGGCTCTCCCCACCCCGCGACGCGGGGGCGCACGGGGGCCGCCCGTCGTCCTGACGACCGGACCGATTCCGACCGGACGGACCATCGCGCACGCCTCCCAAGGCGCGCGCGGTGAGGCCGTCGGGACAGTGGTGCCCGCGCGTCCACGCGGACACCACTGTCCCGGCGGTCCGGCTCGGCGCGAAGAAGTCGCCGGGCGGCCGTCCACGCAGCCACATGCTCAGAAGGAGCTTTCCACGTGTCCCACAGCAGTCCGGCCGCCGTGCCCGGCCAGGCCACCCTGTCCGGTCGCCAGGCGCCCGCGCCGCAGGTCTCCCACCGGCGCGCCACCATCCTCATGGCCTGCCTGGGGGTGTTCGTCGCCTACCTGCCGGTGACGACGGTGTCGGTGAGCCTCCCGGCGATCCAGCAGGCGCTGGGCGCCTCGACCTCAGAACTCTCCTGGGTCTCGGACGCGTTCGTCCTGCCCATGGCGGCGTTCATCCTGACGGCGGGGGTGTTCGGCGACGTCCACGGCCGGAAGAAGGTCTTCCTCGCCGGTCTCCTGCTGACGGCCGCCGGAGCGGCCACCGCGCTGAGCGCCGGCACCGTGCAGGTCGTGTGGATCGGCCAGGCGCTGTCGGGCCTCGGCGCCGCCGCCCTCCTTCCGACGACCCTCGCCCTCATCAGCCACGCGGTGCCCGACTTCCGGGAGCGCGGCAAGTACATCGGCATCTGGGCGATGTGCCTGCTCGGTGCGCTCGCCGTCGGCGGGGTCCTGGCCGGCACGGTCGTGTCCCGCACCGAGTGGCGCTGGATCTTCGTGGCGCCCATCCCGGTCGCGCTGATCGCCTTCGTCATCGCCGTACGGATGCTCGCTGACTCGCGCGCACCGCACGGGCGCCGTCTCGACTGGCCCGGCCAGATCACCGCCGCTCTCGCGATCACCGGGCTCGTCTACGGCGTCATCGAGGGCGGCGCCGGTTCCTTCGGCGACACGGAGGTCCTGGCGGCGCTCGCCGTGGCGGGGGCCAGCGGCGCCCTGTTCGTGCTCGTCGAACGCCGTTCCGCGAGCCCCATGCTCGACCTGTCCCTGTTCCGCAGCCCGGGCTTCGCCGCGACCACCCTCGTCGCGATGGTGATGTTCATGGCCATGATCGGGTTCTTCTTCGTCCTGAGCCTGTACTTCGGGATGGTGCAGCACCTCGACACCCTCGACGCGGCCTGGCGGATGCTGCTGGTGACCGGGGCGGCCCTGGTCGTCAGCGGTCCGGCCGGCCGGCTCATGCACCGGCTCTCCACGCGCGGCATGATCACCGTCGGCCTGCTCATGGTGACGGCCTCGCTGCTGTTCCTGCTGGGCGCGGAGGCCGACACGTCCTTCGGGTCCCTGTCCTGGCGGCTGATCCTGCTCGGCCTCGGCATGGGCCTGGTCACCACGCCCATGACGGCGACGGCCGTCGGTTCCGTCCCGCACCAGCTCGCGGGGATGGCCGCCGCCGGGAACAACGCCTTCCGGCAGGTCGGCGGCGCCCTCGGCCCGGCTGTCCTCGGGGCCCTGCTCACCAGCCGCGCCGCTGACGCGCTGCCGGGTCACCTCGCCGACGCCGGTGTCACGGGTGCGACGAGCGCCCACGTCGTGGAGGCCGTGCGGGCCGACGGTCTCGGTGGCGCCGGCGGAGTGCCGCTGGGTGCGGAGGCCGGACGGGTGTGGGCCGCCGTCGGCGACTCCTTCCTCGACGGCATGCGCCTGTGTCTGGTCGTCGCCGCGGCGCTGACCTTCCTGGCCGCCGTGCTCGCCTTCGTCCTCCTGCGGGTCCCGCGCACGGCCCCGGCGCCCGCAGGACAGGCCGTACGCCGGGGCGGCGGCGTGAGCCCCTCCGCCGAGCACGGCAAGGCCGCCGGAGTGACCGTCGCCGCGGGTCCGGGTCCGGGTCCGGGTCCGGGTCCGGGTCCGGGTCCGGGTCCGGGTCCGGGTCCGGGTCCGGGGCAGGCTCCGGTTCCGGAACGCCCGGGCGCCGGCGTCTAGGAACCGGCCGGGTCCGCGTCCCCCGTCCCGCGTCCGCGCGGGAAGCGCCGCGTTCCGGCCGGCGTGACCACGGCATCCACGGGGTGGTCGTGCGGTTCCTCGGGAACCCGCGCGACCACCTCGTCGTCGTACAGCAGGACGACGAGGGCGGGGTGGGCCCCGGCTTCCGCGAGGCGGGCCAGTACCCGGTCGTAACTGCCTCCGCCGCGCCCCAGCCGCATCCCGCGCCCGTCCACGGCGAGTCCCGGCAGCAGGACCGCGTCCGCTTCCAGGACCGCGTGCGGCCCGAGGCGTGCTCCGTCCGGTTCCCGCAGCCCGCGGCCGGCGGGCACGAGATGCTCCGCCCCGTCGAACACGGCCCAGTCCAGGTCGTTGTCCGCCATGAGCACCGGAAGCAGCACGCGTACGCCCCTGGCGTGCAGAGCGTCCAGGAGGGCACGGGTCCCCGGCTCCCGCCCGACGGACACGTAGGCCGCCACGGTCCGTGCGCCGGCCAGCTCCGCAAGACCGGATGCGGCCGCCGCCAGAACCGAAGCGGCGTTCCGCACGTCCTCGGAGGTGAGAAGCGCGCGTGCGGCGAGCAGTTCGCGCCGCAGCTGTGCCTTTCGGGACATGTCATGGTTCAACGGGTGCTCACATAGCTCGTCTTATGTGGATGTATGAGGACGAAGTTAACCGGACGCTCATCTTCCACCCATACGCACCGGTTAAAGTGCTGCGCATGACTCAGTCGCGCCCCAGGATCAGCAAAGCTGTCATTCCAGCTGCAGGTCTCGGCACCCGGTTCCTGCCGGCCACCAAGGCCACTCCCAAAGAGATGCTGCCTGTCGTCGACAAGCCCGCCATCCAGTATGTCGTCGAGGAGGCGGTCGGGGCAGGCCTCTCCGACGTACTGATGATCACCGGTCGCAACAAACGCCCCCTCGAGGACCACTTCGACCGGAACTACGAGCTGGAGTCCGCGCTGACCCGCAAGGGCGACGCCGAACGCCTCTCCAAGGTCCAGGAGTCCAGCGACCTGGCCACCATGCACTACGTGCGCCAGGGGGACCCGCGAGGCCTCGGTCACGCCGTCCTGTGCGCCGCGCCGCACGTCGGTGACCAGCCGTTCGCCGTCCTTCTCGGCGACGACCTGATCGACCCGCGTGACCCCCTTCTCGCCCGCATGGTCGAGATCCAGGAGCGCGAGGGCGGCAGCGTCGTCGCGCTGATGGAGGTCGATCCCGCGCAGATCCACATGTACGGCTGCGCGGCCACCGAGGCGACCACCGACGGCGACGTCGTCCGGGTCACCGGCCTCGTGGAGAAGCCCGACCCGTCCGATGCGCCCAGCAATCTCGCCGTCATCGGCCGGTACGTCCTGGACCCCGCGGTCTTCGGCATACTGCGCCGGACCGAGCCCGGCCGCGGCGGCGAGATCCAGCTCACCGACGCCCTCCAACTGCTGGCCGAGGACGAGAAGATCGGCGGCCCGGTGCACGGCGTCGTCTTCAAGGGCCGTCGCTATGACACCGGTGACCGTGGCGACTATCTGCGTGCCATTGTCAGGCTCGCGTGCGAACGTGAAGACCTGGGCCCGGACTTCCGGACCTGGCTGCGCAGTTACGTCACCGAGGAGTTGTAACAGCTTGAGCAGCACGATCTGGTCGGTGGACGAGCACCTGGACGACATTCTCGCCGCGGTGAAGCCGCTCGAAGCCATCGAGCTGCAGCTTCCCGACGCCCAGGGCTGTGTCCTGGTCGAGGACGTGGTCGTGGAGATCTCCCTGCCGCCCTTCGACAACAGCTCGATGGACGGATACGCCGTCCGGATCTCCGATGTCGAGGGTGCCAGCGAGGAGTTCCCCGCGGTCCTCACCGTCATCGGTGACGTCGCCGCGGGTGACGGGGGCCTGGCCGACGGCCGGTCGGTGGGTCCGGGCGAGGCCGCGCGCATCATGACCGGTGCGCCGCTGCCCGCGGGCGCCGAGGCGGTCGTCCCGGTCGAGTGGACCGACGGCGGCACCGGGGGTGGTCCCGCCGCCTCCATGCGCGCCCACAGCGCCGCCCCGGAGGGAGCGAGCGGCGAGGTCCGCGTCCACCGGCCGGTCAAGCCCCGCGCCCATGTCCGGGCCAAGGGCAGCGACGTGCTCCCCGGCGACCTGGCGCTGCGCGCGGGTTCGGTCGTGGGACCGCCGCAGATCGGGCTGCTCGCCGCGATCGGCCGCTCCACGGTGCGGGTGCGGCCCCGTCCGCGCGTCGTCGTGCTCTCCACCGGCAGCGAGCTGGCGCAGCCGGGCGAGGAGCTGACCGCCGGCCGGATCTACGACTCGAACAGCTTCGCGCTGACCGCCGCCGCCCGGGACGCGGGTGCCATCGCCTACCGGGTGCCCGCGGTCGCCGACGACGCCGAGACGCTGCGGGCCACGATCGAGGACCAGTTGATCCGCGCCGACATCGTCGTCACCACGGGCGGTGTGAGTGTCGGCGCGTACGACGTGGTCAAGGAGGCCCTGTCCTCCGTGGGCGACGAGGACGAGGCCGGCGGCGGCATCGACTTCCGTAAGCTCGCCATGCAGCCGGGCAAGCCGCAGGGATTCGGTTCGATCGGACCCGACCACACGCCTCTGCTGGCGCTGCCGGGCAATCCGGTCTCCTCGTACGTCTCCTTCGAGCTGTTCGTCCGTCCGGCGATCCTGACGCTGATGGGCCTCGACGACGTCCACCGCCCCACGGTGCGGGCCACGCTCGCCACCGACGGGGCGCTCTCCTCGCCGTCCGGCAAGCGCCAGTTCCTGCGCGGCACCTACGACGCCGAGGCGGGCACGGTGACGCCCGTCGGCGGAGCCGGATCGCATCTGATCGCGGCCCTCGCCCAGGCGGACGCGCTGATCGTGCTGCCCGAGGACGTGACCTCCGCCGAGCCCGGCACGGAGACCGAGGTCATCCTCCTCCGCTGACTTCCGCGCGGTGGCGGTACGGTGTCTGGCGCTGTGCCTTACCGGGGGAAGCCCCCCGGGCCCCTCAATCCGTGCCCCGGCGCGGACGGACGGGCAACCGGCGCCCTACCGCTAGGCGGAGTGAGTTGAGTACGCAGAACAGGCTGACGCACATTGACGAGGCGGGCGCGGCCCGCATGGTCGACGTGTCGGAGAAGGACGTCACGACACGGGTCGCCCGGGCCAGCGGCCGGGTCCTGGTGTCACCGCGTGTCGTCGAGCTCCTCAGGGGCGAGGGTGTCCCCAAGGGGGACGCCCTCGCCACCGCGCGCATCGCCGGGATCATGGGGGCCAAGCGGACCCCGGACCTGATCCCGCTCTGCCACCCGCTCGCCGTCTCGGGCGTGAAGGTGGACCTGAGCGTCGCCGACGACGCGGTGGAGATCCTGGCCACCGTGAAGACGACGGACCGTACGGGGGTCGAGATGGAGGCCCTGACCGCGGTCTCGGTCGCCGCGCTCACCGTGATCGACATGATCAAGGCGGTCGACAAGAGCGCGGTGATCACGGACGTCCGGGTCGAGGCGAAGTCGGGCGGGAAGTCCGGCGACTACCGGCGCCCCGCACCGGAGGAGGCGGACGCATGAGTTTCCTGAGTCAACCTCTATGCCGCCAAGGCAGTGTCGGTGGTCGTGTTGATCTTGCCGTTGGCCTGGTGGATGGCGGGGTCGTAGCAGGTGCCGTCGCGCCAGCAGGCCCACATCACGCGAAGCCAGGCGCGGGCCAGGATGCGGATGGCGTGGGGGTGTCGTTTCTGGCGGGCTCGGGCGTCGTTGTAGATTTTCGCGGCCCAGTCGCTGCCGTGCCGGCTGTTGTCGGCGAAGGCGGTCAGGGCGACGCGGGCTCTGCGGTTGGTCGCGAAGCGGAAGGCGACGGTGCGGGACTTGCCCGACGCTCGGGTCACGGGGACGACCCCGGCCTCGGCGATGAGCTGCTCGCTGGTGCGGGCGCGTTCCAGGAGCGGGCCGATCTCACCGATGATCTGGCCGAGGCTGACCCTGCCGATGCGCGGCATCGTCGCGAACAGCGGCGCGTAGGTGTGGGTTTCGACCGCCTCGGCGATGGTCTTGTCCAGCGTGCGGATGGTCGTGCGGATGCCCTTCACCAGCTGGACCTGGACCTGGACCAGCTGCTCGACGACTGCCTCGCTGAGGCGGGAGGCCGCCTTCGGGGCCGTCCGCAGGCGTTCGATCAGGACACCTCCGGGCTTCCTGCCGGAGTAGCCGTGGCGCTTGCACCAGGCTTCGAGGCGTCCGGCGGTAAGCCTCGCGGCGGAGGCCGGGGTGGGGTAGCGCTCCAGGAAGGCCATGGCGATGTCGCTGTCGAGGTTGGCGAACACGGCCTTGCCTCCGGGCCAGTGCATGTCCAGCAGCGCGGCAAGCTGGTTGACCGCCGCGATGCGGGCCTCGACGTGGTCGGCGCGGGTCCGGGTGAGGGCCTGCAGATCGAGGGTGGCCTGCTCGGTGGGCTCCAGCCGGGGCAGCAAGTGGCCGTCGGTGCGCAGGTAGTCGGCGAGTTTCATGCTGTCGCCCGCGTCGGTCTTGGCCTTGCTGGCGCCCCAGCGCGGGCGCATGGCGTGGAAGGCGTTGGGATGCACGGGCACCACCGGGTGGCCGGCAACCAGCAGCCGGTCCACGGCCAGGCCGCGGCTGGTCTCGATCATCACGGGCAGATCCGCCGGGGCTCCGTGCTTCCCCAGCCGGGCCAGGGTCCTGGCGAATCCCTCTTCGGTGTGGGCGAACTCCCACCGGTCCACGCGTTTTCCGGCGTCGTCCATGACGGTGACGTCATGGGTCTCGGTCGCCCAGTCCCATCCGATGAACACGAAAGAAGTACTCCTGTGACGTCGACGGAGCACCTGCCCGGTGGTGGTGAGGTCGTCTGCCGGGAGCTCATTAATCGGCCCTCTGCGGGGCGTGTCCCTGAAGCCGATCAGACGGCCTCGGCCCGGCGGGGCTGGCGGAACTCATGCTGGCCGTCGAACGGCTCGCACTACTGGCCATGCACCCACCGGGACCGAGAGGTCACAACCCTACCGAAGAGGGCTGCAGAAGGGATGGTCCTCTAATGAGCAC